>PBDN01000019.1 GCA_002718135.1 Pelagibacteraceae bacterium | reverse complement strand
TGGAAAACACCAAGAACGGATCACCAAGAACAGTGCCTCTCAGTACAAGGGCATTGGAGATACTCAACGCAATACCAAGAGACATAAGTGGGAGAGTGTTTCCCATTAATGCTGTGGCGTTACGGGGGCTTTGGAGAAGAGCCTGTAAGAGAGCGAACATAGAGAACCTGCATTTCCATGATCTTAGACATGAAGCCACCAGCAGGTTCTTTGAAAAAGGACTGAACGTGATGGAGGTTGCTGCAATCACAGGTCACAAGGACCTGAGAATGTTGCAGCGGTATACTCATCTAAGAGCAGAGGATTTGGCTAAGAAGCTTGGATAGGCGTGAGGTGGGCTAGATGGCACCAATAGCCGGAGTATGGGAGATATTGGAGATCATTAAGATCATCATTGGTTTGCTTTCCTTTACTCGCACTGATTTAAAACTTTTAGCAAGAACGATAGCTGCCATGATAGACTGAGGCTCTGATGGAAACTGGCGCATACATAATTACCGTAATTCTTATTTTGACCGGTATTTTTGGCTTTGTTGGTATGCCTTTGGCGGCGTTGGCTGCCGGTTTAAAGCTCGGACCGTTATGCCACGTAATTGTGCCATTTTTTGCTTTTTATGTGATCGATTGGATATGGATAGAGGTTGGTGCAGGGTCCTTACCGCTAGTGCTTTTAATTTTAGCAGCCGTATGGGCGCTCATTTACCCTAAACTGACTAACAAACTTAACTCGGTCGGCCTATCTGCATTGATCGGAAATGGTGTGGGAGCCGTTTTCTACGGTATTTTTAAATATTTTACCGATGATTCGTTGCGTTGGTTCTAACGCTCTAAGCGTTTTCAACAACGCTTGTAAAATTGTCTGACGCTTTTTCTGACCCTTCTCCGATTGCGTACATGACTCCCAAATTTCGCTGGGCAGCAGCAATTGCTGGTAGGTTTGTGTCTATCCTGTTCACAAAGACCTGAGAATGCTTCAGAGGTATACCCATCTAAGAGCAGAAGACTTGGCTAAGAAGCTTGGATAGACGTGAGGTGGGCGAGTGTCTTTTGAATGCTTGTTGAGGTGCTAATCAGCACCAGTTAGGGAAATTTTGTGCGGTCCTAAAACTTTCCATATCATCTTGCCCAATTACACCCTCTCTGAGGGTGCATCTTTCTCCGGTGATTTTGTTTTCTTTTACAAAGACCTCAAAACCTCCGACATTGTATTTTGTGGTTTCATATCTATCCATCCAAGCCGGCGTTAAAATGCTAACTGTGATGGTAACCAAAGCAAAAATTATCAGGGATTTACTCATATTTTCCCATCCCATCGGGTGGCGGTCAGGTTTCTCATATTGAAACTTTATTCTGGTCGGTGATTTTGCGCTAGCCCCATGCAGTTTCCTGCATAGAAACTTCCTTGTCTGCCTGACCACACGGTGACAAACTTTATCTAGAAATCAGGAGGTGTAGATGTTCAGAACAGGAATAATATCTCTAGTGGTTTTGATGGTCGCCGGATGTGGTCCTTCACGGGAAGTGCGAAGTTTTCTCCAATTAAAAACCGCAAGATTTTTTACTGATTTCAATTGAACCAAGAGATAACCCATCTTTCGACATATATAAATATCTATAACTCCCTCCGAGTTTTATAACTTTTGCCATAGCTTTTTGCCCGCATACGTTTTGCCGTAGCAAACCTGTCTGCTTCTGCAAAAAGTTATTATTTATATCATCCTTTATTAGCTCTATTCGATAATTATAGATTAGCGATTTGCCCATACTCAATACGCTTTGTAGAGTTGTAACCTCGTCTATTCTCATCGGAAGTTGCTTTCTCATTTCCTCTGCGGCATATGCCTGTGCCGCCTCAACTTTACCTCCTTCGTATTCTTTGAGGACAGACTTACCGGTGAATCTCCCAACTCCGTTGGCAATTGCAAACAATACTAAAAAGCCAATTCCTATTGCAGCGTATTTAACCCATTTATTCATTTTTATGAACTCCACTCAGAAATCGCAGGGGCTGTATTAGCAACATTTCTTTGTTTAAAAGCACGATGTTATCAAGGAATATGTGATTAACTAAGAGAATAATGTGGATGTTGAGTTCCTGCCATTTCTACGTCATCAAAAAAAAAAAATGGCAATGGTGGTTCATATCGAAATTCTTACACAGGAGAGTTCCTGTAGCCGCTATAGCATTACTAAGACATAATCCTGTTCGTCATATGATGACGACCCCGATGATATTCGTCCACATGATGGCTTTTCAGGGGGGTACAGAGGCTGCTACAGGACAGACAAACCACCCTCCAGAACGGATTCTAAGCAGTTTCTAGTGGGATCTGGTACACACCATGATACCGGGACTTTTATCTATAGATACGAATCTGGAGTCCCCTGAGTCCGTTCTAGCGCTAATTAAGGGACTACCCGTTGAGACCTAGCACGCAAAGCTTTGATAATTTTGCGCTTCGCATTTTGTCGCTTTCATCTCCGCCTGTTTAATTTCGCCTGTAGACATACCCTTTGCGAACTTTTCATAGAATCTTTCTAGCTTAATTGCATTCCGTTTAATCCTGCTAGTTCGGCGGGGGTTTCCAGAGTCTGGAGGATCAAGCTTCATTCCTATTTGTGCCCACATTAACGCTCTTACTAGATCCTTTTGGGTCCCCCAACCATTCGCATAATGAAGGGCAATATTAGGGATAGCTTCCACTGCCCCATTCTCCACACCAAGTTTTGTCCATTTGAACGCTTCATTTATATTTACGGGCGTGCCCTCACCTTTGAAATACACCCAACCTAGGCTAACCATCGCACCGGGATTTCCCTGCTCGGACGCCTTTTTGAACCATTCAGCTTAGCCTCTTGTAAAAGCATGACGATGGCTGAGTATATTGCTGAGGCAGAGGAAATTGATCGGAGAGAATACGATCCCGTTTCAAAGTTGAAAGCCTTGGAGGAAGCAAAAGGTGATGAGCAAGTAGCAAAAGCAATTTATGCCAAGCACCGTGTTCGACGACTTAAAGATTTAGCAGCTGAATATGAGTTAATTCAGGCTGGTGAAAAGATGGAAGAAGAAAAGCGGAGGAAGAAAAAAGCGGAAAAAGGAATCCTAAAATCTGATTCTCGTGAACAGAGCTGGTTAAAGAATATTGATACAGAAGCGATAAGGAAGAGAACAAAAATATAGCCACTTAAGGTAGGTTACGTCGCTTCCGAAATTCGTTGGACCAACCCACACCAATTGAAAATTCCCTTGGATATTTCTGTGCGAAACTCTGTGATTTCATAACCATTTTGGGGAAATGGATCCCTGACATTGCAGCTTTTTTTAAAAATTTATCAAATTCGGTCGGCTTCCCGTCAAAATAGTGTTCCGCCAAACCCGTCATTACGCCAAAGTTAAACACAGATCGTCGTTGGGCTTTTTCCTTTTTATCTGAATTAAAAAAATAGTCACCTAGTCCGGTGCGCTGCCATTCATTGTTTTTGGGGATATCCGGAGGCGGGTAATTTTGAAAATCGTCCTCAATCCAATCATCAAGCTCTTTTAGGCCGGCAACCGCTAACAGCATGGCCTTATTGGAATAGGATGGACCAAACATTTTAAGCGAAGATCCAATTTATAATTTTATGTAGGACAAGTGCGATTACAAGAAGGGCAATACCAAAACCCAAATTGAATTGGTCTTGAGTCCCATCAAAAAATAAACCTGCTGCAGTGAAAAGGATTCCGACCCCACCCAACACGAACCAATTTGCGACAAGTCCTAATTTGCGTATGACCTCTTTCAACGTATCACCATGGAGCTTGTAAATGGGCTGCGGATGGTCAGTTCAGATTTTGGAAGATAACCTTCCGTGATTTTATTTTCTCTATATGTGCCATCGTCATCCAACATGACAGATAATAGGTTCCAGCAGCAATAATCTTTCCTAATGTGGATTTAGAAATGGATGAACGAGTGGCACTGCGTAGCGATACACCGCTACTCTCCAAAATGCTTCTCACAACACTCGTCTTGATACCAAAATTGGTGTTTTCTGGTAGCACACCATAATTCTTCAGGACTTTTTTGATATCCAATTTAGCGACCGCAACACCAACCACATTTCCTCTATCGTCCAGTATCGGACCACCGCTATTGCCGGGTTGGAGTGCCGCATCAATTTGGATTTGGGAGAAATTGTTGCCGATGCCTGTGAGGGAACTGATGATACCCTTCGTGACCTTCACTCCAGTGCTTACTTTGCGTCCAAAAGGGTATCCAGCGACATAAACATCCTGCAGTAGTTCAGGTGATTGGTTACTCATCGAAAGAACGGTAGAGGGACGAAAATCACCCTTGAGAAGAGCGAGGTCATTTTGTGGGTCAAACGTCACAACCCTCGCTGGTATGGATTTCCCATCAAAATGAATTTTGACGTTTTGACATCCATCAATGACGTGATGGTTGGTTATGACATGACCGAGCGACGAGACAGAAAAACCTGTTCCAGATGACGCAGATATTAATGTGTTGGCACCGTTCGTCTTAGACGCATATTCATTTTCAGAAATTTTTGTTTTAACGAGATCATTATTCTGATCACAGAATAACCCATGAGATTGAAGGATTTTCTTTAAATTTTCAGTTTTAAATTCTAAATTTCTAACTTCATTAAATATTTTTTTCTTTAAAGATTGGCAAAACGTATAAGAATTATTTTCCGACCATGTGATTAAATCACTAATGGTTTTTACTGGATAAAAAGAGTGTGACACCCATTTTTCTGCTTTTCCATCCTTAAATGCTAATGAAGAGAAACTGAATTCTCTTTTTTGTGAGATGTATCCTTTTATGACGTTGGTTGCTTCTGCAGAAGCAAATGACAAATGTTCGTCAGAACCAACAACATTAAAAACAAAATTTATTTTGTTAATTATATAGCGCTGCCGAAAATATTCTTCATAGCTACTTCCATCTGCGACAGCAGGCGAAATAGTGGTAATAACACGATCCCACTTGTTTCCATGGATATCTCTAAAAAACTGGTATCCTCCTAATTGGATAATCCTGCCAATTACACCGCTATCTTTTGTTTGAAAAAGGACCATAAACGCATTGTAATCACGCTCCACCAACAGAGAGTAGGATACTATTTCCACCGCTCTGGCATGATTTAATGGGAAAAAAATAAATGCCGAAATTAGAATGACTACCAGTTTTTTCATACGCAACTTATAGCCGAAATATCGCATTTTGTTAGCCCGGGGGGGTGGCGGTCAGACTTCGCACACGAGAAGTGTAATTTGATTGAATAGATAACGCTAGTTCTACCTCATCACTCAAGTAGATATTAGCCTTGTCTGCCGGAACACAAGGTGACAAACTTCATCAAGAAAACAGGAGGTGCATCAGTGCTGGGTGTGCGGCATTAAACTCTGGGCTGTCCAGCATATCGGAATAGTGGGATGCCTATAAACCTAGGCTGTTATGCACCTATGTTGATACCGGGGTAAGTGCCTCTCGGAAAAAGCAGGGCGGAAAACGATGGAATCGATCAAAAATCTTTTTGTAAGTGTATTTGGGGCAGCGGCGGGCGCCGTAATGATAGGCTTTTTTGGTCTATACGCCATAGGTTCCCTCTATTGGTTATGGATGGCTATACAAATCAGTAGTTTTTGGATGTTTGTGATCGGCCTTTTAGGCCCCACTATGTTTTTTACAGGTTTAATTGGTGGCTACTCGATGTTGTTCGGCGCACCTGAATGGATTTATAACACCTTCGGTTAATGCTCTGATCAGGATTATTATTTGCCCGACTGAATGCCCAATTTCAGGCGATGATAGGTAATTCGATATGCGGGGAAAACTTGTCGCTTCTTTATTGATAGCACTTGTCTCAGCATCTGACTCCGCCGCAATAGCAGCAAAGCTTGATAATAAGTTGCGAGGCATCATCCTCGATACATTGGGGGTTATGAATGCCTACACAAAAACTTATCTACTTCCGCCCGTCAAGCGACCATCCCAAATAGTCAATATGATTGATACGCACTTGTCTCAAGTCAATTCCCTCAATTCTTTTGAGCGCCGCTTTGTCAAAATCCAAGCCAATAACTGGTTTCTCTGGAATAAATATAGAGCGATGGATCTTAACAAGATGATGCTCGCTTTCATTTCTGGCAATTGCGATGCGCATTCACTTGAACACTCTCCAATAACATTGGAGTGGCGCAAAAAGTTGCTTAGCAGGCCAATCATTTTCGAGAAAGCCGTTGAAAATGCAGAAGGAGAGTCCCTGGATAACTTAAAAAAAATGAAGAAAAATTGTAATAAAATTACGAATAAAAGAAGGGAAAAATTTGGTACTGTAGGTAAGAAATTATTTTCCGCTTTGGAGGAACGCATTGCGGAAACGACTAGACTAGGTAATGAGTTTTTGAAAAAGATTCGTTAATCGAAAATGACGATAGTCCCTAATTCATTCATCCTTTGTCCAGCTTCATGCGCTTCTGTTACGCCGTTACGCATATAACGCTGGTTCATTGAAAACTGCTGACAGGAACGGCAGAACTAAATGTTTAAAATCAGATATACCAAAAGCCAAATAACGCCCCACAAATAACCACAACGACAAACGGGCAAATTATTGCGGCAAGTGACTGTATTTCAACGGGCGTAAATTTCGCAACGATAACGCCCAAAACAAATTCACCCAGCGTCGCAAAACTCCAAACCACCCCGTATTCGGCGAAGGTTGCTATAAGTGCGCCCACGACACCTATAGAGGCCAGAGCACTCCCAAGCAGCACATAAAGTCCGCCGAGCTCACTACTCATCCATAGAGGTTTATCAACAACTGTGGAGCGGCTGAGAATGTACGTGCAGCCCCCTACGAATCCTAAAATTGTGTGAACTACAAAGTAAAATCCCATTCCGTTAACTCCGCTATTAGAGCAATTAGACAGTGGAGCCGGGCTCGGTCATTCGAACCCAGCTCCACTTCTTACTTAAGCGATCAGTCTTTCCTCATAATGCGTAACATTCGTAACAGCGTTACAGAGATCGATATACTCAGAAACCTTCGCTCTCAAGGTCGGTATATGAACCCACCTTTTGGGCTGAGAATGCCCCTGCAATCGATATGGTTGCGTCGGCAGATCTGGATCAAAGCCTCTTAGAAGCTTGCTGATACGCTGATTAGAAACACCTCTTCCATAGTTGAGGTCCTCCCATCTCTCATCCTGATTGAGCCTCTGAGCTATCTCAGAGACGGTGGTGAAAGAAACACCCTCAAAGAGCTCTATGATCCCCCTGATCATCACCTCATCATCATTGGGGTCATCATCTTCTCTCTGGCTAATGTCGATGTCATTGATATCAACAGCCAGCTCTAGAGCTATTGTTTTGATGGCTTCAAGCTTGTCGCTATTGCGATCCACCTTTGCCAGAACAAGGGTTGGTTGATAGCTCTCAGACCAAGCTAGAAGTTCTTCCTTCAAGGCCTCGATATCCTCCCGAAAGTCACTGAGCCGCCTGATATGATCACCTACCTTCTTTCTCTTCATGGAGATGAACAAAGATCTGCTCTTAGTGGTGCCGGAGAGAAAGTCTCCAATGCCAACAATCACTTTCGGGCAATAAACATTGTATTCCTTAATATCATCACCTGACTGGATGCACCTAAGAACCTTTGCATTGGCTTTTGAGAAGCCTCCATTGAAGACATATGAAAGTTCCTGCCGCTGGTTAGCAGACCATGTATCGGTCTCATCAGCGATCACACATGGCTTGTCACGTTCTATGATCCTGAAGATTGCAGCAGACGTGGCATTCACTGTCATGAACGGGGTCTTCACCAGAGAGGCGATTACTTCTGCTAGCGTGCTCTTTCCGCAGCCCTTTGCCGGAGCTGTAATACAGAGCAATGGACAGAAATCGAACTTCTCGTATACGTAGCTATTTAGAATGTAGAGAGCTACGAGCTTCTTGTTTGGGGTGTCTAAGACAACTGTGTGATCCAGTATCCTGACGATACGCTCTACCAGATTATTCTGAGCCATGAGCGACCTCACCAAAATCGAACTCTAGCTGCAGTCCTTCATTGTCGTTTGCAGCCGGGCGATTGAGTAGCTCTTCGGCCTTTGGAAATTTGTTCAGAACACATTGCTGAACCGATTCCAGTGTAATCAATACAGGTGACGTTGAGATCGCCACCAAGTCACCGTTTTTAACTTTTTTGTAGATCATGCCGACCGTCATATTGAGATAGTCAGCAGCTTAGTTAGGCCTTACGACCAGCTTGGTACTTTTCATAAAAATACTCCTTTTTAATTAATCAGAAATTACCTCCATCTTGAGAGTGTTCCTCTTGGTTAATGAATGGATAATAGAAATGGCACCATTACCATTTCATGCATATATTATACCACATTTTCTGTAAAAATGCAAGTAAAACGTAAACAAAATAAAGTAAAGAACAAATACTCCTTAGATCTAAACTCTATTCTGTAACTTTATAAGAGATTTTAAATCTAAGGAGTATTTGTCCATGAACACGTAAAACCGACGAGATCTTTCCGTGGCCAGCTCAATCGAGCCGTCTATGAAACCTATTAGTTCCTTGATGGTGAGTTCTTACGAACCATCAAGGGAACTTAATAGATGGTTCAACGTTCCAACCAATCGGAGTTCGTTATGGAAACTATGTCCTCAATCAAGCCAGATGCGGCGAGAGTGCTGACAACAGAAGAGTTCTTGCTGTTTGAAAAGCAGGAAGCCGTGAAAGCGCTCGTGGATCGCAAAATGGCAGAGGGGAAATCCAGCAGACGCCAAGCATGGGTGATGCTGGAGATACTGGAAGATGTAGGGCGGCAATACGGGAAGGCGATGGTTGCCTTTGCGAAGTCTTACATCGTCATAGATGTCTGTGGAATACAGGCATAAAAAAAGCGCCGATTAATTCGGCGCACATACTTGGTACTCGCTCGATACCGAAATTCTTCGTCAACGTAAAGGAAAAACTATGTCCAATCGTTTCTACATTAACTGCCCCTTCGCTGAAAAAGATGACGCTAAGGCTCTTGGTGCACGTTGGGATACCAGCGCCCGTAAGTGGTATGTCCCCAATGATGTTGACCGTAACCTCTTTAAGAAATGGTTCGAGAAAGGAGTGACGGCTGGAGAAGCTGATCCCTTTTTCGGCTGAGGAGCTTCAATCAGAAGTAGAAGACCTCGTCTCGGTTGTTGACGATGTGATCGACGTTGTTAATGACGTAATCGCTGTGATCAATGAATTCGACGAACCCGATCTTTATGTCACACCTTCCACGCCAAGAGAGATTTTTGAGCAGGAGGTCAAAGAATGGCAGGAATACAAAGACGATAATCCGAAGCTTTGGAAGACTGTCTATAAACGGACCGTTGATACCGAGACGCTTGCCTTTATCAGCTTGTCTAATGACACAAAGGCAAAGATCGTAAACTGAGAAGCGCCCCGTGGCCTCAAATGAGGCTGCGGGGTTTGCCGCAGAGGTGGATATGAAGAGCTGGGATCCAATTAATGGGGGACTTAATGGGACTGTTGATGGCAACGTGTCCCGTCTGCATGATTGCGGTGATTATAATCCGCCTTTTTAGGAAGACTAAATGACAAGTGTTATTCTGAGAGCAGGCCTATGTGTGCCTACCATAATCCTATGCCTGGCACTTTCAGCACCGGATCTTGCTGCAGAGTATTCGAATGAGGCGAACTACCTGCTGAAGGCCGAACGCTACACCGTGAAAATCAGAACCAGAGTTGAGTACCCTACACTGAAGGACAAGAAGGGTTCTTTCACTGGAGCCGGCTTTTTAATCAATAAAGAAAAGGGTTGGATCGCCACGAATGCACACGTGTCGTCCCGCAACCCGGAGAGCATAGAAATCGCCTTTAAAGGCCAAAGGTTTGTTGAGTCAAAGCTGCTATTTATTGATCGTTATCTCGACCTTGCTGTACTGAAGGTTGTAACCAAAAACATTCCCAAGCTGACCAATCAGGCGGAACTGCATTGCGGAAGCTTTCCCGAAATAGGAAGCAAGGTTGGTGCTTACGGACATCCAGTGTCACTAGACTTTTCGGTTACCAACGGAATTGTTTCCGGGCTGCGATACAAGTCTAACCGCTACTGGGTTCAAACTGATGCCGCCATCAATAGTGGAAACTCTGGTGGCCCACTGATCGATGTCAAAACGGGTAAGGTCATTGGCATCAACACCGCTGGGTATTCTAAGAGAAAGACAGAGGGCCTCGGTTTCGCCGTGCCAATGCTTTATGCCTGCAGAATTTTTGATTTACTGGCAAACGGAAAGAATGCTGATACGCCGTATGTGCCGGTTGCTTTTGCCACGAGCGATGAAATCAAGAACAAGTTAGTAGTAGCAACAAGCTTTCCGGGCCTGCCTGTCGAGTGGAGTTTGTTACCCGAGGATGAACTTCTTCACTTCTCGACCGAGCCTGGATTTAAACTCAGAAATCAATCTGATTTAATTCATGCTCTTCGTGGAATGTCGGGTGCCGCAGAGCTGACAGTCCTTCGTAAAGGGAAACGCAAATCGATCAGTATTCCCACCCGAACACGGCCCAAGATGACTGAGTGGGTAGGCTTATATTTTTCAGGCATGGTGCTCGGCTCCGAGGTTTTAAGAGATCAGCGTCTCTCAAATCCGGGAAACCAGATTACGATTTTGGATGTTGCAAGCGCATCGATTGGATCGGTTCTTGGAATCGAGGCGTATGAATATCTCGCAACTGCGGACGGTCGAAAGTTCACGGATGTCAAAAAACTTTGTGCCTATCTTACAGAAGCCAGTGATAGGAAAAAAAAAGTGAGAATGGTTACTCGCTCCACCGACTGGGACTATATGGCTGCCTCCCGGTACAAATTGTTTGACGTACGGATAAAGGATTTGAAGTTGGTGGGCCCGTCGATCATGGATGGTAAAGGGTGCTAAATCCGGGGGCTGCGCCGTTTTCAAATAAACCCTTGCTGCCTGATATTAGGGTTTGGTTCTGGCAGCGGTGCTGGAAGGCTCATAACGATTAGATCCATAGGATCTNGTCAATATCTGGATCTGGTGATTTAGATATCTGAATAGGCGTGGTGTTTTCTCTGGTGGGGGCATGGCTTGCTCCGCTGTCCAGATAATCAGTTTGGCCAATGGATACCTTGTCACACTCTTGTCACAGTCACTAACAGAAGTCGTTGNTGCTTTACATTAAACGAAATACCGTGTTACACGCTTAACTGTTGAATTTGTTGGGTGTTTGGCAAGTTCGGACAAGGCCCTGAAACCGCTTCAGAGAGCTTTTTTTGGCTTCAGGTGCCAGTGGCCGTAAGGCCGTGGAAGTTCGAGTCTTCTCCTGGGCACCACTTTCTGCATTGATTGCAAAACAGCCCGAAATCCAATTACGGATTTGTGGGTGGGAACGGAGGCGGTTTGTCGATTGAGCTTTATCACGGGGACCTGCCCGACGGCCTTGATCTTGGAGACTCAGTCGCGATTGATACTGAGGCCATGGGGCTCCATCCAAATCGCGACCGACTTTGCCTCGCGCAGTTGTCGTCCGGTGATGGAAACGCGCATTTGGTAAAATTTGGCCGGAACGAGTTTAATGCCCCAAACCTCTGCCGCATTCTGGCTGATCCTGATATAGAAATATTATTCCATTATGGACGCTTCGATATAGCGGTGTTGCGATATTTTCTAGGGGTTACCGCGCGCCCAGCGTATTGTACGAAAATTGCTTCAAAGCTGGCCCGCACCTACACGGACCGTCATGGCCTAAAGGATCTATGTCGCGAACTTATAGGTGTGGAAATATCGAAGGAGCAGCAATCCTCCGATTGGGGGGCGGACGAATTGTCGGAACAACAGATGAAATACGCGGCTTCCGACGTGATTTACTTACACGCCTTGCGCGAAAAGCTAGACGAAATGCTGGTACGAGAGGGGCGCATCGAAATAGCGCAGGCTTGTTTCGAGTTTCTCCCGAACCGCGCCGAGTTGGATCTATCCGGCTGGCCGGAAGTGGACATATTCGCCCATTGAGACCCTCTTTAGCGATGGAAAGTTGATTAAATCTTTTATTTATCTTTCGCTAAGGGGTCGCCGGGTTCTACGGATTCGGATAGGATATAAAGGCGATAAGCAATTGATATTGTTGGATCAAAGATGTCGGACACCGAAGATACCTTGGTAGACAATATATGCTCTTCCTCCTCGTCGGCGTTGGAGTCAGCGCGGCGCGTGCTCGATGTTGAGATATCGGGCTTGCAGGCCCTATCGCGCGCGTTGGATGCACGTTTCACTCAGGCTGTTGTGCTTTTGGGTAATGTGGAAGGGCGGGTCATTGTCACTGGCATGGGAAAAAGTGGTCACATAGCTCGGAAAATCGCGGCAACTTTGGCGTCCACTGGAACGCCATCTCAATATGTGCATCCGGGTGAAGCTAGCCACGGCGATCTTGGGATGATCACCTCGAAAGATGCAGTCATCGCGATGTCAAATTCGGGCGAGACGGCTGAGCTTTCGGATATTGTTGCCTACGTCAAGCTCAAGCGTATCCCCCTTATTTCAATAACCGGTCGTCCCGACAGTGTGTTAGCCGAAGCCGCCGACGTATCGCTTTTGGTACCGGACAGCCCGGAAGCTTGTCCGCTAAGCCTTGCGCCGACCACATCGACTACGGTCATGCTAGTATTGGGCGATGCAATCGCGGTCACGCTGCTTGAACGGCGTGGTTTTTCGCCTGATGATTTTCACCTTCTTCATCCTGGGGGTCAGCTTGGATCCCGTCTTATCCGCGCCGATGACATAATGCGTAGCGGTCGGGATCTGCCACTCGTCTCCGTCGATACACCGATGGCCGAGGCAATTATAGAAATGACTGCTAAACAGCTAGGTTGCGTCGGCGTTAGCACCGCGGATGGGAAACTGGTTGGGGTGATCACCGATGGTGACCTGCGTCGGCATATGGAAGGAGATATATTGGCTATGATGGCATCGGAGGTCATGACTGCGGATCCAAAGACCGTTGGTTACGATTCTTTGGCGGCGCAGGTTTTGGCGATGATGAATGAGAACAAGATTACTACGTCCTTTGTTGTGGCTGAAGGTGAGCCCCTCGGCATCATTCACATACACGATATTCTTAGAACCGGTCTCTCGTGATGAGTGGTAATAGTGTTGCGAAAGCCTGAAATCCATTTGACAGTGGGCGACGAATCCGACTCAGCAATAGAATCGCCACAAATGCCTCGGTACCGGTCGCGCTACAGCCGTTTCGTTATACTTATGAAGTACGCGCTGCCGGCCGTCGCTGTCATTATTCTACTATTAGTTGTGATCTGGCCGGAGTTCAAACCTAAACCCGAACAATTTACCGTCGGGATCTCGGATCTCAAAGTAAAAATTGAGCGCGGGCAAAGGGTGGTAAACGCCAGGTTCACGGGTGTAGACGGTGAAAATCGACCATTTTCAGTAACGGCGGACGCAGTGGCCCATGATGTTTATGGTGATGAGGGCGTCAATTTGAGCCGGCCCAAGGCAGATGTGACGCTTGCTAGCAATTCCTGGGTGGCTATTTCCGCGCCGCGAGGCAGGTTCTGGCGTAAGTTGGAGGTACTCAATCTGGTTGGTGGCGTCGACCTGTTTCACGAAGACGGATATGAATTCCAGACGGAGGAGGCTCGCATAGACTTCCGTAAAGCCGCCGCTGCAGGTGATACCAAGGTGCGTGGACAGGGGCCTTTCGGAATAGTCAACGCGGAAGGCTTTAGAATTCTTGACAGCGGTGACCGGATAATTTTTCGCGGTAAATCAAGCATGGTGATCTTTCCGGTGACGGCCAAACCGAGAGACGCAAAATGAGATCAGCTTTTCGATTTCGGTTATTGGGGCCCGAAGCGGTTATTATAATTGCTCTGGCGTTTTCGGCCCAGGCTCAGGGTTTGGGGCTGCCCGGGCAGTCTCGTGATAAACCGATAGAAATTAATGCTGAAGACGGAATTGAATGGCAGCAGAAAAATAAGGCCTATATAGCCCGCGGCAATGCCCGGGCGGCGCAGGGTGATGTTGCGGTATTCGCTGATACTCTGAGCGCCTATTATCGGGAGACAGCGGCTGGTGGCACAGATATCTGGAGGATACACGCTGTCGGCCATGTACGTATCGTTACGCCAACCCAAAAGGCCTTTGGGGACAACGCAGTTTACGATGTCGACCAAGGCATTCTAATCCTCACCGGCGGTTCTCGGATTGAGACTAAAACCGACCAAATAACAGCGCGGGATAGCATAGAATATTGGGAAAAACGTAATCTTGCGGTAGCTCGCGGCAACGCAATTGCCACGCGGGGCGAGAACAAGCTGCGCGCCGATGCCTTAACGGCATATTTTGCTAAAGATGCGAACGGCAAGTCCCAAGTCCGTAAAGTAGATGCGTTTGATAATGTAGTTATTACCACGCCGGATGAGATCGTTCGATCTAAACGCGGAGTTTACGATATTGAAACCGGTATTGCGACGCTCACCGGACAAGTTAAAATTACACGCGGCAATGACCAACTAAACGGGGAATATGCTGAGGTGAACCTTAATACGGGAGTAAGCAAATTGTTCGGCCGTGGCCAAAGTGGTGTTCAGGGTATTTTCACGCATGACAGCGATATTCGGCGACGAAAGAATGACTCCTCCGAGAGAGGAAACATACAGTGAAAAACCAAGACGCTAGAGCAATGATCGCGGATGATGAAGGACCGCGCTTAGTAGCGCAGAATGAAGGCCTCGAAGTTATTAAGGTCGGTAAGCGCTATAAAAAACGACCGGTGCTTAGAGACGTCAGTATGATTTTGAGGCGAGGTGAGGCCGTTGGTCTCTTGGGGCCTAATGGTGCTGGCAAGACGACTTGTTTTTATATCGTGACCGGACTTATAGCTGCCGATTACGGGTCCATTGCTCTTGACGGGCAAGACGTCACCGGCCTGCCCATGTACCGACGGTCTCGACTTGGGATCGGCTATTTGCCGCAGGAGGCGTCGATCTTTAGGGGTATGACCGTTGAAAATAATATTCGCGCGGTTCTTGAAGTCACGGATGATAACCCTGTACGACGCGAGGCGAGGCTTGAGGAACTACTTGCCGAATTTTCGGTCAGCCATCTGCGTCGCACGCCCGCATTGGCCCTATCTGGAGGTGAACGGCGACGTGTTGAGATTGCCAGGGCTCTGGCATCCAACCCTAACTTCATGCTATTAGATGAGCCTTTCGCGGGTATTGATCCGATAGCCGTGGATGATATCCGTAGCTTGGTCAGGCATTTAAAAGATCGCGGAATCGGGGTGTTGATTACGGACCATAATGTTCGGGAAACGCTCGACATCGTTGATCGGGCATATATTCTTCATGATGGCGCTGTCCTAATGGAAGGCGCACCCTCAGAAATAGTAGCACACGAGGATGTAAGACGAGTTTACCTTGGCGATAGATTCAGCCTATAGGACTTTGAGCAAGTGTTTGTGATTCTCGTCTAAATGGTGCTCAAATCAAAGTTGAGCCTTCGCCAGGGCCAAAACTTGGTGATAACGCCTGACCTGCAGCAGGCTATTAAGCTGCTGCAAATGTCTAATGTGGAGTTACAGAAATTTATCGAGGAAGAAGTTGCGCAGAATCCTCTGCTTGAACTCGAGGAGCCGAGGGGTGTCCTGGAGAGAAGTTCCGAAGATCTGAGAGATCGCGGCCCGAAGTTGGATCAAGCTGTTAGAGCCTCGGATCTTGATAGTGACAACAAAGTTGGTTCTTCTTACACGGACGATCCGGACAATGATGATATTGAGCCTTTGGCCTGGTCCGTTGAAAATACGATATCCGGGACGATGAGCCAAGGTTCCCGGTCCCTTGATACAGATATAGAGAATGTTTACGAAACGGTATCTGCTTCTGATTGGCCGTCTCTTGATATAGCCGTCGATGAGATTTACCGGTCGAGTAGGGACAAGGGCGGGGCCGGCGAATATGACTTTGATCATAGAGTCTATAATCTTGCGAACACCGCCGCGGAAAAATCCACTCTCCGGGATTACTTGATCGGTCAGGTTAATATCGATCTGGATACTCCTACTGAGATTATGATCGCACGCTACCTAATCGATATGCTTGACGATAATGGCTGGTTCTCGGGAGATCTGGAATCAGTTGCGCTAGCGCTTGGCTGCTCTATCGACCTAGTCGAACAGACCCTCGAGAAATGTCAGCAGATGGATCCACCCGGTGTGTTTGGCCGAACACTTGCGGAATGTCTCGCCCTTCAGCTGCACGAAAAGGATCGGCTTGACCCCGCAATGCAGGTGCTGCTTGATAATCTCGGGCTTTTGGGCAAACGAAGTTTTAGTCAACTCCGTCGCCTTTGTGAGGTAGATGCTGAAGATCTGCTCCAGATGGTTGCAGAGATCAAAGAACTGAATCCTCGCCCTGCCTCCGGTTTTAATCACGAAGTTTCGCAACTAGTGGTTCCCGATGTGTTTGTTCATTGTACCGAGAAAGGCTGGGTTGTAGAACTGAACAATGACATTATGCCCCGGGCCCTAGTCAACAACCTCTTCTACCTAGATGTTCGGCGGCAAGCCCGAACAAAGGAAGATAGAGCATTTCTAAATGACCGGCTTCAGTCGGCACGCTGGTTGGTAAGAGCGTTGCATCAGCGGGCAGAGACAATCCTCAAGGTCGCTTCCGAAATAGTTAATCAGCAAGAGGCCTTCTTTGAGCGAGGGGTAGAGTTTCTTAAACCACTCACCCTCAGAGACATTGCAGAGGAGATTAACGTTCATGAAAGCACGGTAAGCCGGGTAACCCGGGCCAAATATCTAAGCATGAGCCGCGGTACCTTTGAGATGAAATATTTTTTTAATTCAGCGGTTGGCCGGGGCGAGGGAGGCGGGGGGCGATCATCCGAATCCGTCCGCTTCCGGATCAGGTGTCTGATCAGTCGTGAAACCCCAGAGAGCATTCTGTCCGACGATAGAATCGTCGGTATCCTGCGCGAAGAAGGTATCGCGATTGCCCGGCGAACGGTTGCTAAATACCGAGAAGCTATGGATATCCCGTCGTCGGTTGATCGGCGGCGCGAGAAGGCCATTCTGACCTTATAAAGGGCCTTTCCTACGTTAAAAGTCACTTCCTCGACTCTATTGACTCGCCTATCCGCGGTGTTATTTTCCGGCACTCTGAGTGATAAAACAGGAATCACTCATATTGTTAGAACAAGAATTATAGACCGTGGCCAGACTTCCACGAAGAACGGTTAATGAGATCTACAGTTTTAATTGAGCAGGTTGCGACCAGTGACCATTAACCGGATTTCAGTCAATTCCCTCTCGGAAAGATCTTGAAGAGATACTTAAGATGGTAGCGTCTGGCTGAGCGTTAAGGGTCTAGTAACGGAAAATATTGGTATGAGATTGCTCTATCTAAGCTTTAGCCGAAATGCTGATTGGACACTGTTTGGGCCTGAGAGGCCCACAGTTTAGAAGGGCTGGAGACGACTTTTGGAAATAGAAGACATTCTCAGTGCGGACCGCATAGTCATATCGCTCGAGGCGGGAAGCAAGAAAAACGCACTTCGGGAACTCGCTGGTAAAGCAGCGAGTAAAACCGGGCTTGAGGAACACGAAATTTTTGAAGTTCTTATGGAACGAGAACGCTTAGGGACTACCGGAGTGGGAAGCGGTATCGCTATTCCTCATGGCAAAATTCCTGATCTCGATCACCTGTTCGGATGTTTTGCGAAGCTTGACAATCCTGTCGACTTCGACGCGATCGATGGTGAGCCGGTAGATCTGATTTTCCTTTTACTAGCCCCAGAACTAGTTGGGGCAGACCACCTCAAAGCGTTAGCCAGAATCTCACGCGTTCTTCGCAATGCGGCAAAGTGCGACAAGCTGAGATTAGCTAAGACTCCGGAGCGAATATTTAGTTTGCTGACCCAAGAGGCACACACTCACGCGGCCTGAGTGGGTGAGGAGTGAACCGGTTGTGCCTCTCCTGGGCTCGAAGTTAGTGAACGCTTAGCGGTTCCATGTCGTGCTGTCGGACGGTCGCAAAAGCTACGTCGCGTTCGACATCCATCAGCGCGATTTCCGCACCATTAGCCGCATAAACGCCAAAGCGAGATGACCCGTTCTCAATGACTTTTTTTATATAAGCGACATTATGCATACCCATCATTTCAAAATCTGCCGGGCTAATAAAATTTTTCGCTATTTCACTATTGTGCATCTTTCTCCACCTTGCCTTGAGTTAACGCTGGACGTTTTATACCTACAAGAAAATATGTTTCGTCCTACTTAAACTTCTACCGCCTTCAGTTTAGTTTGCCGTTCTTGGCCCCGGGTATTGATTTCGATCGTGCGCGAGAGCGTTTCGACGACTGGTCGCTCAAGACTTATGTGCAACAATCCATTGTCAAGTTCCGCGCCGATAACGCTGATACCTGAGGCTAGCAGGAAAGACCGCTGGAACTCACGTGCCGCAATGCCCCGATGCAAAAATTCTCGGCCCAAATCGTCGTTCTGCTTCCCCCGTATAACGAGCTGGGCGGCCTCAACTTTTATTGACAAGTCTTCTCGAGCGAATCCGGCCACAGCGAGCGTAATCCGGATGTCATTCTCTCCTGTACGTTCAATATTATAAGGGGGATAACCCTCGGATGAGGATTTGCTCACGCGATCCAAAGCCCTTTCTAGCTCATCAAATCCGAGTAGAAATGGACTATTAAACAACGAGAGGCGTGTCATTGGAATTCTCCTCAACTAAGTGGGCAATTAGGGTTACAAGCCCGACTCAGCTACGACTAATAACTATATGGGAATTCCAGTGGTATTTTTCAACCTACCACGATTTTGAACTGTGTGTCGTGTCTTATCAACGACCTATATGTAGTACGACTAAAGTGCCTAAAATGGGCTTGTTTACCCAACTGATTGTGGGAATCATCTTCTCAAATAATCGGATAGAGACTCATCATGTGATTCCGATATTGGAGACCAAACAAATTCGGGAACGGTTTTGCTAACCAGTCATGAGCGAAAATGAGCTCACTGGATGCCAATGTTATAAATTTTTCTAATGAAGATAGATTTGGGTGAAACTTTTAAAATAATATACTGGACGGTAGACTGATTAGAAAAAGGCTTGCCGAAAACTTCTGTAGAGTCATTCAGTTCGACCACAAATTAGGCCTTTCGGTAATGTGATGATAATGCTCAGGGAATTGGTGGAGCCAGGCGGAATCGAACCGCCGACCTCTACAATGCCATTGTAGCGCTCTCCCAACTGAGCTATGGCCCCGAAGTATGATTTTGCGGCGCGTACTCTATTTCGACGCGAGAGTAGCCGCAATAACTAATTTTCAGGATTCATGATTTTCGCTGTCGTCCTCAGCGTTACCAAGTGCTTCCGTGACGTCGGGGTCTTCGTCAAGATCTGGCCCATCCCCATCCTCGGCGAGGATATCATCATCGGAATCATTGTCTAAATCGATCTCGTCACCAACATCCAGCGAGTCATCGTCGTCGACAAGAAGTTCGTCTTCCTCTGTCACCGCTTCTTCGGGTGAAACTTTCTCTTGGGCTTTGGCCTTCGCTTGGCTTGCAGCCGTTCGGGCCCGCTTTGGCCGGACAAGAGCTAGTGGATCGAATTCTGCCTGACAGGATGGACAGATTATCGGGTTACTCTGCATGTCGTAAAAACGAGCACCACAGCTTAGGCACGATCGTTTCAAACCCCATTCTGGCTTAGCCAAGTTGGTCTCCATTAAGTATTTGCATCAGACCTGCAGCCTTTGACATGTTCAACGATGGCTGTCAAAAGCAAAATCAGCCTAGGGATATTTCGGCACCTTTATTTTGCCGAGAATTATGGTACGGAACTGGTCGAAATATTTGGTCCGGACCCAAACTCAGGATGAGGATTTGACTAAGCTAGCAGCTCGCTCCGGTACAGCTCTCAATGGCACGATCAGTGTCCCCGGCGATAAATCCATATCGCACAGGGCGTTGATGATTGGTGCCGTCGCGGTCGGTAGCACCAAAGTATGTGGCTTGCTTGAATCGGAAGATGTGCTTCGCACTGCCGATGCTCTGCGGGCACTTGGCGTCAGTATCGACAAATCGGGGGAGTCTTGGGTTGTCGATGGTGTTGGAGTGGGTGGGCTAACCTCGCCGGAGGATGTTCTTGATCTCGGAAATTCCGGTACGGCGGCGCGGCTCTTACTGGGTTTGATGGCTTCGCACGATCTGAAAGCTTATGTGACAGGTGATCGCTCTCTGCGCTCGCGGCCGATGGACCGTGTGATCGACCCATTGTCCCGCTGCGGCGCTGTGTTTGATTTCACCGACGAGGAACGCATGCCGATGGTGGTATATGGGGCCGCTGAACCCATTCCGATTGATTACGATGTACCGGTACCGTCCGCACAAGTGAAATCGTCTATTCTTTTTTCGGGTCTAAATACACCCGGCACCACAACCGTGAGGGAACGTGAGGCAACACGAGACCATACCGAAAACATGCTGAGAGCGTTCGGTGCAGAGCTTGAAATTGTGCCGGTTGGAAACGGCGGCCGATACATTTCACTCCATGGGTATGCCGAGTTGGAAGCGCAAGAAATAAGCATCCCCGGTGATCCATCCTCTGCGGCGTTTCCCGGTGTCGCGGCGCTAGTAGTTCCGGGGTCGGAGATAATTATCAAAAATGTGGGTATTAATCCGCTGCGTGCCGGCCTCTTTCAGACATTGAAGGAAATGGGTGCCAATATTGAGATGAACAATATGCGCAAAACGGTCGGTGAGCCGATCGCAGATATGTCGTTTCGATACGGGCCACTGACTGGCGTAGATGTGCCTGCCACGCGTTCACCATCGATGATCGACGAATATCCAATTGCTGCCATTGCAGCCGCGGTCGCGTCCGGTGAGACACGGTTTAGGGGGATTTCTGAGCTGCGGGTAAAGGAGAGCGACCGATTTACTGCTATTGTCGATGGGCTGACCGCATGCGGTGTTCCGGTTCGTTCCGAGGGTGATGATATCGTGGTTACGGGTCTGAGCGGACTGCTACCGGGCGGCGCCGAGATTAATGTCAATCTAGATCATCGTATCGCTATGACCTACCTAGTAATGGGTCTGGTGTCTGAGAAGCCAGTAGTGATCGATGACGCCGATGTGATCGATACCAGCTTTCCTGGATTTCTCGGCCTGATGACTGGCCTAGGCGCCGACATCGCGCCCTTCGGAGCCTAACGGTGTCGGTTGTCATCGCAGTAGATGGCCCGGCGGCAAGTGGCAAGGGCACTCTCTCTCGACGCCTTGCGAGAGAACTTGGCTATGCTTATCTGGATACCGGGCTGTTATACCGCGCGATTGGACTGTCGCTAATTACCTCTGGAAAAGACCCAGAAGATAAGCTAGCCGCAGAGCAGACTGCCCGTGCTATCGATATCGTAAAACTGGATTTTGATGATCCCGTTCTGCGTCAGGAAGCCGTCGGCCAAGCGGCCGGCGTCATAGCCGTTAATCCAGATGTGCGGGTTGCGCTAGTAAGCTTGCAGCGGGACTTTGCTGCCGCACCGCCTAACGGTGCGCCAGGTGCTATACTCGACGGACGCGATATCGGGACATTTATTTGTCCGAACGCCGATTATAAGTTTTTCATAGACGCCAGTGTCGAGACCAGAGCGGCACGTCGGGTAAAAGAGTTGCAGGAAAAGGGTGATCCGAGTATACCTTCGCGCGTTCTGCAGGATATGAAGGAACGGGACCATCGGGATCGTACCCGCAGTGTCGCACCTCTGGCACCAGCAGCTGACGCGTCTGTCATCGATACGACAAATCTAAACGCTGACGCAGCATTCGCCTTGGCAATGTCCTTTATCCGATAGCAGGACAAATGGAGCAGATTATCGATTTTTCTAGACTGACGTCGTCGAGGCGCCGGTTCAGCTGATATCGTCTCTGTTCTCGGAAAGGGAAAACTAGGATTTAATATGGCTACCGAAACCTCAACCGCTGAGAACGAACCATTAAAAGAAGATTTTGCCGCCCTACTCGAAGAAAGTTTGGGTGATGGAGACCTATCCGAAGGTTCTGTCATAAAGGGTACCGTCCTTATGATCGAGGGCGATAATGTCTTAATCGATGTCGGGTTAAAGTCCGAGGGGCGTGTGCCTCTAAAAGAATTTGGGGCTCCGGGGCAGGCTCCTGAAATCGGCGTCGGAGATGTAGTCGACGTTTACCTCGAGAGGATGGAGAATAAGAACGGCGAAGCCGTCCTTAGTCGGGAGCGCGCACGTCGAGAGGAGGCTTGGACACAGCTCGAGGTAGCTTTCGAAAATACTGAGAGAGTGAACGGCACAATCTTTGGCCGAGTCAAAGGTGGTTTCACTGTTGATCTTTCCGGCGCCGTGGCATTTTTGCCGGGCAGCCAGGTTGATGTGCGTCCAATACGCGATGTCGGTCCGCTCATGGGAACGGCACAGCCGTTCCAGATTCTGAAAATGGATCGTCGTCGCGGTAATATTGTAGTCTCCCGCCGCGCCGTCTTAGAGGAATCCCGTGCTGAACAGCGAAATGAACTGTTAACCAACCTCAAGGAAGGCCAGGTTCTAGAGGGCATGGTTAAGAACATTACCGATTACGGCGCGTTCGTAGATCTCGGCGGCGTGGACGGCCTTCTGCATGTTACCGATATTGCGTGGCGCCGGATTAATCATCCGACCGAGGCATTGTCGATTGGACAGACAGTTAAGGTACAGGTAATCCGGTATAATTCTGAGACGCAGCGTATCTCCCTCGGTATGAAACAGCTTGATGCAGATCCGTGGGAGGGCGTGGAGGCAAAATATCCGATTGGCGCCAAATTCACCGGTCGTGTGAGCAACATCACCGACTACGGAGCTTTCGTGGAGCTAGAACCGGGCGTAGAGGGTTTGGTCCATGTCTCTGAAATGAGTTGGACTAAAAAAAATGTTCACCCCGGCAAGATAGTTTCGACCAGCCAAGAAGTTGATATTATGGTACTTGAAGTCGATTCTCAGAAACGTCGAATTAGCCTTGGGCTAAAGCAGTGTCACGATAATCCGTGGGATGCTTTCGCATCTGCGCACCCTGTTGGTGTCGATATCGAGGGAGAGATTAAGAATATTACCGAATTTGGTCTTTTCGTGGGGCTTCCGGGAGAAATTGACGGTATGGTCCACCTTTCCGATCTGTCCTGGGAAATGGACGGCGAGGAAGCTGCCAAGGGATATGAAAAAAGTGAGATGATCACGGCGCGAATTCTCGATATCGATGTCGAAAAGGAACGCATAAGCCTTGGTGTCAAGCAACTAACGGAAGATCCCTTCGCAGGTGCGATAGAGGGAGTCGCAAAGGGCGACACTGTTACTTGCACGGTAACCGCGATAACCGAGGGTGGTTTGGAAGTAACTGTATCTGGTTCTCTACCGGGCTTTATTCGCCGAGCGGATCTTTCGCGCGAACGGAGCGAGCAACGACCAGACCGCTATGCTGTTGGTGATCGCGTCGATGCCCGGGTTACCAATATCGATAAGCGGGACCGAAAGCTAAGTCTGTCAGTAAAAGCGCACGAGATGGCGGAAGAAAAAAAGGCGATGGCTGACTTCGGCTCATCTGACTCAGGTGCTAGCCTGGGTGACATTCTAGGCGCGGCCTTAAACAAAGCCAGAGAAGAAGAGGGCGGCATTGATGTCGACGATCCGCAGGCCGAGAAAGCAGACGAGCCTGAAGAGGTTATTTACGAAGAGGCATCTGTGGAGGGCGAGACCACCGATAAGGTAGAAGCAACCGAGGCTGATGAAGAGGCATCTGTGGAGGGCGAGACCACCGATACGGTAGAAGCACCTGAGACTGATGAAGAGGCATCTGTGGAGGGCGAGACCACCGATACGGTAGAAGCACCTGAGACTGATGAAGAGACATCGTAATCGTTTTGGGCGCTGTCTACTATGGATGAACGCCGGGGGTGCTTGAGTTCAAATGCCCTTAGACTCCGACAATATTATTGACCGTCTAAGACTTAAACGACGGTTAACGTTCTGGCGGATAGCTGCGATTTTCGCGGTGGTAGTAGCGATAGTGGCTATATATGGCAGGGTTGGTGGTTCCTTGGGCAATGATGATTTTATTGCCCGGGTAGAGGTGAAGGGTATTATTGTTCAGGATGACGAAAGAATTCTTAAAATCCGCAAACTTGCTCAAAATGACTCCGTAAAGGCGGTAATCGTGCGTATCGATAGTCCCGGCGGGACAGTTGTGGGAGGTGAGACGCTTCATAATGCTCTGCTTGCGCTTGGAGAAGAGAAACCCCTTGTTGCAGTGATGGGAGGTTTAGCGACCTCTGCCGCATATATGGCGGCGATTGCGACAGACCGACTTTTCGCCCGTAAAGGAACGCTTACCGGCTCAATTGGCGTCATTTTACAAACTACTGAAATCACTAAGCTTCTGGGAATGATGGGGGTCTCAGCACGATCGTTCAAAAGCGGGTCTCTTAAAGCAATGCCGTCGCCGTTTGAACCTGTGACGGGGGAGGTAGAGGCTACGACGCAGGCGCTAGTCGCGGATATGTATGGGATGTTCCGGGATATGGTTATTCGACGTCGCAACATGCAAAAGGCGGATGCTGAGAAATTCTCGGATGGTCGGGTATTTACGGGCCAACAGGCCCTGAGAGCCGGGCTGGTAGATCAGATTGGGGGAGAAGAGGACGCCCGGGCATGGTTAGTGGAGAGAAAAAACCTGTCGCCGGACCTTAAAATTCGAACCGTGCCGATACAACCTGATGCCGGCAGCTTGTTTCTCCAGCTAATTAGTTTAGCCCGAAAAACGATTTTGTATGAACGCCTTACCCTTGACGGGTTAATTTCGCTCTGGCAACCTCAAGCGATGTGATATTAAGAATAGGTCTCGTCCCGACACAAAGACGTCGCTTACTGACTGGGTAAAATTCTATGTCACCGGTAAATAGAACGCTGCTAAATCCGGGGAGAAATTCCTTCGGTTTTCAGGGGGGGACGCCAAAGTATGACGAAATCCGAGCTGATTTTGAAATTGGCAGAAGAAAATCCACATCTATACCAGAGGGATGTTGAACGAATCGTTTTTACGATCTTCGATGAAATATCGACCGCGCTTGCACGAGGGGACAGAGTTGAACTGCGCGGATTTGGCGCATTTTCGGTAAAAACGCGCGAGGCGCGTACTGGCAGGAATCCGCGTACTGGAGAGTCTGTTAGCGTTGCTAAGAAGTTTGTGCCGTTTTTTAAGTCCGGCAAGGATCTTCGCGACCGTTTAAACGGCCGTAAATAACTTGAGCCATGGGCAAGTTTGCGCGTTAGTCTTGATAAAAAATTAGCTGGCGATAGTCCAGTCGGCGCTGGACGGCGGGGTTAAAATGCGCCTAATTATGGGTATTATAGTGTTTGTTCCCTGCTCTGTTCTTTTGAGTGTGTTCGCAGTGGAGAATCGGCAGACATTGAAGCTAGAATTATGGCCAATTGCGGGAGAAATCGAACTTTCGGCGTCACTTTGGCTTCTAATAACTCTTGCGTTGGGGGTGATGGCTGGTCTGGGAATTGGATGGATTTCGACCGTAAACTGGTGTCGTAGGGCACGGAAAGCTGAGCGCCATAACCGCACACTTGAAAGAAAGTTGGATGAGAGAGATAATCCGCCGAAGGCCGTATCCACGTCGCAAAAGTTATCCGATGGTACGATGCAAGCGTCCGGGACACGGACCCAAAGCTCTCGTGCGGTGTTAATCGAAGATTAGTTGTTTACCGTCTACGTATTCACCGGTCAGCCTTTACTATGGCGACCGTCCTTTCGCCCCGATCGATAATGATTTATTAACGGGGGATGACTGACATTTCCCCCGTAGAACGAATTTTCTGCGCACTCGATACGCCCAATCTAGATGAAGCCTTACTGCTGGCCGAAATACTTTCCGGCGAGGTGGGGGCTATCAAGCTAGGTAAGGAATTTTTTACCGCCCATGGCCCGGACGGTGTGCGGCAGGTAGGCGCACTCGGCCACAAAATTTTTCTGGACCTGAAATATCACGATATCCCGAACACTGTGTTCGGCGCGGTCAGGGCCACTGAACGGCTCGGCTGCAGCGTTCTGACAGTACATGCGTCTGGCGGCCTCAAGATGCTTGAAGCTGCTGCTAGCGCGGCTGCCGAACTAGGTCCGAAACGACCGAAAATTGTTGCCGTTACGGTGCTGACTAGCCTAGATGACGATGATTTGGCCGTAATAGGACAAAAAGCTCCCGTGTCGCAACAAGTTCTTCAATTAGCCCGGCTGGCTAAAGTGTCAGGTATTGACGGTGTAGTTTGTTCTCCGAAGGAAGCGGCCATGCTGCGAGTGGAAATAGGTGATGAATTCAGTTTGGTTGTCCCCGGGGTCCGCCCGGCTTGGGTCAGTTCCGATGATCAGAAGCGCGTGATGACCCCGGCCGAGGCTGTTGCCGCAGGCGCGGATCATCTCGTAATTGGACGACCAATCACGCGTGCCGAGGATCCGGCCGGCGCGGCTCGACGCATTGCTGACGAGATTTTGGCTGCAAGGTGATGGTCGCGTCTAAAATCTGCGGCGTTAGCACGCGGGAGGCCATCGACACTGCGGTGATTGAGGGCGCTGCCTACTTAGGTTTCGTATTTTTTCCACGTTCACCGCGAAACGTAGAGCTCGAACAGGCTGCATCGCTTTTGCAGATGGTACCAAATTCTGTTAAGTCGGTCGCATTGGTAGTCGATCCTGACGATACCTTTCTGGATGCTATTAGCATGAATCCAGGCATCTCAATGTTTCAGTTGCATGGTGACGAAACACCGGAAAGAGCCGCAGAGATAAAAAAACGAACAGGGCGATCTGTAATAAAAGCGATCAAGATTTCCGAGGCCGTAGATCTTGCGATGGCGATGGACTATTCCAATGTGGTAGATATGCTACTATTCGACGCGAAGGCGCCCATTGCAATGAAAGATGCCTTGCCCGGCGGTAACGCCGTTTCATTCGACTGGGCTATTCTCTCGGGGAAAGACTGGCCAGTGCCTTGGATGTTATCAGGCGGGCTTGATCCCGATAATGTAGCCGAAGCGATTCGAATAGGCGGCGCCCCCGCAGTCGATGTTTCGTCGGGTGTTGAGAGTGCCCCTGGTGTAAAGGACTCGGGCCTTATCCGCGCATTTCTGACAGCAGTTAAGAGCGCGTGATAAAAGCTGTTCGTTCGCATTTCATTAAGTTAAATATTCCGAGAAGACGATGATAGAAACTCCTAACACATATCGCGCCGGTCCCGATGAAGATGGCCATTTTGGCATTTTTGGCGGGCGGTATGTCGCTGAAACCCTAATGCCACTCCTGCTTGAAGTTGAGAAAGCCTATGAGGAGACAAAGTTAGATCCGTCCTTCCAAGCGGAGTTTGATGAGCTGCTTGAACATTATGTAGGCCGCCCAAGCCCGTTATATTTTGCTTCTCGGATTACAGAGTATTGCGGCGGTGCAAAGGTCTATTTTAAAAGGGATGAGCTGAACCACACCGGTGCACATAAGATCAATAATACACTTGGCCAAGTACTTCTTGCGCGGCGAATGGGCAAGACCCGTGTGATCGCCGAGACTGGTGCAGGCCAGCACGGGGTCGCGACAGCGACCGTCTGCGCCTTATTCGGGATCCCCTGTGTTGTATACATGGGAGCGATCGATATCGAACGCCAGGCGCCGAACGTATTTCGCATGAAACTTTTGGGCGCTGATGTCGTGCCAGTTGAGACTGGATCTTCTACCCTAAAGGATGCGATGAACGGTGCGCTGCGGGACTGGGTCGCACACGTCGATGATACCTTCTACGTAATTGGTACAGTCGCTGGCCCGCACCCTTATCCAGCAATGGTACGCGATTTCCAATCCGTTATTGGTAACGAGACGAAAGAACAGATAATGAAGGCCGAGGAAGGGCTCCCAGATTCGTTGGTTGCCTGTATAGGGGGTGGCTCAAACGCCATGGGTCTTTTTCACCCTTTCCTAGATGAGGAAGATATTCAAATCATCGGTGTCGAGGCGGCGGGGGATGGCATTGAAACAGGCCGGCATGCGGCCTCTCTTGCAGCAGGCAGGCCGGGCGTACTGCACGGTAATAGGACCTATCTATTACAGGATAACGACGGCCAGATCATTGAAGCTCATTCAATTTCAGCGGGGCTCGATTACCCCGGTATCGGCCCCGAGCACGCTTGGCTCAAGGATACAGGCCGAGTCGAATACGTCTCTGTCACTGATGCTGAAGCGCTGGAGGCATTCCAGCTGTGTAGTCGCCTTGAAGGTATTATCCCTGCACTGGAGCCGGCCCACGCGTTAGCGCACGTAATCAAAATCGCGCCGGCTTTACCTTCAGATTATGTAATTGTAATGAATATGTGTGGACGTGGCGATAAGGATGTATTTTCTGTTGCTGCAGCACTGGATGTTACGCTATGAGCCGCCTTGAATCATGTTTCGCTACCCTGCGTGCTCAGAATCGTGGTGGATTAGTAACGTTCATCACTGCAGGTGACCCGGACGGAGACATTTCATCTAAGATTCTTGAGGGACTTCCCGCTGTCGGTGCAGATATAATTGAACTCGGCATGCCATTTACTGACCCCATGGCGGATGGACCGTCGATTGAGCTTGCCTCCAGACGGGCCCTACAGAGTGGCTATGACATTAAGAAGACCCTTTTGATGGTCGCTAAGTTTCGAAAGTCCGATAATGATACCCCGATCGTGTTGATGGGATATTATAATCCGATCCACGCCTACGGGCGCAATCAGTTTGCAACCGATGCGGCCTCTGCCGGTGTTGACGGACTGATAATAGTCGATCTGCCACCCGAGGAAGAGGATGAATTCCGGCCGCTTGCTGTGACTGCCGGCATTGACATAGTTCGGCTAATAGCGCCCACCTCGACTGGTCCACGAATAACGACGCTTGTGGAGAACGCTTCTGGATTTGTCTACTATGTTTCCGTTCGCGGTATTACCGGAACTACTTCCGCAACTGCGAGTGATATTGCCTCTAACGTTGGTCGGATAAAGGCCCAGACAGAATTGCCGGTTGCTGTCGGATTTGGTATCCGGACGCCCGAACAGGCAGCTGAAGTCGCTATGATCGCGGATGCGGCTGTCGTAGGTACTGCAATCGTTGAAACTATCGCGAATTCATTGGGTGATGATGGGGAGCCCAGCCCCCGAACTGTCTCCGATACCCTGAGCTTTGTTTCTGGTCTCGCCGCTGCAGTGCGCTCAGCTCGGTTGGGAGTCACCGAATGAACTGGATAAATAACTACGTCCGACCAAAAATCCGTTCACTAGTTGGCGTAAAATCTGATGTTCCAGAAAATCTGTGGGTACAGTGTACATCCTGTGAACAAATGTTATTTCACCGCGACCTAGAGGATAATCTGAAAGTTTGTCCAAATTGCGGTAATCACATGCGGCTTGGCGCACGCAAGCGGTTAGAACTACTGTTTGATGGGGGTAGCTTCACAGAGATCGAGTTACCGGGGAACGTTACCGACCCCTTAAAATTTCGCGATCGCAAGCGATACTCCGAGCGTCTTAGGGACACCCGAACGGCTACTGGACGCACCGATGCTATAATTGTTGCCTATGGTGAAATTGCCGGGCATACGACTGTCGTTTCAGTATTTGACTTCTCCTTCATGGGTGGATCAATGGGGATCGCCGTAGGCAATGGCATTGTTGCTGGCGCGCAGCTCGCTGTTTCAAAAAAGGCGGCGTTCGTCGTTGTGCCATCATCGGGCGGTGCGCGCATGCAGGAGGGTATTTTGTCGCTAATGCAAATGCCGCGTACCACCATAGCGGTGCAACAGGTCAAGGAGGCGTCCTTACCGTACATAGTAGTGCTTGCCGATCCAACAACCGGTGGAGTGTCCGCGTCATTTGCTATGCTGGGTGACATTGCACTGGCGGAACCTGGCACAATCATAGGGTTTGCTGGCGCTAGAGTGATCAAAGAGACGATTCGAGAGAAACTTCCCGAAGGCTTTCAGCGTTCAGAATATTTGTTGGATCATGGCATGATCGACATGGTGGTGCCACGCCACGAACTTGCCACAACGCTTGGACGTATCTTAGATTTACTGCGTCGGAAGGTGCCGAGCGCAGATGACATGCTGATAAATCGGGATGGAGAATCCTCTGCGGGTGACGGGAATGACCGGTTGTTTTCGACAACCGATTGATATCGTTCTCGGGCGGCTGACGACGCTCCACCCCAAGTTTATCGATCTCGGACTCGGGCGCACCCAACGTTTGCTAGAGGCTCTTGGTAACCCGGAAAAGTTTTTGCCACCGGTAATCCATGTTGCTGGTACAAACGGTAAGGGGTCAACCATCGCCTTTATGCGCGAGATCGCTATTGCGGCTGGTTTGCAGGTCCATGTCTATACCTCGCCGCATCTAGTGCGGTTCAACGAACGTATCGTTCTAAATGGTGTCCCTGTTAATGAAGCGGCATTGCTATCAGTCTTGGAGGAATGTGAGATTGCGAATGCTGGCGAACCGATAACTTTTTTCGAAATTACGACTGTGGCGGCACTCCTGACATTCTCACGCACGCCAGCCGATCTTCTGCTGCTTGAAACTGGGTTAGGCGGTCGCTTTGATTCTACGAATGTAATAGAAAATCCGGCGATGACGGTTATCACTCCAGTATCCATGGATCATATGTCTTTTCTTGGGGCTACTATTGCAGAGATCGCGTTTGAAAAAGCGGGGATACTAAAATCCGGTGTACCCTGCGTTGTCGCACCGCAAGTGCCAGATGCCCTAAGCGTTATTGAAGCCCGGGCGCAGGATCTCAATTCTTCTTTATACATTTCCGGGTTCGATTGGACTAGTCGATCCGAGCCTGGCGCTATGGTGTATTGTGATGGAGATCGCGAAATTTATCTACCAGAACCCTCTCTTGCTGGAGTACATCAGAGAGTTAATGCCGCCACCGCAATTGCTGCACTCCGCAGCTGGGAGCGGCATCTCTGGAGCGTGGAGGATATCTGCGAGGGAATATCGACCGCAAAGTGGCCTGGTCGTTTGCAGCATCTTTCATCTGGCCGGCTAGCGGATTTGCTTCCCGAGGGTTGGGAGCTTTGGCTCGACGGTGGGCATAACCCATCCGCAGGTGCGGCGTTGATGGAAACGATCGCAGCATGGCCCGAAGACCCTGTTGTTCTTGTTTGTGCAATGCAAGAGAATAAGGACGCGCGAGGATTTTTGGAGCCACTTGCGACTGTTGCGGACAGCTTGGCCGCAATCGATCTACCCGGGGGGAGTCCGGGTTATGCTCCAAAGGCCATCGCCGAGATCGCGTCGATACTGGGGCTCGAGAGCAAAGTCGCGACCTCGCTTTCTGCTGCGCTCGGCGAGGCGGCCAATGGCCCTACTGGCCGGGTACTGGTATGTGGATCTCTCTATTTAGTGGGCGAGGTTATTGCGGCGAATTCGTCACCCATTCAGGCTGCTAGTCATTACGCTGTTGAGGCGTCGTGAGAATGCCGCCGGGTCCGGCACCTGTTCCCCCTCCATGACGCGCGCCTGATCGAGCAGTAGCCACGCAGCATCTTCGATTTTCTCGCCGGCTCCGCCTTTGCCTATGGATTCGGACAATGACGTCATTAGTGGATGATGTGGGTTGACCTCCAATATGCGCTTGGACGATTGGTTTAGTTGGTTATGCTGTTTAAGCATCCTTTCAATCCTAAGATCCATATCGCCCTCGTCGGAAACTAGACATACAGCGCTATCAGTTAGGCGTTCTGATACTCGGACATCCTTGACTTCTTCAGACAAGGTAAGCCTGAACATGGCGATGAGCGCATCTACCTTGCCTTGGTCAAAAGATTTTTCCTTCTCGGCTTTAGCGTCATCTTTGTCTTCCGATGAAACCTTGTCGAGATCTGCCCCGGCGCGGGTGGCGGATTTGAATGGCTTGCCATCAAATTCAGCGACTGACGGGATCCAAAAATCATCAACCGCGTCGGTTAACAGTAAAACCTCGATCCCCTTGGCAGAAAATCCTTCCAATTGTGGGCTCCGGCGTACTGCATCAAGGTTTTCGCCGGAAATATAGTAAATTTCGTCCTGACCATCTTTCATACGGTCGACGTAATCTTTTAGGCTGACTAGATCGTCGTCCCCTGCGGTCGAATGGAAGCGCGCAATCTTTTGTATTGCTTCGCGGTTTTCGTAATCTTCGTACAAGCCCTCTTTTATAACCGGCCCGAAATTTTCCCAAAAAACTTTATATTCGTCCGGCTTCTTATCGGCTTTTTTTGCAAGTTCTGTCAGGACCCGCTTGACGATAGCTGCCCGGATTCGGGCAATCATCGGATTGTCCTGCAGGATTTCGCGGCTGACATTAAGTGGTAGATCCTCAGAATCTACTACGCCTCGGAGGAAGCGCAACCAAGCGGGAACCAAATTTTCTGCCTCGTTGGTAATAAATACGCGCTTTACATACAGCCGGAGGCCATGTTTCCGACTCGGATCGAAAAGATCAAACGGCTTGGCTGAGGGCACGAAAAGTAAGTTGCGGTACTCTAACTTTCCCTCGACATGCCAGTGTAATGTCATCCAAGGGTCGCCAAAGCCGCCCACGTGTCGGTAGAACTCGGTATATTGTTCGTCGGAAACATCCTTTTTTTGACGAGTCCAGAGGGCGGAGGCTTCGTTTACTGTCTCGTCGCCCTCATCGCCTCGGATCAATATCGGTAGCGCAATATGATCAGAGTAATTCTTGGCAATGTGGCGAAGGCGAGTTTCGTCGAGGAATTCATCCTCTCCCTTGCGCAGCTTGAGTCGGATTGTAGTGCCGCGACCGTCCCGGTCTCCCTCTGAAATGGTATAATCGCCGGTCCCGTCCGACACCCAACGCCAAGCCTGGTCTTCGCCGGCACGCCGGCTGATAACTTCTACCTCCTTGGCTACCATGAACACTGAATAGAACCCCACGCCGAATTGACCAATTGTACTGAGATCAGCATTTTCATCGTCGCCGTGTTCTTCAAGATACGCCGAGGTGCCCGATCGGGCGATTGTACCGAGATCGGATATTAGTGCATCGCGGTTCATGCCGATTCCGTTGTCGTGGATCTCGAGCATTTTATTTTTTTTGTCGACGGAAATTCGAACAGCGAATTCCGGATCATCGGCGATCAGCGCCGGCTGCGTCAAAGCTTCGTAGCGCAGACGGTCACAAGCATCAGACGCGTTGGAGATCAGTTCGCGCAGAAAGATTTCCTTCTGGCTGTAAAGCGAGTTGGCGACGATATGGAGAAGGCGCGAGACCTCTGTCTCAAACCTTCGCTTCTCTTCGGCCATGGGTTCAGTACTCCCGTTCGATTCATACATTTCCGCCGCAATATGTTGCGCCCGGCTTACTATTTCAACCCCTTGTCAGACACGATTCATGCCGCCATCCTGAGAAGGATGTATGGCGTGGAAGAGAGACCCGTTGTGACGGCCGTTCTTGGCCCCACCAATACCGGAAAAACCCATTATGCGATCGGGCGTATGCTCGGTCATGCAAATGGGATGATCGGTTTTCCGTTGCGCCTTCTGGCGCGGGAAAACTATGACCGAGTGGTTGAACAGAAAGGTTTGGCCCGAGTGGCATTAATCACTGGTGAGGAAAAGATCATCCCGCCACGAGCCGACTATTTTGTTTGTACCGTCGAATCCATGCCACTCGACCGGGAAGTTGAGTTTCTCGCCATCGACGAAATTCAGATGTGTGCCGATCCAGAGCGTGGCCATGTGTTCACTGATCGGCTACTTAGGGCCCGCGGAACGAGAGAAACATTGTTTCTCGGCGCGAACACTATTCGTCCCGTAGTAGAGAAGCTAGTACCTGAGGCTAATTACGTCAGCCGTCCGAGACTCTCAAGGTTGACCCATGTTGGACCGCGCAAAATTACCCGTTTGCCCCGACACAGCGCGATAGTCGCGTTTTCGATCAACGAAGTTTATTCCATTGCCGAATTAATACGCCGCAAGCGTGGCGGGGCAGCGGTAGTGCTGGGGGCGCTTAGCCCGCGTACCCGGAACGCCCAGGTGGAAATGTATCAGAGCGGCGACGTTGACTATCTGGTCGCGACTGACGCGATTGGCATGGGACTCAATATGAAAATTGAACACGTTGCCTTTGCCGGCACCCGCAAATTTGACGGCCGAAATTACCGTAATCTTACCACATCTGAGATCGCTCAGATTGCCGGGCGAGCTGGGCGTCATATTTCGGACGGCACATTCGGCCCGATCGCTGAGATCGGAGGTTTCGATGAAGATGTTGTAAACGCTATCGAGCAACATAGCCTCCAGCCTCTTACTGGCGTCTACTGGCGTAATGCGGACCTCGATTTCCGAACTGGAAGGGGGTTATTAAAATCGCTGGAAGAACCGGCGAATCGCCCCGAACTCCATCGTGCCCGAGATACAGAGGATAAGATTGCATTGGCTAGCCTTCTAAATGACGTTACCATTCGGGAACGTGCTACTACGCCGGACACCGTGCGGCTGTTGTGGGATATCTGCCAAATACCAGATTTTCGAAAGACTATGGCTGATGTCCATGCCAGCCTGTTGGGTCGGCTGTTTCGTGAACTAACGAATTCCAGTTTTCTTGATACTGATTGGGTGGCATCTCAAGTTACGAAACTTGATCGGGTCGATGGCGATATAGATACGCTGATGGCGCGGATTGCGCATGTCCGCACTTGGACGTACATCTCCCATCGCGCTGACTGGTTAAAAGATTCTGCAAGCTGGCAGGCCCGCACGCGAGAACTGGAAGATAAGATATCAGATGCGCTGCATAAAAGTCTCACACAGCGGTTTGTCGATAGACGCGCGGCTGCGCTTACCCGCATGAAAGACGCTGATGACTATACTTCAATGGTGAGTCCCGAAGGCGACGTTTCTGTCGGAGGAGAATTTATCGGATATCTGGAAGGATTTCGATTTGTGCCTGATCCCAATTCCACAGCTTCGAGTCGGCAGACACTTCTGTCTGCTGCAAACAAGGCTTTGCGAGGTGAGATCGAATCACGTATCGACACCTTTTGTGGTGCCCCTGATAGTGCATTCTCTATCGAGGAAACCGGGGCGATTAGATGGTCGGGCGCTATGGTCGCGCGGCTTGAAAAAGGTGCCGATATCGTGTCGCCCGGGATTGTGGTGTTGGCTAGAGATTACCTTTCTGTCGAACAGAGAGAACGCTTGCGTCGACGCTTGGCGATTTGGGTCGATACCCAACTCGCGGATGCGTTAGGTCGGTTGATACCCCTTCGGAGCGCGACCCTCGAGGGGGTTGCCCGAGGACTAGCCTATCGTATTGTCGAGGGTCTTGGTTCGATAAGGCGGGCGCAGGTGCTCCAAGAGTTGAGCCAGATGTCAAAGGAAGACCGAACCGCGCTTCGTAGTTGCGGCGTGCGTATAGGACCCGAAACACTTTTTCTTCCGGCACTGGTAAAACCAAAGGCGGTGAAATGGCGAGCGCTTCTATGGGCGCTTTCCAACGGGATTTCTGTACAGGAAGTGCCGGGCGCAGGTTTGGTTACGGTACCAGTGGGTGAAGATTCCGATGAATCATTTTTGGCGGCTTGTGGATTTTCCTGCCTTGGTAAGCGGGCTATCCGAGTCGATGTATTAGATCGGATTGCAGTCGATCTCCAGCGCCAATCCCGAACCGGTAAGATGGATATTGGTGCTGCTCAGCTAAACCTACTGGGTCTGTCGATGGCTGATGCCCGACCGATTTTCGAGGCGCTCGGTTACGTGGCGGAGGAAAATGGCGATACCCTTACTTGGAGATGGGGGGGGCGCCCCAAGACCAAATCCAGAAATCTTCATAAAGATGAAGCGGGTTTTTTAACTCGTAGGTCCGGTAATCGGAGAAAAAAAAGTAGTAAGAAGGGGAAGGTCGAAGACGAATCCCCGTTTGCAAAACTGCGTGAACTGAAACTCTCTTGAGCGACGATGGAATGCGCCTCGATAGATGGTTGTGGCAGGCGAGGTTTCTCAAAAGCCGCAGTCTAGCAAGTTCAATCTGCGCTGCAGGCAAGGTCCGGGTCGATGGCGCGATTATTCGCAAATCGCATTACACTGTTCGGGTCGGCGATGTACTTACTCTTTCGAAGGGTCGAGATGTGAAAGTGGTGCGTATCGAAGCTTTGGGTAATCGTCGCGGCCCAGCAACCGAGGCAAGAACCCTTTATTCGGAGATGGTGCCGCGCTCCTTAAAGTGAACCGGATCTCTGGAATACTAAAGATTGATTATTGGCAGGCATCTCTACTTGTTCGACGAAGGCCAACCCGTTTTTCTGTCCCTCGGCTATGACTGCTTCCAAATCGCGTACCCCCCAGGTCTCATTCTGGTCTTTTAGCGACCTATCGAAGACTTCGTTGGAGTGGGCGGTGTGCTTGCCGTCGATCCGAAATGGACCATACATATATAATGGTCCGCCAGATGGAAGCAGGTTGCTTGCATTGCGCATGAGACCTTCAGTGGTATCCCATGGCGAAATATGGATAACGTTGATGCAGATTATTGCGTCCGCGGATTCAATGGGAAGAATTATATCGGAAGCATTTATAGAGAGTGGATATCTTAGATTTATGCGATCCGCTGCAGCACGCCAAGCTTTGATACTTTGTAGATTAAGTGGGTCCGGATCGCTAGGTAGCCAAACTAGATCTGGAAATTTTTCAGAAAAGTAGAAGGCGTGTTCACCTGATCCACTTCCAATTTCAAGGACGGTTCCAGTGTCTGGCAGAATCTGAGAGAGGACGTCGGCGATCGCATCACGGTTCCTCGTTGTAGCAGGGAAATGTCGCGCTTTTTCTGACGGAATATCCATAGTACAAATATATCTCTCTACAAACAACTTGGATATGTTTGTGGTGGAATACCACGTATGATACCCACGGATTATGCTAGATAAGTTCAAAGCTTTCTTCGAAGACAAAGGTGCCATCGCCGAAGCTGCCGATGGTGTCCACACGCCTGATGAATTTCATATTGCCGCGGCCACGCTGTTGGTACATGCGGCAACGGTGGATGCAAACTTCGACTTCCTTGAACGCAGTCGGATAGAATGGCTCTGCGAAACCCAGTTCGGCCTTGGCCATGATGAGGCACACGCGCTGGTGGTCGCAGCGGAGCGCGAGACCGAAGAGTCGGTTCAACTTCTTCGTTATACTAGTACTATCAAAGATGGTTTTTCATATGAAGAGCGTGTCCACCTCATGGAAATGCTATGGGAAGTTGTCTACGCTGATGAGCAAGTAGAGGCACATGAGGCAATGCTGATGCGCCGAATCGCGGGGTTGATCTACGTCGATGATCGCGATAGTGGCCTTGCCAGGTCTCGCGTACGGGAGAGACTCCAAATCTGAGAATGAGCCGGTTACTATAACCTATAAAAGTAGTTGGTCGGAGTAACAAAAAATACTAGGTTGCCGGTGTTGACTTTGATGTCAATCGGAGAGGCTACATCCGCCATTTGGATAAACGATACGGATGGTGATGCCTGAAAGATTAATACGGAGATAGTTATGGCGTACGTCGTCAATGATGCGTGCATTAAGTGTAAGTATATGGATTGCGTCGAGGTGTGCCCAGTAGACTGTTTTTATGAGGGGGAGAATATGCTTGTCATTCATCCTGATGAATGCATCGATTGTGGCGTATGCGAGCCCGAGTGTCCGGCTGAAGCCATTCATCCTGACACAGATGATGTTTCAGAAAAGTATATGGACGTAAACCGGAAATTCTCCGATCTTTGGCCCAATATTACTCGGAAGGGTGAGCAACCAGCTGACGCCGACGAATGGCGCGACAAAGAAAATAAATACGAAGAGCACTTCAGCGAGGTGCCTGGTGAGGGTGGTTGACCTTTTTCGACAGGCAAACCATGCAATTAACTCTCAATGCGAAAATAGCCGTTCTGACGAACGGCCTATTTCTGTTAAATTTAGCCTAGCGAACTGTTATTCCAACTAAATTTGTGATAATCTTGTAATATAGACTGGCCGGCGGAGCGGCTAGTAGCTGAATCTAGTCCCCCTTTTGTCCGGTTTGCGATGTTTACCGAATATTATGGATATTTCGGGATAAGTGAGGAAGGCTAGGGCTCCGCGTGCCTTAAAAAAAAGACCCAACCGAGAGCGAGTGATGGCAAAGGCCAAGACAACAAAATCCAAACCAAAGACTGCGGCCGGCCCGGCCAAGAAAACAAAGCCCAAGGCTGCGACTAAAAAATTAGCCTCCAAAACTTTAGAAAAAACGTCTGAGAAAAAACAGCCTGCAACAAAGAGGGCGACTGCAGATAAGCCGGCGCCCAGAAAGTCGGCTGCGAGGGCGCCGTCAAAAAAACTACCCTTTGCGAGAGGTGACTATGTTGTCTATCCAACGCACGGCGTTGGTAAAGTGACGGGCGTTGAAAAGCGAGAAGTGGCGGGTTTCAAATTGCAGCTCTTCGTCATCCTGTTCGAATCCGAAAAAATGACCTTGCGGGTCCCAGTAGAGAAAGTAGCGGACTCCGGACTTCGTAAAATAAGCTCAAAAGATAAGATCCAAGCGGTAACCGCTACACTGAGGGGCCGTGCTCGTTCTAAGCGCACTATGTGGAGCCGGCGTGCACAGGAATACGAAGCGAAGATAAACAGTGGCGATCCTGTCGCAATCGCGGAAGTGGTGCGAGATTTATACCGAGCCGCAGGCCAACCCGAACAATCTTATAGCGAGCGCCAGATGTACGAAGCGGCTTTGGAACGGCTCGTAAATGAATATGCATTGGTCGAAAAGTTGGATGTGGAGGCGGCAACCGAGAAAATTGAGGGTATCCTAGCTGAGTAGTCTATAGAGACCATCCTCAAGAAGCTACGGAAAGCCTATAACCCGAACGCTGATTATCCCCATGGAGCGAGCCAAGTGACCGAGCGGCGCCTGCGCGATCAACTTTACCCGCCGATCGAGCCATATGAAAACGGCATGCTGCCGCTGGACGGAACCCACAGCATGTACTGGGAGCAGTCGGGTGATCCGGCCGGTATTCCGATACTATTTCTCCATGGAGGCCCGGGAGCGGGTGCGACAACGGTCCATCGCCGTTTCTTCGATCCGGCGAATTACCGGATTGTCATATTTGATCAGCGGGGTGCTGGCCGTTCCGTCCCGCGTGGTAATCTTTCCAACAATACAACCGCCCACTTGATCGAAGATATCGAGCACCTTCGAGACCACCTGAATGTTTCAAAGTTTATACTGTTTGGCGGTTCTTGGGGCAGCACGCTGGCGATCGCCTATGCGCAGGCGTATCCGGAAAATTGCCTCGGGCTAATTGTCCGGGGAATTTTTCTGGGGCGTCAATCCGAAGTTAATTGGTTTCTCTACGGCCTTCGGCGCATATTTCCTGAGCCTTGGCGAGATTTCGCGTCGGCTCTTCCCGAGAACGAACGCGGAAATATCCTAGAAAATTTCTACCGACGCTTGCTCAACCCCGATCCTGCGGTTCATCTGCCTGCGGCAAGGGCATGGAGCCGTTATGAAGGTGCATGCTCGACCCTACAACCGAGTCCTGAAACAGTTGCGGCATTCGGAGATGACTCTATAGCTTTTGCCCTAGCGCGGATCGAAACACACTATTTTTCTAATGATAACTTCTTGTCTGATAATGCTTTACTTGAAAATATGTCTAGGGTCCAAGATCTACCGTGCCTAATTATTCAAGGAAGGTACGATATGATCTGCCCAATCGTAACGGCAGATGAACTACACCGCGCTTGGGTCGGCTCTGAGATGGTTATAGTTCCAGACGCTGGACATTCTGCGATGGATCCGGGTGTACGCGAGGCATTGGTTAGGGCGACGGAACAATACAAACGGCGTTTCGGAGCCTAATTTATAGTATTGCGGGGGCGTTTGCGGTGGAAAAAAAGAGGTTGAATTGACTAAAATGGCAGCCTGTGTACGGAAAATGTGATATTGAAAAAATGATATCTAAGGTGGGGTAGAGCGACGTGAGAAAATTGCTCGCATTCTTGATTTTATTTGTTCTTGGTTTAGCTTCAATAGGGGCTGGACCGGTAGTAGCAGATGAACCAGGCTTTTTGACACTCGGAGTAGGTGACTACGATGTATATCAGAATAAGCACGATGCGGTCGAACTCCGGGCAGAATATCGCTCAGAGAAAAAAATCTGGGTATTCAAACCCTTAGCGGGTCTGATGGCTACAACGGATTCGGCGTTTTACGGATATGGCGGGGTACTTGTCGATGTATTTTTTGGGCGCCGCTGGGTCCTAACACCGAGTTTTGCCGCAGGATATTATGAGGAGGGCGATGGTCGCGATCTTGGGTATGAAATAGAATTTCGATCATCTATCGAACTGGCCTACAGGTTCGACAACCGCACACGCTTTGGGTTGGCATTCTACCATCTGTCCAATGCCAATATAGGCGATTTCAATCCAGGCACTGAGGTTCTTAGCGTCTTCTATTCAATCCCACTTCGAGATAACTACTGAATTTGCATTCGAATCGCGCGGCACTTGTGGAAGGATGTTGAAGCGGCCGGCTGGTCTGGTAATTGAGAGGTAGCTTAATCGTATTCGACCGGAACGGTGTATAATTTTATGGGGAGCAATCGCCCTAGGGTCCGCGCCTCAATTTTTTCCAACCGGGCCAGAATCTTTGGCTATGCCTATTTTGAAGTTGCCGGTGTAAACGCAGGGGATTTGTGCATGGGGCACGGTGACTTTTGAAACTTTTTTATATTTCTGCCGGTGGATTACTCTTCCTTTTTTGGTCGACATTGAGTTACATGATCCCGAAGGCCCCGTAGCTCAGCTGGATAGAGCGGCAGATTCCTAATCTGTAGGTCACAGGTTCGAATCCTGTCGGGGTCACCACCATCTTTTAAGTAAATATCCTATTAATATAAATATATTAGACACTTCTATTTTAGGGGTGTGCGAGATCAATCATTATTTTGTGTGACAAACTATCTAACAAATTTGGGACGCTGAAGGATTTGACCCCTTTATTTAGCCTAATCATTTCATTCGTCCAGTCTTACGCCATAGTATCCAGAAGACTGCTGTGATCCCGATCCACGCGGGTAAGAGCGCTCTTAGACGGGTCTCCCAGTTCTCAGGAAACTGGCATACAGCGCCAGTCGTAAGTAACATAACCGCGAGGGCGGCAATGACGAAAAGCTGCGATATGTTGAAATGGCGCTTCATTTTTACCAATACTAACGAGGCGGGCCGCTTTGTATAGCTGTTCTAAATTTGACGATTGTAGTTCTTCATTCCGCCCTATAGTCGAAGGGGCAACGACGAGAAATTTCGAAAGCCAAGAAATTAATAGATAGAAGCTGGCCGTTGCTTACGTTTTTTGATAGTGCGCGTGAGCGCTCCATATCTCGGCCCGGCTACCATTGCCATGACCTGGAGGAGCCCGGCGACAACGGCAATCGCCCCTGCCGCGTTTAGCGAATTACTGCTACCCCATAATTGTGGTCCAAAAGCCGCAAATAGATATCCACCTACTCCTGCTAGAGTTGCAACGCCGGCACTGATCCAGAGTTGCCGGCTGAGTTTATCGGTGAGCATGCGAGCCGTTGCTGCGGGACATATAAACATGGCGATCACAAGAATGGAGCCGACGGCTTCGAACGAAGCTACGGCGGCAACCGCAACTAAAACAATAAAACCGGTAGAAATTTTTTGCATTGGTAGACCAATACTGACCGCTAAATCGGGATCGAATGTCGCAACCTTCAACTCCTTGAAAAAAAGAAAAACCAAAGCCACGATACTGAAAGTCACGCCGATAAGAGTAACTAGGTGTCGCGGCATTCCAGCGTAGGCATCCAGTGTAAATAGGTCCATCCATACAGTCAGATCCATCCATATGATGGATTCGAGGCTTCCGTATAGCGCGTGTTCAGCGTCTATATGGACATTAGAGGCACCCGCTTGTTCCAGCAGGACTATTCCAGCGGCGAACATTGTGGTGAAGACAACCCCCATAGCGGCTCCGGCCTCTATCCTCCCAATTTGGCGGAGAGCCTCTATCAGTCCAGCAGCTAATATAGCGGCGCCGATGGCGCCAAGCATAAGAGGTAAAGTGGATAAGGTACCGGCGAGTAGAAAACCGATTACGATACCGGGCAAGACAGCATGAGAAATAGCGTCGCCGATCAGAGCCTGTCGCCTTAGAACTAGAAAATTACCCAGTAGGCTGCAACTGGTTGCCGCAAGTACGGCGACAAAGATCGCGGGCAGATCGATTGATAAGAAATCAATTGCGGTCATTCTCTTTCCCTTTCGAGCCTTGCCAAGATTTCGGGCGACAGCATCTCTTCAATCGGACGTCCATTATGCAGACCGAGAGAAATATCTGCGTCTGGATGATGCCTGCGGTAAACAAACCACAAGCGTCGTTGCCGGTTTGCCTCAGCGGCTGCCTCAACACCCGAAGCCGTCAGTTTACCATTTGGATCCATGTACCCGCGCCAGCGAAATAAGTACCGAGTAATTGGATCTAGGGGTGTGTATCCCCCTGCAATCGAGATAAGACCGCGATTTTCTAACGCGAAAAACCTTAGGCGAAGTCGGCAGATACTCCGCGTGATGACACCTCTTTTGGGTGCGCACAAAAGACTAAAAGTAAATATGGACGCGGCAGTTAGTACGATGACGGCGCCGGCTGGCATATTTGGATATAGTGCTGAGAATGCACCACCAATCCAGCCAGATAGGCCGCCGAATAAACCCGAAAGGGCGATCATACAACCCAGTCGATTCGTCCAGAATCGGGCCGTTGCCGGTGGGACTATCACGAGTGCAATGATTAAGACCAATCCAACGGTTTTTAACCCGATCGCCATGATCGCCAATAATAGCGCTAGCATTATCAAGTCGAAATGAGACGTTTGCCACCCCTGAGCTTTGGCAAAGTCTTTGTCAAAAGCTACCGTCCTGAATTCCTTAATAAAAGCCAATGAGCACCCGATAGCAACGGCTGAGGAGATTGAAATAAGCAAAGCCTCGCCCGAAGTCAGCATAGCGGTGGATCCGAGTAAGAAACTGTTTAGGCCCGCCTGTGCACCGGTTTTCATAGTTTGAATATGGCTAAGGAGTACAACACCGATACCGAAGAAGACACTTAGCACCGTACCTATCGCGGTATCTTCGGCGAGCCGCGTCTGATCACGTATCCATTGGATTGCAAAGATGCCGATGGCTCCGCTCAGGGTGGCACCAGCGGTTAGAAGTGCTAGGTTACGGCCCGATCCACCCAGCGTGACGCTCAGGAGAAACGCCATCGCGATTCCAGGAAGAGTGGCATGGCTTATGGCATTTGATACTAGGGATCGTTTACGTAGGTAAGGAAACACCCCTATTACCCCACCACCGAATCCGAGTGCGATCACACCTGTCAGTACGACCGAAGTATTATACCCGGCTTGGAATGTTAGGACTGTATAAGCTTCGACTATGGTCATGTTAGATTGTGCACGTTAATGCAGATCTATTTGAATGGAATATTATGCGTTACTGTCTATCGCTCGGATCGCCGTGGCCGCTAATCGCCCGCCATATGCCATTTGTAGATTTTCCTCCGTAAGGACATCTGAGATGGGTCCTGCTGCGATGGCACGGACATTGAGAATTAGTACGCGATCAAAGTATTCGCCGACGGTCTGAAGGTCGTGGTGGACGCAGACTACCGTGGCCCCGTCCGAGCGTATATCGCGGATTATATTGACGACGGTTCTCTCGGTGGCGGAGTCAACACCTGAAAAAGGCTCATCCATGAGGTATAAATCTGCTTCTTGGGCTAGAGCACGGGCAAGAAATACTCGCTGCTGCTGGCCGCCCGACAGTTGGCCTATCTGTCGATAGGCGAGATCAGCCATATCAACTTGGTCCAAGTAGCCGCGTGCGGTATCGAGGTGACGACGCTTTACAGGACGGCACCAGCCGATCCGGCGGTAAAGACCCATCGCCACGACGTCCTCAGCAGAGGCGGGGAAGTCCCAGTCAACACTCGTCCGCTGCGGCACGTAAGCGACACGATTGCGGGCGTTTTTCAGTCGTTCTCCGAATAGCTGGATTTTCCCCGAAACTGTTGGTGTAAGGCCTAATATAGCTTTGATCATAGTCGACTTCCCAGCGCCGTTTGGACCGATTACGGCCATGAGGCTCTTATCTGGTACAGAGATATCTACGTCCCAGAGCGCGGGTTTGTTGTTGTACGCGACAGTGAGACCGTGCACGGACAATGGGTTCCGTTGACCCTTGATACTGGCAGAGTTTTTTAGAATTGGGCCCGCCGATTTCATTTTGAAAACTTTGTTTCAGCAAGCTGATCGCGAGGTTGGGGCTTGGGGCTTACGCCGCTTAGGGATCGGACGATGGTAGTCACGTTATGGTTAAACATGCCGATATAGGTCCCGACATAGGTCCCAGTAGGCCCCATAGCGTCGGAGAAGAGCTTTCCTCCGATACGGACCCGGTGACCACGTGCAGCAGCCCCCTCAATCAGCGCTTGGACGTTCCGCGCTGAGACAGTACTTTCAATGAACACTGCACCAACACGTCGTTTTACTATGGTTTTGACCAGATCTTCTATTTTTTTTACGCCTGCTTCGCTTTCTGTGCTGATACCTTGGACGGCTAAGACTTCGAGTCCGTATGCTCGAGCAAAATACCCAAATGCATCGTGCGCTGTGACGAGCACACCGGATTCATTGGGGATTGAAGCAATGGATCTCTTTGCGCTGGAATGAAGCTTTCCAAGTTCGATCAGATAGGCAGCATTGTTGGTGTGGTAAAATTCAGCGTTTTTTGGATCGATTCTTGCCAATGCATCGACCGCGGTCTGCAGGGCAGTGCCCCAGAGTACCGGATCCATCCAAACATGTGGATCGTAAGCCCTGCCATCCTTGGTCAGGAAGCCCCGTTCCCTCAATACTTCTGCTAGGCCGATTACAGGCTTATGAGCCGCGAACTTCGTTAGCAATTTCACAATCTGGGCTTCAAGATCAAGGCCGTTATAGACAATCAGATCTGCACGGTTCAGTTTTAAGACGTCCGACCGGGTCAGTCGATAAAGGTGTGGGTCTACCCCTTCTCCCATCAAGGTAACGATTTTTGCGCGGCCTCCTGCAATGACCGACAGTGGTTCGCCAATTTGCGTGATGGTAGCGACGATATTTTTCTGAGCTTCAGCCTGCGCATTGTTCACGGTAAGTAGTGTTGCGAATGTTGCAAGGGTTGCAGCAAAAATATTGGCGAATTTGGTCAACGTGCTCATAAGTCCTCGTCTCCGCATGCGAATACTTTTTTAGTTTCTGATGCGGAGGTCCGAAGTTTAGCCTCTATCCATAATTTCGCAAGGACTAATCAAATAAAGCACAACTATAAATATTAGAACACACTAACTTTATAGTTAAAATTCACGAGCGATTCGTATCGGTGACAGAACGGCGGACCGGTTAGATGTAAACGTGGGCAAAAATAAATGTGGGTAAATAGAGGCTCTCGGCGGGATACATCGATCGGTCGAGTCGACTTAGGCTACCCGTATCCTCCGGCTAATTACTTAACGTTTTTACTCTTTCGTACGTAGGGTTGTCCTCGTTAAGGCGTGCAACGACGTCTTGGAATAAAAGATTCAGAACTGTCTCTTGTTCCGTATTCTTTTCGTCGTAGACCCCGGCTCTTAGTTCGTCAGCCAGCTGTCGGTTTAGTCGTACAAGCATGGTTTCCGGTTGTTCCATAACATCGTCGCCATAAAGAGCGCGTAAGATATCTAACTCATGCTCCCAAGCAAAAACACCACCTGCCAACTCGCGTTTCGCAATCCCTATCGCGGATGCAACCAAGGCCAAGTTGTATCGTTGGCGTTCCGAAATATCCGGCATGACCTCTGCGGACAGGGTCTTCTCGGCAATATCCAATAGCTCACGAGCGTTCGGACGGCTTCTCATTTAGTTACTCCTGTAAGGCGAAGGCACTCAAATTCCAATTCGGCTAGCCGCCGGCCGATTAGGGCAAGCTCAAGGCCCGGCTCTTCATTGGACCGATGGCGCATAGATTGTTGTAGTGCAATTACGGCCCAACGCGCATGAGCCATAGTCTCCCAATATGTAATTTGTTCTTTTTCAAGCTTGCGCCCTGAGGCAAGTTCATATGCGTTATAGAACACCTCGCGCGCAGCGATGCCGCCAGCCTCTAACTTTGGGGCAGAAAATCGCCAGCAACGGGCACAGAACCAAGCAACATCCTCGTGCGGATCGCCCCAACCAGCAAATTCCCAATCCAACACGCCAGTGAGCGCTCCCTCATGGACCATGTAGTTTCCCGTCCGAAAATCGCGGTGACACAGCACTATGTCTCGCGCATCTGACGATTGATTTTCAAGCCAGCGAAGCGTCCATTCCAGAACCGGGTGCGGTTCCGGTAACTCGTCTAGATAGCTTCGATATTTTTCTATCGCGTCGATTGCCGGCGATGAAGAAATTGTTTCAAGAAATTCTAAATCTTTTTGTGGTGGTTTGATGCTGTGGATACGGGCTAATTCTTGCCCGAGTGTAGCTGCCAGATGGGGCTGTTCGCCCACTCGGGTAATCCGATTACCTAGCGCGTCCCCCTCTAGATGCTTCATTAGATAAAATGGTTTACCGATGATCGCGGAATCACCGCAATACCAGAGAGGTTTGGGGACCGTCACTCCTGCCGCCTCGGCTACTTTTAGAATCGCAAATTGCTGGTCCAGCGGCCTACTTTCCGGAATTCGGGCTGTCGCTTCGGAGCGCAGAACGATCTCCTGTGTACCAAAAAGCTCGCCTCCAGAGATAGTCACTGTAAGCAAACGATTTTCTTGAATGGCTCCGCCATGCAATAGATTGCCATCCTCTATGGTGACCTTGTCTGCCCCGGCGGCATCGCGGATAAATGAGGCCAGTGCCATATCACGATATCCTTACTATCAGCGCCAGCAACCTAACCTAAGTCTAGATGCGTGGTCATTTAAGTACCCCGGTTTGGCTGAGATAGCGCACAATACCGAAACTAAATGATTAACTAGTCCCATCTCCAGAAATCGATACCCTCCGATAAGAGGTGCCGCGAAAGCACCATTTTATGGGTTTCGGAAGATCCATCCACCAGTCGTGCTTGGCGGGCGTAGCGGTACATCCACTCGAGCGGTGTATCCTTAGAATAACCACGCGCTCCGCGAAGCTGGATTGCCGTATCAATCGCTTTATGAAGGGTTTCGGATACCACCACTTTTGCCATAGACACCTCTTTACGTGCGAACTCCCCAGCATCCAACTTAATTGCCGCACGCATGGTCAAAAGGCGACAGATCTCTATTTGCATGGCCGCCTCACCGAGTAGCCATTGAACGCCTTCGTGGTTTGCTAAAGTTTCGCCAAATGCCTTTCGGTCGCGGACATATTCGAAAGTTTCCTCTAGTGCGCGTTTGGCCATACCAGTCCACCGCATACAGTGGGTTAGTCGCGCGGTTCCGAGGCGGATTTGCGCGACTTTTAGACCATCTCCGACGCCCATAAGACGATTCTCATCGGGAATCTTTAGCCCGCTAAAAGAAATTTCACAGTGTCCGCCGTGTTCTTCAGGCCCCATGATCGGAATACGCCGGAGAATTTTCCAACCTGTCTGGTTTGCGTCGAACAGGAAAGCGCTTAATCCTTTTCGATTATCGTCGGACGTACGCGCAATCAAAATAAAGTGTTTTGCTTCGCCGGCGCCCGTAATGAACCACTTCCGACCGTTAATAACCCAAGTGTCACCCTTTCTTTCTGCCGTTGTCAGCATAGTTGATGGGTCGGAGCCCGATCCTGGTGCCGGTTCGGTCATCGCGAAGGATGAACGTACTTTGCCTTCTGCGATAGGCCGCAACCACCGATCTTTCTGGGCCTCTGTCGCGATTTTATTTAGAACTATCATGTTACCGTCGTCCGGTGCGGCGGAGTTAAAGCAGACCGGTCCAAAGATCGACCGATTCATCTCCTCGTAGCACGGCGTAATACCAGCGACGCTAAGACCTTGACCACCGAGTTCCTCAGGCATCTGCAGCGCCCAAAGGCCTTCCGCTTTTACTTTGGCTCGGACGTCATCCAGCACTTCGGGTCGGATGTTCTCATGTTCATCGTAATTATCTCGGTCTGCTTCTAAAGGAATGATATTGGTATCGACAAATACGCGGATGCGGTTGCGATAGTCTTCTATTTTCGGGTGCAGGGAAAAGTCCATATTTCTGTTTACATTCCGCTGAGACTGAGACCGCCGTCTATAGTGACGACTTCTCCGGTCATATAACCCCCCGCGGGCGCAGTGAGCAACAATAGAACCCCCTCGAGGTCTTCGAGCTGTCCAAACCGGCGCTGGGCTATACGCTCAAGGATACGTCCGCCAGCCGATCCCGTGAGAAAATCACGGTTAAGATTGGTTTCAATATACCCCGGCGCGATAGCATTAACCGAGATATTGTATCGAGCGAGTTCCCGAGCTGAAGTGCGGGTCAGCTGATTGATACCGGCCTTCGATGCAGCATAAGCATGTACTTGGCCGCTTGGTATTACCCCCAAAATCGACGAGACGTTGACGATCCGGCCGCTTTTCTTTGCCGCAATCAAACGTCTGCTGACCGCCTGCGTCATAAGGAAGTAGCCAGTGAGGTTGGTATCGATTACTTGGCGCCAATCTTCTGGGGAAGTGTCTATCACGGGATTATTGTTCACGATGCCGGCGTTGTTAACCAGCAAAGTAACTAGCCCTAATTCCGTTTCGATCTTTGATATCGCACTTTCAATACTTTCTTGGTTTGTGACGTCCATACTTACCGCTAAAGTATTACTACCGATTTCTTCCGCCACTTTCATACACTTATCGGCCCGTCGAGCGGCGATAGCGACAGATGCGCCCGCGTTATTTAAAAAACCGGCAAATGCGCGGCCTAATCCCGATGACGCACCGGTAACAAGAGCCACTTGGCCGTCCAAAGAAAAATCAGCTCTCATGAGATATTCTTTATCCAGCCAGAGATTGCCTGGCCAATCTCGTCCGGGGAATCTTCTTGGATGAAATGGATTCCGGGCACAGTCACTTCAAGCTGGTTAGGCCATTTTCGGCAGAATTCGCGCTGGCGGCCCACCAGAATGGCACCAGGTTCGGCATTGATGAATAGTTTGGGTACATCAGAATTGCTAAGCCAGTCAGCATAGGACTGTACAATTTCTACTATATCATCCGGGTCTCCCTCTATAGGTATCTCCCGGGGCCAGCTGAGCATGGGCCTGCGGTCTTCGCCCGCGTCTGCGAATGGCCGTTTGTATTCGTTCATTTCCTCCTCCGTAAGATGCCGCAGGATAGATTGCGGCAGGATCAGTTCGATGAACATGTTGCGTTCAAGAATTAGTTCCTCCCCGGCGTCGGATCTCATTCCCTTAAAAATAGGACGGGATGATAGCGGCCAATCATCCCATCCTAACGGACAAACAATACTTTCCATATAAGCAATGCCAAATATCGACTCACGGTGCCTACTGGCCCAGTCGAATCCGAGTGCTGATCCCCAGTCGTGGGTAACCAGAGTGACGCGCTCGTTAACACCGACATGATCGAGAAATGAATCGAGATACTCGCGATGTTCGGTAAACCGATAACGGCCGGACCGAGAGTTGGAAAGTTTATCGGAATCCCCCATACCGATCAGATCGGGCACGATGCATCGACCTAATCTTTCTAGGTATGGAATTACATTTCGCCAGAGATATGAAGATGTGGGGTTACCGTGCAGGAACACTATCGGATCGCCCGCGCCGCGTTCAACCCAAGCCATGTTCAGGCCTTTGATATTGGTGGTTAACTTGTCTGTCCAGATCACGTCAGCGGCCCTTAAAATTCGGCTTGCGTTTGTTGACGAAGCCATCGATACCTTCGTGAGCATCAGTCGTTCGGGTCAGATTGACGATTGACCGCGTTTCCCGGTCCATTTGAGTTTCCAGTCCACCAATCCATGTTTCCTGCAGCAAACGCTTGGTTGCACCAAAAGCTTTCGTAGGTCCAGCAGCAAAATTCTTGGCGTGTGCCATGGCCTCATCTTGAAGCTGCTGGTCAGGGACCACGAGGTCAATGATCCCTATTTCCCGTGCTTCATCTGCGTTCAGCATGCGGTTGGTTAGCATCAGCTCCTTTGCTCGTCGCAGCCCTATTAGCCTAGGAAGATACCACGTAGAAGAACCATCTGGAGATAGTCCGGCCGCAGTATAGGCTAGGGTGAACTTCGCAGATTCACCTGCGATCGCGAAGTCGCAGGCGGCAGCCAAACTAAACCCGGCCCCCGCAGCCATACCGTTGATTGCGCCAACGACAGGCGCGTCCATGTGGGCCATGCGGGATAGCGCTGCGTGCAATAATCCAGTGATTTCTTTAAGTGTTGATCCGAGAGAATCTCCTTGAGCTGCAAAATATTTTAGGTCCCCTCCAGCTGAGAAAATTGCACCCTCGCCGGTGAGCAGGACAGCACGGATATCGTCGCGTTCGTCGCAGGCGATGGTGGCGTCGAAAAGATCACGACAGATATCCGAGTTAAGAGCGTTCGCTGCGTTCGGGCGGTTCAGCGCTAGCCGCGCCACTCCGTGTGCGACGTCGAAAGACAGATTTTCGTATGACACTTTTACCCTTTCAACTGATTGTCACGTGACGTTTGCGACGATAGTTTTGGTTTAAACGTAAAAATGCGGACAATCAAAGGAAGGAATGTGGATGCTTGGCCTTATGATGGACAAGCCGCTGCTGATTTCGTCGGTGTTGGAATATGCCGCGAAATACCACGGCGGTACCGAAATTGTATCACGGATGGTCGAAGGACCAATCCACCGATACAATTATGCCGACGCGCAGGTAAGGTCAAAGCGACTTGCAAAGTCGCTTACTCGTCTGGGGATCGCCCCGGGTGATCGTGTTGCCACTCTCGCGTGGAATGGGTTTCGTCATTTAGAACTTTATTACGGCGTATCCGGCATGGGCGCCATTTGTCACATGGTCAACCCGCGGCTGTTTTCCGGGCAAATTTCTTACATCCTCGAAAACGCTGAGGACAAAATTGTATTCGCTGATCTCACCTTTGTCCCACTACTTGAGGGAATAGCCGCGGAGGCAACGTCAGTGAAAGCATTTGTGATCATGACCGACGAAACCAACATGCCGGATACCAGCCTACCCAATGTGTATTGCTACGAGAAACTGCTAGCGGCGGAGGATGGCAATTACGATTGGCCACAGTTCGACGAAAACACGGCTTCGTCCATGTGTTACAGCTCCGGAACGACGGGTAATCCCAAGGGGGTTTTGTATTCTCACCGTTCTACCGTGCTCCATGCCTGGGCCGCAATGACGCCGGATATGCTCAATATCTCGGCTACGGACGCCATCATGCCGGCTGTGCCGATGTTCCACGTAAATGCCTGGGGCATTCCATATGCTGCCGCCATGGCAGGTGCCAAAATGGTGATGCCTGGCGCAGAGATGGATGGTGAGAGCATCCACAGGATGATCGAGGACGAGGGCGTTACCATTTCTGCTGGCGTACCGACAGTGTGGCTCGGCCTGCTAGACTATCTAGACCGCAGTGGTAATACGGTCGAGAAGTTTAAGTATTGCGTGATCGGCGGATCGGCGGCACCTCGGGCAATGAGCGTGGATATGCATGAGAAATACGGTGTCCAAGTTCTCCATGCTTGGGGTATGACGGAGATGTCACCTCTAGGTACAGTCAATTGGCCCAAGAACGGTATGGAGGGTGAAACTGATGAAGCTCGATACGACAGACAGGTTAAGCAGGGCCGTCCTTGCTACGGCATAGATATGAAGATCGTCAATGACGCAAATGACCCCTTGCCGGAAGACGGCAAGTCGTTTGGTGAGCTGAAAGTACGCGGCTTCTGGGTGTGTAGTGAATACTATCGAGCCGAAGGTGCCAGCCACGATTCTGAGGGTTGGTTTCCTACCGGTGATGTTGCGACCATCGATTCTGACGGCTATATGCACGTCACTGATCGTTCTAAGGATGTAATAAAGTCTGGTGGTGAGTGGATCAGTTCCATAGAACTAGAAAATATCGCGATCGGCCATCCGGGGGTTTTCGAGGCAGCAGTGATCGGTGTCAGCCATCCCAAATGGGATGAACGCCCATTATTGATTGTGGTCCGTAACGAGGGAAGCGACGTGTCTGCGGAAGACCTATTGGCATTCTACGAGGGTAAGGTGGCCAAATGGTGGATCCCAGATGATGTCGCCTTTATTGACGAACTCCCCCACACGGCGACTGGGAAGCTATTGAAAATGGATCTACGCAACATCTTTGAGGGCTACAAACTACCGAAAGCGTAGCTCCTGTTCAAAGAACGACGATCCACAGCTATATTATATTAAAGTTTTTGTTTTCACGGTTTAGTTCCCAACCTCCACATCAGCAAAAAACTCACCTAACACGTTGTTGAATAACTCCGGTTCTTCCAGATTAAGAACGTGGCCAGTGTTAGGAATCACGAAGAGGCGCGATCCCGCGATAAGTTTTTTCATGAAGATACCGGGGACTAGGCAGCGCTCGTCATCATCGCCGGTAACGATCATCGATGGCACTGGAATCGATCGGATTTCCTCCTCCAAATCCCACAGACTTGGGCGCGATGCTTGCACGCCGCGCTGTGTCAAAGCAGCGCCGGTATTAGAATGCTCCCGCAGCTTAGCAACGAAGTTGTCCCAGCCGCGCGGGTCTTTCTGCTTGAAGGTCAACCGGCCCGGAACGGTGACGTACTCCTCGGCGAAATCGGCCGCACCCCGTCTCTCAAAATTATCGGCGACGGTCAGTGAAAGGGATTGGAATTCTTCATGTGTGTTGGGCTCCGATCCATAGCCGCAGCCGCAGATAGTCAGAGATAAAGCTCGATGAGGATATACCATGCCAAAATGGAGGGTTGCGAACCCACCCATCGAAAGCCCCACTATGTGAGCTTTTTCAATACCAAGATGGTCGAGGACCGCCAAAGCGTCTTCGCGAGCGATATCTTGAGAATAACTGGCCTCGTTTTCCGGGGTTTCCGATCCAGGATAACCACGCGCCGAATACACGATACAGCGCCGTCGCCGGCTGAAGTGGCTAACCTGCGGTTCCCATGATCGCCAGTCGCCAGCGAATTCGTGGATGAACAAAATCGGCGTACCGTCTCCCGTGTCCTCGTAATAAAGCTTAATCCCGTCGGCCGCGGTTAAATGTGGCATATCTTTCTCCTATCGTATTTTTAATCGTCCCCATCCGCCTGACAATCCTCGTATGTCCGGCCAAGATTAGTACCGTCTGTCATAACCGGAGAGAATTATGAGCATTTGGCTTCTTCTCTACCATAGCGGTTGCGTGCGGGCGTTGCGGGTGGATAATAGTCCGCCATGTCATTTATGTATTTTCCATGAATAAGATTCTCGTCACCGGCGGTGCCGGATATATAGGTAGCCATACGTGCAAGGCGCTCTCTGCAGCGGGAATGGAGCCCGTGGTATTTGATAATCTGGTAAGTGGTCACGAATGGGCGGTCAAATGGGGGGAGTTGGAAAAGGGTGACTTACTCGATCGAGATAGGATTGCTGAGGTAGTACGAAATATTTGCCCCGATGGCGTAATTCATTTTGCCGGTTCAGCCTATATCGGGGAGTCCTTTACCCACCCAGCAAAGTATTGGAGAAACAATCTCACTGGCACGATCAATCTTCTAGACGCACTGATCCCCGTCGCCGTGCCGCCGGTAGTGTTTTCGAGCAGTTGTACGGTCTACGGCGTTGTTGACGTTGATCTTATTTCAGAGGTCACCCCTGTGGCTCCGATAAATCCATACGGTAACACCAAACGCGCCATTGAAATAATGATGGAGGATTACCAAGTTGCTACAGGTTTGCGTCATATTGTGCTGAGATATTTCAATGCGGGCGGTGCGGATGCTGGCGGAGATATCGGCGAAGTCCATGATCCAGAAACCCACCTGATTCCGCTTTCTATCGCTGCCGCTTTTGGTGATCGAGAGGTGCTAAAAATATTTGGGACAGACTATCCGACCACTGACGGCACCTGTGTGCGGGACTATATCCATGTTACCGATCTGGCAGATGCACACGTCCGTGCATTACAGCACCTCCTCGACGGCGGTAAGTCCGATGTTTTCAACCTCGGAGCTGGGGAGGGGTGTTCAGTCCGTGACGTTGTGGATGCCGTTGGCCGATTGGTGGGTAGGCCTGTGCCTGTGGAAGAAGACATTCGCCGGTCAGGAGACCCCCCACGACTAGTAGCAGATACAGCGCACGCCCAAGACGTGCTGGGCTGGAAACCTGTGCACTCATCGCTCGATAATATCGTTACAACCGCGTGGCATTGGTATCGGGCGCAGAAGCAGATTTTGTCGCAACCCGACGCGGGCTTGGACTAAACATATGTTTTCCCCGATCTCGACTTTCGTCATTGGAGGTGCATCCTCTGGAAAAAGCCTATACGCCGAAGAGTTGGTAATGGAATTACCTGGAGCCCCGATCTATTTGGCAACTGCGCAGGCTTTCGATGACGAAATGGAGGATAAGATTGCATCCCATCGCCGTCGCCGTGGAGACGATTGGACCACGATTGAAGAACCCTATGACTTGCCTGACGCAATTTCCGAAAATGGCGTGTCAAATACGGTATTATTGGTCGATTGTCTTACCCTGTGGCTATCTAATTTGATTTTCTTAGAACGCGATATTTCAAAAGAAAGTGATGACCTGATTGAGGCAATTTCAAAAGTCAAAGGGTGTATAGTTCTAGTGTCAAACGAGGTTGGTCTGGGCTTAGTACCCGATAATCAGGTTGGGCGGCATTTTCGTGATCTGCAAGGTACTCTTAACCAAAAAGTCGCAGCGGCAGCGGACCGTGTGGTATTCATAGCTGCCGGACTACCACTGACCCTCAAAGGTACCACGAATTGACCGAAGTTTTTCACGGGGGAGATTTGCGGGCTGCCGCGAATAGTTTTGGCGAGCAAGCTGACGACTGGCTAGATCTTAGTACTGGAATTAATCCGCACCCTTGGCCCGTACCAGAGAGCATGCTCGAAGCGCTTCACCTGCTTCCTGATAGTGATCGGATGGACAATCTGAAGTTAGCCGCGGCGGCTGCATATGGAGTAAACGATCCAGCATGTATCGCTTGTGGTCCCGGGAGTCAGGCATTGATCCAATGGTTGCCTCGTCTACGTGATGTCTGTCGGGTCGCCGTGGTAGCACCAACCTATGGAGAGCATACCCCTGCGTGGAAGGCCGCAGGCCACGACGTTTTTGAGACAGAGTTTTTGCCAGAACCAGCCGATTGCGATGTTGCGGTTGTGACTCGACCCAACAACCCGGACGGGGCGACACCGGCGATTGCCGATGTGACCTCTCTTGCTAAATTGCTATCGGAGAAAGGCGGAGGAGTGGTTGTGGATGAAGCCTTCGCCGATCTTGATACGGCTCCCTCCATCGCTGCTGGCACCTCCGCTGGGATCGTCGCTCTCCGGTCGTTTGGAAAGTTTTATGGATTACCCGGACTACGCCTCGGTTTTGTAGTTGCCGGCCCGGATATGGTGGCAAGAACGGCTGCTGCTCTGGGGCCTTGGCCGGTGTCCTCGCTAGCTGCCGATATAGGCGCCGCAGCATTAATGGATTTCGACTGGCAGACGAAAACCCGCGATCGGCTGGAGGAGTCAGCCCTTCGTCTAGACAATATTTTAATGGGGGCCGGACTCGATATACTGGGTGGCACCAACCTTTTCAGGCTAGTCACCTCCGGGAAAGCGCAGACGATGCACGAAAAACTAGGCCGGGCTGGAATCTATACCCGCAGATTTCTGGAAAACCCAAGCTGGCTGCGTTTTGGACTGCCGGGAAAAACGGTGGATTGGGTACGTCTCGAGAAGGCATTGTATTCATGAAAAATAGCGTGACTGAGTGGTGGCTGATCCGACATGCGCCTACTATTAATCCTGAAAAGGCTGTTTATGGCGCGCTCGACCTTGACATTCATATGCCGTCCGAGGAAGCGTTCCAAAATCTGTCCGATGCCTTGCCTGAAAACCCAATATGGATGATTTCTCATCTGTCGAGGACACGAAAAACGCTTGATGGGATCCTCGCCGCACGCGGAGGACATAACGTCGATGTTCATGTTGAGCAACGATTTGGAGAACAAAATTTCGGCGACTGGGAGGGCCGTCCTAGTGCCGAGGTCTGGGCTGAAATTCGCGAAAATGACAAGTCTTGGCCGGCGGATATCCGCCCACCGGGCGGGGAGACCTTTTCGGAGGTCTCCAACCGGGTACAAGAAGCGGCCTTGGACTGGTCGAGAAAAATAACGGATCGGTCTGTGGTCGCTGTACTCCACGCTGGCAGCATCCGTGGGTTCCTATCGGCTGCTATGGGGGGTGCACCGCTGGCTGCGCTGTCTTATACGATAGAAACTTTATCAATTACCCGCTGCGATTATCTCGGCCCTGAAAGCTGGCGCATCAACTTCGTCAACCGGTTGGCGGGTTAGCCCACGAGGGCCTGCGGCATACATAAGATATTTCATTGTGCGCCTGCAATCACCGCGAGAGCAAAAATTTCGGCTATTTGCTGAGAAGCGCCAAGCGAGTCACCGGTATATCCCCCCAGTTTTCGTTGCGCGAACCAGGCGATAATCCCCGCACCTACCGCTGCTCCGATTAGACAACTCATCGGTTCGGTTGGAGAAGCCAAAACGCAAATGATTAACGCTAACAGCAACGCGCCGCCGCACACCGAGACCGAGGGAATGCCGGCGTTGGCGCCGAGACCATCTACTTTCACGGGCTGACTAAAGACCATTAACATCGGTATCATTCCCCGGCTGGCGGCGCAGGCCGCTACTAGCGCACCCAGTACAAGAGTGGGGTCGTTGATAGCGGCAACAGAGGCGGCGCGCCCCGCAACCGTAAGGATTAGAGCGATAGCTCCGTAGGCGCCTATGCGACTATCTGACATGATCGCGAGCCGGCGCTCTTTGTGGGTACCACCCCAAATGCCATCCGCTAAGTCCGCCAACCCATCTTCGTGGAGGCCGCCTGTAGTTACGATCATTGCGACTATAGCGAATAGTGCGGCGACGACGGCCGGCAGTTGGAGCAGGTTACAGAGAATGTAGATTGCGCCTCCCACCGTGGCGACCAGGACGCCAGCTATAGGAAAGGCCCACATACTAGCTGCGAGGGGCCGGTCAGCTGCTTCGGGCCAACGTGGTGAAGGAAAACGCGTCAAAAATACTACGCTAGTAAATATACCTTTTAAAAGATTGTTGTTGGATGCTGTCATGATGTCACCGAAATGTTATCAGTGGGGTGCCGTCGCCGCAGGCTAATTTTACTCCCATAGCGAAGATATGATTTTGAACCAGGATGCCATAGTTCGACAACTTGAAAATTTACCCCATCTCGATACTGATTCGGCAAAGAGGACGATTGCACGAGAAGCAAACCTTACCAAACCTGCCGGTTCACTGGGCCGCTTGGAAGAACTCTCTTCCTGGTGTGCCGCCTGCCAGGGCCGTTATCCTCCTCGGCTGGAAAATATGGAGATCCTTGTTTTCGCAGGTAATCACGGTGTCACGGAACAGGGCGTATCTGCGTTTCCTCCGACGGTCACGCGCCAGATGGTTGCCAATTTTGCCGACGGGGGTGCTGCTATCAACCAGCTGGCTGAAATCCAGGGCGCGAAGCTAAGCGTTATCGATCTCGAGCTTGACCGACCCACGGCCAACTTTACCGTGGCATCCGCGATGTCGACAGAAGAACTTGCCTCGGCATTTGGGACTGGATACGACGCCTTAAATGAAGAGGCTGACGTATTGGTGGTTGGAGAAATGGGAATCGGCAACACAACCTCGGCTGCGGCTTTGTCCTGCGCGTTGTTTGGCGGGAGACCGGCTGACTGGACTGGACCGGGGACTGGGCTCGATGCGGCAGGAGTCGCGGTGAAGACTCGGGCCGTCGCGGCAGCAATGAAATTCCATGGTAAAAATTTGGATAATCCTCTGGAAGCGTTGAAACGTGTTGGCGGGCGTGAAATGGCCGCCATGGCCGGTGTCGTTCTTTCTGCACGGTGTAGCGGGATTCCGGTGATCCTCGATGGGTTTGTTGCTACCGCTGCGGTAGCAGTGCTCGAACGAACTGTCTGTGGCGCGCTTGATCACTGCGTCCCTGGGCATTTATCTAGCGAGCCGGGGCATCGGCTTCTGCTCAATAAACTCGGTAAGGAACCGCTTCTCGACCTTGGAATGGGTTTAGGCGAGGCATCGGGTGGGGCAGTCGCGCTGGGTTTGCTTAGGTGTGCCGTCGCGGCGCATAACGGCATGGCTACTTTTGAAGAAGCGGCAGTGAGTAGAGGTAATTAGGCGTAAACCGCTGTATTTAGGCCGTCTTTTCTGCCGCGAAGTGGTTCCAGAAGTTCCCCGCCAACCAGCCGGTTGCACACCAGAATACTGCGGCCGTTGCCAACGAAGCCGAGACGAAATGTGCAGCTAGTTCGGGCGGTACTGGGCCGCCGATCCGGTCGGGTACTGGCGCGCCAATCAGATGCGGTAGTGCTAAAAAAACTATTCCAGTCACTGCCCAAGGAACGCCGATTCGAAAAACCATGACCCATAGTCCGGCAGCAGTAAGGCCAACACACAGAAACCACCAGAGCTGACGATCACCAAGCGCTGCAGCCATAGCACCGGGTACTTCCGGCGGTAGACCGAGGGCCGGCGCTAGGCTGATGCTAAAAAAGCCGGCAAGCCCCCAAAGAAGGCCACGGCGGCCGTTAATAGAACCGCCTGAAAGAGCAAAACATGCTGTTATAATCAACGCGAACCCAACACCAGTTAATAAGTTAGCTAAGCACGTATACATTGTCCTTTGGAGGCCGTCGTTGGGTGCCCAGCTTTCAGCTTCCAGCTTTTCACTGCCATTATGCGAGCCGTGGGCACTTGCTGGAGGGATTAACGTTACTCCTTTTTTAAGGAGACTATGCTTGTCGCCCTGCTCGCTGCCTCCTTCAAAGGTTTCTGACTGCAGAATGATAGGTGTAGTAGTAAAATGCTGTACGATCGAAACCACCACTCCTCCCAGCAATCCAGAGATTATAGCGGTAAATAAAATTCGCCTTAACATATGCTGTTACGTTCTCAGTGACAGGGAAAAGCGAATGAATGCCTACTGTCATGCGCGGCATTGTGGATAGTATCTGAATGTGCAAAGCCGGTGCCTAATACTATAAAAGCTCCCAGCAAAATCGCGAGAACTGCTGACGCTAGAACATTTGACCCCACTGCCGATTCTTTAATTACCTGTTGGTTCATTTTTACCTCTCCTGTTCCAAACATAAGCTGATCCGCGTTATTCTGAAAAGGTCTAGCATAAAAATAATTAGCATTTCTTACCATTATTTATCTTCAGAGCTTAATTGATGATTTGTGGCTCTCTGTACCCGGTAGCTTTATTTGTCTCCGATGAGATCTGATTACTTGCCGAGTCATCAACTCTTGGGTACCGTTCTTCTGCCGACGACACCGGGAACGGGGCGAGATATCGAAATCTGAGCCCCGGCTGCCCCCGCAACTGTAGACGGTTAGTTCGCCCCAACGGCGCCACGGCGGTAATTCGCTGGAAGGCAGGGGCTGAATGACGACCCGTAAGCCAGGAGACCGGACGCCGGCCGTATCGCAAGATCGCGGGCCGGGGTGTGCTTCGCGAACGGCATCAAGCGATGCGTGTTTATTTTTTCTGCGGAGGAGGCGGAAACAACATGGCTATCGCTCAGAAAATTTCCGCGACTGTCATTACTGGTTTTCTTGGTGCTGGTAAAACAACGATGATCCGCAACTTGATAAAACAGGCCAACGGGAAAAAACTAGCTCTGGTGATCAATGAATTTGGTGACCTCTCGGTCGATGGAGAATTACTCAAAGACTGCGGCAACCCTGGTTGTACTGACGATGATATCTTCGAGCTCGCTAATGGCTGCATCTGTTGCACGGTGGCGGACGATTTTCTGCCCACGATCCAGAAGATCTTGGACCGCGAAGAGTTACCTGATCATATTTTGATCGAAACCTCTGGCCTTGCCCTACCGAAGCCGCTGGTCCAGGCTTTCGGCTGGCCAGAGGTACGCACGCGGGTGACCGTCGATGGGGTCGTCGCCCTACTGGACGGTCCGGCGGTTGCCGACGGTCGGTTTGCAGATGATCCCGACAGGGTCGATGCAATGCGTGCTGAAGACGAAGAACTTGACCATGAAAGTCCGCTACACGAACTCTATGAGGATCAGCTGGCCTGTGCCGATCTGGTACTTCTAAACAAGACTGATCTGATGGATGCTGGCGTCATAGAAACCGTGGTTAATAAAGTGGGTAGTAGCCTGCGCGACGGTGTGCGCATCGTCAAAACAACCAGGGGCGTTATTGACACTGATGTGCTTTTGGGGATTGAAGCTGCAGCTGAGGACGATCTGGAAGCGCGCCCGTCGCATCACGACGCAGAAGACGGGCATAATCACGATGATTTCGAGAGCTTTGAGGTCGTAATTGGTGCGATAGAATCGGTGGATTCCCTGATTAATCGCCTCGTATCCGCCGTAAACGCCCACGATATTCTCCGCGTGAAAGGGTTTGTCGACGTCCCGGGTAAAGATATGCGAATGATTGTCCAGGGCGTCGGTGCACGTTTGCAGCAATACTTCGACCGCCCCTGGAAGGATGGTGAAGTACGTGAAACGCAGCTCGTCATAATTGGTCTAGCCGGCCTCGATAAGCCGGCTATCGCCAGTGCGTTGGGTGGTTTGGAGAGAAGCTGAGATGCATCTTCTCGCGGCTACGCCGGGGATTTTTTCCGATGGTTCGGAAGCCGTCGATCTGGGTCAGACGTCGGGTGATATTGTCATTCTTTCCGCTGCAGATACCGAACTCACCGCGCTTTCCGCCGGGCAATCACGCGCGGGTGCAGATGCCCCATCTCTTCGCCTAGCAAATTTTCTGCAGCTAACGCATCCGATGTCAGTTGACGTCTATGTCGCGGGGATTATTGCGCATGCGAAGTTGGTGGTAATACGGCTGCTTGGCGGGGTGACCTATTGGCCGTATGGAGTTGAGCAAATCGCCCATATCTGCCGCCGTAACGACATCAGATTCGCAGCCTTACCGGGCGAAGATACACCTGACCCTGAACTGGCCCAATATGGCACGGTACCCTCTGAAGATGCTCATCGCTTGTGGCAGTACCTGGTCCATGGCGGGTCTGCAAATATCGATAACTTTCTGGGGTATGCTGCGCATTTGTTGGGGATAGACTCCGAGTGGGCTGAACCAGTTCCTTTGATGACAGCGGGACTCTATTGGCCAGATACACAGATGGTCGATATGTCAGTCCTGCACCGACACTGGAAAAAGGATGCACCAGTTGCCGCCGTAACGTTTTATCGGGCGCTGCTTCAGTCGGGAAACACCGAACCAGTCGATGCTATGATCGCCGCGCTTCAGAAACGCGATCTAAATCCGCTACCTATCTATATCCAGAGCCTGAAGGAATCCATCTCCGCCGGGGTCGTCGAACAGACCCTTTGCGATGTGCCGCCCGATGTGATCCTGAATACGACAGGTTTCGCCGTCTCCACCCCCGGGGTTGAGCGAAACAGGACCCCATTCGACTCTGCTGACTGCCCGGTATTGCAGACGGTATTTTCGGCAACTTCGGAAGACGTTTGGGCGGGTAGTGACGCCGGGCTGGTCGCCCGTGATATTGCCATGAATGTCGCCTTGCCCGAGGTTGACGGTCGAGTTCTGACTCGTGCTGTGGCGTTTAAGTCTGAGGCTAGGTTCGACGCGGCCACACAGGCCGCTATTGTCAAACATCTTCCATCTCTCGATAGAATTGATTTTGTCGCTGAACTCGCCGCTGCTTGGATTAGGCTTGCAAGAACCCCTCCACCTGAGCGCCGTATTGCTCTGGTGCTGGCCAACTATCCAAACCGTGACGGGCGCCTTGGCAATGGGGTTGGGCTAGATACGCCGGCTGGTACGATAACCCTGCTCCACGCTATGAAAGATTCTGGATACGGGATTAGTAATCTACCCAACGATGGTGCGTCCTTGATCGCACGTCTCCTCGATGGGCCAACCAATCACGGGGTCTTGGCTCGTCGGGTAGAGGAGACGATTTCTATCGCCGATTACCAGTTCTTTTTCTCGGGTTTGCCGCAAACCATCCGTGATGCGGTCTCCGAACGTTGGGGAGCGCCAGAGTCGGACCCATTCTATTTGGACGACGCCGTTGGTTACGGCGCTTTGGCGATCCCAGTGTTCCGCTTAGGGAAAATCGCTATCGGGCTACAGCCTGCGCGCGGTTATAACATCGATCCGGCAAAATCTTATCACGACCCCGACCTAGTTCCGCCGCATAGCTATTTCGCGTTCTATGCCTGGATACGGCTGCAGTTCAACGCTGATGCCGTTGTCCACATGGGAAAGCATGGCAATTTGGAATGGCTGCCGGGTAAGTCACTCGCGCTGTCGGTTAACTGTTTCCCGGAAGCGGCACTTGGCCCGTTGCCGAACGTATATCCATTTATCGTCAATGATCCCGGTGAGGGTACACAGGCGAAACGTCGGACCTCCGCTGTCATCGTTGATCACCTGACGCCACCGCTGGCACGGGCTGAAACCTATGGACCACTTGCGGATCTCGAGCGGTTGGTGGATGAATATTACGAGGCCGCTGGTTTAGATCCCCGCCGAATTAATCTTCTACGAGAGCGGATTTTGGAACTCACACGGTCGTCGGGTCTCGACCTTGATTGCGGCATTAGTGTGAATGAACCCGCCGATGAGGCCCTTGCCAAGCTCGACAATTATCTGTGCGAGCTTAAAGAATTGCAGATCCGAGACGGGTTACATGTATTTGGGATCAGCCCGGAGGGTTCCTTACGCGATGCGCTTCTGGTAGCGCTGGTACGTCTGCCGCGTGGTGACGGGCAGGATGGCGACGCCTCTCTGATTCGGGCACTGGCGGCTGATCTGGGATTGGAAGATTTCGACCCCTTGGATTGCCTTTTGGGTGACCCGTGGACCGGACCCCGGCCGGCCGCACTAGCTGGCGACGACCCTTGGCGGACGAATGGCGATACAGTTGAGCGGCTGGAAATCTTGGCACTTGATTTGGTTGGAGGTCGCACACCGGATGACGCGTGGCCTGCAACACGGGTCGTAATTGATACCGTCCGTGACACCATCGCGCCCAGTGTGGCTGCTTGTGGCTCGGCTGAGATCAGTGGTGTGCTGGCCGCGCTAGATGGTAGGTTCGTCAATCCGGGTCCATCTGGTGCGCCGACGCGGGGGCGCGTGGAAGTTTTGCCGACGGGACGCAATTTCTACTCGGTCGATACCCGCACGGTGCCTACACCTACAGCGTGGACCCTAGGCTGGAGGTCTGCAACGCTGCTGATCCATCGACATGCCCAGGAGCATGGTGAATGGCCTCGGCGTATGGCACTTTCCGCGTGGGGGACGTCCAACATGAGGACCGGAGGGGATGATATTGCTCAAGGCTTAGCGTTGATGGGTGTTCAGCCACAATGGGACCGTGGGTCGGGCCGCGTTACGGGGTTCGAGATCATGCCCCTTGAAATACTGGACCGCCCGCGTGTAGACGTCACACTGCGGTTGTCAGGATTTTTCCGCGACGCTTTTCCGCAACAAATTAATCTTTTCGATAGTGCTGCACGCGCTGTAGCTGCTTTGGATGAGCCCTTGGATCAAAACCCCCTGGCTGCCCGTGTTGCTGAGGACGCCGCTGCGCTTATGACTGAAGGAATCGATGAGGATACCGCGCGCCGTCGCGCTGGCCACCGCGTGTTTGGCTCTAAATCTGGTGCCTATGGGGCGGGGTTGCAGGCACTGATAGACGAGCGTGGTTGGGATACCGACGCCGACCTCGCCCGCGCCTATATTGCTTGGGGCGGCTACGCCTACGGTGAAGGCGCTGAAGGTGAGCCCGAACACCGTTTGTTCGAGCGTTGCTTGAGCGGCGTAGAAGCGGTCGTCCACAATCAGGATAACCGCGAGCATGATCTTCTCGACTCCGATGATTATTATCAGTTTGAAGGCGGCCTAACGGCCGCGGTGCGCTATCTTTCAGGTGATCAGCCGGCAGTCTGGCACAATGATCATTCGCGCCCGGAAACGCCCAAGATCCGGAGCCTTGAGGACGAGATTGCCCGCGTCGTACGAGCCCGTGTGGTTAACCCAAAATGGATAGCTGGCGTCATGCGTCATGGCTACAAGGGCGCGTTTGAGATGGCAGCGACCGTCGACTATCTCTTTGCCTTTGCCGCAACTGCGCACTGCGTAAAAAACCATCAATTCGACCTAGTTTTCGATGCCTATCTTGCCGACCCAGACGTGCGGGAATTTCTAGAACGGAGCAACCCTCATGCTCTTCGCGACATGGCTGAGCGTTTGATTGAAGCACAGGATCGCGGCCTATGGCGGCCGCGGTCGAACACCGCCTGGACCTATCTCAGAGATCTGAAGGGAGTGGCCTGATGGCCAAAAAACCGCAAACAACGGAAGAATTTACTCTCGCAAACGAGAAATCAAAAAAACGAAAAGAAGCACGCGACAAGATGTTAGCTAACAAGACGGTTGAGAAAGGGTTGCTGATTGTTCACACCGGCAAGGGTAAGGGAAAATCGACGGCAGCATTCGGGGTTGCTGCGCGGGCGGTCGGTAATGGCATGAAGGTTGGTGTCATCCAGTATGTGAAGGGCAAATGGGAAACCGGTGAACGCACTGTGTTGGAACACTTTCCCGAACAGGTAACTATTCGTACAATGGGTGAGGGTTTTACTTGGGAGACCCAGGACAAAGCGCGGGACATTGCGGCGGCGGAAAAGGCATGGAAAGCCTCAAAGGAAATCATCGCCGATCCGTCTTATGACCTCGTCATCCTCGATGAGCTCAATATCGTCTTGCGCTATGACTATTTAGATCTCACTGAAGTACTGGAAGTTCTCGTTAACAAGCGCGAGATGCTGCACGTGATAGTGACAGGCCGAAACGCTAAACCGGAACTTGTAGCCGCCGCCGATCTGGTCACTGAAATGACGCAAATTAAACACCCCTTTCGTGAACAGAACGTCCGTGCTCAAAAAGGTATCGAGTTCTAAAATGGCCCTAACCGCCCTCATGCTGCAAGGTACCGGATCCGACGTCGGGAAGTCGGTACTGGTGGCAGGATTGTGTCGGGCACTAATAAGGCGAGGATTCAACGTTCGGCCGTTTAAGCCGCAAAATATGTCGAATAACGCAGCTGTAACTGCTGACGGTGGAGAAATTGGGCGCGCGCAGGCATTACAGGCCCGGGCCTGCGAGGTGGCGTTTCACACCGACATGAACCCGGTGCTCCTGAAACCGCAGACCGAAACCGGCGCGCAGGTGGTGGTTCAGGGACGGGTAGTTGGCAATGCGAAGGCGCGCGACTACCAGCTTATGAAGCCCGAATTGATGAGCTCCGTGCTGGAGAGTTTTGCGCGGCTCAGTGCGGCGGCTGATATCGTCGTTGTTGAAGGCGCGGGTAGCGCGGCAGAGGTCAACCTGCGCGCTGGAGATATCGCAAATATGGGCTTCGCCGCTGCGGCTGACGTCTCAGTGATAATGATCGGCGATATCGATCGGGGCGGCGTGATTGCGCAGCTGGTAGGCACCTGGAATTTACTGTCCGACCACGAACGGAAACTCACACGCGGCTTCATCGTTAATAAGTTTCGCGGTGATCCGTCATTGTTTCGGGATGGCCGTGCCATCATTCGGGAACATACAGGCATGACGGATTATGGTGTAGTACCGTGGTTTGAGGGTGCGTCCCGTCTGCCGCGAGAAGACGCATTTAATCTCGGCGGTGCGGATACTAAATCAGGCGTAATCAAAATCGCAGTACCTATGTTTTCCCTTATCGCCAACTTTGACGATCTCGATCCACTGCGTGCCGAACCAGATGTATCAGTGACGATGGTGAAGGAAGGTGAGGCGCTGCCTGGCGATGCCGATCTGATTCTGCTGCCTGGCTCGAAGGCGACTTTGTCTGATCTGTCTTTCTTGTTTGAGCAAGGATGGGACATCGATATCACAGCCCATGTACGGCGTGGTGGCGCAGTGATGGGAATCTGCGGCGGCTACCAGATGCTGGGCCAGACAGTATCTGACCCGGAAGGTATCGAGGGTCCGGCATCGAAAGCGCAGGGGCTTGGTTTGCTCGACATAGAGACTATGCTTACGGCGAACAAAACTCTGGTCCAGGTAACCGGTACTGAAAAGCGGTCGGGAGCGGCTATATCAGGGTACGAAATGCATATAGGCCAAACCTGCGGCTTGGGCACCGAGCGCGCTATGCTCGACCTGTCGGGTAGGCCAGACGGCGCAGTGTCGGCCGACGGGCTTGTCGCCGGATGTTACGTCCATGGAATTTTCGCCTCTGATACATTTCGGTCAGCTTTTTTGCGGCGAATTCGCCCGGGTGCGCGCGCGGCGATGAACTATGAGGCCGGTATTGAGCAAGCACTTGATGCTTTGGCCGACCATTTAGAGACGTATCTTGATATTACCGGGATGATCGATGGCTAGGTGGTTAAATCAACGCCATAACAAGCAGGAGTATTGCCATCAGTCCGGCGCCCGCCTTACGGTACAGGCTAAGTGCGCGATGTATGTCAGTTGTAGAGACATCGGTGCGCGCGCCTTCGTTCATCCAAGCATCGTCAACTATAAAGTCGCGGTACTGCCGCGGCCCTGCCAGAGAAATTCCGAGCGCACCCGCCATCGCGGCTTCGGGCCAGCCCGCGTTAATCGAGCGATGCTTTTCCGCGTCCCTGACCGCCGCCGCCCATGCTTCCCCGCCCTTGGAGCCGATTCCGACGGCAGCTACGATTACTATGAGAATACCCGAGATACGCGCCGGAACCGCATTCATTGCGTCGTCAAGGCGTGCCGCAAATTTTCCGAAATGCTCGTATGTGCTGTCGCGGTGACCGATCATGCTGTCCATAGTGTTTACCGCCTTATAGGCGAAAAGTCCCGGCAGACCGAGCAACGCAAACCAAATTACCGGTGCTACCACGCCGTCAGAAAAATTTTCTGCCGTCGATTCTATGGCGGCGCGAGCGACGCCGTGTTCGTCCAGCCGGTCCGGATCTCGGCCCACAATATGGGCCACCGCGGATCTTCCGCTGATCAACGAGACGTCGAGTCCGTTTGCCACATCGCGGACGTGATTGAAAAGACTGCGATAGGCGATCAGCACGCTGGCGATCAGAGCCCCTGCGACCCAGCCATATTCCCATTGAGCGCAAAGCCACTGGAACCCGTAGCCGACGAGTCCAGCGAGCGCGACCAAGAAAAGGGTTACCAGCAGCCCCCGCCAGAACCGCACGCGGTCCGATCTTTGTGGTCGGTTCATTTTGCGGTCGAAGAAGGCCGCCAAGCTGCCGAAAACCGCAACCGGATGGGGCACGCGGTTCCAAAGCCCCGGAGGATCGCCCAGCGCGACATCGATTGCCAGCGCCAGCATCACCACCAGCAAGGGGTGCACTGCTGCCGCGTCGGCGCTATACCATTGAAACATCATCGGCCGACAATCGCGCGGTTGCGACACGAAATCAATTGCAGCCTTTACGGGAGAAACAATTGACTACAGGGATAATGGTATGTGGCCACGGTAGCCGCGACGAAGGTGCAGTAACAGAATTTGAAAAACTGGCTGTCGCGATCCGCGAACGAGCTGAAGGTGTTCCAGTCGAGTATGGTTTCCTGGAGTTTGCAAAACCCGTCATCAAGGAAGGTTTGGGGAATCTAATTGAACAGGGTGTGACTGAGATAATGGCTGTTCCAGGTATGCTCTTTGCAGCAGGGCACGCCAAGAACGATATACCGTCGGTTCTCAACACCTGGGCAGCAAGCAATAACGGAGTAGATGTCCGTTATGGGCGTGAACTAGCGATCGATCTAAAAATGTTAAGCGCCGCTTCTGATCGAATCAAAGAAGCACTCGATTTTGCAAGCGATGATGTGCCTACTGAAGAGACACTGCTCGTGGTAGTGGGGCGCGGCGCGTCCGACCCGGATGCTAATTCCAACGTTGCGAAGGTGATGCGAATGTTGTGGGAAGGTCTCGGTTTCGGCTGGGGAGAAACCGTATATTCTGGGGTAACCTTCCCGTTGGTCGAGCCAGGGCTGGAACACGCCGTCAGGTTAGGTTATCGGCGAATTGTGGTCTTTCCCTACTTTTTGTTCACAGGCGTGCTAGTGCGAAGGATCTATGATTATACCGATAAAGTTGCTGCTCGGTATCCGAACATTGAATTCATCAAGGCGTCCTACCTTAACGACCATCCGATGGTGATAGAGACGTTCATGGAACGAATAGAAGAAATCCGACTCGGAGAAAATAATATGAACTGCCAGCTTTGTAAGTATCGCGAACAGGTTCTGGGCTTTGAATCGGAAGTCGGGTTGGCCCAGGAAAGTCATCATCATCACGTCGAAGGCATCGGTATTGGTGGCCCCCACAGTCTTAATAATGAAAATCCCCACGGTCACAGAAAAGGACACGATCATTCTCACGGAGATGGGCATGATCATCACCATCCGTATCCTCACGCGGATCACCCGCTGGGGCCAAAAACAATGAAGGGAACCGGCTGAAATCACATGGAATGGCTTCGTGATCCTGATGAAATTTACCGTAGGTCATTTGCGATCGTGCGCGAAGAAGCGGACCTATCGGTGGTTCCTGACGACATGGCAGATATAGTTATCCGGCTGGTGCATGCCTGTGGCATGCCGGAGATCGTTCCGAATATCCGCTGGTATAATGGCGTAACAGCAACCGCACGTGATGCCCTTGCTGCGGGTGCGCCGGTAATTTGCGATGCGCAGATGGTGGCGGACGGTGTGATCACGGCGCACCTTCCTGCTGGAAACCAGGTTCTTAGCATGATCCGTCTACCCAACGTGGCGACGATGGCCAAGGAACAGGGCACTACGCGCTCAGCGGCGCAGGTCGAATTATGGAAACCATTTCTTCCGGGTAGTGTGGTTGCCATCGGCAATGCGCCGACAGCGCTATTCCGTTTGCTTGAGGTGATTTCTGAGGACCCATCGCGTAAGCCAGCGGTGATTTTGGGATTTCCAGTGGGGTTTGTCGGGGCTGCTGAATCGAAATATGCGCTGCAAAAAATCCGCCCCGAGGTACCCTATATTACGCTGTTGGGCCGCCGGGGTGGCAGCGCCATGGCGTCAGCAGCTGTCAACGCGCTTGCTGGAAATTACAAAATATGAAAGACCGTTGGCTCAGTGTCGTCGGTATCGGTGAGGATGGCCTTGACGGGTTAACTCCGCGTGGGCGCATGCTGATCGATGCTGCTGAAATCTTGATAGGCGGTGAACGGCATCTTGCAATGTTGCCCGATGACGATCGTGAACGACTGACCTGGACGCGGCCGTTGACAGATCTTATGACGAAAATTTCCGAAATGCGTGGTCGACTGGTCTGCGTATTAGCCACCGGCGATCCAATGTTTTTCGGGATCGGCGTGACGCTGTTGAAACACTTCGCGGCCGAAGAAATGGATGTCGTGCCGTCGCTTTCGGCGTTTACGCTCGCTGCCGCGCGACTTCGCTGGGCTCTTGCGGATGTCGACCAACTGACCCTGCATGGTCGTCCGGCCAGCCTAATAGTACCTTTCATCCAGCCCGGCTCCCGGTTACTGATCTTGGCCGACGGCTCGGGCACCCCGGCGCAGGTGGCTGACATCCTCACCGAGCGTGGTTATGGGGATAGCGAGATGACTGTTTTGGAACATATGGGAGGTGCTTGTGAACGCCAACTGGTTGGGGATGCCGGCAATTGGGACCACGACGATATCGCGGCGTTTCACACGCTTGCTGTCAACTGCGTCGCTGGTACGGATGCCGTTATTTTGCCGCGAATTCCCGGTCTGCCGGATGAAGCGTTTAGCAGCGACGGCAACATTACCAAACGCGAAGTCCGCGCCTTTACACTCTCCGCTTTGGCGCCGGTGCCAGGACAACATCTTTGGGATATCGGCGCTGGATGTGGGTCGGTAGCGATTGAATGGATGCGGACTCATCCGGCTTGCCGGGCGTCGGCTATCGAAAGCCGTGCCGACCGGATTGGTCTAATCGCTCGCAACGCTGTCGCGCTTGGCGTTCCACGTCTTCGGATGATAGAGGGAGAAGCGACCGAGGTGCTGGCGCAGCTAGATGCGCCAGATGCCGTTTTCGTCGGGGGTGGTGGTTCCAATCCCGAGTTGCTCGATCTTTGTTGGAAAGCGCTTAAGCCAGGCGGTCGTCTAGTCGCTAACGCCGTAACTCTGGAAAGCGAAGGCACTTTGGCAGTATTTCGCGAGGCATATGGCGGCAATCTTGCACGCATATCAATTTCCCGTGCGGAGCCCGTCGGTTCTCTCACTGGTTGGAGACCGACCATGCCCGTCACCCAGCTTGCCGCTGTGAAAATCTGATGGTCGGCAGGCTGTATGGCGTTGGAGTGGGTCCCGGGGACCCCGAGCTGTTGACCCTGAAAGCGTTGCGAATCCTAAAATCTGTTCCTGTTCTAGCGTGGCCCGCCCCAGAAGAAGGCCCCAGCTTGGCACGTCAGATCGTTGCTGAGCACCTACCTGGAACCCAGCGTGAGATCGCCATCCGCATGCCGCTGTTGCCGGCTCGGTTCCCATCCGACGATGTATACGATAAGGCGGCCATAGAGATTGATGATGCCCTCTCCGCCGGCGACGATGTTGCCGTAATTTGCGAAGGCGATCCCTTTTTTTATGGATCGTTCATGTATTTGTTCGGACGCCTTGTCGGTGACCATGCCATCGAGGTTGTGCCCGGTGTCTCGTCTCTGACCGCCTGCGCAGCCGCGCTTGGGTCTCCGCTATCAGCCAAGAACGATGTACTATCGGTGATCCCGGGCCCGTTGGATGCCAAGACGCTCGCCAAACGTTTGGTAGAGGCTGACGCTGCCGCGATCATTAAGGTTGGTCGGCATCTTGAAAAAATCCGTAGTGTGCTGGCTGATCTTGGCCTGTCCGAAAATGCTCGCTATATCGAACGCGCGACCATGGACAAACAGCGAGTCGTGAGATTGGCCGATGTCGGAGACGGCGACGCGCCTTATTTCTCCATGATCCTTTTACACAAGCGCGCCCAAGCATGGAAATGACTGGGCCTGCAATTATAGTACTCGGGCCGGGCGGGATAGTAACTGCGCGGAAAGTTAAATCCGCGGTTTCCGGTAGCAATATTCATGGTTTGGCGAGTCGATTGCAGGACGTGGATATTGTATTTGAAGATACCGGATATCATGTTCGTGCTTTGTTTGAACATGGTACACCCGTGATTGGTATTTGTGCTGCAGGGATATTGATCCGGCTATTGGGCTCGGCTCTGTCTGACAAGACCACCGAACCTGCCGTCATTGCCGTCGCCGAAGATGGCTCTACTGTAGTTCCACTTCTGGGAGGGCATCATGGGGCAAATGAATGTGCTAAAACGATTGCGGACGCGATTGGTGTTTCGGCCGCCATTACAACGGCCGGGGATCTGCGTTTCGGTGCCGGACTTGATAATCCACCCTCCGGGTGGGTGTTAGCTAATCCAAGTGACGTAAAGTCTTTTACGGCTGACCTGTTGGCCGGGGAGGCGGTGAGCCTCGACGGCACTTTACCTCAATTTATTGCCGACACACAGATCCCGAGAGACCTTGCCGGCGCGCTCCGTATCTCTTCAACGCCGTATTGTGATCCCGGTAATGCCAAGCATTTGGTTTATAACCCCGCAATAGTTGCTATAGGGGTCGGCTGCGAACGAGGCACTGAGCTGGATGAACTGGAGGCGTTGGCGGATAAAGCACTGAGAGAGGCGAATATCGCCCCTTCAGCTATCGCCGGGGTATTTTCCCTAGACCTTAAGGCGGACGAGCCGGCAGTCCATGCACTGGCAGTATCTCTGAACGTGCCCGCCAGATTCTTTGATGCAGAGACGCTGGAGGCTGAAACACCGCGGCTGCAAAATCCGTCTGACGTGGTTTTTCGTGAAGTTGGGTGTCATGGCGTATCGGAAGCTGCCGCGCTCGCGGCCTGTGGCCCAGAAGGTAATTTGATTTCTGCCAAGATCAAATCCGCGCGAGCCACCTGTGCTCTTGCGCTGGCGCCATCTCCAATAGTATTAGCCGATACCGGTCTACCGCAAGGCCGGCTGCTGATTGTTGGAACCGGGCCCGGAAGTGACGGTTGGATGACTTCGGAGTCGGAATCTGCGGTGGCGTCAGCGACTGATCTTGTGGGCTACACGTTGTACCTGGATATTCTTGGACCCCGCGCAGTAGGCAAGAATCGTCACGATTTTCCGTTGGGCGAAGAGATGGCCCGGGCGCATGCCGCGCTCGATATTGCGGCAACGGGCAAAACGGTCGCCTTGGTTTCGTCCGGCGATCCTGGAATTTACGCGATGGCGACCTTGGTATTCCAACTCCTAGAAACCAGCGGCCACGCTGACTGGAAACGTCTTGCGATCGAGGTCTGTCCTGGGATTTCCGCGCTGCAGGCCGCGGCCGCTAGATCAGGCGCACCCCTCGGCCATGATTTCTGCACTATTTCTCTGTCAGACTTACTTACCCCGTGGGACGCCATCGAACGACGCGTCCGCGCAGCCGCCGAAGGGGATTTCGTGATCGCATTCTATAATCCGGTCTCTATGCGTCGTACTTGGCAGCTCAAGAAAGCGCGCGAAATTCTTCTCGATGCCCGCCTCGGGACGACACCGGTGGTTCTGGCCCGCAATCTGGGTCGCGATGGAGAACAAATCCGCACGGTGACGTTGGAAACGTTGGATGTTACCGACGTAGATATGTTGACAATCGTCCTCGTAGGTTCTTCGGAAACGCGGGCGGTGATGCGAAGCGACGGACGGCAGTGGGTATACACTCCGCGCGGCTACGACGGAAAAAAATCGAACGAGAGGAAAGCCACGGGATGACGGTTTGGTTCATCGGCGCGGGACCGGGAGATCCCGACCTTCTCACCATTCGTGGACGCGACGTCATCGCGCGGTGCGAGGTTTGTCTCTACGCTGGATCTCTGGTGCCTGAAGCCGTGGTAGCCCACGCACCCCATGGTGCCTTGGTTCTCGACACTGCATCAATGACCCTGACTGATATTATCGGCTATATGGAAAAGGCCCATGCGGTCGGGCATGATGTGGCGCGGGTCCATTCCGGAGATCCGTCTCTTTATGGTGCCATAGGCGAACAGATCCGGCGGCTTAACGCGCTCCGCATCGATTTCGAGATCGTACCCGGCGTACCCGCCTATGCGGCTGCAAGCGCATTGCTGAAACGTGAACTGACACTACCTGACGTGTCACAGACGGTAATTTTGACGCGTACCGCGATGAAGGCGTCTGCCATGCCCAAGAATGAAGATCTAGATATACTTGGTAGATCTGGAGCGACGCTGGCAATTCACCTATCAGTCCGCAACCTGAAACATGTCTGTGAAACCTTGACGCCTCATTACGGTGCTGATTGTCCGGTCGCGGTCGTGTTCCGCGCAAGCTGGCCAGACGAAAAGGTGATAGAGGGGACATTGGCTGATATCCGTAATCAAGTTCGGGAGGCTAAGATCACGCGCACCGCCCTGATTTTGGTTGGCCGCGTACTGTCTCCCGTGGCGTTTGCGGATTCTGCTTTATACGATGCTGACCACGTGCACGTATTGCGGCCGAGGCGTAAAGAATAATTATTCAGACCCGACCCTACTCCTCTAGAAGGAACGGTTAATATAAAAACTTCCAATACCCCTATTCCAGATATCCATTGGGCGGAAATTCCAGTCGGTGAAATAGTTGATTATCTCTGGCACGGTCTTCAATTCACCGGCGCCGATGCATGCCCATCCAGTCCAGCGCACGGTCTATATTATCGACGGTATTTCCGGGTAACGATGAAGGCCGCCCGATCATTAAAACCGATAACCCGAGGTTTCTGGCCGCAGTAATCTTCGCATAGGCGCCATTACCGCCAGCATTTTTGCTCACTAAAACATCTATTTCGTGCGCTTGAAGCAACGCCGTTTCCTGATCAACTGAGAACGGACCGCGGCCAGTAATGTACGTGGATTTCAGGAGCGGAACGGTTTCCAGTGGATCGACGGTACGTATTAGGAATCTAATATCGTCTATGCCGGCGAAGGCTCTAAGCTCCTGGTGACCCACAGAGAGAAATGCGGCTGTGCCTAGGGCTCGTATTTTTCGGCTAGCGTCCGCGATGTCGTCGGCGTGGTACCAAATATCACCGGAGACTGCCTGCCATGCCGGGCGCAGTAGGCGGAGCAGTGGTATCCCGGTTATCTGGCAGGAGTTATGCGCATTTAAAGAAATCTGTTCTGCAAAAGGGTGGGTGGCATCGACTACCAAATCAATGTTTCGTGCAAGCAGCCAAGCGGATAGTGCTGCCACTCCGCCGAACCCGCCTGTTCGGATGGTAACATTGTCGGGACGAGACGGGTTGCGGGTCCGTCCGGCCAGCGAGTAGGTGACATCAAAATTCTCGGCGGTCTTGCGAGCGAGAGCGACGGCCTCAGATGTACCGCCCAGCAATAGCGCTCGCGGCCGGTCAGCCATCGGATGTACCTACGAGGGTACCCTGTCGGTCGAAAATCAGTACCCGTATTGTGGACCCGCTATTGCCGATAGTGTCCTTTGCGACGTCTCGGGCGCGGCGGGCAATTTCGTCTGCGAGTGGTATATCATTTGTCTGACCGAGCGACAGCACTTCTGCCGCGGTGTTTGCGTTTTCTATTGCGGCACGTGCGACGTCATCTGCTCCGAGATTCCGGGCGATACCGGCCAGCCACGACAGATCGACTTGGCTGCGCCCAGAATGAAGGTCCAAGTTACCTTGCGCTAGCTTACACAACTTGGCGAACCCGCCGCCGATGACGACATCTGGCACAGGGTGTGTACGTAGATATTTAAGCATACCGCCAGCAAAATCACCCATATCGACCATCGCATGATTGGGTAGCCCTAGCATCGTCTGGGTCTTTTCTTCGGATGTTTTGCCGGTACAGCCGGCGACCGTCTGTTCACCGCTCGCGCGTGCGACATCGATTCCCCGATGGATGGACTCGATCCATGCCGCACACGAATAGGGCACCACAATACCGGTAGTGCCGAGGATAGAAATCCCACCGACAATACCAAGACGAGGATTCCATGTTTTTTCTGCGAGCGCGGCTCCGTCGGCGACTGAAATGGTGATGATCACGTTTCCGTCTCCACCGTGGGCTGATGCAACTTCGTTAATGGTATTTGAAATCATCTGACGTGGAGCAGGGTTAATAGCTGGCTCTCCAACCGGGAGCGGCAGGCCCTCTCGGGTAACTATACCGACCCCGTCACCAGCCCGAAACTTGATACCGTCTCCCGCCCCGCATATAGAGACACTGACCTGTATCAAAGCACCATGGGTGACGTCAGGATCATCGCCTGCATCCTTAATGATGGCGGCATGGGCGGTGTTTTTGTCAATTTCTTCCCGTGCAAGTGCAAACGCGGGCCTCTCGCCTTTCGGCAGGGTAATGTGTACCGGATCGGGGAAGTGGCCAGTCAAAAGTGCTGAATAGGCGGCTTTCGCTGCCGCGGTCGCGCAGGCGCCCGTGGTCCAGCCACGACGTAATTCTCTTTCGGGCTTACGTGCCATTACACTGTTATATGTGTTAAGAGTTCTTCATGGAACGGCTCACTTTCGAAATGCCCCAATTCGAGCCTGGTTGGGTGTGGCTAACCGGGGCCGGCCCCGGTGACCCGGGGCTGCTGACACTCCACGCGCTCAACGGCATACGCCAGGCGGATGTGATCGTGCACGATGCGCTGATCGCCGATAAGATTCTTGAGCAGGCCGCCGAAACTTGTGAAATAGTCTATGCCGGCAAGCGCGGCGGCAAGCCGTCACCAAAGCAGCCGGACATCTCTGCCCGACTGGCCAAGCTGGCTCGTGAGAGCAAAAGGGTCCTGCGGCTCAAAGGTGGTGATCCTTTCATATTTGGCCGTGGCGGCGAAGAGGCGCTGGCGCTGGTGGCAGCGGGTATACCTTTCCGAGTTATTCCTGGAATTTCGGCGGGCGTTGGCGGGCTTGCCCATGCCGGCATACCTCTCACTCACCGCGAGACCAATTCTGCCGTTGCGTTTATCACCGGTCATGGCGCATCGGGTGATATCCCAGACGGGATTGATTGGCCGGCGCTGGCTGCTGGGTCTCCAGTGCTAGTAATTTACATGGCGATTAAGCATCTGGCGACAATCCGCCAACGTCTTTTCGATGGCGGCCGACACCCAGATGAAGCTGTCGCTGTCGTATCTAATGCGACGCGAGATGACGAGATGGTGATGGAAACCACACTTGGCCGGTGCGTCGAAGACGTCGCATATTCGGAGGTTAAGCCGCCTGCCATGGTGGTAATCGGAGAGGTAGTCCGCCTCCGCGATGGACTTGATTGGGCTGGCGCGCTCGGCGGTAAAATGCTGACATCTGATCCGCTCGGCAATCGTACCGAGCGCGAAGTGGGTTAGCGCCTGATGTACGGTGCCGTTATCGCTGCGCCGGCGTCGGGCAGCGGAAAAACTACCATTACCCTTGGTCTTCTGCGTCATTTCGCACGTAATAACGTGCCAGTGTCTTCCTTTAAAATAGGTCCTGACTACATCGATCCGGGATTTCATACCGCTGCAAGTGGACGCCATTGCCTCAATATCGACGGATGGGCAATGCGCCCGGGTACAATCTCGAAGTTGTTCGGCAAGGTGGCTGCCTATTCCGAAATTGTTTTCGGTGAGGGGGTGATGGGGTTGTTTGACGGTGCACAGGGTGTCTCAGGCGAGACATACGGTTCTACCGCCGATGTAGCAGCGCAGCTCGGTCTGCCAGTGATTCTGGTGGTCGATGCCAGTGCGCAGGCCCAGAGTGCCGCCGCTACGCTACATGGCTTCGCCAGCTTCCGCGAGGACGTCATAGTTGCTGGCGTGATATTTAATCGGATCGGTAGTGTGCGCCATGCCGATATGTTGAAAGAGGCTGCCGCGCCGCTCGGTATTCCAGTGCTTGGGTGTGTGCCGAGGATGCCGGGTATCGTGGTTCCAGAGCGCCATCTCGGATTGGTGCAGGCTTGTGAGCTGATGGCGCTGGAAAAATTTCTAGATGCTGCCGCAGATCTGGTAGCATCGAGTATTGATATTACCGGTCTTCGCGATCTAATGTCTGTGGTCCCGCCCCGTCCCGGCGGTGCCCCGCCGCAGCCAGTACCACCCATCGGTAAAAGGATTGCCGTTGCTTCGGACGAGGCGTTCCGTTTTCATTACCGCCATGTACTCGATGGCTGGCTTGCTGCCGATGCAGAACTTGTTTCATTCTCGCCGCTGGCTGATGAAGCACCAGATGGTTTAGCGGACGCGGTTTATTTGCCCGGCGGATATCCGGAATTACATGCTCGCACTTTGTCAGGCGCGCGAACGTTTTTGCTTGGTTTAAAATCAGCTGCTGATCGCGGAGCTGTCGTCTATGGCGAATGCGGCGGTTTTATGGTGATGGGCGAGACGCTGACCGATTCTGAAGGCGATACGCATCAGATGGCCAAACTTCTGCCTTTGGAGACTAGCTTTGCTGACCGTAAAATGCATCTGGGGTACCGCGAAGTGAAACTGATTTCCGACACACCGTTGGGCCCTACCGGCACAGTGTACGGTGCGCACGAGTTCCACTTCTCCAGCCTAGTGAACGAGGAAGATACTGACTGCTTGTTCACAGCAACGGATGCTGCTGGTATCGATCTAGGTACCCACGGTCTGCGGCGAGGCAATGTCATGGGGTCATTCATCCACCTTATTGATCGGCGATGAACTAGTCTCTCGGTTTGATTTACTATCTCGCGCTCCCCATAAGAAATCTTTGATAAAGGTTATGAAAAAACGTTGGTCACAGCGCGACAGATCAACCGACTGGCCGTGGTCTGTTTGGCAGGACAGTGAGCGCAAATATAACGGCGGCGCGTATGTGGATGCTGCCGCCGTTGAGACGGGCGCTTGCACCGCCTTCCAGAAGATGCTCGGTAGAGACCCCGATGGTATAACAATTCTATAAGGAACGTTTCGTGATGAAGACAATTGGGATATGCTAATATGGCGCCAACTGCGTAATGAAAATAGACGCCGGTGAGATTAACGCGCGAGACGGTAAGGTCAGTGATCATCGTTCCATAGTCCCTTTGTACACGAGTCTACCCATTTCCCCCTCTTTCTTAGGGCCGCTCACAGCTCATCTCTGGGCGGGTCCTAGACGGGCAGTAACGGTGGATAAAAAGGAGTTAAATCATGGCTGCAGATTGGTCAATTTGGGCGTTCCGCTATGCGCGGTCGGATATGCCGCGGGATTTCTTCGGCGGCACACTGGTCAATTCAAATAAAGGCCGCATCAACAACCCTATGATCTATTCTCTGATCTATGGCGGCGAGGTCGACTCCGAAAAGCCGATCCTAATAGACACCGGAATGAAGGGAGATTGGTCCCCTAGCGGCAAAAATTATGAAAATGTTGAACAACCGGACACGATCCTCGCCAAGGTTGGCTTTGCACCGGAGGACATTGAAGATGTAATCTTGACCCATCTTCATTTCGACCATGCTGGCAATCTCGAACAATTTCCGAATGCCATCTTTCATGTTCAACGCACTGAGTATGAAGGCTGGAAAGAGGTATACGGGATGCCGGACGGGCTGGGGTCCGACACTACCATGTGGCCGCTATCATCAATGCAAGAAAAGGATCTCGATGCGGTCGAATTCCTTCTGTCGGAGGGAAGGGTTAACCTCATGGACGGTGACACCGAATTCGCGCCTGGTGTCTGGTGTCGGCTAGCCTATGAATCTCACACTTTTGGCTGCCAATGGGTGGAGGTTCAGACCTCTGACGGACCTTATGTCGTCGCAGGAGATTGCGTCTATTGGTACGAGAATATCGAACGCATGTGGCCCCCAGCCTATGTGCAAGGAAATACTTGGAATCTGATAAAGGTTTACCGGGATATACGTGACGCTGTCGGCGGGAAGACCGACCGCATAGTCCCAGGTCACGATCCAGAACTATTCCTGCGTCACCCTGTATTCGAAGCTGGATACCACCCGGTGGCAGAGGTTCATTTGGCTGCAAACAGGAAATCTCAAATTGCTTAATTCGGTTTTTTCGAGTGACGGTATCGTCTCCGCCCCCCACCACCTAGCTGCGGATGCCGGCCGTGACGTTTTGCGCAATGACGGTAACGCGGTCGAGGCGATGATCGCTATGGCGGCAGCAATCACAGTGGTGTATCCACATATGAATGCTATCGGTGGCGACGGCTTCTGGATCGTCAAACCAGCTGGCAAGAAACCGATCGGCATTGATGCCAGTGGTGCTGTTGCTGCAGATGCTACAGACGATCTGTATGCGCGGGCCGGGCATGACACGATTCCGTCGCGAGGTCCGCTGGCGGCTAATACTGTGGCGGGCACACTATCCGGCTGGCGGGTGGCACTCGGCCTGGCGGATGATTTGGGAGGTACAAAATCACGCGAGGAGTTGCTCGAGGCGGCGATACACTACGCTGAAAAGGGCTTCCCAGTTACCGGAAACCAGTCGCGTAACACATCAAATAAACTGCATGAACTCAACGGGTTGCCGGGATTTTGTGAGAGCTTTTTACATGATGGAATCCCCCCCACGGAGGGTGATATTTTCAATCAACCTCGGCTGGGTGCGAGCTTGCGCAAATTGGCCGCCGATGGTTTCGAAACATTCTATCAGGGAGACTTAGCCGCTTCTATCGCTGCCGATCTGGCGCGAGTTGGATCGCCCATTTCTGGCGATGATCTGGCGCGTCATCGGGCGCGAACACTTAAACCGCTAGAATTGAAGCTCTCGACTGGCACGGTATGGAATATGCCGCCACCTACACAAGGTTTGGCATCCCTCATGATCCTCGGCCTGTTTGATCGTCTTGGTGTTTCGGAGCCAGAAGGCTTCACCCACGTACACGGGTTAGTTGAATGCATTAAGCAGGCCTTTATTGTCCGTAACGCCCATGTACAGGATCCGGTCGCTATGACCGTCCCGCCCGAAGAATTTTTAAATGCCGCCGATCTAGATGCCCGAGCTACCAATATCGATTTACGGACTGCGATGCCTTGGCCGTTCTCAGCCAAAAATGGCGATACCATATGGATGGGTGCCATCGACTCTGCCGGTAATACCGTATCTTTCATCCAGAGTATCTACTGGGAGTTCGGGGCCGGTATCGTACTCGAGGACACAGGGATATTGTGGCAGAATCGTGGATCGAGTTTTTCGTTAAAAGACGGCGACGTGAACCGTCTTACACCCGGTCGGCGACCATTCCATACACTCAATCCGGCGTTAGCCGAGCTATCTAACGGAAAGATTCTATCTTATGGCGCGATGGGTGGCGATGGCCAACCACAGACGCAGGCGCTCGTTTATACACGGCACGTGAATTTCGGTCAGTCCCTACAAGCGGCCATTACTGCACCGCGGTTCATACTCGGCCGAACTTGGGGTGACACGGGAACTAATCTAAAACTGGAGAGTCGCTTCGCCCCGGATCTTTTTACGGTTTTGGGAGACGCAGGACACGATGTGCAGGTGATTGATTCCTTCTCCGACCTTGTGGGCCATGCCGGAGGGGTATCGGTGAGTTCTAACGGGATAATGGAGGGTGGCTCTGACCCGCGCTCTGATGGGAAAGCGGCGGGTGTTTAGTCCCTCGAGACCAATTCACCCCGATATTCAGGATCAGTGAGTTGCCGCGTCACTCCACCCAGTAATCTGACTCCGGGTCACCTTTTATGGTCTCTTCGGGTGACCATTCGCCAATGATAATTCCATGCTTGGGCGCTCCGCCAGTGCGATTGCGGACTGTTTCTTCGGACATGGTGATGCGGGTAGCGCGGGTGCGAAGCCACTGGAATAGGCGTTCGTGCAGTTCGTCGCAAATATCCCTATATTCAGTAGTTTCACTGAGATCGCTGAACTCGTTAGGATCTGCTTCTAGGTCAAAAAGCTGCGGCTGGTAGCCTTCCCAAAGGATATATTTCCAGCGTCCGGTACGAATCATGAAGCCGCGCGCCTCTGCGGGTTCTCGGCCGGTATATGTACGAGCCGGCTTAAAAGAATAATCAATCTCGGAGAATACCGCGTCGCGTAATTCTTCGTCTTGCGTGCTACGTAGCGTTGGAAGTAGCGACTGTCCCTCCAACAGATGTTCCTTGTCGACCAATCCTCCAAAGACGTCAAGAAATGTAGGGATAATATCGAGTGATTCAACCAAGGTTTCGTCCTTCGCGCCGCGCGTTGCATCCGCTGCCGCATCCGGGTCATAGATGATCATCGGCACGCGGATTGAGCATTCGTGTAGCATCTCTTTCTCACCGAGCCAGTGGTCGCCGAGATAATCGCCATGGTCAGAGGTAAAGACAATCATCGTGTCGTCCATGCGCCCGGCCTTTTCCATCCAGCCAAACAACCGCCCTATCTGGTCGTCGATCTGCTTAATGAGCCCCATATACGCGGGCATTACGTTGTTGCGCACATCGTCAATCGAAAAGTTTAGACTTTCCGGGTGCTTCATGTGTGCTTTGAGTACGGGGTGTGGGTTGTCTCGCTCCGTTTCTGACCTTACTGCAGGTGAAATTTGATTATGACTATACATGTTGTGGTAGGGCGCTGGGACGATATAAGGCCAGTGTGGTTTGATGTATGACAGGTGGAGTAGGAAGGGATCCTCTCCCTGAGCGTCCATGAACTCGATCGCGCGGTCGGTCATGTAAGGGGTTTCAGAATCTTCTTCCTTCACGCGCGCTGGTAGGTGGTTAGAATTAAGATACCAGCCCGATAGGATACCACCGTCGGGTCCCTCGGCGGAGTTGGCCCAATCGTGCCAAGGATTCTCGCCATCATACCCCTTGGATTTGAGGAATTTGTTATAAGAGTAGTTGGGGTCGACCAGTTTGTCTGGCCACAGGCCATCGTCTCTCTCTACCGGTTCTAGCCCACATTCCGATGTCAGTATGCCGAGTTCAGACATCTTATCGACGCCGAGACGTTTCATGCCTTCTTCGTCCGGCGTCATATGGGTCTTTCCGACGAGCGCGCAGCGCAGTCCGTGTGGTCGAAGGAAATCACCAATATTGGTCTGGCCCACAGATAGTGGCACGCCGTTCCATGTGGCCCCGTGCGAATGGACATAGCGCCCGGTTAGGTATGACATACGAGAGGGCCCGCACAATGGCGACTGGACAAAGGCGTTGACGAAGTTAACGCCTTTTGCAGCGAGTTTATCGATATGCGGCGTCTCCAGGTGTGGATGGCCGTTGCATGATAGATAATCCCAGCGCAGCTGGTCACACATTATAAAAAGGATGTTACGTATGATACCCATGATCAAGTATTACTCCCTGATATCTCTAGTACTTTTAGCATGCGAAGTTATTCCCGCGAACTAGGACGGATGTACATTTAAAGTGTCCGTAAGAACGCGACTAAATCGGCAATTTCTTCGTCGGTGAGGCTTAGGGGCTGGAGTAGCTTTTCGTTTATTAGATTCAGGCGCTTTTGGGAGATCTCGGAGTAATGGCGCACCACATCTTCCAGCGTCTCTTTCGATCCGTTATGCATGTAGGGTGAGGTCTTTGTTATATTGCGTAAACTCGGCACCCGGAACTCTCCCGAATTTTTCTGGGTCAACTGCAGATGTCGGGTGAAGCCAGCTGTAGTACGATCGGCATCATCATTGAATTTACCCAGAAGGTTGTAGCGGCTACCGCGTAGCAGCTTTATGCCGCTGTAGCGGCCTTTATCGATATCGCTTGAATCTTGGAATTGGGGCAGTCCGATATCGTGGAATTCACCGTTGGTGAAGTTGGGCCCGAAATGGCAAAGTTCGCAACGCCCACGCCCGACGAATAGCTTTGCACCCCGCTGTGCTGCTGCTGGATAGGCGGCAATCCCGTTTGCATCTCCTACCTCTAGAGCGTCACGGAAGGAATCAAACTTCGACTTGTCCGAGGTCAATGTTTCCTGATATGCGGCCAATGCTTTACTGATATTAACTAGGGTGTTTTCCGAGTCGTGGGCTGTCGCGTCTGCCCCAAATACTGCGCGGTACTTCAAACTGAGGTTTGGGTTGTGAGTGATACGCACCTGAAGTTTTTCCGGGGTCATTGCCATTTCCTGATTATCTAGGATAGGCGCTATAGAGTGCGCCCAAAGGTTATCGGATTTTCCGTCCCAGCCGTACCAAGTGTTCAGGCGCATGTTGAATAGTGCTAGGGTATTGCGATTAACCCCGGAAAGGGTTTTACGGTTAGGTTGGCCATCGCTATGTCCGTACTCAGGGACGTGACAAGTAGCGCAACTTCGGCTTCGGTCGACGGACAAATCGACGCTCTCAAAAAGAGCTCTCCCATATGCTATAGCCTCAGCATTGCCAGAGAAACGATTACTGGGATCGGGTTCTGTCTTCACTGGCCATGGGCCGTGCGAGAGGATCAGCCCCTTTTCGTCTTCGGTATAGGTAACTTGCGCACCGCTCGATGGGACTGTGGTTACTGTGAAAGCAATCAATACGCTCAAGGCGATTGAACCCATCTTCTCAGAGAAAGATTTTATGAGCACCCCAGGATGAATAAAAATTTTGGTAAAGACGCGTAGCTTCTTGCTGAGGATTGGCTTAGGGATACTACTAAAAAACCCCATGCTGAAATGGGCTGGTCTACTAACAAGCATTATGAGGGAGACTCTATAATAATTCTAGCTCCTCGGTCGGGCGGCCTGTCTTCGACATGATGAGCAGTATGGATAAGGAAATCGAATAATGAGTGTATACAGGATAACATGACAGAGAGTGCAGCTCAGGTACTTTCCTTCATTGCGGATGACGAAATTATAATTCGCGAGGAATAATTTCCGGATAAATACCTGTAAAGAGTTAGCGAATTGGTTCAGTGACCAGTGAAAGCTTGCTATTTCGGCAGGCCAAGTAATTTTTTTGACAGGATATTCCGCTGAATTTCATTTGAGCCACCATAGATTGTGGCGCGACGGACCTGCATGAACAGTGGAGCGATCTCGATCGGACCTTCATCGGTATTAATGCGGTCGACCAGCGCTGCGTCAGTTCCCGCAGCTTCAAGAAGTAGATCGCAAATCCGCTGTAGAAGTTCGGTGCCGTTGATCTTCATTATCGACGCATCGAGCCCGAGCGATCGTTCGGCATTCGCTATCTCCGCAGCATGAGCGAACATGGCAGCGAAGCCTATTGTATCGATATTCACCTCCGCCAGATGTTCAAGAAAATACGGATCGTCCATGGCACCCGTTGATCTGGCCACTTTTTGCACTCTTTCGATTGCCTCGAACAAAAGTTGTGGGTTGGCGGTTCCGAGCCGTTCGTGAGCAAGTAGCGCGTTGGCAACTCGCCAGCCGTCGTTCAGCTTACCAACCAAATTCAGTAACGGTACCCTGACATCATCGAAAAATACCTCGGCAAATTCTTCGTCGCCGGTAATCGTCTTGATAGGTCGGATGTTGATCCCTGGTGTTTTTAGTTCGATCATTACGAAACTTATCCCGGCCTGCTTGCGCTGCGCTTTAGGATCGGTTCTTACCAAAGCATAAATCCAATCTGAATAATGTGCCCAGGTTGTCCAGATTTTAGATCCGTTGACGATGAGATACTTTCCATCGATATCTGCACGAGTACGGAGGCTTGCGAGGTCAGAACCGGCGCCTGGCTCAGAGTAGCCTTGACACCAAGTTTCCTCTCCAGTCAGAATTGGAGGTAGGTAGCGTTCTTTCTGTAAGTCCGTTCCGAATTCCATCAGCACCGGCCCGACATGGTTAATCCCTTGGGCCGAGATTTCGGGCGCTCCGGCGCGGGCAAACTCCTCTTTCAGAATAATCTGTTCGTTTAGATTTGCCTCCATGCCGCCATAGACCCTTGGCCAGGCCGGAGCTATCCAACCCTTTGAATGGAGTGCACGATGCCACCACATTGCACGATCAAACGGAGGACGGGTCGACCAGCCACGCAAATCATCGGGAAGGTTCTCAGAAATCCAACCTCTGACTTCAGTTCGGAAGGATTTCTCGTCTTCGCTGTCTGTCCGGAAACTTATCGACATAACAGGACACTAACGCATTCTGATTGAACCCGCCAAGACCCTGTATTTGGAATACAAGAAGATATCATCGATGACATTACGGCGTGATTATTAGCGTGTTTACCGAAGACATCGACGATAAGGAAATAGGATGGGTTACATTTAAAAAGCTACAGAAACACAATGCTATGAACCGATCCCTTAATCAGGAAAGGTGGGAAAATGATGATACTCCGAGAGTCGGTAAAGCAGCCGGAATAGCGGGTGTAACCCCGCATATTTCCAGTCATTAAATTACTTTAATAGTGCCCTATTTATCCCGCAGAGGTCATTACAAAGCTCTGATTTTCGAGACTATTTGGTACGGAATGCACACTGTTCAATTAGTTCTGATTGTGTACGCGTTTCAGAAACTCAATAGCAAGTTCATTGAACCTGTCGGCATGCTCGATATTGGGGCAGTGTCCACAGCTTTCGAAGATATGGTGTTCGTTGTCCGGGATACGGTTGGCAAGATCATTAGAATAACCCGGTTCCCGTAGCGGGTCATTTTCGCCTGCTATGATCAAAACGGGGACCTCTACATTTTCGTAGACGGTATTATCGGGAATGCCAAAACTTTGTGCTGATGGAATGTCGTCGGCGGTTTCCGGCTCGGGGCGTTTAAGTCGCGGCGCACTAGCGACTTCATATGCACCCGGCAACAACGCGACCTCTTGACGTTTTGCGACATAGGCGTCGTCATTTCCCCATTTCGGATCATGGAGCATCGCGTGCAGCAGCCTACTCATGGCATTATCGGAACAATCGTAAGCAAGGAGTACTTTGCGTTCGTCTGTAAGGGGTGTGAAGCCACCTCCTGAGCAAAGAATGGCCGAACGCACGGGGAGCGGTGGTGGTGGATCAGCTATCATGCGGGCGAGATTCGATCCGCCCATCGAATTTCCTATAAAATCTGCCTCCTGCACGCCCATGATCTCGTAAAATCGAGCCATGTGATTGTAGACCCGGGCTCGCTGATTTGCAAAATCGTATATTTTATCAGTGCGTCCGAAGCCCAGCCAGTCAGCTGCCAGCACGTGAAAATGCTCTGCCAGTGCTGGGATAGTGTATTCCCAGCTAATTTCAGAGCAGCCACCAAATTCACCGGAATGTAGGAGCCCTACAGTGGGCGCACCCTTCGGACCCGCTTCTAGATAATGGGTTCGGATCCCATCGACTTCGATATATTTGGATTCTATGTCTATCATCTGCTTGATCTGATTACCTCACAAAATCGACCGCGAGTTCGGTGATACCGGCATGATCTCTATCGGGCATCGCGGCACGTTTTTCCTCGATAGCTTCAGGGTCCCAGCCCTTCGCGAGTTCTTTCAGACGCGGGTAGACCTCGTCATTATAAAGTGTCATCGAACGAAGCGTCTCTTTTTCTGTCATATGGCCGGCCTGTCCCATCATAAGCATATGTCCGAAGCCGCCCGAATATTCCCAGAAAGCCTTGATTTGCTCGAATACTTGATCGGGTGTTCCGGCAAACACGTTGCCGCGACGCATATGTTCCTTCAAGTCGGTGCTGTAGGCCGCACCAGAGCCAGAAACATGCGCCCCACGCAGAACATTTGCCGAGACTGCAGGGGTATGGTACCCGGGTGGGTTTTTCCAGTGGTCTGCTACCTTGTTGGCTTGCATATACCACATCATCTTGTTAGCACCATTTTCGGCTGCCTTCTCGTCATCACCCACATATATCAGTCCGCAATAAGCGAGACGGTCAAGAGGGGCATGTTCGCCATGAAGACCGAGATAATTCTTGCGGTAAGCGTCGAATATGGGCCGGACCTTGGAATAACCTGCCAAGAAAATAGCCGCCACATGTTTGTTCTGTGCAACCGGCAAGGTGCTACCTGCGCTGCCTGCGGTGATCCATACCGGTGGATGAGGTTGTTGGTATGGGCGGGGCCAGATGTTTACTTGACGATGATGATACCATTCACCTTCAAAATTAAAGGGCCCATCATGGGTAGTCCATGCTTTCAGAATAAGGTCGTGAGCTTCCCATAGTCGTTCAGACCCTCGATATGGCAGGATGTTCGCCGCCGCCGCTTCGTATGGAACGCTGCGGACAAAACCAACTTCGGCTCGTCCTTTTGAAATGACGTCTATCAGAGCCATTTCCTCGGCCACGCGAACCGGCTGGTTGCGGTTAGGAAGGGGATTGCCAAGGATAAGAAGTCTGGCATTTTGGGTCTGTCGAGCCAAGATACCCATCATTATGGGGGCTGCAGGCACCATGCAAGTGGCCGTCTGGTGATGCTCATTAAGCATAATTTCCAGACCCATTTCGTCAGCTGCGCACCAAATATCTAAATACTGGTTATATAGTCGGCTCGCGTTATCTGGTTCACAATACTTGTTTGGTAGGTCTACACGGATGGACCCGTAGGTATCTTGATCCGGGAGATCGGGGTAGCAGTCCTCTGTGAAGAACCAGGTTTTGAGGTCGTTCATATAATTTACGTCCCTTTGTCGCTTGGGCCGAAGCTAATTCATCTAAAGTTAGAACTCCAAGCGTAAATCGGTCCAATGGAAAGGGGGTGCGAAAGCTATCGGTCGGCGTAAAACTTTACCGGACAAACTCCGGCGCAAAATTACCAAGATCTATTCCCTCACGGACGGGAGCCGCTTTGCTCTTTTCCCACAATTCGGCGGGATCAGTATTCGCCTCTAATTCTTTTAGGCGAGGTTCCACCTCTTCCTTGTAGAGTGTCATGGATTTCAGTGCGTCGGAGTCTGACAAGAATCCAGCCTGACCCATCATCAACATGTGGCCGAAACCGCCCGAATACTCCCAGAAGGACTTTATTTGTTCAAATACTTGGTCTGGTGTGCCAGCGAACACATTGCCACGCGCCATTTGCTCTTCCAGAGTTGGTTTTGTGGGTACGCCAGAACCTGTGACGCCACGCATTACGTTAGCGGATACCGCGGGAGGATGATAACCGGGGGGGTTACTCCATTCTGGTGGGACCTTATTGGACTCCATGTACCACAGTAGCTTGCGAGCGCCCTCCTCAGCCTCGCGTTCGTTCTCACCAATATAGCAAAGTCCGAGATAGGCTAGCCGGTCCAGTGGCGCATACTCCCCATGCGCTTCCAGATATGCTTCTCGGTAACCGTCAAACACGTCCCGGATACGTGGATAGCCGGCGAGGAAAACCGCACCGATATGCTTATGTTGCGCTACGGGCCGAGCCGAACCATTACTTCCCATCGTAATCCAGACGGGTGGATGCGGCTGTTGATACGGCCGAGGCCATATATTTACTTGCCTGTGGTGATACCACTCGCCCTCGAAATTGAAAGGACCGTCATGTGTAGTCCATGCTTTCAGGATCAGGTCGTGGGCTTCCCACATCCGATCAGATCCTCTATATGGCATAATATTTGCTGCTGCTGCCTCGTAGGGCACACTGCGGACGAACCCACACTCAACGCGACCCTTTGAGATTACATCAACCAGTGCCATTTCCTCCGCCACGCGGACAGGCTGGTTGCGGTTTGGTAGTGGATTACCCAAAATAAGGAGGCGAGCTTCTTTTGTTTGGCGGGCCAAGATACCAAGCATAATAGGCGCCGCAGGTACCATACAGGTCGCGGTTTGGTGATGTTCATTAAGCATGATGCCGAGTCCGATCTCGTCGCAGGCGCACCATAGATCAAGATACCGGTTGTAAAGGTCTGAAGCGATTTCCGGATCGCAATGTTGGTTTGGCAAATCGACACGTATAGATCGGTATGTATCTTCATCCGGCAGGTGAGGATAACAGTCTTCGGTAAACCACCAAGATTTCATATTCTTACTCCTATATTACCCTGCCAATTCAAACACAGCGTCAACGAACCGGTCTGGTTGCTCCATCTGAGGCGAGTGACCAGCTTCCTCTATCACAGTCATAGTCGCCCCTTCAATCATGTTGCAGAACTTCGTTCCGTATTCTGGCGTTACCAACCCGTCACTGGCACCCCAAATGAAATGAGTGGGGATTTTAATCCTATGTAGACGATGCGGGAGCTTTGGGTTGTGCATATAGGGATCCCACGTGTAGACGCCCAGCGCAGTTCGATTCCCCGCGACGATTTGTAGCTGCTCGTCCGGCACTTCTTGTGGATCGGGCGCTAGTGACACATCATGGAACATGATTTCGGCAAGTTTATCGGCCGGTAGAGCAAACACATCAGCGATATCTCGGTCTTCTCGGCCGTTTACCTTTACGCCCACGGAATCTACAAGAAACAGCCGTGAAAGCCGGTTAGAATTTGCTACCGCTAGCTCAGCCGCGGTCCAGCCTCCCATGGAAAATCCCATTAAAACTACGTCGGTAAGGTCCAAGACATCGAGCAGGTCTAGGTAAAGGTAGATCAGATCATCGATACGAGTGAAATGCTTTGGTATTTTACTACCGTTAAATCCCGGATGGGTAGGAGCTATGATCTCAAATTTTTCGGCTAATCGATCGGCAAATGGCATCTGCGCTGTCGGGCCACCGCCCCCGTGGAGCAGCAAAAGCGGCTGTCCAGACCCCTTGCGTACGACTTCGATGTCCAAGCCCTGCAATTCCATTATTCCGGTCACCCTTCATCCTAAACTATGTTTTTAAGCCCAAATTGGTTCGGAACCTAACTATTCTAGATTATCGGCGCTGACAAGCGAACGCAATATGTTCGCCCTCAGTTTTCGGCTATAATTTAAGGTTCGAGAAGTTATATTTTTCCCCAAATATGCACCCCTCTGAAAGGGTCTGTGGATCCTGCGGGGGGGGGGGGCGTTATAGTATTTTTCTCGAAGACGAATCGGCGATATCGTGCGTAGCGCGCGGCGTAAGATATGAACCGTGCGCATTCGCCAAAATTCTTTGCGTTGGTACTTTTGGCCGCATAGGCGCGATACCTTTACCCGGCAATCTCCGGAAAGACCGAAATTGGCATAATTCGCATTAGCGCGCGCGTATTGCGTTGAACTAAGCCGGGCGCCGGCTACCCAGTCGTATTTCCCAATACCATCGTCTAAGGTGAACTGCGGATTATACGGGAGATCAATATGCCATCGAATGCTCGTTGGGAAAAACTGAACGTTCAAGGGTCCGACATGGAAGTCTTTGTCGACGAGCCGTCTGAGTCGGGACCGTATCCAACAATCGTCGTTGCTCATCATCGCACTGGTCTTGACGCGGCGACAACTAGGTTCGTTCAAGACCTTGCCGGCAGTGGATACGTCGCGGCCGCGCCACACCTGCATCACCGCCGACCCTCGGGCGAGGATACGAGGGAGTCTATAAAAAACCTCGATGACAACGAGATACTCAATGACCTGAATGCAACGGTCTCGTTACTTCAGGGATTGGAATCGGTTGATGGTGACCGAATGGGTATTGTGGGGCACTGCATGGGTGGGCGGGTGTCATTCCTGGGCGCCGCCGAGATTGGAGCCTTCAAGTGTAACGTCGCTTATTACAGTGGTAACATGTTTAAGGTACTCGGATCCGGCCACGTATCGCCTTTCGATAGACTTGTGAAATTGCGTGGTGCAACATTGGGATTCTTCGGTAATGACGATGAAAACCCGTCACCCGCGGATGTGGACAAAATCGATGAACGTTTGAAAGAGCTGGATATCGATCATGAATTTCACCGTTATGATGGCTGCGGACACGCATTCCAAAATTTTCATAACCCGCAAGGTTACCGTGCCGCAGCAACGGCGGATTCTATGAAGAAGATGTTTAAGTGGCTCGATAAACGACTATAGGACATCAGTCAGCTTATCTATATTTTGTTTATGAAACACCCGAATGGGATCTAAACTGTGCTGCAGGTACCTCCACCCAGAACGCAGAACTTAGCACAATGGGGGTGGTTCAGTGGAACGTCGGCTTTGGCATCGGCGAGTGTTTCTCCCATATTAAACCGCCTATCATAGGGTAGCAGGGTGCAAGGTACGACCATGGGCTTTTCAGCGCCACGGTACTTTACCACCATCCGTGAGTTCGCGCACATCATCGTGTCGGGGGCGACGTTTAAAACTTCCCAGCAGGAGGTGGTTATTTCTGGAATGTCAGTCGTTTCTTCCATTTCCGGGAATAGCACGAGGTCTAGGGGGTCCTGCGAGTTCAATTTGAGGCCAAGACATTTGAATAATCTTCCATAGCCTTGACGCAAGCTCCCTTCATCTTCTTCTGAGAATGTGCGGCCGGCGACTTTGAGCGTAAAACCGTTATTCGATAGCCAAACGAGACCGGCGATTGTCGGTTTCCACGAACGATTACCTCGTTCCATCTCGTGATATAGCTGATCGTAGTGATCAATCGATACTCTGAGCACGAGCCGGTCCTGGTATGTTTCGCGCAGGCGCAGCAGGCTCTTCTGCATTTTGGCCATAGGTCGCATCGCATTGGTAAGAACTAGGCTACGGAACCCACGTTCTAGAGTTTTTTCAAGGATATCGATGATATTAGGATTCATGAAAGGCTCACCCCCGGTGAAGCCAATTTCTTCTGTACCAAGGCTGTTTGCCTCGATTTCATCCAGATAGTCGATAACTTCCGCTGTTGTAACATAGACTAGTCGGTCGTTAGTTGGACTCGATTCGATATAGCAGTTGGTACAGGTCAGATTGCATAGGGTGCCTGTATTGATCCATAGTGTCTTAAGACTACGCAGTGATACCGACGCGCGTACATCTCCTGAGACGGTGGTCAGAGGGTCGCAGAACTTTTGAGGATCGAGCAGGGAGGCCCTATTTTTCTCCGCGATATGCATATTTCTCCAGTCCCTTAGGGCGGACACACCGTCTATGCGTAGCATATTCTCGAAGCCGGTGGACCTAGACAAGAAGATTAGTTAGGGCGAACTTTTTGCAGCGGGAAGTGTTTCATTTCCATAAACGCGTTACTCTTTTAAATGGCATATGGGGAGGAATAATGTACATCGATATCTACACTCACATATTTCCCGCGGATTTCTTCAAACGTATGGGCGAGATTGCGCCCTCGTTAGGTAATATCGGAAAGCGTATGCAATCGGTCGCCGCTGTTCATGATCTAGACGTTCGCTTTCGGGCGATGGACCCGTTCGGTGATTATCGCCAGATCATTTCGCTACCAAACCCGCCGCTTGAGGATGTCACGACGCCGAAGCAGGGTATTGAGCTGGCACGCATCGGCAATGATGCCATGGCTGAATTAGTAGAAAAGAATAGGGATCGTTTCCCCTGTTTTGTTGCCGCGCTAGCCATGCACTCAATCGATGAAACAATGGAAGAGTTGCATCGTTCAGTACGCGACCTTGGCGCTGTTGGTGTTCAAATTTTTACCAATGTTGGTGGTCGACCCTTAGACCATCCAGATTTCGAACCGGTTTTTGCAGCAATGGCGGAATACGATTTACCGATTTGGATGCATCCTGCGCGTACCTCCGATATGACCGACTACATGGCAGAGGAAAAATCACGTTACGAGATCTGGTGGGCGCTTGGGTGGCCATACGAAACCTCTGTCGCAATGGTGCGGCTTGTGTTGTGGGGTCTTTTTGACCGCTATCCCAAAATCAAAATTCTGACTCATCACCTGGGAGGAATGATTCCCTATTTTGAAGAACGGGTCGGTGCCGGGCTGTCGGTATTGGGCGCACGCACGGCGAATGAGGATTATTCCGAGGTGCTCTCTTCTCTTAAACGCCCGCATGGTGAATACTTTAGGATGTTCTATGGCGATACTGCCATGTTTGGCTCGTCCTCGGCTTTCCCTACCGGGATCGACTATTTCGGCCCCGAGCATGTATTGTTTTCGACTGACGCGCCGTTCGCGCCTGTCGCGGAAACCTTCGAGTCGTTGAGACGGATGGAACTGGAAGAGGACGTACAGGCCAAAATCTATAAGAAAAATGCTGAAAAACTAATGAATAGATTATTCGACTAACCAAAGTTTAATGCATTAGGTATCTTTGGAGACACTAGAAAATTTGGCTAGACTAAGTCCGAAATTATGAAGCTCGATCATGAGCACCAATATGGTTACTTATGAATTTTCGTAATATTTTGTTAACCATCAATGCAGCGCGAACGCCGTTATCCTGAAACAGGAGTGACCTTTTGACTTCGTTTAACCATGTTGGAATGCCAGGCCGCGTTATTCACGGTGCAGGGCGTGTTTCAGAACTTGCCGACGAGGTGGCGGCGCTTGGTGGGACGCGAGTGATGTTCTGTTGCACTAAAAGCCGTGTAGCTGAGGTCGATAAGATGGCGGCTACCTTAGGCGATCGTTTCGTAGGTATCTGCGACTCGGCCAAAATTTTTGTTCCTCTGACGGCGGTAGAGTGCGGCCGAGAAATGGCCCAAGAGCTCAAAGCGGATTGCTTGGTGTCCTATGGTGGCGGCACAGCGGTCGGACTCGCAAAGGCTATCGCGCTAGAGCAGGGTCAGCCAGTGTTATGTATCGTTACCACCTATTCCGGATCGGAAACCACGGCGCTTCAAGGCATCATAGGCCGTGACGGGGTGCGTACAAATTATCGGAGCCTTCGGATGCTGCCACGCACCCTGATCTATGATCCCGAACTGACTCTTGATGTTCCTCTCGACGTATCGATTGCGAGCGGGTTCAACTCAATCTCGCACGCTGTCAGCTCTTACCTCGGCGAAGATGCTAATCCAGTTGCTAATATGTTCTCGGAAAATGGTATTCGAATAATGTCGGCAGCACTAGTGAAACTGGCACAGGATCCGCAAGATATAACTGCAAGATCCGCGGCCATGCAGGGTGCATGGTTGTGTGGTACGACGCTGATGTCTTCAGGTACCACAATACATCACAAGATCGCACACACATTGGGCGGTGGATTTGATTTGCCTCATGGTCCGACCCACGCGGTCGTTCTTCCCCATTCGACTAACTATAACCGGAATGCCGCTCCGGATGCGATGGCGGGAATCGCGCGCGCATTAGATGTGGATCCCCGAGATGCGCCACGTGCCCTTTTTGAATTACTCGGTAAAAGCGGTGCGGCGGAGGGACTGAAGGATCTCGGTCTACCGGAAAGCGACTTAGACGAAGCTGCAGACAGAATTATGATTGACCGCTATTTCAACCTTCGGGACTATGATCGTCACGCCATACGTGAACTCCTGCAGGATGCTTGGGAGGGCCGACCGCCAAGCGGGATATGAAGTTTCAGTGGCTTCGAAGTAAATTTCGAGATTGGCTTCCGAAATACGGTAGCCAAAAAATTGTATAAATGAACGCCTCTCAACTAACGTGTTTTAGGGGACAATCGGCAGTATTCCGCGACTATTGAAAAAGATTAACAATTTGCTCCAAAGGTCTCTACTTTTTAAAAAGTGAATACGGTGACATTTACTCTGCCGCTTTCACTGTCTCCGACTTGCTGGCCCAGATATCCATCACCGTTTTCCCCTCCGGAACCTCACCGAAAATTAGGCCTACCGATGTGATTGTAGCTTCGTGCAGTGCCAAGTTGGCGGAACCCACACAGTCGGGTGGCATGACGATGTAATAGCCATGGAAGAATGCTTCGCGTAAGGTGCTGTCGACACAGACATTGGTGGCGACGCCAGTCATCACAAGGGATTTTATGCCGTGTCGGCGAAGGATGTCGTCCAGTTGCGTGTTATGAAATGCAGAATAGCAGCGCTTTTCTACAATTTGTTCACCGTCTTCCGGGCCGATCTCATAGAAATCTGCCCCCCAAGAGTTAGATTCGCAGCAAACTGCGCCCTCACCTTTGTCCAGCATCTTCGAAAGCATCGGTGCGGGTAGTAGATCGTGGTCATAGATCGCCTTGATCCACACAATTTTGCAACCCGCGGCGCGCCCTGCGTTAACCAGTTTTCCAATCCGTTCTGCAAGTCGTTTATTTCCGCTCATATCCGCGCCCTGAGTCGTATGGATATAGCCATTCTCGGCACAGAAATCATTCTGCATGTCGACCACTATAATAGCGGTATGGACGGGATTGAGGGTCTCTGCCAGTCCATTTAATAGCCCTTTTTCTTGGGTCGCATATTGTTTGGACATCTTAAGGTTCCTTCTGCATTTCCCAGTATACACAGCCCATACCACAACGTAATTCGACCGCCGGCTCGTAACAGGCGGTGATTGCCTTGCGGTCACCTACCATAGCCATTGCGCTGATCCAGGCGACGAGTTCCGACGTACCCCCATCACCAGCGGCACTCATTTTCGCCGGTGTACATTCGCGTAACACCTTTTCGGGGTCGCCTTCCTCTAGGAGGCCGAGGAACCAGCGGTCAAATTCTTCGTCAACGTCAAAATATTTTGGTCCACCTGGATCGTGGCTGAGACCTCCGGTACCCATGAAAGCGACGCGCATGTCGGTTGGTAGGTCATTTTCTATGATCTTATGTACCGCCTGGCCGAAGTTGAAGCAGTGCTGGGGTGACGGTATCGGTGGAACGATACAGTTCATATGGATTGGTACAAGCGGTATGTCGTAATCGGGAGTTAGGTATTTCAAGGGTACCGACCAATTGTCGTCAAATAGAAGTTCGTTCCTTGAAATAATGTCAAATCCGTATCCGGAAAGTCCGTCAAACAGCAGTTGCGCCACCGGTGAATTTCCCCTGACAGAATAGGGTTGGACGTTTACCCAGTCTCGGAACCACTCTGCTGGCCCGGTCCAGGCAGCGGAAGTTCCGATACAGAAATCATGGGTATCGTCGACCGGCATGTTGAGAACATGATCATTGGCAAGGCCGATGATCAGGTCTGGTTTGGCTGCACGTAGCTTTTCTCCCAGTAGAGTGAAGCCTTCGGTCAGAGATTTCTGCTCTCGTTCAGGAGCGCGATCTAACCAGCCGGTCATTCCCGGCGCATGACTTAGCCCGGTGACGAATGCCAGTTCTGCCATTATCTGGTTTTCCCTTTTCCGTCCACGACACTTTTACCGTAGGCCTGAGCCGAGGGAGAGTTGTTATGATTATAGGCCGCTCCGTGGAAAAGGCGCGATACCTGAGGCAGGAAGTAGGGGTGAACTCCCAATTCTCCTAACTTCTTGATATCCAAATCACGAAAGGCTTGTCGTTCTTCATTGCTTAGTTGATAGCTCTCCATAATACTTTCGAAGTTATTGAAGAAATCAGTGTAGAGCGCGGGGTCGCGCCGCACGTCGAAAATCATCCGGTTTGCGGGTAGTTTTTTTTTGGTGTCTGCAATGCCCATGAGTATGTCTCCCCGTTATCGGTCTGATGATAACAAAGTCAACAGTTCGGTAAAGTGGAACGCCTTGTTAGTTAATCTGACCTAAGGTCTCGACCTCTTTACCGCATTCGCCGATGATGGAACCCGGAAGAGCGGCGGGTATAAATGGCGAAGAGAGCTCAACATCTCGTAAGTAAAGAAAGACGTACCAATATCTTAGATACTATCAACCTGCCCGTTCTATCCCGGCGCGCCGATAAAAATCTATTATTACAAGTTATGACGGTACCCTTTTTAAAAAAAGAGCGCTTATGACCGCTAAAATCATGAGCGGCGGCGAGGCCATCGTCGATGCTTTGGTCCGTAACGGTGTCGATACTGCATTCGGCATTCCGGGTGTTCAACTGGACCCTCTGTTTGCGTCGTTGCATGACGCTCAGAGCCAGATCCGGATCCTTCATACGCGCCACGAACAGGGTGCAGCCTATATGGCGCTCGGTTATTCTCAAGCAACCGGGCGAGTTGGGACCGTTATTGTGGTTCCAGGGCCCGGCCTACTGAATGCATCAGCCGCGATTGCAACGGGCTATTCGTTAAATTCAAAAATGATGTGCGTAGTAGGTCAGATTCCGTCGGCGATGATTGGTAAGGGTACCGGCCAACTTCACGAATTGCCTGATCAACTCGCTATTGCTGAAGGGCTTACCAAATATGCAGCTCGGATAGATATGCCAGCTGATACACCGCTAATTATGAAGGAAGCATTCCGTCAGTTGCAAACGGGACGGCCCCGTCCAGTCGAGGTTGAAATGGCGCTTGATATCATGAGGTTGGAGGCCGAGGTAACGCCCATCGATCCTCCAAACGCCTATGAAACAGTATCCCCAGACCCCGAATTGGTAGAAAGGGCGGCTAAGTTACTAGGGAGTGCCGAAAATCCGCTAATATTTGCGGGCGGCGGTGCCATTGACGCAGGACCGGAGCTGCTCGCTCTAGCTGAGATTTTGCAGGCGCCGGTGGTGATGTCGCGTGGTGCCCTTGGTGCAATAGATTCCCGCAACCCGCTGGCGCTGACCCCACCCCATGGTCACCATCTGTGGAAGGACGCCGATGTAGTGCTAGGTGTCGGTACGCGGCTGGTACCGATGGTACCTGGCTGGGGCGCTGACGACGGCCTAAAATTCGTTCGCCTCGACATAGACACGGCGGAAATGACCCGCAGCCATAGTCCTGAAGTAGAAATACATGCCGACGCGGTGTTGGGTCTCTTGGCTCTTGCCGATGCGATACCCGCTTACAATCGAACACGTACCGCTATCGCCGACGAAATGACTGTGCTGAAGGCCAACATGCAATCAGAATTTGATAGGCTGGATCCGCAGATCCCAATCCTCCACGCCATTCGGAGAGCTCTGCCAGAAGATGGTATCTTCGTTGAGGAGTTGACTCAGCTGGGATATGTCGCACGACTTGCCTTTCCAGTTCACCAACCGCGCACTTATATTAACCCTGGATACCAAGGCACTTTAGGCTACGCGTCACCCACAGCAATGGGCGCTAAAGTAGGCATGCCTGACCGGAAGGTGCTCGCGATTTCCGGAGATGGTGGATTCATGTTTAATGTACAAGAGCTAGCGACTGCAGCCCAACATGGAATCGATTTCGTTCTCGTGGTGTTCAACGATGGAGCATTCGGCAACGTAAAACGCTTTCAGCAGAAGTTGTTTCATGGCAAGGAAATTGCCGTCGAACTACAAAATCCAGATCTAATGAAACTGTCTGATGCGTTTGGAATACAGGGGTTTCGCGTTAAAAATCCGGCGGAGCTTGAAAATGCTATTTCAGAGGGTTTTTCCAACCCGGGCCCTACCTTAATCGAATATCCTTTAGGAGAGGTGCCGGACCCGTGGCATCTGATTTCCCAAGGGAAGGTGCGGGGTTAGCTTTCCTAACCCGTCTGGATCTTCGAGCCTCGCTTAGTTTTGATACCCAAACGAGACTGTTTCGTCCGGCTACATAAAGTTCTAGAATACAAATATGGTTCAACTCTCAGTACTCGATCTCGCCAATATCGGCGAGGGGCTCACCCCGGCGGATGCGTTGTCCAACGCGCTAGATCTAGCGCAACATGCAGAGGCGGTAGGCTATCACCGGTACTGGTTGGCCGAACATCATAATCTTTCCGGAATCGCCAGCGCCGCGACCGCGGTGTGTATTTGCCATGTCGCAGGCGGCACCAGTACCATCCGAGTGGGATCAGGCGGTATAATGCTGCCCAATCATTCGCCGATGGTAATTGCCGAACAGTTTGGTACCTTGGCGACGTTATTTCCCGGCCGTATAGATCTAGGTTTGGGGCGCGCGCCCGGTACCGATCAACAAACTTGGCGGGCTTTGCGCCGCGGCCCTGAATCTTCGGAACGTTTTCCTCAGGACGTGGTTGAGCTTCGAGCGCTTCTGGGCCCGCCGCAAGAAAACCAATGGCTTCATGCCATCCCGGGTGAGGACACCAATGTTCCACTCTATATTCTTGGCTCCAGTCTGTTTGGTGCGCAACTTGCCGCGATGCTTGGTCTGCCATACGCCTTTGCATCCCATTTCGCGCCCCAGGCGTTGTTACAAGCAATTGATATCTACCGAGAGAGATTTGAACCATCCGATCAGTTGGCTGAGCCCTATGTGATGGTCGGGTGCAACGTAGTCGTTGCTGACACCGAAGATGAGGCGAGGCGGCTTTTTACGTCTCCACAACAGAATTCTACCCGAATGGTGCGCGGCACTCGTGGCAGGTTACCGCCGCCTATTGATGATATTGAGGAATTCTGGTCGCCCCAGGAAAAAATGCAGGCATCGACGATGTTGGCCTGTTCTTATCATGGTACATCAGAGACTATCAGCGCCCAATTGGGCACTCTCATTGATGCTACTGGCGCGGACGAGTTGATCGTTGCGGCTGCGATCTGGGACCATCAAGCGAGGATACGTTCATTTGAACTACTAGCAGGTGCGATGGGACAGAAGCGGGCCGCTGCTTAAAGTTTATTAGTCTAGATCTCTTTGGTTGTGGCTCGTGAACGCGGAACAATTTTCAGCTAAATGACCAATCTGTACATTCGCGACACAGTCCAGTTTATATGCTTAGAGGAGGAAGCCATTGGCTGTTGTTGCAATACAAGCCGACCTCTCAGTTCGCGATCAGGTAAGTGAGCAGGATTAGGAGCCGCGCGCTGGTTTCTCCTGTGCGTGCAGCCTGATTTCTCATTACTATGCCTGAAGGTTATGATATTCTCGTTTTCTCGGACGAAGAAGCATGTCAATTTGACTCAGATCTAGTGACTAAAGAAGGTAACAACCTAGTCGGTGGCAAAAGACTGGCCGGTATTCCTCAAATAGCGGAGAGGCCCTATCCCGAATCCCGGGAATAGGGACGGGCACCTCGTCAAATAATATATTCCTATACTTGCGCAGAGATATAGATTTTCCTGCTAATGAAGATCCGACACCAAGCCGTATACCCTAACAAGAACCATATCTAAAGACCTATGCAACCTCCATCAGTCGACCATATCCGGACGGCCGATCATCTATCCCGAGCTTGCGAAGAGCATGCCAAACCATGGCCTGGTTCGAGGTCACGACGGGTTTATCTATCTCCGCCTCAATCGATTCTATCGCCTCGACTGCGCGGATGGCGGTACAGCTTAAAAATGCGGCCTCCGACGTTGGTTCGTCCTGCTTGGTGACCCGGTGGCGCCACTCGTTAGGCTCAACCGCCAGCATCGCGCCTCCATCACCTGTTATGCCGAGGCCAGTTTCGGAAAGCACCTCAATGCCGTGGGAGGCTAGGAATGCGACCTCTCGGTCGTTTGTGATCTGGATATAGGGTGTGGTTAGTGTAATTTTCTTTGCATCAACCATACCAAATGCTTCCAAGCAGCCCTTGGACGTCGACGTAGCCGGCTTACCGGTCGCGGTGGCGATCCGATCAATTATTTCATCGTCGAAGCCAGGGGCAAACATTGAAGCCGCAGTACAGTGAAAAACGATTAGGTCGACGTCGGCATCGGCTAGCATTACGGAGCCGCGCTCGACATCGACTACCATTTCGTTGATGTGCTCTTCCTCGCTCGACAAGAGCCTTAGGCGTGTAGTGTGCAGAGACACGCCACTGGGTAACATCTCAGTGATCTGCGGTTCGGCGGCGCGGTTGACTGAGGGTAGAAGCATACCGATACGAGCGCGGTCTCCGTATTTAGCCATTTGAATCCACCTTCCCGATATAATCGGCCATATTCGGTTGACCAGAGATACGCTCGACACCGTCCTCAGGAATTGCCCATGGGAGGGCACTGTCGGCCCAAATATGTAGCCTTACCGGTACCCAACTAGGGTCATCCAGCGTTCCGGCATAAATGACGCGAATATTAGGGCGGGCGGAGGGGACCGAAAAAAGCGGCGTGCCGCAAGTGCCGCAGAAATTCAATTCTAGTTTGTTACCGCTATCGGCGGTACGGGTACGGGCCGATGGCTCCCCTTGCTCGATGACTAAATTGTCATCTGTCACCTGCATGTTGAGGCCAAACGCACTCGACGTTCGCCGCTGGCACTCAGTGCAATGGCACAGGTACGAAATTAGCGGTTCCGACGTCACATTGTAACGGACGGCGCCGCATCCGCATCCGCCGGTAAATAGTGTAGACATGGAAATGCTCCCGATTAGATATTCTCTATTTTAGGATGTCAGAAGGGTTTACGGAATGCGTGAGTTCGATAAACTTTAACCATGTTTCTAAAAAATTGCTGGTATGTAGCGGCCTATGATCGCGAACTGGAAGGTAATGGCCCTCTGGGGCGTATGCTCCTGAACGAACCCGTGGTGATGTATCGCGACAGTGCCGGGAAGGCGATAGCACTAGAAGATCGCTGCTGTCATCGCCAACTACCCCTGTCGCTTGGGCAAGTAAAAGGCGATAGGCTGCAATGCGGATATCATGGCCTTGAGTTTGACGATACTGGCGCCTGTGTGAACGTACCTGGACAGTCCATGGTGCCGCCGGGGGCCCTTATCAAATCCTATCCCTTAGCTGAAAAATGGGGCTTCCTGTGGATCTGGATGGGCGACGCGGTCCTGGCCGATGACAGCCTAATCCCCAACTGGTGGTGGGTTGATGATCCTGACTGGGGCTACAATACTGGTGCGCTATTGCATATACAGTGCAATTACGAGCTAATCACTGACAACCTGCTAGATCTGTCGCATCTGGGCTATGTCCACAATCGCACCATAGGTAACAGCGCTATCGTTGATTTTCCGGTTAAAACCGAGCGACTAAGTGACCGGGTCCGAATGTCGAGGTGGATTCAAGACCGGCCGCCTCCGCCGCTTTACGCCGCTGGTATGAACTCCCACGACCATGTTGACCGGTGGCAGATCGTAGAGACCGAGGCGCCAGCCTATTCTGTTGTCTATGCGGGTTGTGGCCCAGTCGCTGCAGGCGAATACGGTGGACAGGATGAATATGAAACTGGCATACGCCTTCGCGCATTAAACGCACCAACACCCGAGACCGCCACGTCTAGCTTCTACTTTTACTCCCATGTTTGGGACTTCAAAGTTGGTGATAATGTCTGGACCAAGAAGATGTATGACGACTTTCTAATGACCTTTATGGAGGATTGTCACATCCTCGAAGCGCAGCAGGCCTCAATCGACCGAGACCCGGCCCGGTCAATGGTTGACATCAATGTCGATGCGCCAGGTTTGGCGGCCCGGCGAATGCTCGCGGAACGGATAGGGGCTGAAAGGGTCTTGAAAATCGATAAGGAGACAATCGCGGCAGAGTAACAGTATAGTGCAGAAAAAAAATACCTATCTAAATAGCAGAAGAGCGAACCTATGTTCTTGAAAAACGCTTGGTATGTTGGTGCTTGGGGCACCGAGGTTGGCAGACAGAGTCTCCTTCGGCGTACACTTTTAAATGACCCGGTAGTATTCTTTCGAGGGGAAGACGGTACGCCGGTGGCGCTGGCTGATAAATGCGCGCACCGTCATGCGCCTCTGTCTTCAGGCAAACTGGTGGGTGACAATATCCAGTGTCCGTATCACGGATTGGAATATGACGCGACCGGGGCGTGTGTCCGAGTGCCGGGGCAGTCGAAAATCCCGCCGGGGTGTCGGGTAAGGTCTTATCCGGTTGTAGAGAGATATCAGTGGATTTGGGTATGGATGGGTGATCCTGCGTTGGCGAACCCGGACGAGATCGAAGACTTCCACTGGATGGACGATCCCGACTGGCGTGCCAAAGGTGAGCGGATGTACCTCAAAGCAGATTACAAATTGTTAATCGAGAATCTTCTGGAGCTTTCCCATTTGTCCTATGTACATGCGACTACCCTGGGGACCGGCGCGGTCGCCGAGGAACAGATGAAGTTCGAGAGAGGCGAGCGGTCGGTAACCCTTACTCGATGGATATTAGATTCCCCGGTTTCGACAATGTTTCAGAAACTTGGTCGATTTGAGAAAAATGAACATGTTGATCGCTGGCAGCATGTCACTTGGACCCCACCAGCCTTCGTAAAACTGGACGTCGGAGCCGCTCGTGCTAACACTGGTGCCGTCGAAGGAGATCGATCGCAGGGGTTCGGTTATCGAAATTTAAATGCGATCACGCCGGAAACTGAGAAATCTGCGCACTATTTCTGGGCTCAGGCCCGGGATTTTCGTATCGATGAGGAATGGATTTCCGATTTGTTTGTCACTACTACTCACGAGGCTTTCTCGGAAGACCTCTGGATCATCGGACTTCAACAGGAAAATATGGATACCGGTAAGACCCATCCGCGAGTCGACATCAATCATGATGGTGCTGCTATGCAGGCGATACGGATGCTCCAATCCATGATCGATCAAGAGCGCAATTCATTTGCCGACGCTGCCGAATAGGGAGAAAATTAGACAAGGAGTATCTAATCGGAATACGGTAAGGACCAGGATTGGGTTTCGTGTCCTGCACTAAAAGTGTTGTTAGTTTGGTCTGGATTCCGGTTCACGAGTGGCCTGGCAAAAAGAGGATGCGTGAGTGACCGAATTTCGTGATCAAGAGTGTACAAAACCTTGCCCGAGTGCAGATCGATGATGTTTTCAAATCTGTATTGATGCTTATTGCTTTCCTCAGAAATCAACTCTCTCTCCAATAGCCTTTCATACGGGCCAGAGAAGTCCGCGACATAGAGCTGGATATGGTGTCCATCGAATACCGGGATTTTTCGGTTCGTCTCCCGGAAGATAATTTTCTGGCCATTTCCCACCTGGACATAGGCAACTATCCCGCCTGAATGGCGAATCTCCGTCGGAGCGGAAATGATTTCCCTATAGAATTGGGCAATTCGTCGGGCGGTGTTTTTGGGAACATCGAATTCTAAGTAAGCGATACCCAGCGCCATGGGACCAAACAACTTACTTGGGGGGTAAATTCTAAAGCGATTTCCCCATGGGCATGTTACCGATACATACCCTTTTTCTGGCCTGAATGAGAATTGAGTACCTTTCATCTCAGTTCTAATTGTTTTCAGTCGGTTTAGGAGTTTGCGGCGTTCGGGAATGACGAGTCCAATATTTCCCCTTATCACTTGAGCGTCTCTAGTGGGCATATGAAACTGATTTCGGCCAATATTTACCCACATATTTGTCACGCTAGTCACCAGATAGGGGTCACGGGTAAGGCCCAGCCCAGTAATGTAAAAAAGGGTTGCTAGTCGCTGGTCCGGAATACAAATATTCACATGTTCGAACGCGATGACGTTACCGACATCTTCTTTCTGCCGGTTAAACTTTCTTTTCATCGCCTTCATCCCCTCTGATTTGAGTCAGTCACGGGTCAAGTTGGTAGCCGATAACATCCCTTGGGCGCTTGCCATCATGTGTCTGAAATCGCTTGAAAGCGTGACGAGGTCAAAACCTTTGGCAACCATTTCATTTGCATAGTCTGATGACATTGAATGAATTCCGGCCTTGATCCCATGACTGTGCGCTACCTCGAGTATTAGATCGATACGTTCCATGACCTCCGGCGCTCGTTGGTCGCCGCCGGGGCCGCCGCCAATGGAAACCGATAAGTCGGAAGGGCCGATATAAACCGCATCAAGCCCTCGAACCGAACAGATACTGTCTAGATTATCAACAGATTCCTGCGTCTCAATCATCGCGAGTGTTAGCACCGTCTCGTCCGCATGTTCGTGATAGTCCGCGCCCGAATAAAAGACTGCTCGAATTGGGCCAGTTGAACGGTAACCGCGAGGAGCGTAGCGGCATGCCCCGACGAAGCGCTCGCATTCTTCCATCGAGTTAATCATTGGACAAATTACACCGTAGGCGCCGGCATCAAGAGACTTCATAATGATTGCCGGATCGTTCCATGGGACGCGTACCATTGGGGCAGGATCGTATTGCGTGATTCCCTGGAACATCGGTATCAGGTTGCTGTAATCGATGACCCCATGCTGCATATCCACTGTAACGGCATCCCAACCGAGCGACGCCATTACTTCCGCGGTGAATGAGCCCGGTGTGCTCAAAAATATGTTAACGGCGGAGCGTCCTTCATTCCACGCGTCGATGATTTTGTTCGGTCGCATCAGTATTCTCTCCTCAACGGAGTTCTGTCTTACACCGTAAAATCGTTGAGGGGGAGGGAGAATGATAGGTACGAATTTGACGATCTATCAATCACAGGCTTAGGTGGGGAATAATGGATTGGAAAAACCCTGTTCGGTTTATAGAGGAGTTGGATAGCGTATCTCCAACCATTCGTGGAATTATACTCGCTCTGGTATCCGGGGCGTTTTTTGCAACGATGCATGGATCCGTGAGACTTCTATCCCGAGACCTCGATGCGACGGAAATCGCATTTTTTCGAGCATTTTTTGGCTTTGTATTCTTTGCCCCCATCTTATTCCGGACTCGACTTTCCGTTCTGCGCACATCTCGGCTGCCACTCCATCTACTCAGAGGCCTTTTTAACGGCGCGTCGCTGCTTCTCTGGTTTACCGCGCTTAGTCTCGTGCCGCTGGGTGATGCGACGGCACTTTCGCTCATGGGTCCGGTATTCGTTACTATGGGCGCTATTTTTATTCTGGGGGAGAATGTGCACGGCCCCCGCTGGATAGCGCTTGTCATCGGGGTTTTGGGTGCCTTGGTGATCGTAAGGCCAGGATTCCAAGAGATTAACTACGGGATGATTCTGGTGTTTATTTCCATGATTTTTGTGACTTGTTCAAAACTGATTGCAAAATCACTGTCTCGGACGGATGAGCCTTCTACGATTGTCGCCTATTTATCGCTGACAATGATGGTACCTTCAGGCGTAGCGTTGTGTTTCGTATGGCAGACGCCGACGCTCACCCAGCTAATATTCATGGTGGCTATCGGTTTCATGGGGAGCTGTGGCCACATGCTTTTGACGACGGCATACAAGATCGCGGATATTTCTGCGGTGGAGCCCGTTGTTTTCGCGAGATTGGTGTGGGCGGCAATTGTCGGCTGGTTTATGTTTTCCGAATTCCCGGGTTTGTGGATCTGGCTTGGTGGTGCGTTGATAGTGGCGGCCTCTACCTGGCTGGCGCGACACGAATCCCGCGAACGTCAAAAGAGAGAAGAGAATGACTAAACCGCCTGCCAGCCGATATCCCGGCGGCAGAATCCGCCCGGCCACTCGATTCGGTCTACGGCTCTATAGGCGCGTTCTTGTGCTTCTGCGATCGACTTGCCATTAGCTGTGACGTTGAGAACGCGTCCGCCGGAAGCTAAAATCTCTCCTCCATCTCCCCTGCGGGTTCCGGCATGGAACACAAGCGTACCGGCAATCTTCCCCGCCTTTTCTAGGCCACCAATTACGGAACCTTTTTTATAATCGTCGGGATAGCCATTGCTAGCCATAACGACTGTCAACGCCGCTTCGTCGAACCATCGAAGGTCGAAATCTTTTAATTCACCATCGCAGGTGGCGATGAGTGCCGGTACCAGATCAGACATTAGGCGGGTCATCAGAACCTGACATTCGGGGTCGCCAAAGCGTACGTTATATTCAACCAGTTTGGGTCCTTCGTCGGTTAGCATCAGTCCTGCGTATAACACACCTTGGTAGGGTCTTCCGTCTGCTTTCATGCCGGCGACAGTGGGTAAGATAATTCGGTCCATCACGGTATCCGCGATTTCGTCTGTGATAGCGGGGGCTGGGGAATAAGCTCCCATGCCGCCAGTATTGGGCCCGGTGTCTCCTTCACCCACGCGCTTATGATCTTGGGCGGAGGCGAGGGGTAAGACGTTTTCGCCGTCGACAAGGGCGAAGAAACTGGCTTCGACACCTTCCATAAATTCTTCGATTACAATCTCGGCACCCGCGTCGCCAAATGTTCGTCCCTTCAGCATGTCATCGACTGCTTGATATGCCTGCGCGGCCGTTTCGCAGATTATTACGCCTTTTCCAGCGGCGAGGCCGTCGGCCTTAACAACTATCGGCGTTTCCCGGGTGTCGATGAATTTTTTTGCGGGACCTGCCTCCTTGAATCGCTCGTACTCGGCAGTCGGGATTTTATACCGCGCGCAGAGATCCTTCATATAGCCTTTGGAACCCTCAAGGATCGCCGCATCCGCGCTGGGGCCGAAGGCACGTATATTTTTTTCCCTCAACCGGTCGGCAAGCCCCATTACTAGAGGTGCCTCAGGTCCGATCACTACGAGGTCGACGGCGTTTTCTGTGCAGAAACCGACTAGCGTATCGATATCCTCGACCTCAATATCCACGCATTCTGCATCCTGAGAAATGCCAGAATTCCCGGGCGCGCACCATAGTTTCTCGACTAGTGGCGATCCTGAGATTGTCCAACATAAGGCGTGTTCCCTTCCTCCCGCTCCGACGACTAGTACTCTCATGAGACCTGCTTCCAATTTTTTATCTATGTCATTGCCATAAGACCCATCTGATGACATAGAATACGAATCGTCATGACCGATCAATTCTCAGAAGAAGGCGAAGAACCCGCTATTGGCAACAACGTTAGCGAACTTTCCGTTGGGGAAATTTCGCAGGCGATAAAACGGACGTTGGAAGGTGCCTTTGGTTTTGTTCGAGTGCGCGGAGAAGTTGGGCGACCTAACTACCATACGTCCGGACATCTTTACTTCACCTTGAAAGATGCGGATGCGGCGATGGATGCAGTGGCGTGGCGAGGGACAGTCGGGAAGCTCTCACTACAGCTTGAAGAGGGTATGGAGGTGATCGCAACTGGCCGGATTTCATCCTACGCAAAAAGCTCTCGCTACCAAATTGTTGTCGAATCGGTCGAACTCGCGGGCGAGGGGGCGTTACTCAAGCTGCTTGAGGACCGCCGCAAGAAACTGGGCGCCGAAGGTTTATTCGAAGCGGATAAGAAGCAAGACCTGCCTTTCCTTCCGGAGGTTATTGGCGTTATTACTTCTCCTACCGGCGCTGTTATCCACGATATTCTGAACCGCCTAAAAGAGCGGTTTCCTCGACATGTTCTCTTGTGGTCAGTCCCGGTTCAGGGAGAAGGCGCTGCCGATAAAATTGCTGCGGCCATAGAAGGTTTCAATGCCCTTGGGCAGGGGGGAGAAATTCCCCGTCCGGACTTGCTTATCGTCGCTCGCGGCGGTGGTAGTCTCGAGGATTTGTGGCAGTTCAATGAGGAAATCGTAGTGCGGGCAACTGCAAATTCAGAAATCCCCCTAATATCGGCCGTGGGCCATGAGACGGACATAACACTGATAGATTATGCTTCCGATCGGCGAGCTCCCACACCGACTGCGGCCGCAGAGATTGCGGTACCCGTTCGATCTGAACTGCAGTCGCAGGTTCTGGAGGATGAAGGTCGGCTAGTTGCCTCTATGAGCCGGTTCATACAGGAGCGACGAAACCATATTCAAGGAATCGCTCGAGGGTTGCCGCGCCCGAGTGAATTGCTGGAAGGTAACATGCAGGCACTGGACCTCGCTTCGGAACGGCTGAGTAATCTCGTAACTAGAGAATTAGAGAGATCCAGGGCGCATCTCTTAAAAACCGGTGTCAGGCTTCCACACCCGCGCGAAGTCATTACGAAGGCTGGGCTAGAACTTTCGAGCAAAGGTGCCCGCATCTCAATCGCCCTACAGGCGCTCGTGCGAGAGAGAAAGAAAAGTTTTTCAAGCCTCTCCGTATCCGAGCGAATTAACGGTGCTATGCGCCGGAAAATTTCAGAGGACGAAAAAAGGCTGCAAACCGGCACCCAGCTATTGAACAGTCTGTCGTATGAGCGGGTTCTGGAGCGGGGGTTTACTTTGATACGCGATACGGACGGTGAACCTGTGATGCAGGCATTTCAAACGCAATCCGGACAAGAAGTCGCAATAAGCTTTTTAGATGGAACTGTCTCGGCGACTATCGGAGAAAAAGCCGTGGCAAAGTCAAACCCTTTGTCTGGTAAATTAAAACGCAGAAAACAAACGAAATCGAAAAAATGTTCGGTTTCTTCTGGACGCGATCAGGGGTCGCTTTTCTGATCGATGCACCGTCTATCTGCAGGAATAATCACCCTATGCCTGATTTCGACTCCGGCATCGGCGAGGACCCTCTCTTTAACCGGGCACTTCATGCAGGGTGGGTTGATAACAGGGCAAACCAATCCGGGCGCCAAAGTCTCGCTTGATGGTAAAAAGCTCCGAGTGTCTCCCGACGGATTATTTGTCTTCGGACTAGGGAGAAATGCGGAAAGCGAGGTAGTTATAAAAACTAAGTTGCCAAGCGGGGAAATCTATCTGGAAAGTTTTGAGATCGAGAAAAGAAAGTATCGTATCCAGCGGATCAATGGCCTGCCTAAAAAGATGGTGACACCATCACCCGAGACGATGGACCGGATAAGACGGGAAGGTAAGGCTATACGGTCCGCGCGTGCGGTATTTACAATGGCGACGCACTTCAGAGCCGGTTTCATCTGGCCATCTAAGGGCCAAATATCGGGGGTTTATGGCAGCCAACGTATCTTGAATGGCGAATCACGCCAACCGCATCTCGGAGTTGATATCGCGGCTCCAAAGGGAACACCTGTTCTCGCGTCAGCTGCTGGAAAGGTGACTCTTGCCGAGATGGATCTCTATTTCACCGGCGGCACTATCATCATTGAACACGGTCACGGTCTATCTACCGTTTATTCACATCTTAGCGAAATCGAGGTCAGAAAAGGAGACAGCATACGTCAGGGCGGGAAGATAGGCGCTATCGGGTCCTCCGGGCGGTCGACGGGACCTCATCTTGACTGGCGTATTAACTGGTTCCAAGAGAGACTAGATCCAATGTTATTGGCTGGCCCTATGCCCCAATAACGCTATTCATCTGGTCTTTTTGGTTTCTTTCCCCAACGCCGGTGAAACCACATCCACTGCTCCGGCCGTTCTGTGATCCAAATACTGAAAAGATCGTTTATCCTCCTCATGGTGGCTTCTATATCGGCGTTTCTATTACCGGTGTTGACCGGCGGTCGGGGTTTCTCGACAGTTAGTCTGAAGTGTGCGGCATCCAGCCTTTCCACTCGTATAGGTATAAGGAGCGCTTCATATTTCATGGCTAACGCCGCGGGCGCGGTCGGGGTCATGGCATTAATACCTAGGAATGGGATGTTTACGCCCTGGTTCATACGTACATCTACTAGCATGATAGTGTGTCCATCGCCCTTTAGAACTTGAGTGAGACGACGGGCCCCTTGTCGACCTTTCATGATGAGTTCTACCCCGCTGCGTCTCTGCCAGCTGCGGACGAGAGCGTCTATAAATGGGTTATTGAAGGGTCGATAGACAACCGTAAGGGGTAGATCGTGCATTCGGGCCGCCAATGTTACCATTTCCCAGTTGCCCATGTGTCCGGCAAGTAAAATTCCCGACTTACCACTCTCTCGGAGCATATCGAGGTGTTCGGCACCGACAATTTCTAGACGGTTTTCCCGATCGTGGCGTATCTGATCGAGGCTCCAGTAGTCGGAAATCACACGGGTAAAATTGTCCCAGACCCCTCGGACAATTTCCTCCATTCTTTTGTTTGATGTTTCGGGCCATACGAGGGCCACACTCTCACGAATCCGGTTACTGAGCGCGAGATGAGGTCCGACCGACCGACCGACGAATGCGAGCAGGTTACCCACAAGGCTTACAGGGAGCTTATGCAACAAAACATATATCGGCCACGAAAGCGCTATCTCGATTCGGTGTCGTACGGTTGGCTTCCGCCAGTATCGATTTGCAACGCGCGCCAACAATTAAACCTTTTCTTTTAAGACTTGTCCGAGGACCTCGTCCAGTTCACCTAAATCATTCCAATCCAGACGAATTTTTAGCGAACGTATCATGTCTCTTGCTTCCACCGGTACACGAACCATATCCTTCTCTGTGGTAACAACCAACGCATCCGCCATGGCTGCGGTATCTATGAGCCTCATGATCTCATCGACAGAATAGTAATAGTGATCTGGAAAACCCGCGATGTCGATCAGATCGCAACCCATACCGGCAAGTGTTTCGAAGAACTTCTCCGGCTGTCCGATACCCGCGAAGGCTACGACCGGCTTTCCAGAGATATCGTCATCCTTGGTGGCGGGCACAAAACGGGCCATCAAAATAGGTATATTTTTCGGCATTGCTGCCTGCAGAGGATCAGATACATCGCCAATCAGGGCTATTGCTTCGACACGTTGCATTGCACATTCTAACGGTTCTCTCAAAGGTCCTGCCGGCATCACCCGGCCATTTCCATAACCGTATCGACCATCAATGACCAAAATTGAGAGATCTTTGTGAAGCGCCGGGTTTTGTAGGCCATCATCCATAACGATCGCGCCTATACCCGTATCGACAGCTGCGAGGGCCGATTTTACCCTATCGTTCCCAATCCAGGTCGGCGCTACACTTGCTAAAAGTAATGGCTCGTCACCGACGTCTCGCGAAGAATGTTTGGATGTTTCCACCTTAGTTGACGCACTTATGGACCCACCATATCCGCGACTTAGAAATCCTGCATTAATATTAGATGTGTGCAGTCGTTCCATTACGGAGAGTGCAACAGGCGTCTTACCGGCGCCGCCCGCGACGACGTTACCGATACAGATCACAGGGATGTCCACTTTAGTAGGCTTGACCTTAGTGAGGCGGCGACGCGCTCGCCATGCCCAGATTTGGCTCATTGGGGAGAGCAGGGTTGGGAGGACCCCCTCTTTATACCAGAAATTAGGCGCGCGCATTACCTGTAACCGATATCGGCCACGCGGGAGAAATGCGATTAAGATACGGGTCGATGTGGAGGAAAACCGCGTCGAGAATACCTTGTTTTCCATCAGCGACAGAGCGGGCGGCAGCCATTCGGCGTTGCCGAACTACCGAATTAGAGAGAAGAGTTCCGATTTCCTTTGCGAGTTCATCTGCCGACCGGGCTACAGACGAAGCGCCCGCAGTCATAAGCTCCCCCTGCGCGGCCAGAAAATTCTCCATATGAACACCATGAACGATAGCGCAACCCAATCGCGCTGGCTCGATTGGGTTTTGTCCGCCGTGGGGCACCAGAGTTCCTCCGACAAATGCGATATCCGTCGCTCGAAAAAAGAGACCAAGTTCTCCGATTGTGTCAGCTAATAAAACAAATTTCGATGCATTTACCGGCTCAGATCGGCTACGAACCGAAACTGAGAGATTTCTTTCCGAAAGGATCTTCTCAATAGCACCCGCCCTCTCAGGGTGCCGGGGGACCACGATTGTTAGCAAGTCGGGCAAACTTCGAATAAGTATTTCATGCGTATCCGCGATAACCTCTTCCTCACCCGAATGGGTACTGAAGGCTACCCATCTGGGTCGTCCGGCAATACTAGAGTCAAATTCGGACTGTGCGTCAGCATCGGTGGGCAGGGGCGCTGCAGCAAATTTTAGGTTCCCCGGGCATGCAACATTCTTGGCCCCTAGAGCCCGCAGCCGATCGGCGTCCAATTCCGTTTGCGCCATGCAAAGGTCAAATGTTTCTAAGAGTTGGCCGATCATCCAAGGAGCTCGCCTCCAGCCCCGAAAAGAAGCCGCCGATATTCGGGCATTCATTAGAAGGGTAGGAATCTCTCTTTCTTTGACCTCCGACAGTACCGATGGCCAGAATTCGGATTCAACCCAGAGAGCTAGGTTGGGTTTCCAATGATCTAGAAATCGTTTTACCCAAGGCACCCGATCCACTGGGATATACTGATGGATAACAGTTTCGGGTAATCGATTGTGTAATAATCGGGCCGAACTGACGGTACCGGAAGTCATGAGGATCGTTATCTCAGGCCGTTCCAAAGTTAGTCGGTCGATAAGACTTATCATCGAAAGTGATTCGCCGACGCTTGCCGCGTGTATCCAGACAAGGGGGCCTTCAGGCCGCCGACAGGATGCGGACCCTTTACGTTCTTCGAACCGATGAGGGTCTTCTTTTCCTGCCTTTAGCCGCCGGGAGAGATAATGGTTTATCAGTGGCCCGGATATCCAAGTTATGGCTCGATAAAAAGAAACGCTCATTAATTACCTCTGGGTGCTGATGGATCAGCTTCCGAATTAGCTTCTTCCGGCGAAACCGGGTAGCGCCCCAGTTCAGAATCAAGTGTCATTGTGAGGTCGATAAGAACTCGCTCCAGAGTTTGCCGAGTTTGCTCCGTGAGGCTTTCGTCAGCGTCGCGGGGTACTTCAATCGGGTGCCCAATCCTTACCACACCCCTGGTGAAAGGGAAGGGCAATACAAACCTATCCCATGAAAAAAAAAATTCTACAGCGCGACGCGGAAAAAGTTATTGGTAATAGGGCAGCGCCCGAAAGTTTGGCGGCTGAGATCGCCCCAGGTGCTGCACGCATCCGAGGTCCCCGTGGCCCATCGGGCGTAATACCGATGTATTCCCCGCGTTTAAGCGCGCGCACAATTCCGATCAGAGCGCTTCCGCCACCTTTTGATGATGAGCCCGATATGGTACCGACGCCCAAGTGTTTCAGTGTCCGAGAGATAAATACCCCGTCGCGGTGCTGAGATATCAGAATCCGTACAGGGGCTTTGTAAATCCATGCATTGGGAATCATCAGCATCCGTCCATGCCAAAAACAGGCGATAAACGGCTTACCTTTAGCAACCATTGAAGACGCTATATGCTGATTTTCCACTGTCCAGCGTCCAGTATACCAGACGATACGGAGGTAAGACGCTGCAAGCAAACTTAGCACAGAGGTAACTATGGGCCTACTAGTGATCTTTCGCAGCGACACCATCGATTAAGACTGCACAACAGCTGCGGTTTGATCTTCTTCGTCTACGAACTGCATCGAATACAGTTTTGCGTAGGCACCACCTTGAGCCATTAGCTCAATATGGGTGCCAGTTTCCACGACTTTGCCATTTTGCATGAAGAATATAAAGTCCGCGTCGATAATCGTCGAAAGTCTGTGCGCAATTACCAATGTAGTCCGCCCCTGTTTGAGCCGCGATAATGCACCTTGCACAAGCCGCTCTGTTTCCGTATCGAGAGCGGATGTCGCTTCGTCTAGAAGTAAAATTGGTGCATCCTTTAACATCGCTCGTGCGATGGCGATGCGCTGCCTTTGGCCACCCGAGAGCTTGGCCCCTCGACCACCCACTTGAGTATCATATCCGTTGGGGAATTCAGAGATAAATTCTGCTGCGCCCGCATCAGACGCGGCACGGACGATCTCCTCGTCGGTCGCATCCGGTTTTCCGTAGGCAATATTGGCGCGGATTGTATCGTCAAAGAGAAGAATTTCTTGGCTAACCAGGCCAATTCCACTGCGCAAGCTTTCGAGGGTTATATCACGAACGTCTTGACCATCAATTAGCACCTTGCCGCTACCCACGTCATAGAATCGAGGAATTAGGTTTAGGACCGTCGATTTGCCAGATCCGGACGGCCCGACTAGCGCCGCCGTCTTACCAGCGTCCACCTGAAGGTTAATACCGTTGAGTGCAGTGGATTTTTCGTTGTACTGAAAATGCACGTCTTCAAAACTAATTTGACCCCGGATGTCGTGAATCGTACGTGCGTTTTCAGAATTCGTGATCTTGGAACCAAGGTCCAGTATTGCGAAGACCCTTTGAGTGGCCGCAAGCCCCTGTTGCAGGGTGGCGTTGAGGTTAGCAATGTTCTTCATCGGTTTGTAGGCGGCAAGCAAAGCCGCCATAAATGACGCTAGCTCGCCTGTTGTCATTTGGCCGTCGATTACCAATAGACCGCCAAACAAAATGGCACAGGCTAACGCGATGCCACCCAGCGACTCCATCAAAGGCCGGCTTATCGCCTGAATGCGCGCTGCTTTTCGGGTTAGCTGGTAGACCCGTTCTATGGCATCGGACGCTCGATCGGATTCGCGCTTTTCCATTGTGTAAGCTTTGACATGCCTCGCTCCTTGGAATGTCTCATCTAGTAAAGTTGTAAGATCTCCAGTTTCTATCTGCGTATTACGGGAAATTTTCCTAATTCGTTTGCCGATCTTTACGATGGGATAAAGTGCCAGCGGAAAAACTATTATTGTGAGAAGCGCCAGCGACCAGTTGTGAAAGACCAAGATCATCAACAAAAAAATCACAAGCAGCGAATCTTTGATCAGTCCGGTAAGCGCCTTTGCCATCGAATGGCGAAGTAAGTTCGCATCGTTGATGAATCGGGAAATAAGGATACCCACCGAATTATCGAGAAAGAATTGCAGATCGGTACGGATTACACCGCGATACATCGAGGACTGCAGGTTCGCTACCATTCGATGTCCGATAACCTCCATGTTTACAGCTTCGAAGTAGCCGGCCAGTCCGGAGATGATCGCGAGTCCGATTATAGCGCCGGGGAGAAGGTAAAGCATTGTCCGGTCCCGGGCTATCAGGACTTGGTCAACCACGTCTTTCAATAGGTAGATCATGCTCGCTGAGGTACCCGCAACCAGCAACATGCAGAGAAATGTTAAGAGTATACGCTTGTGTTGGGGCCATAGTTGTTCGCGAACAAGCCGGTTGACCAGCGTCTTAGAAGTCTCATGCGCTTCTTCAGTCAGTTCCAACCCGGTGTCGGGCGCCTTCGCGTTATCGGCCAATGTAAAAGGTTCCATTTCTCATGGGCTCAATACCAAAAATTAGAATACCACGCCTGCCGAGGGCGGCCAATTAATTGAAAAGATGCGGGAATTTTTTTCTCGTGAATCAATTACCTGCAACTGTCATTCCGTCGATGCGAAGTGTGGGCGCATCTGTACCATCTCGAAACGCTAAATCATCCGCTGGGATCAATTTTTTGAACATGTCTTTGAGGTTGCCGGCGACGGTCATTTCAGTGACCGGGTAGGTAATTTCGCCGTTCTCAATCCAGAATCCTGATGCTCCTCGGCTGTAATCGCCCGTCACCATGTTGATACCCATGCCGATCAATTCCGTAACATAAAAACCGCGAATTATATCGGATATAAGATCGGCGGGGGAGTATCTCCCGGCTTCCATATAGAGGTTTGTGACGCCTGGTGACGGCGGAGACGCGGTACCGCGGGAGGCATTCCCCGTCGATTCAATGCCTAATTGCCGCGCTGAAGCGAGGTCGAGTACCCAAGTTTCGAGGACACCGTCTTTAGCGAGGTATTTCTTAGAATTGGCTAGGCCTTCTGCGTCGAATGGTTTGGAACGCAAACCCCGGTCCCGGTGGGGATCGTCAACGATGTTGATGCCGTCAGCAAGGACCTTCTTACCCATTTCATCCCTCAGAAAAGATGTTCCTCTAGAAATGGAAGATCCGTTAATAGCTCCGGCATAATGTCGAACTATACCGCCGGATACCCGGGGATCGTAGATCACCGGCACCTGTTGGGTTTCGACTTTACGGGCATTCAGGCGCTTTACCGCCCGTTTGCCGGCATTGCGGCCAATTTCCACCGGGTCGGCTAGATCTGCATGGTAAACCGATGACGTATAGTCGTAATCTCGTTCCATGCTTGTACCTTCACCGGCGAGTACTGAGGCAGCTAGGCTGTGGCTCGAAGTTTCGTAGCTTCGCGCAAAACCATTCGATGTCGCAATGGCGATGCGCGCCTTACTCCATGCGGTCTCAGCGCCCTCGGTGTTGGTGATTCCCGCCACTGACCGTGCAGCATCCTCCGCGCTGCAGGCTGCCTCAATAAGACTCTCATCTCTTGGTTCCTTTGCATCGTAGATTTGCAGCGTTGGTGGATCAGTGACTAGGGAGTCTGCGGTGGCAATGCCGCAATAAGGATCTTCGGGCGCTGCCTTTGCCATCGCGACGGCGCGGGCGACAACATCCTTTATCGCTCCCTCTTCGAAATCCGTAGAAGATACGATTGCCTGTTGCCTGCCGACGAAAACCCGAAGTCCAAGGTCATTGCTTTCGGAACGTTCTAATTTTTCTAGTTTTCCCAAACGACAGGATACTGAGACCGATGACGCATTAAAGACGACTGCATCGGCCGCGTCGGCGCCCTGCTTAAGAGCGTCGTCCATCAGGTTCGAGAGAAGTGAAAGTTGATCGTATGACTCTGCCATGCTGTCTACCCGTCTTTAGAGATCCATATATCCCGTCCTTCGCCGGGCAGTCCGTAATCGTTCCATTTGCGTGTAACTTCTTCTATAATTTCGTCGCTCATGCGGAGCTTTTGGCCCCATTCACGGTTCGTTTCCGAACCGATTTTCGCCGTTGCATCTATTCCCATTTTTGATCCTAAGCCTTCGACCGGTGATGCGAAATCAAGATAGTCTATAGGCGTATTCTCGATCGTCGTAACATCACGCGCGGCATCCACATTAGTGGATATTGCCCAAATTACGTCTTCCCACTTCCGCGCGTCGATGTCCTGGTCAACCACGATCACGAATTTGGTATACATGAACTGTTTTAGGTATGACCAAACGCCCATCATGATACGTTTCGCTTGGCCCGGGTATGTCTTCCGGATCGATACGACGGCGACCCGGTATGAACAGGCCTCCGGCGGAAGCCAAAAATCGACAATTTCCGGAAACTGCTGGACTAAAAGCGGGATGAAAATATCGTTTAGAGACCGTCCTAATACCGATGGCTCATCTGGCGGTCGGCCGGTGAATGTCGTCAAATAAATTGGGTCTCTGCGCATGGTGATCGCAGAGACGGTGAAAACTGGAAACGGTTCAACAGCATTATAATAACCCGTGTGATCGCCAAACGGTCCTTCCATTCCAGATTCGGTCAGAGATACGTGTCCTTCGATTACTATCTCCGCCTCTGCCGGCACCTGAAGGGGAACAGTCTTGCAGTCGACCAATGTAAGCTTTTTGCCCCGAAGCAGCCCGGCGAACTGGTACTCCGACATTGTCTCCGGAACCGGGGCGACGGCGGCGATAATGGTTGCTGGATCTACGCCGATCACGGCTGCTGCCGGCACCGAGACCAATCCTTCTCGGGCAGCATCGTCGGCGTGTTTGGCGCCACCGCGATGGGCTAGCCAGCGCATGAGGGTTGTGTCTCGGCCAGTGACCTGCATTCTATAAATACCGATATTCGTCTTTCTATCATCGCCTTGGGTAACCACGAGAGGCCAAGTAATCAGAGGTGAAGGTTCATCTGGCCAGCAGGTCTGAATTGGCAATTTCTGCAGATCAATGTCGTGGCCCGTTAAGACAATTTCTTGGCAAGGTGCGCTGGTGACCCTTTTCGGCTTCATTGCCATTACTGTCTTCAGGAGAGGAAGCATATCGATTGCTTCCTGCCATCCCCCGGGCGGTTCCGGCTGACGAAGAAAAGCCAGCTGTTCGCCGAATGCGCGGAGTTCCTCAGGCGATTTCTCTAGACCCCAGGCAACCCGTTCGACAGTACCGAATAAATTGGCCAGAACCGGTATCCGCTGAGAAGAGCCGGCGGCATTTACTACATTCTCGAAAAGCACGGCAGGGCCGTCTTCCGCAAGAAGACGGCTCTGGATTTCTGTCATTTCCAGATATGTCGAGACGGGTTCAGAAACCCGGATTAGCCGGTTTTCTTTTTCCAGTTTGACTATAAAGTCGCGAATATTGGCATAGGCCATGGTTTCGGGGTTCTGCACTAAGGTGATCTCACGGTCAAGCATCGGTGTGCCACCCCGATCGGCTCTATTCAATAAACGTATGGCGGAAGAAATGAACGATCCTGTTGCACACGCGAAATCCTATCCGTTCCCCGTTCCGGGGCGGTCGTATACTTTTTGTGATGGCCGCGTGACAGATATGCCAGACGAAGGCTTCGACAGCACGGGAAGAAGACCAGTTCTGGCAGCGGGATCAAACCAGTCACATGAGCAATTGGCCAGAAAGTTTTATCGGATTTCGGGGAATGTCGAAATACCGGTTCAGAAAGGAAGACTGCACGATTTTGACTCGGTATATGCAGCTCATTTGGCCGGTTACGGCTCGGTACCATCCACATTCTATCCCTCCCCGGGAACTGTGGTAACTACCTATTTGTTGTGGCTCAATGACGCTCAACTGAACCGTATGCACGAGACTGAGCGAAATTATACATACGACCACCTTAACGAAATCAGAGTAGAAATAGACGGTCTAGGAGAGTTACTCCGAGAGGCCTATGCATACACCGCCAAGATCGGATGTGTTAATCATGCCGGTACGCCCATTGCCCTAAGTGAAATTTCCGCATGTGAAAGGGCATTCTCGTCAATGTCACAGCTGGAAGTTCTTGAACACATTCGAGATCGGATTGCTCCAAACGAGGACCTCGACACTTTTATCCTCTCGCAGATAGAAGATGAAGGCGTTCGCCGAGCCAGATCGGCGATCCTTTCTGAAGACGCTATAGTTGGAAATTATCCGAGGACCGTGATTCGTGAGCTTTAGGAATTACTCTAAAGCAACAGCCGGCGCCTTATCTACCTTCGCGGCACAGAATTTGAATTCGGGAATTTTCCCGAAAGGATCGAGTGCAGCGTTGGTCAACAAATTTGCGGCGGCTTCAGCATAGCAGAACGGGATAAATACTACGCCCTCCGGAACTTCCCGGTCTGCGCGGGCCTTCAATTCAATAACGCCGCGTCGGGTTTCGACCCGGATTGTGTCTCCCGGGTTAATATTCATTTGGACTAACGCCTTTGGCGAGAGGTTAGCTGTTGCTTCCGGTTCCAGAGCGTCCAAGACCCCAGCCCGTCTTGTCATACTGCCGGTATGCCAGTGTTCAAGTACCCTGCCTGTGGTCAGGATCATTGGAAATTCATCGTCGGGTACCTCGTCGGGTGGCAGTACATCGGCGGGCACAAATTTTCCGCGTCCTGTATCCGTTGGAAACCCCTCCCGAAAAATGATTTCTTGGCTGATGCCATTATTATCTAGCGGATAGGTAATAGAATCTTCTTCTTGCAGACGTTTCCAAGTTATACCTTTAAACGAGGGCATGCAGGCCGCCATTTCTTCGAAAACCTCGGCGGTTTCGGCGTATTTCCAGTTCAGTCCGATCCGGCGCGCGATTTCTTGGATGATCCATATGTCCTGTCTGGCATCGCCGGGCAACGGCAGTGCCTTGCGCCCGATTTGAACCTGACGGTTCGTATTAGTGAAGGTACCTTCCTTTTCTGGAAATGAGCTAGCGGGCAAAATGACATCCGCATGAAATGCAGTCTCCGTTAGGAAGAGGTCTTGAACGACCAGATGGTCCAGCGCAGCGAGCGCCTGTCGAGCATGACGTACATCTGGATCTGACATAGCAGGGTTCTCTCCCATAATGTACATCGCACGGATTTCCCCAGTATGGATCGCGTTCATAATTTCTACGACAGTTAGCCCCCGATTTGGATTAAGCTCGGACCCCCAGAATTCCTCAAACTGAGCATGTATGGAAGGTTCATCGACCGATACGTAATCAGGGAAAAACATTGGGATTAGACCTGCATCCGACGCCCCCTGGACGTTGTTCTGGCCACGCAAGGGGTGAAGGCCTGTTCCGGGCCGCCCCACATGTCCAGTCATTAATGCAAGGGAAATCAGACACCGAGAATTATCCGTTCCGTGCACATGTTGAGATATACCCATACCCCAAAAAATTATACCACGATCTGCTTGTGCGAATTCGCGGGCTATGGTTCTGATTGTCTCAGCATTGACCCCACAAATGTCTGCCATATTTTCGGGGGAGAATCCCCTCAGGTGTTCTCTGAGTTCATCGAAACCTTCGGTAAAACCTTTTATATAATTCTCGTCTGTCAAATCTTCTTCGACAATCGTGTGCATCATGGCGTTTAGCAATGCAACATCCGTCCCGCCCTTGAACTGGACCATATGAGTGGCATGACGGGTAAGCGACTGGCCGCGCGGATCCATAACGATCAGCTTTGCTCCGTTCTTAACTGCGTTTTTGAAGAATGTTGCCGCAACTGGATGGTTAACGGTTGGATTGGCACCTATTACAATAATTACATCTGATTTTGCGGCATCATAAAATGGTGCGGATACTGCACCAGAATTCACTGTCTCCATCAAGGCCGCCACCGAGGAGGCATGGCAGAGCCGGGTGCAATGATCGACGTTGTTAGTTCCAAAACCGGTCCGGACAAGTTTCTGGAAAAGGTACGCCTCTTCGTTCGACCCCTTAGCAGAACCTAAACCGGCAAGTCCTGACCCACCGGTTTCATTAACCACTTTTTTCAGACCACGCGCTGCAAAATCTAGCGCTTCATCCCATGTCACTTTCCGGAAATATCGCATTGGATTAGACGAATCGAATGACGCGTCAGCGTCCTTAGGAACATCATTTTTCCTGATTAGCGGGTAGGTCAAGCGATCCGGATGGTGTACGTAATCGAATCCGAAGCGACCTTTTACGCACAGTCGATTTCGGTTAGCAGGCCCATCGCGACCATCGACAAAAAGCAGCTTATCATTCTTTATATTGTATGTTAGCTGGCATCCGACACCGCAATAAGGACAGATCGATTTAACTTGTCTATCCGGTTGCACCCGCCCGTTGGGGGAAGTGACGGCAGCCGGCAACAACGCGCCAGTCGGACATGCCTGAACGCATTCTCCGCAAGCGACGCAAGTGCTATCGCCCATTGGGTCGTCGAAATCAAAAACAACTTTTGAGTCGGCGCCGCGATGGGCCATGCCGATCACATCGTTGACCTGTACATCCCGGCAAGCGCGTACGCATAGCGTACAGTTAATACAAGCATCTAGATTCACGGCCATGGCAGGATGAGAAAGGTCGGCGTCGAGCCTCCTTTTTGCCGGGAAGCGAGATGATCCGACATCCAGTATTTTAGCCCATCGCCAGAACTTAGACCCTTCATCATGTGCCTTTTCGGGCGACGGTTGATCAGCGATTAGGAGTTCGAAAACAATTTTTCGCGCGGACACTGCACGTTCAGTTGCAGTTTTGACCACCATTCCCTCTAACGGCTGACGGATGCATGAGGCAGCAAGCACCCGTTCGTCATTGATTTCGACCATGCAGGCGCGGCAATTGCCGTCCGCGCGGTAACCGGGTTCCGGCGAATAACACAAATGTGGAATTTCTGTTCCGTAGCGTTGGGCCGCCTGCCAAATGGACTCACCCGGTTCGGCCCATACCTCTTGGCCATCGAGTGAGAATTTGATGTTCTCCGCAGATCCGTCAAGCGGCATGGTCTTTTCCTTAGCCTATGTCACGTCTTCAGGAAAATAACGGAAGACCGAGAGAAGGCCGTTTGGCGCCGCCTGACCGAGGCCGCAGATCGAAGCATCTATCATCACTTTGCTCAATTCCTCCAGAAGCGGGCGGTCCCAGTGGCTTGATTCCATTAGTTTAACTGATTTTTCGCAACCCGAGCGGCAGGGTGTACATTGGCCGCAGGACTCGTGCTCGAAGAACCTCATCAGGTTTAATGCGGCGCCGGCGGCACTGTCCTGATCTGATAATACTATCACTGCTGCTGAGCCGATAAGACATCCGTGTTCCTCTAACGTTCCGAAATCTAATGGAAGATCATCTTTGGCGGCTGGCAAAATACCGCCCGACGCACCTCCCGGAAGATACCCTTTGAAAGTGTGACCTTCAGACATACCACCGCAATATTCGGCAATCAGTTCGCGGATTGTTATACCTGCGTCTGCGATCTTGACGCCGGGTTTGCGAACACGGCCTGAAACCGAGAAAGTTCTGAGTCCTTTGCTACCGTTTCGTCCATGCTCTGAGAACCATTCTGGTCCCCTATCCAGTATGTCTCTGATCCAGAAGAGGGTCTCGATGTTGTTGATGAGAGTTGGTTTTCTGAATAGTCCAACTTCGGCGGCAAAGGGCGGCTTATGGCGGGGGATACCTCTTTTTCCTTCAATGCTCTCGAGCATCGCAGATTCTTCGCCGCAAATATAAGCACCGGCTCCCCGTCGAAGATGTACAATTCCCGGTTTCAGTAGGCCGGATTTTTCAAGTTGCGCAATCGTTTCCGCCAGTATAGCCCGTCCTGCAGGATATTCATCGCGAAGATAGATGTAACATGCCTCTGCTTCCACAACCCACATCCCGATTAGGAGCCCTTCCAAGAAGCGGTGCGGGTCTTTCTCGATAAAATACCGATCCTTGAAGGTACCCGGTTCGCCCTCGTCGCCGTTTACCGCCATCAGGCGGGGCCCCGAAAACTCGCGGACGATTCTCCATTTTCGGCCAGTCGGGAAGCCGGCACCTCCGAGTCCTCTTAGTTCTGAATCTTCTAACGAAACAATTACCTCTTCACGCGATACTAAACCGGAATAACAACGCCTTAGTGTCTTATAGCCGTCGTTTCGTACATATGTCTCGTAATCGATATATCTTGGGATCGTCGGGTTAAGTGAGCGGTCGGAGATGGCCCTCTGGATTTTTTTTTGCGTAGCGTGAAAAATCTGGTTCTGGCCAACGGCAACAGTAGGCGCACGGTCACAAGCACCCATACACGGCGCAGAAAGAACGCGCACATTTTTGCCCAGAGTGCTCTTGAGCTCGGTTTTTAGATCCTTTGCACCCCACATTTCGCAGGTTAAAGAGTCGCATACCCGAATGGTAATTTCGGGTGGTGGCATCCGGTCATCTTCTAGAACATCAAAGTGGTGGTAGAATGTAGCCGTTTCGTAAATTTCCGTGAGTGACAGACTGAACTCGTCCGCCAGCGCTACCAAGTGGTGCCGGTTAAGGCACTTGTACCGATCCTGAATTAGATGCAGAGCTTCTATCAAAAGATCTCGGGAGCGCGGCATATCGCCCAGCAATTCAAACACCTCTGACGCTGCTCCAAAAGAGAGTTGCCTGCCTTTAGGCGTAGCTGATCCTTTAGCACCTCGGCCTGGGTTACGAAATTTGACGATCTCAGGTCTTTTTTCAGTCATCTATTTCTGTTTCGTTGACCGCTTTGAGATCGATAACATCGGCATTGATTAGATATTTTCCGACATTTTCAAAGTTCACCGTTATCCGCGAGCCGTCTACTGACTGAACCTGACCAAGGCCCCATTCATGCTCGGTTGGATGCAGGACATAAGTTCCGGGTACTATATCGTGGTTCATACACCAAGCCTTTGATTTAGTGAGGGCAATTTACATGAAATTTGGGTTTCGTTAAGACCGAGTCGTATGACATGAATATGAAGATCACAATCGTTAATAGCGTCTTAGGTCTTCGCTCGCGGACTAGGAGGTCACGCATGGAAAGGAATTATGGCGTGCCACACTACAGTATATGAGCGCCGGCCTCTTTGAAGATTTTACGGTAACTCAAAATGGTGGAAACATACTTAGATACGAATCCTACGTGTTTGTTATGCTAATTGGTCGCGTTGTGTTTTTTCGCGGCGCTCGTGCCTTTCCTGTGCCTCTATGCCGAGTGTTGCGATTGGACGCGCTTCCAGTCGTTTGATTCCGATCGGGTCGCCGGTCTCGCTACAATATCCGAAACTACCCGTCTCGACCCGCTGCAGGGCTTCGTCGATTTTCTGCACAAGTTTACGCGCACGGTCACGGGTGCGAAGTTCTATAGACCTGTCACTCTCGGCGGTGGCCCTGTCGGACTGATCCGCAGACTTAGATTCCTGCTCCTGCAGATTCTGAAGTGTCTGATCGGCGTCCCGCAATAGTCCATTTTTCCATGAAACGAGTTTCTGCCTAAAGTATTCCAACATAACTTCGTTCATAAATGGTTCTTTTTCGGTCGGCCGATAATCAGGAGGAACCGTTGATGTCATCTTCGCCGAAACCCTATAAACTGGGGGGGAGTATATGTTTGGCGCCAACGTATAGGCAAGCATTCAGAGTAATTTGAACCCAGCGATCTACGGGCTGAGAAGGCATAGGTGCTAGCTAATGCCTATGCTAGCGCTGATTTTGGAACTTCGCGACGGTATTTTAATCCGAGGGATCAGACATTCTAGGCTAAAGTGTGCTATTACGCATATCAAACCGTCAATTGCGAGAGGGTAAAATGTCCGAGCCCTATGTAGCCGTAAGACAATCCTGTGTCCTAGGCGAATCGCCGATATGGTCCGAAGTCGAGCAGGCGCTTTATTGGGTCGACATCCGTAACCCGATGATATTCCGTTGGTATCCAGAATCTAAGGCCCTGCAGAGTTGGCGTGTTCAGACCGAGATCGGTTCGATTGGCTTTGCCGGCGACGGACGACTGATCGCTGGAACTCGGATGGGTTTTGCCTTCATAAATTTGGCGGACGGAGAGTTTCATTTGCTTGAAGATCCGGAGGGCGAAGGCCGTATGAACGCGGTTCGTATGAATGATGGCAAAGTTGATCGAAGTGGCCGTTTCTGGTGTGGTTCTATGGAAGATCCTGGGTATGGTGAGGTTGCATCTCTGTATAGATTCGATACTGACCACACAGTCCATCGTATGGAGGGTCCTGTGTGCATATCTAATGCAATCTGTTGGAGCCCCGATAACAGAACGATGTATTTCGCAGATTCCCTGAAGCGAAAAGTCTGGTCGTACGATTTTGACGCTTCGACCGGTACAATCGAGAATCGGAGAGACTTTATACAAGTGCAAGAGGGCGACGGGGTTCCTGACGGCGCCACCGTAGACTCCGAGGGATTTGTTTGGGTAGCACATATGCGAGCCGGTCAGGTAAAGCGGTACGATCCAGATGGCAGAATCGAGCGGGAAATCTCTTTTCCTGCATCGATGACTTCCTGCCCGGCTTTTGGTGGACCCGACATGTCGACACTGTATGTTACGACCGCTTCGTCTCGGTTTGAGGTGGAGGATTTTGAGCGAGAACCAGACGCCGGTTCTCTTTTTGCAGTTGAGACAGATGTGCGGGGTATACCTGAACCGGTGTTCGGCGCTTGAAAGTTCCTATTTATATCTGACTAACCTAGACCGCCGTGCGGCATTGGTGTAGCTCCATTACCGGAGGATAAAATGACTCAATCAGAAATCCGTCCCCGCCGCAGCCTTCTATTTGTGCCGGGCCTCAGGCCGGACCGTTTTTCTAAAGCGCTGGACAGCGGCGCTGATATCGTGTGCATCGATATCGAGGATGCGGTGCCTCTGCCGCGGAAAGAGGAAGCCAGAGGTCTGACGTTTCCGCTATTTGCCACTGACGGTCCGGCAAATGTGGAAACCATGGTTCGTGTTAACCCTATTTCGACACCAGATGGGCTCCGAGATATTTTGGCACTACTAGAAGCGGAGAAACCACCAAAAGCCCTGATGCTTGCCAAGCCAGGGTCGGCTGCAGAAATAAGATTGTATGATGAACTTCTGCAGGGCAGTTGCTCAGATATCCGGTTCCATGTGATTATAGAATCGACAGAGGGGCTCGCGAACGTTATGGAGATTGCCGATGCATCTTCCCGAATAGAATCGCTTCTTTTCGGTGCAGTCGATATGTCCGCCGACCTCCGTGCCGCTAAAACATGGGAAACGATGCTTTATGCCCGATCCCGCGTTGTTCATGCAGCGGCTCGGTTTGATCTCGACTTATTGGATGTTCCATACCTAAATCTCGATGATCAAAATGGATTGGAGGAAGAAGCGAAAATGTCGGCCGCATTGGGATTCACTGGCAAGGCTTCCATCCATCCCAAACAGATTCCTATCATTAATTCGGTCTTCTCGCCCACGCCGGCGCTTGTCGATCGTGCCCGAAGAATTCTCGAGGAGTTCGAAAGTGACGAGACTGGTTTAGTCGTCGTGGACGGCGAACTAATTGAGCGGCCTGTTATCCGTTCTATGCAGCGAGTGGTTGTGATTGCGGACTATCTTGATGGCAAACACTAGCCTTCTGTTTCAATCAGACATTTTAAGAAATCTTGATACTAGGTCGGAGATTCGGAGGCTAGCTTTCTGAGAAGACCACCCTCTTGTGTCAGTAAAATGGCAAGCGGGGCTGGAAGGCTTTGGCCAGTGTGCCTACACTGATCGAATACGGGAGGTGGAAAGATGGCGAAGCGCCTCAAAAAAGACCCAGTGCCCGATCTCGAAGAATTTCGGCTACGGCATTTTGTAGACCGGATGATCGACGAAGGTGAAATCGACGTTGTGTCTGAGTCGATAGATCTTGCCGACGTAGCTTCTCGCATGGACGGGAATCAGAAAGCTGTGTTTTTTAGTCAGGTTGGGCCGGAGAAAGCTGAGATAGTTGGCGGTGTCACCGGTGGGCGTCGTCGGATAGCAAAGGCGCTTGGTGTCGCATCCGAAGCCCTTTTGCCGGAAGTAAATCACCGCCTCGAGGTACCGAGAGATGTCGTGGAAATCGACAGTGACGATGCGCCGGTCCATGAAATTATTATCACAGGTGAAGACGTCGATCTCACCGCTTTGCCGGTCCATTTGCAACACGAATTAGATGGTGCACCTTATATATCGGCATCGGTAGACTATGTAATAAACCCTGAAACTGGCTGGACCAATACAGGCGTGCGTCGCTTGATGCTCCGCGGGAAGTCCGAAACCGGTATTGACCTTGTTGCTCCATCGGATCTGAGGGCGATATACGAAAACTGCGTGTCTAACGGAGATTGTCTGCCAATAGCCTTTACCGTTGGCGCGCATCCCTGTGACCATCTTGCGGCCGTGATGCGGTTGCCGGTGGATGAGCTTTCCCTAGTCGCAAGACTACGCGGTAGAACATTACCTGTAGTCAAATGCTTAACAAATGATATCCGGGTTCCTGCTGACGCCGAGTATGTTATTGAAGGATATCTTGATGAGCGCGGGTATGCGGAGCTGGAAGGGCCGTACGGCGAGTTTCTGGGATATTACGGGGTAGTAAAAAGAAATCCGGTATTTCATTGTACTGCGATCACACGGCGTAAAGATGCTCTTTTTCAGACTTCCACCATTTCCGGTGACCACATTGGTTGGACCGACACCGCGCAGCTAAACGCTATCCGCGCTGAGGTGACGGTCTGGCGAGCCCTGCAGACAGCTGTTCGCGAACCCGTTTGCGTTAACATCACGACGGCCTCGGGCGGTAGCTTCAACGTTAGGGTGGCGCTAAGACAACGCATACCCGGGGAAGCGCGAAACGCCATTGCTGCGGTTATGGGATCCTTGTCTAACTCGAAGCACGTATTCATTGTCGACCCGGATATCGACATATTCGACGATGCGCAGATGGACTGGGCGCTTGCGACACGTTTCCAAGCCAATCGCGACTTGGTCGTTGAATCCGGCTTTCGCACACTGCCGCTCGATCCTTCGCTTGGCGGCAGTCTTGTCGGTTCAAAAGCCGGGTTTGATTTGACCTTGCCTGTAGGGGAAAGAACACTCGAACATACCGTCCCTAAGACTGCTATTACCGGCGAGAAAACCCATGATAATCTGGAGTGTGCGTTGGCAGATGGCCCGAAATCTTTCGGCGAAATAATGGTTGCCGTGGGATCTCGAGATGGGAGAGAAATCGTTCGTACACTCGACAAACTCCGTAGAAACGGACGGCTCGACCGTAGTGATGACGGTCGATACGTCCTATCCGACGAATGAAATTGGGACAGCCGAATGGGATCGGCGCGCCAGCGAGACGGCGCGAAGATGATCGACTTCTTCGTGGGGCAGGTTCCTACAGTGACGACTTCAATCTTGCTGACCAGCTTTTTGTCGTAATGGTCAGGTCGCCCCACGCACACGCCAAGATCAGCCGTGTCGATACCAGCGCCGCCAGCGAAGTTAGTGGCGTGAGCGCTGTTTTGACCGGCGCAGACTACTTGGCGGATGATATTGGTGATATTGGACATACGGCAAATCCAGCCGATGCCGTAAATTGGCAGCGCCCCGCATTCGTTAACCGCGACGGCTCTGTTCCCTTTGATCGGGCACAACCAACGATCGTGCGCGATAGGGTAAGGCATGTTGGTGAAATTGTTGCTGCAGTCGTTGCGGAAACGGAGGCTATTGCGCTTAACGCTGCCGATTTTATTGAAATCAGTTATGAGCCTTTGCCAGTTGTCACCAATGCAATGGATGCACTCCAGACCGGGGCTCCGGATATTTGGGCTGACTGTCCCGGAAACGTTCCCCTTGACGCCGAGTTAGGTGACGCGGATGCAACGGAGGAAGCATTTGCGGTCGCTCAGCATGTTGTGACGGCAAGATTCTATAACAATCGAGTTATCAACTGTCAGATGGAGCCACGTGCGGCACTGGGTTTCTGGGATTCTAATGCCGAAAAAATGACGCTTCATGCAGGTGGGCAGGGAGTGCATCGCCATAAGATGATACTAGGTGAGATATTCGGTCTGGAACCGATGCAGGTCCGTGTTATTTCTCGTGATGTGGGTGGCGGGTTCGGCCCTCGCAATATGATGTATCCAGAATTCGTGATCGTGTGCTGGGCATCTAAGAAGATGGGTCGTCCGGTCAAGTGGCGGAGCGATCGGTCGGAAGCTTTTGTGACGGACTATCAGGCCCGTGACCTTTATTCCGACGCAGCCCTTGCGCTAGATGCGCAGGGAAACTTTTTGGCTATCCGGGCCGACCTAGTCGGCAATGTCGGCGCTCACACAGTATCCTTTGTGCCTTTGTCCAATGGCCCTCGGCTGTTGCCTTCGGTATATCGGGTGGGAGCGAGTTATGCCCGTATCCGCGGCGTCCTTACCAACACAGTTCCGACGGGTCCTTATCGTGGGGCGGGTAGACCTGAGGCGATGCACACTATTGAACGTCTGATCGACATTGCAGCCGAAAAAATCGGTATCGACCGGATCGATTTGCGACGGCGGAATCTTATTGCAGCTAACGAGCTGCCAGCATCTAACGCCATGGGAACCACCTACGATTGCGGCGAATTTGAGGTCTGTATGGATAAGGCCCTCCAGGCCGCCGATTGGGATGGTTTCGCGGAACGGCGGGCCCAGTCCGCCAGTCGCGGAATGCTTCGCGGAATTGGGTACTCCTCTTATATTCAGGCGCCGGTGGGTGCGCCGATAGAATATGGCAAAGTTATCATCCGGGGTGACAAAGCCGTGGAAGTACTTATTGGTACCCAATCCAGCGGGCAGGCACATGAAACAGTATTTCCTCAAGTAGTGGCTGAAATATTAGGTGTGTCTGATGAGGACGTCAGAATTGTAACTGGTGACTCGGATTTGGTGCCACTTGGGGGCGGATCGCACTCGGACCGATCGATGAGACTTGGAGGTATAGTTATTCGAGAGGCGTCAAAAAAGGTAATTGAGATTGGCCGCGACCGGGCGGCTGAGCTACTTGAAGCGGCGGTAGAGGATGTTTCTTTTTCGCAGGGGTTTTTCCACATCACAGGAACCGATAAAAGCGTCGGTTTATTCGACGTGGCGGCGCGGGCTGAGAACGGTTCGATAGCGGCGGACCATCTTTTTAGAGGTCGTTCTATGGCGTATCCAAATGGTGCGGCTGTATCCGAAATCGAGATTGATCGCGCAACAGGACAACTAATTGTCATTGCTCACACCACGGTAGACGACCCTGGTAAGGCGATAAACCCGTTAATTTTGACAGGCCAAGCCCACGGTTCCATCGTACAGGGGATCGGGCAGGCGCTTGTTGAAAACGGCGTTTACGACCCCGATACGGGACAGCTGATCGCGGGCTCTTTTATGGACTACGGCTTGTTGCGTGCGAAAGACGTACCGAACTTCAATACAATGCTGCACGAGGTCCCGACAGCTAATAATCCGTTGGGTGTGAAGGGTGGTGGAGAGGGTGCCACAGTATCGGCTACCGCAGCCTTTGTTAACGCTGTGTGCGATGCGATCAAATATAGCGGGGTACGGGATCTGGATATGCCGATAACTCCGGAGAAGGTTTGGTGCGCCTTAAACCATCGGAATATTTCATAGTCGTTTATTTTGCCTCCAAAATAGCCCCAATGTCTCAAATGTCGCACCGGTGTTAAAGCCGGTATATGATTAGAGAATAATATAATTGTACCTAAGTGGGAGTTTCAAAATGACGCAACTGAAAGGTAAAACCGCTATCGTCACCGGCGCTGCGCAGGGGATAGGCGCGGTTTACGCGGGGGCGTTAGCTGCGGAGGGTGCTAAGGTCTGCCTGTCCGACATCCTCGATACAACAGATGCCGTTAGGGCGATCGAGGAGAAAGGAGGTGAGGCGATGGGGATGAAGGTCGATGTGACCGATATGGCTGCGTGTGAAGTAATGGTGTCGGAAACTCTGTCCGCGTTCGGGACGACTGATATTCTCGTCACTAACGCAGCTTTATTCGCTGCGTTGGAACGGCGCAGTTTTCTTGAGATCGATGGAGACGAGTGGGATAAAGTGATGGCTATTAATACCCGTGGCATGTTTAATTGTATTAAAGCCGCCGCGCCAGAAATGAAAAAAAAAGGCTATGGCAAGATCATCAATATTTCTTCAACCACAATTTATTCCGGCGTGCCGTTGATGCTTCACTATGTAGCTTCAAAGGGGGCGGTCGACGCAATGACTAAGGCGTTAGCTCGCGAGCTAGGTGGTGACGGAATCACAGTGAATTCGATAGCCCCGGGGCTGACGATGAGTGACCAGATTGAGGCCCAGCGAAATAAGCTAGAATTCTATGTAAATCTGAGTTTAAACGGTCGGTGTGTAAAACGAGAGCAAACGCCAGATGATCTATTGGGTGCGTTGATTTATTTGGCGTCGCCCGCGTCTGATTTTGTAACCGGCCAAGCCATCGTGGTCGATGGTGGTATGATCATGCATTAGGGTGGGTGGTGATGTCCGATTATTTCGTAAGGAACGCCTGGTATGCGGCCTGTTGGGGCAGCGATCTCGAGTTTGGAATTCCGCTCGGTAAGACCGTCTTGGGCGAACAAATCGTTATATGGCGCGACTCTGATGGGGCGGCTGTTGCGCTGGAGGATCGTTGCTGTCATCGGCATCTTCCACTGTCTTTAGGGCGGGTGACGGGCGATACCTTGCAGTGTGGTTATCATGGGCTCGAATTTGACAGGTCAGGTATTTGCGTCAACGTGCCGGGCCAGAGTCGTGTGCCACCGGGTGCGCAGATCCGCTCCTATCCTGTTCGGGAGCGCCATGCTTTGATCTGGATTTGGTGTGGAGACCCTGTGCGTGCAGATGACGATGATATTCCTGACTTGTTTTGGCTTGACCACCCAGACTGGGTGCAAACCGGTGGTCACCTTCATATGAAGGCAGACTACCGGCTTCTGATCGACAACCTGCTCGATCTGACCCATGTAAGTTATGTGCACAAGGACACTATCGCTGGTGATCCCAAAGAGGCCTTGGTTCCCGTTAAGACCACTCGCGAGGGAAAGAGTATCCGAGTCGAGCGCTGGATGCTTGGGTTCACGGCGCCCCCTATGTACAACGAAGCCCGCAAGTTCAATGGGGAAGTTGACCGCTGGCAACTCATCAAGTGGCAAGCGCCTTCAACAGTAACTTTGGATATCGGATGCGCCGATGCTGGAACTGGCGCACCCGAAGGTGATAGATCTATGGGTATTTCAATGTGGTCAAACCATATTATCACTCCAGAAACACAAACGACGACCCATTATCACTGGGCCTTCGCTCGCAACTACAAACTCGATGACGATGCTGTCTCCGAAGTTCTTGCTGAGGGCGGGTTACAAACATTCAAGGAGGATGTCGTAGTTCTGGAACGACAACAGCAGGCGCTAGCAGAGATGGGCGACCGTCCAGTCGTGGATATTAATATCGATAACGCACCCTTGCAGTTCCGGAATATTCTCCGAGAAATGATCGCTGCTGACCAGGAGCCCAAGGCGCCGTGAGCAACATGGTACTCATAGATACGACCAAGTTCTATCAGCTTAAACACGCGCTTTTTTTCAGCGTGAACCGGTTGGCTGTTTCAACGTGGGCTGAAATATTGCCCAAGCAATCGGATTCGTGGTGGGAGCAGGTAGGAGATTTGAGATGGCCGCATAGTAAAGGGAAAGTCTAATGGACAAAATTACAAAATTATCTGTACCGGGAGTGCCGGAACCAAACGGTAACATTTATAGTAACTGTCTCAAGGTCGGTAACCAGTTGATCTTGTCCGGAATGATAGCAAGCGATACTAACGGCGACGTTTACCACCAATCTGTAGATTGCTTCCAGAAGATTAAGTCTCTTATCGAAGCAGCGGGTGGGCGTATCGAGGATGTCGCTAAACTCAATATTTATCTTACGGACATGGATAACCGGCCGGGCTTCGGTAGAGCTCGCAGCGAATTTTTCTCCGGCAGAATGCCGTGTTCAACACTCGTTGCGATTTCCGCGCTGGCGTCACCAGATGCATTGGTCGAGATTGAGGCCACCGCGTTTCTTGGCGCGGGGACCTGAAAAACCGATTTCTTTAAGCGGTGATCTGAGATTGCTGACTCAGGTGGTAGCTTGCTCCCGTTTCCATTCTTCGCAAAGGGCGTTCCGATCCATTTTGCCGCGCTCGGTCTTTGGCAATGTTTTACGGAAGATTACTTGATATGGAATCTTGAACTCAGCGAGCAAATGGCTGCAGTGGTCTAGAACATTTTCAGGCGTGATCCGGGAACTTTCTTTAGGCTGGATATAGACAATCACCTGCTCCCCATAGGTCACATCTGGTACACCTACTGTGGCGACGTCCGCGACGGCGGGCATCTGTAAGATAACATTGTCAATTTCAAGGGGTGAAATATTTACGCCACCCCGAATGATAAGGTCCTTTTCACGTCCGGTTACGAATAGAAACCCATCTTTGTCTATGAACCCGAGGTCGCCAGTAAGTGCTGAACGCTCAGAATTGATTCGAATAGATCCGTCTTCGTCTAAATACCGGTATTTTCCTGCAGGGTTTCCGTTCAGTTGGATTGCACCGATTTCGTCTCGTGGTAGTTCATTCCCCTCCGGATTTACTATAGTGACTTTCTGGTAGTCGACCGGGCGCCCAACAGACCCCAGTTTGCGCGACTTTTCATTGCTTCCTGCTATCCAGCCGACTTCGCTGGCGCCATATCCCTGACAGACATGGATGCCGAAAGTCTCTTCGAAGCGCTGCCATTCCGATACTAGTAGAGGAGCCGAGCTGGACGTGATAAATCGCAGGCTATGCGCCGCGCCTTTGCCGCGGTGTCCTTCTCGATTGACTAACATGTTTATGATTGTTGGGTTTCCCGCGGCAACCGTGATCTTGTGTTCGTTTACCCACGTGAAGAAGCGGCTGACTGAAAATTTCCTTGCTAGAAACAGGGTTGCTCCCTTAGCAATGAATCCAATCGCCGACAGGACCTGTGCGGACATCCAATTCATAGATCGGTAATCAAGAATACGGTCCTCGGACGTGATGCCAAAGGCATCCGAGATTGGCATGGTGTTATCGAATAATTCCGCATAAGAGCAGACCACGCCCTTTGGCGTGGAGGAGGTGCCAGAGGTATAAAAAATTGATATGTCGTCTGTCCTTGATGCCACGGGCCAGTCGCCAACTGTGTCTTCAAAATTTGCGAGTTCGGCGAATATACCGGTGCCACCCTCCGGCATCCATTCGCCGAGAGATCGCCAATCTCCGCCGACTTTTGCCTGAATTCCCTGTAGCGCCGGAATGTCCGTTTCCTCGATTACTAGAGGGGCATTTACAGCTTTTAGAATACTCTCGAAATAACGCGCATTCATCTCGACATGAATGGTGCAGATCGTGCACCCATAGGCCAATGATGCTAGATAAATGATGAGATGCTCGATTGAGTTGTTTGATAGAAGGGCGACACGGTCATTCGCTTCGATATTACGAGCTCTAAAGTAATGCCCGATTTGGTTCGCAATTCGGAACAGCTCTCCGTGTGAGATTTGCTTCTGTTGGTCCAGCGAACAAATCGCGATCTTATCCGGCGTTTCCCTGGCGTTACGCTCCAGCCATGATAAGAAAGTCGGTTGTGTGATTTTTGTTTCCGCCATTGGCCCGTTTTAACCAGCTAGAAATCCGTTGGTAATGATAGTTTTTGTTGTTGGAGGTCCATTTTATATCGGACGCGACCTTAGCAGATCGCCGACATGCGGCAACCATCAGACAGCGTCAACGGTCATCAAATTTTTTTTGGTAAAAGGTCTTGATCTTAACTTTGATTTAACATACTATCCAAATAGTCAGTATTATTTTAGTAAGTAGGGATCCATGGGTCCAATGGGTTTTGGAAATCCCGCAAAGGCAGGATGACATCGGAGGTAATATGTCGACCGAATCTTCACCAGTGATCGAGGCCGGCGAGCCGCGTATCGACTTTCGGACGAGCCCAGACCAATACAAACATTGGAAACTGACGATTGATGGCCGGGTGGCGCGTTTAGCGCTCGATGTTGATGAGAATGCGACGCTCGTTCCGGGTTATGAACTGAAGCTAAATTCCTATGATCTTGGCGTAGACATCGAACTCCATGATGCTTTACAGAGAATACGATTTGAGCATCCGCAGGTTGGCGCTGTCATAATGACCTCCGACAAAGACCGGGTTTTTTGTGCTGGCGCAAACATCAGGATGCTGTCCCAGTCGACTCATGCCCATAAAGTAAATTTCTGCAAATTTACCAATGAAACTCGTAACGGTATAGAAGACACCACTCAGCATTCCGGAATTAGATTTCTTGCCGCCGTCAACGGCGCATGTGCTGGGGGCGGATATGAGCTTGCGCTTGCCTGTGACCATATAATGCTCATTGATGACGGTTCCTCCACAATATCGCTACCCGAGCTACCTCTGCTTGCCGTTTTACCCGGGACTGGAGGCCTAACTAGGCTTGTTGACAAGCGTAAGGTCCGCCATGATCGGGCGGATTACTTTTGTACAACCTCGGAGGGTATCCGCGGGAAACGGGCAACCGATTGGGGTCTAGTCGATGAGGTTGTTCCGCGTTCGAAATTCAATGACGCCGTGGCCGAACGTGCAGCGGAGTTTGCGGCAGATAGTGATAGGCCAACGGATACAAGAGGGATCAATCTAACACCGCTTAATCGAGAGATCGATGACAACCGAATCGTTTACGATACTCTGGCGGTTGATATCGACCGAGAGCTTGCAACGGCTACAATCACGATTTCCTCGCCCACGGAAGTGCCGCCGAGCGATGTCGAAGGTGTCGAGTTACAAGGGGCTAAGTTTTGGCCTTTCGCTATGTGCCGTGATCTTGAGGACGCTATCATGGAACTTCGCGTAAACGAGCAGGCAATCGGTACTTGGATATTCAAGACTGAGGGCCACTCAGAAAATGTGAAAGCTGCAGACAGAGTTCTTATAGAAAACGCTGATCATTGGTTGATCCGCGAAATCACCTTATTTATGAAACGAACATTTAAGCGGGTCGATGTGTCCTCCCGTTCAATCATCACGCTCATCGAGCCCGGTAGCTGCTTTACAGGCACCCTATTAGAACTGGTGCTTGCTGCTGACCGGTCTTATATGCTGGATGGGTCCTTTGAGGGATCTAACGTCCCCGAAGCCACACTCATTCTTACAGAAATGAACTTTGGGTCACTTGAGATGCCCAATGGGTTGAGTCGGCTAGAGCATAGATTTCTCAGCGACCCAGCTCAGGCCGATAATATTAAATCGGAAGTAGGAAAAGACATTGTAGCTTTGGATGCTGAAGAACTTGGATTGGTCACATTCGCTCCAGACGATATCGACTGGGAGGATGAAGTTCGCATAGCAATTGAAGAACGGGCGAGTTTCTCGCCAGATGCTTTGACGGGAATGGAGGCAAGCCTCAGATTCGCTGGTCCTGAAACGCTAGAAACTAAGATTTTTGGCCGGCTTTCGGCCTGGCAAAATTGGATTTTCCAGAGACCAAATGCCGTTGGCGAAGATGGTGCCCTGCAGGTCTACGGATCTGGGCAAAAGGCCGAATATAACAAACAACGGGTCTGAACCTATGCGTGTTCTATCTCTCCGGTACCATTCTACTTATTGAGGACTTAAATATGTCGTCCATAAATTACAATGAACGCATCCCCAACAACGTTGATCTAAGCGAAAACCGCCGATTGCAAAGGGCGCTCGAATCTTGGCTTCCTAACTATTTGAGTTGGTGGGATGAACTCGGACCAGAAGGAACTCAGGGCTACGATGTTTATCTGCGGACGGCAGTGGATGTGAGCGCGAATGGTTGGGCGAACTTTGACTATGTGAAAATGCCAGAATATCGATGGGGCATTTTTCTCAACGAACCTATACCAGATCGCAAAATTGGTTTTGGCGACCACAAAGGTGAACCTGTGTGGCAGGAAGTCCCAGGTGAGTATAGGTCAACGCTGCGGCGTCTTATCGTTACCCAGGGAGATACGGAACCGGCATCGGTCGAACAACAACGTATACTCGGACAAACGGCTCCATCGCTTTATGATCTGCGTAACCTTTTCCAGATTAATGTGGAGGAGGGAAGACACCTATGGGCAATGGTTTACTTGCTCCACGCCCATTTTGGTAGGGATGGTCGCGAGGAAGCAGAGATGATGCTCGAGCGACACTCGGGGGATCCTGATAAGCCCCGTATCCTTGGGGCGTTTAATGAGCCTACCCCGGAATGGCTCTCAATGTTCATGTTTGCGTTTTTCACCGACCGAGACGGTAAATATCAGCTTGCATCCCTAGCGGAGGGTGGTTTCGATCCATTAGCACGGACTTGTCAGTTTATGCTTACGGAGGAAGCGCATCATATGTTTGTCGGGGAGTCCGGTGTAATGCGTATCGTCAAACGGACGAGTGAGGTGATGGAAGAACTGGGTACCGACGATCCCGAGCGTATCCGCCAAGCCGGCGCGATTGATTTACCCACTATGCAAAGGTGGATCAATTTCCATTATTCGGTATCGGTCGATCTTTTCGGCCAGGAGTTATCTACGAACGCAGCAAATTATTATACTCAGGGACTAAAGGGTCGTTTCCATGAGGGCAAAATTGAGGACGACCATCGTCTGATCGATTACTGCTATCCAGTGCTGATGCTTCGGGGCAATAAGATCGTGGAAGAACAACATCCAGCACTAACCTCAGTAAATGAAAAGCTCCGCCAAGATTATATTGATGATTGCCAACGTGGGATGACCCGCTGGAATAAAGTTATCGAAAAGCACGGGCACGATTTTAAGTTTCAATTACCCCACCGGGGCTTCCACCGTGCTATTGGTAATTTTGCCGAAGTGAAGGTTTCGCCCGATGGCAAGGTAATCTCAGACGCAGAATGGAGTACGAATAAATCTGATTGGCTGCCGACGGACAGTGATCGGGAGTTTGTAAAAGCGCTTATGAAACCCTGTTATGAGCCGGGTAAGATAGCCAGCTGGATTGCGCCTCCGGCCAAAGGTATCCACGGAAATCCGTTCGAATACGAATACGTAAAATTCCATTGATGAAGATAAGGGCTGATTTTAGCCCGCCCTTCTTCCATCTGTCGCCGGGTAGCGGTAGAAACAAGCCATAAAGACTGGCTAAAAGGCCAGAAAAGATGGTTAGGGGGTTAACAATGGAGACCAATACGGTTCATATCGACCGCTCCGGTGATGCGCCGGTGTTTAATTTTTCTGAATCGTTTAACGTTGCAGTCCATATGATTGATCGTCATCTGGATGAGGGGCGTGCGGACCGACTTGCCTATATTACGGATAAAGAGCAGGTCACCTACAGACAACTAGCAGAGCGGGTAAGTCGCTGCGGCAATGCCTTGCTTGCAGCCGGCCTGCACCCGCGTCAGCGTATGCTAATGATCGTCAAAGACTGTCCAGAATTCGTGTACCTATATTATGGTGCGATCAAATCCGGCATCGTTCCCGTGCCTATTAATACCCTGCTGCGGGCAAAAGATTACCAGTACATGATTGAGGATTCTGAGTGTGAGGCATTGGTCTATTCTCCAGAATTCTCTGACGAAGTTGAAGCAGCCTTGGCTGCGGCTTCCCGCAATCCGACGTTTTTGGCCAAGACGGAAGGTGATAGCGGGATAAAGGAGATGATGGATGCGGCTAGTATAGACTTGGCGCCGTACCCATCGGATTCTATGGCCGAATGTTTCTGGCTCTATTCTTCAGGTTCCACGGGACGTCCAAAAGGGACAGTTCATCGACAGCGGGATTTACTTGTCAATAGCGTTTTATATACGGAACCGGTCCTTGGTATTACCGAAAGCGATATAATATTTTCGGCGGCGAAGCTATTTTTCGCCTACGGGCTCGGGAATTCTATGAATTTCCCACTCAACTATGGAGCCTGTACGGTACTATCCGATGAACGCCCCTCGCCGGAGATGACATTTCGGATCATCGAGAAATTCAGGCCGACGATTTATTTTGGCGTGCCGACGCTTTACGCAGCACAGTGTCGCACGCTGGAAACCGAGACGCCCGACCTTTCGAGTATTCGGATTTCGATATCCGCAGGGGAGTCTCTGCCCGCCCCAATTTTTTACCGATGGAAAGAAAAAGTCGGGCATCCGTTGATAGACGGGATCGGATCGACAGAGGGTACCCATATCTTCATTTCTAATCGGCCTACAGATGCTAAACCGGGAACCAGTGGCAAGATATTACCGGGTTATAACGCCCGGATAGTTGATGACGATGGCAAAGATGTCGAACAGGGGGAGGTTGGCCGGCTTTGGGTGCAGGGTCAATCGATGGCCCCCTATTATTGGAATCAGCCTGAAAGAACAGAGCAGACAATGCTCGGTGATGACTGGCTGAATACGGGTGATACTTATACTCAGGATGCGGGTGGCTATTACGTCTACAATGGAAGATCAGACGACATGATCAAGGTCGGTGGTATCTGGTGCTCGCCGATTGAAATCGAAGCTCGCCTAATCGATCATCCAAAGGTACTCGAAGCAGGTGTGGTTGGCCGCGAGGACAGTGATGGGCTTGTAAAACCGGAAGCACACATAATCCTAAAAGAGCACAGCGATGCTGATGACGATCTAGCCGCCGAGTTACTAGACCACTGCAAGGATGGCTTGGCTCGATACAAATACCCTCGGTGGTTTTATTTTGTGGACGAACTTCCTAAGACCGCGACCGGCAAAATCCAGCGTTTCAAGCTCCGCGCTAGCCAGTAAGTCTTGGCCGCTTGAACTTTATCGGGGGAGATGATGCCTAAGGTGCTGACCGATGAACAGATCGCGTATTACAGAGAAAACGGTTATTTAGTTCCTTTTGACGGGGTTAGTTCCACTGAAGCGGCTGCCATGTGCAGAGATCTAGATGACTTTGAGCGCGAGGAAGGCATACGTGCATCCGAAATTATCGTCAAAGGTCATCTTTGCTTCCGGCGTTCATACGAGTTCTCCTGTAATCCGAATATTCTGGACGTAGTCGAAGACCTGATTGGTCCGAATATATATGCATTATCGTCCCGTTTTTGGATGAAGCCCGGCCAGGATGGGTCTTTTGTCTCGTGGCATCAGGATTCCGCTTACTTCGGACTGGAACCCAACCAACTTGTCACGGTGTGGTTAGCTATTACCGATAGTACACCTGAGAATGGATGTGTGCGGGTTGTTCCGGGCACCCATAACGGAGACACCTATTCTCACGTCGAGACCTTTGACGAGAAGAACCTTCTGGCGAGGGGGCAGTCAATCCAGGAAATAGACGATAGCGGCGCCGTCGACCTAGTTCTTCGGGCTGGGCAGTTTTCCTGCCACCACGAGAGGATTGTGCACGGATCTAATCCCAATGAAACCGAACATATGCGTATCGGCCTAGGAATTTTCTATTTTCCATCGTATGTCCGATCCACCATCGGCCGACGCCCTGCATCCCTCGTACGCGGCGTAGACGAATACGGTCACTGGGATGTCGACCCGGTCCCCGAGACAGACCGAGATGAAAAAGTCTATGCCCACGTGAAAGCTGCCGGCGATCGTTATGTTGACCCGCAGTATGCGCAGGAAGCTCTCCGCGAGGATGCGACCTAATATTTGATCAAACGCTCGGAGAGCATATGTCATCAATATTGAATGAACCACCGTCTGGTCTAAACACCCTAACCGCAAGCGAAGCGGCTCGCAAACTCGCGATGGGGAGGTTGAAGTCGGTGCATTTAGTTGAAGATTGTTTAGACCGCATATCAAAACACGATGAGACACTGCGCGCTTGGGCATTCGTAAATGCTGACCAAGCTTTAGCTCAGGCCCGCGCCTGCGATCTTTCTGACACACCGACAGGCCCGCTGCACGGCATTCCCGTTGGCATAAAAGATGTACTTGATACTTACGATATGCCGACAGAATACGGATCAGATATTTACCGGGATCACAGACCGACTAAGGACTCACACTGTGTGGCAGCGCTGCGGGCCGCAGGAGCAGTTCTACTTGGCAAAACAACAACAACCCAGTTTGCAAGCCCGCTGCCGGTCGGCGTGCGCAACCCTCATGATACCGACCGGACACCTGGTGTTTCGTCCAGCGGATCGGCCGCCGCGGTAGCCGATTTTATGGTACCGCTCGCAAATGGTACCCAGACAGGCGGATCGGTGATCCTGCCAGCGTCATTTTGTGGTGTCGTAGGTTACAAGGCAAGTTTAGACGGACTAGATCGAGCGGGAATTTCTGGTTTAAAAAAATCTCTAGATACGCTCGGTTACTTTGCCCGCTCTGCTGAGGACATCGGCCTGGTCTATCAATCTGTGAAAGGGGAAATATTGCCAGTGGATGCCGGACGACCAAAGATCGGTGTCTGCAAAACGCCGATGTGGGATGAGGCGGAGGATTGCTCCAGAGCGGCACTTGAAAAGGCAGCGTCAACACTGTCGGCATCGGGATACGAGGTGGCGGATGTGGAACTGCCACGGATATTCGATACAATCGAACAGCCATTCCGCGTGATTTCTAACTATGAGGGCAAGTGCGCCCTCGCTCGTGAGTTTCGTGATCACATGGATAAGATGAATGCATGGATGCAGGAGACCGGTAATTCTAACTGGTCTGAGCAGGAATACCGGGACGCAATCGTGGCTGCAGATCATGCACGCGCTGCGCTCAAGAACGTCTATGACGAATACCCTGTTCTACTCACGCCGTCGGCCGCGGGGGAGGCGCCATCAGACCTTGTGAGCGTTACCATGTCATCCTTTAATCGTCTGTGGACGTTGATGCACGGCCCGACGATCACTCTACCCTGCTCGACCGGGCCGAATGGTATGCCTGTCGGCATTCAGATTACCTCCCGGGTCGGGGGTGACGCGGCGCTGATCGCTTATTCAATCAGTATACTCCAAGAACTCCAGAACGCGTAAAGACTGGAAACCATTAGTTGTTTACCGCAAGTTGTATTCTATAGTTTTAACAAAACAAATGGAGGCTCGAAAATGCAGTCAAAATCGCCAACTCTTGCCGGGAAACTACGTACGACAAACGAATTTATTGTAGCACCAGGTGTTTACGACATGATCTCGGCAAAAATGGCGGATAGGGCCGGGTTCCATGCCCTATACATGACAGGTTCGGGGACGGTCGCCTCACACCTTGGTTTGCCAGATGCGGGGATCGCGACATACACAGATATGGTGTCTAGGGCCGCCCGGTTAGCCGGGGGCACTCAGACGCCGTTGATAGCCGATGCGGATACCGGGTATGGTGGGCTAGTCAACGTTCGGGAAACCGTGCGGGGCTATGAGATGGCGGGGGTTTCGGCAATACAGATCGAGGATCAGGACTTCCCCAAGAAATGTGGTCATCTATCCGGGCACAAACTGATTTCTGCGGAAGAAATGGTTACAAAGATCAAGGTCGCCCTTGATAGCCGGCTTTCTGAAGATACTTTGATCATTGCCCGGACAGATGCTCGCAAGGCTATTGGGCGGGACGAGGCTATGCGACGGTCGGAACTGTACATTGAGGCTGGCGCAGATATTCTTTTCTATGAAGCGCCTTCCGATATCGAGGAAATGAGAGAGATTGGCATGCTTTTCGGGAATGACGTTGCGCTTCTCTCGAATATGGTGAACGGTGGGGTGACGCCTGTTATGAAACCCGAGGAACTGGGGGAGCTTGGGTATCGCATTGCGATATTCCCCTCCGCCGGCTTCCTCGCCACGTGTAATGCTTTGCGTGCGGTTTACCAATCGTTAAAGCGAGGAGGAGACGCCGAAGATGGTGGTGTGGATCTGTTTTCCTTTGCCGAGTTCAACGACTTGATGGGCTTCGAAGATGTCATCGAATTTGAGAAGCGTTATAACTAACCATTATAGCGGGGTATCAAGACCATTTGTTTGTCACTCACCACCATAATAACAGGTGCTATTACTAGAATTCTCATTAGACGGAGCGGACTGCACATCTGTCACAAGAGACGAAATAACACCGGTGGGTATCTGGTAAGACCATAGTTCTGGCCCGTTGTCGAATTAAATGAGAAGAACATCAGTAAATGGGCCTATTGTAGAAGTAGGGGAACCCCATTGGAAAGCGACCCGCCTGTCTGGGTAGAGTCTTAGCTATTCTTGGCACGGCACCGGCGCATTATCTTCCGGTAATAGAGAATATTGAAACTTGCAATCTATGTGATGCCATAGAACCCAGAAATTCAGTAAGAGAGTTCTTATAAACGGGAAAATGACCATTCGAAACACCTGCAATTAACATGTAAAATATTGATTAAAAAGAGGCTATTCCCTCGGTAATGACGTTTAATCTGAGTAAATATTTCGAGAATAGCGTGCATTGGCAGCTACGGATCCATCAGGCATAGTGTCCACATGCCCGGTAAGCTCAAAATTGATCCCGTAGACGACCGACCACCGATAGCGCCGGTTTTGCCGGAACCTGACAAGCAAGCAGATCACCATCGACAGGTCCGTGCTGCTCGCCAGACAGAGGTTATGGAAGACTACGTCGAATTGATTGCCGATTTGATAGACTCCACTGGTGAGGCGAGGTCGGTCGATATTGCTGAACGTCTAGGCGTTACCACACCGACTGTCGCGCGAATGATTCAGCGTTTGAAAGAGGCTGAATGGATCGAAGCACGTCCATACAGGGCAATATTTCTCACCCGAGAAGGCCGTAGGATCGCAGAGGCATCACGGCGTCGTCACCAAATTGTTGTAGAGTTCCTTACTGCCATCGGTGTAAGTGAGGAAATTGCCCGGGCCGACGCGGAGGGTATCGAACATCACGTTTCAGAGGAAACGCTTACGGCGCTGGAAAACTATCTGCAATCAACATGATCGGTGGTGTTGTTTGCGAATCAAGTTCTGACGAAACCGTGTAATTATTAACCTAATTCAGTCGTAAATAATTTCGTCCCCATGATCCCTGATTCGAATAGGTCCTGAATTCTGCCATTCTCACAGGATATCCACAAGATATTGTGGATACCTCATCATTTAGTCGTTTTTAATTGACGATACCCCAGATGTTGATGCACACTCCGATGTCGCGGCCAACGGGGAGAGTTATCCACAGTCGATTGTGGATAACGACTCTGGCTGCGGGGCGAGGCGTAAGCAGCGAAAAACGGCCACTTTCGGGTCGGGATCACATAGCAGCAAAAGCCTGCCGACCGGCGTAGATCACCTAGGGGGTGGATTTGCACCGGACACGCTAACTCCCCCCCTAACGTGTCGTACAACGAGGAGGTTGGGCGTGCTTGATCTGGTACAGACGGAACATGATCTTTTTCAGTCGAAACACGGTATTTCGGTAAAAATCGATCGAGATCGTGATGCGAACCTGACGGATTTTGGGAAGGCTGTTCTGACTGACCGGTATCTCATGCCGGGTGAGGAGTACCAAGACCTTTTTGCCCGCGTTTCGTGCCATTTTGCTGACGATTCGGACCACGCCCAGCGTATCTATGATTACATGTCAAATCTTTGGTTTATGCCCTCCACTCCAGTGTTATCAAACGGCGGGACTGAACGCGGTCTTCCCATCTCCTGTTTCCTGAACGAAGCCAATGATAGCCTTGATGGCATTGTTGAACTTTGGAATGAAAATGTTTGGCTCGCCGCACTTGGCGGCGGGATTGGTTCATACTGGGGAAACCTGCGCTCGATCGGAGAGAAAGTAGGTGCCAACGGCAAAACTTCTGGCATTATCCCCTTTATCCGTGTGATGGATTCTCTGACCCTCGCAATTTCGCAGGGATCCCTACGCCGGGGATCGGCAGCGATTTATATTCGGATCGACCATCCGGAAATCGAGGAATTTATTGAGCTGCGCCGCCCCACCGGCGGTGACCCGAACCGCAAGGCGTTGAACCTGCATCACGGTATTATTATAACCGACGAGTTTATGCGTGCAGTTGAGAAAGACGAGGAATGGGGGCTGAAAAGCCCAAAGGACCAAGCAGTCATCCGTAAGGTATCGGCGCGAAGCCTCTGGATCAGGATGCTCTCCACCCGTATCGAGACCGGAGAACCCTACCTTCTCTATATTGACCATGTGAATAAAGCGATTCCAGAACATCACAAGCTTGCCGGGCTTGAGGTCAAGATGTCGAACCTATGCAGCGAAATCACGCTGCCAACTGGGATCGATAAGGATGGGGAGGATAGGACGGCGGTTTGCTGCTTGTCGTCGCTAAACCTCGAAACCTACATGGAGTGGCAGGATCACCCAACCTTTGTGGAAGATGTAATGCGCTTCCTCGATAACGTCATTCAGGATTTCATTGATCGTGCTCCAGATACTATGGCTCGCGCGCGATATTCGGCGATGCGTGAACGGTCCGTCGGGCTTGGGGTGATGGGGTACCATTCGTTCCTGCAAAGTCAGGGCGTGCCGATGGAATCCGTGATGGCAAAAGTATGGAACAAACGTATCTTCAAGCAGGTCAAAGAACAGGCAGACGCCGCTTCGGTCATGTTGGCAGAGGAGCGCGGCCCGTGTCCGGATGCTGAGGAGTACGGGATCATGGAGCGCTTCTCAAATAAGATGGCGATCGCTCCGACTGCCTCGATTTCGATCATTTGCGGAGGATCGTCTCCTGGTATCGAACCGAACGCAGCTAATGCCTATACACACAAGACCCTTTCCGGCTCTTTTAGTGTCCGAAATAAGTTCTTGAAAGCATTGTTGGCTGAAAAAGGCCAAGACACCGACGATACTTGGTCATCTATTACCGTAAATGAAGGCTCGGTCCAGCATCTGGACTTCCTGTCCGATGATGAAAAAGACATTTTCAAGACAGCCTTTGAACTAGACCAGCGTTGGTTGATCGACCATGCGGGCGACAGGTCGGAATATATTTGTCAATCCCAGTCTCTGAACGTGTTCTTGCCTGCGGATGTGCAGAAGAAGATGCTCCATGATGTTCATTGGCGAGCCTGGGAAAAGGGAGTGAAGTCTCTTTACTACTGTAGATCAAGATCGGTCGCTCGGGCGGAAAGCCATGCTAGTGAGTCCGTCACCGGCGCAACAGCCCACGGCGTCGCCGGTGCAGCCAATGGTAATATGGAACCCCTGCCCATAGCGGCTGCTGGCGAAAACGAAAACGAAAACGATTATGAGGAATGCCTGAGCTGCCAGTAATTCCGCAGCTTAGGTAAAATACCCGATTCTGCTAGACGGAAAGGGTAGGGAGTATATACCGCTATGTCGCTACTAGAAGCCAATCCGGTTTACAAACCATTTAGGTATCCTTGGGCTTACGACGCTTGGCTGACGCAGCAACGGGTGCATTGGTTACCCGAGGAGGTGCCTCTGGCCGATGACGTCAAGGACTGGCATAATAAACTGTCAGCAGAAGAACGGAATCTACAGACCCAAATCTTCCGCTTCTTCACCCAATCTGACATCGAAGTTAATAATTGTTACATGAAGCGCTACTCGCAAGTGTTTCAACCGACCGAAGTTCAGATGATGCTATCGGCGTTCTCGAACATCGAAACAATACACATAGCTGCCTATTCTCATCTATTGGACACTATCGGTATGCCGGAAACCGAGTACCAAGCGTTTCTTCGATACAAAGAGATGAAGGATAAATTTGACTACCTGCAGAAATTCGACGTCGATACTAAGGAAAATATAGCGCGCACACTCGCGGTTTTTGGAGGTTTTACCGAAGGACTTCAACTTTTTGCTAGCTTTGCGATCCTGATGAATTTTCCCCGCTTCAATAAGATGAAGGGTATGGGGCAGATCGTTTCTTGGTCGGTACGCGACGAAAGTCTTCATACTGAATCGATCATTAAGCTCTTCCGGACGTTTGTCTCAGAAAATCCGGAGATCTGGACTGAGGATTTTCAGAGATCGATCTATGTTATTTGTTCTGAAATGGTAGAGCATGAGGATGCCTTTATCGATCTTGCATTTGAGCTTGGCGGTGTGGAGGGCCTAAATGGGTCAGAGGTAAAACAATATATACGTTACATCGCTGACCGGCGGCTGACGCAGCTTGGATTGCAGCCGATTTTTAGACTGGATAAGAACCCATTGCCGTGGATGGACGAGATGCTGAACGGTATGGAACACACGAACTTTTTCGAGAACCGGGCGACGGAATATTCCAAGGCTGCTACTCAGGGGTCTTGGGAGGATGTCTGGGCCTGATCTTTACTTAGGCTTGTCCGCGAATCTCTCGCTGGGCCCACGATTAGATACAACAGACATTAGTGTCGGATGTTGTTTAAGCGTTCTAGTGACGTAATGTTCCATCCACCTGCCTGGCAAGGGCCGAATACTTGGTGGTTAATTCCGTAATATATGAGAAGGCAAAATTGGTGATGAAAATGTCGCCACAATTTACCTCTTTGCGTGGGTAAGTCTATCTTCTGAAGTAAACGAAGAAGGCCGGCACTGCTACCGGCCCCCTATGAAGTTGATTTATAGACCCGAGTTATTTCTTCCCGAAGATTGCGGTGTGGGCTGCTTTAACAGCTGTCGGCGACATACCGAGGATCTCGTTTACGGTTTTCTGGATTTCTGCTCCCTTTAGCGGTGATAGGGGCAACTTGGATTTCTTAGCGTCTTCTATGAACCCGGGTGAGTTTACGGCTTTCCAGAAGGCCTCCCGTAGAATCGGAACGAGTTTCTTGGGAGTCCCGGGTGGCAATGCGAGACCGCGGCCGATCAAGCTCGAGGTTGCGATAAGGTCAGCCGCCGCTTTTGCATTAGGATCTTTAACGAGTTCCGAAATCAAAGGTGTGTTGGGGAGATCTGGATCACGTTTAAAGCCACTCTGCAGGATCGGAACCGCAAATGAATTGTCTCCCCGGAACCATTGCGGATGACCATTCTTCCAAGCGGCCCAAGCTAGGGATACGCCCCTTACCTCCCCTTGCTCCATCGCCTGACGTGTCCGCGCGGAGCCTTTATAGCCAGAGACGATCTTAAATTTTGTACCTAGAAGGCCATTTGCGAGCGACGGAATGATGAATGTTGGCGAACCTTTGCCCGTCGATCCCATGATTACTTCGCTTTTCTTCGCCATATCGAAGGTGAGAACTTTCGTATCCCGCCGGATTGCGATGAGGTTATTCGAGCCAAAGACGCGGCCGAGCCAAGTGAAATTCTTAGCATCGTACTTGACCTTCTTTGGCCGCAATACCTGGGAGACAAGTGACATATCTGGCGGCATTAGTAGATAAAGGCCGTTTTTTGGCATAGCGTTGTATGCATAGTTCGCTGACTTTAGCCCACCGGCACCCGGCATTGATTTGGCAATCAGCGTCGGGTTTCCGGGGATGAATTTTCCGAGATGTCGTGTGAGAAGTAGCGTCGTTTTTCCGTAGGTCCCACCTGTGCCGTATCCGAAAATAACGGTGATCGTTTTACCGGAATAGTCCATCGCACTGGTAGGTACCGCAACTAAAACCGCTGCGGCCGCCGCAAGTCCGGCGAAAATCAATCGTTTCATATAATTCTTCTCCCATACGTTATACGGTCCCATTTCGTCGGAACCAGTATGACTTAGGATGAACACGCCTAACCGATTATGCAAGGATCGAGTGAAACTAGACTGTTTTCCATACCATAGTCGCATATTTCGGTTGGCATGTATCTCGAGCTTGCCCGCTATGTCTACGGAGAATCAAAGATGGCTAATTTGTTTGGTGGGGTAGATGTTTTGACGACAATAGATCCGGCAAACGTTATAATTACCGCATGATAGATAAATATCCTCAAATCCCGGGCGCAGACGAAATCTTTCTCGACCACGTAGGTTGGTTCGTACCGGAGATGGAGGCTGCTGCCCCCATTTTTGAAGCGCTCGGTTTCCCATTGACGCCCCTTACTGTCCATATGAATGAACTGCCGGATGGTAGCCATGTGCCATCAGGTACAGCAAACCGATGCGGAATGATCCGGCGCGGATATTTAGAAGTCCTTACTAGGGCTCATAACATTAATTCACCGATTACCGCGCAAATGGATGCTAGCTTAGCACGATATACCGGAATCCACTTAATTGCATTGACTGTAAAGGATACGGAAGAAACGACCGAGCGTCTCAGCGAATCTGGATTTGCACCAGATCCCCCGGTTTCTCTGCGGCGTCCAGTGACCTTGGATGATGGAGGAGAAGGTACGGCAGCGTTTTCAGTGATCCGTTTGCCTAACGATGCGATGGCGGAGGGGCGCGTTCAAGTTCTTTGTCAGGAGACGCCCGATGTAATTTGGCAGCCATCCGTTACCGCCCACGCCAACGGTGCGGCTATGTTGTCGGGCATTTTAATATGTGCAGACGACCCATTAGAGACAGTCAAACGTTATGAACGGTTTACCGGTAAGACATCAGAAATGAACGAAGACGGTTTTCGTATAGTTTTGAACCGAGGTGAAATCGTAATCTGCGCATCAGGGAAATGCGGTGCCCTACTTCCTGGTGTCAAGATTCCAGACCTACCATTCATCGCGGCCGTCGCAATAATGAGTGACGATATCACCAAGACACGAGACTATTTAGCCGCTAACTGCATTCCTCGGCTTCTGGAAAGGCCAGACTACTTGGTCGTAGACGCCGAAGCGGGAATGGGTGCTAGCTTCGTCTTTCATACCCCGACGCAGCGTCCGTTTGCGCGACTGTGACTGATGTCTGGGTATTTGGGTATGGTTCGCTAGTTTGGCGGCCAGATTTTCCATTTGTAGACCGCCGTAACGCGACGCTCAATGGCTGGGTACGTCGTTTCTGGCAGGGTTCAACTGACCACCGGGGTATTCCGGGTGCTCCTGGACGAGTTGTTACACTGGTCAAAGACAAACACGCAGTGTGTTGGGGAATGGCCTACCTGATCAGTGCAGAGGATCGAGATAGAGTATTTGGTCATCTCGATTACCGGGAAAAAGAAGGCTATTCAATGAATGAGGTGCAGATTTCTTTTCCTCAGTCGACCGGTGGTGGTGTACGAAGCTTGGTCTACATCGCCGGGCCCGAAAATCCAAATTGGTTGGGTGATGCACCCTTGGCTGAAATAGCGGCACAAGTAATCGAAAGCGCCGGCCAGTCGGGCAGAAATACCGAATATGTGCTAGAACTGGCGCGTGCGTTGAGACATATGAAGGCCAAGGATACGCACGTGTTTGATCTGGCAACGCTGATTAATGCGTCTGGGTTGGACGGTCAGGCGTAATCCAAAGGCAACGCGGTAGTGTATTTAATCTGTTCCATCGAGAATGAAGAACTAACGTCATAAAGTTCCACTTGTTCGATCAGGCGCTGATAAAATCGGTCATAAGCCCCGATATCAGGTACTACTACGCGGAGAAGGTAATCGATGTCTCCGGACATGCGATAGAACTCAACCACCTCTGGAAACGCGTTAACGGCGTTTGAAAATTCTTGGTACCATGCGGCATCGTGCTTATCGGTTTTGATTGAAACGAAGACAGTCACCCCAGCATTTAGTTTTTCTGCATCGAGGAGTGCTACCCTCGAGCGGATTATGCCCTTCTCTTCAAGCTTTTGTATCCGACGCCAACATGGCGTTGTTGATAAACCGACCTTCTTAGCTATTTCAGCCACCGATGGGGTCGTATCTGATTGAAGGATGCCTAAAATTTTCTTATCTATTGCGTCCAATGTAATAATATCCTTATAATTTCTAGTATATTAGAATAACTTACTAAAAACCTCGAATCGAATGGAATATTCGCAAACAAATATCGCCAAGACTCTGTAAACTACAGCTTAATGTATTTTATAAAAATAATTTCTTAAGAGGCTCAGAGAAACTCGATGGAAATGAAAACGTTCTGCCGAACAGTGAGTGATCTCGTTGCCGAAAATCCGATTGGGGATGTACCCGCACTCATTTCATCCTATTTGCCAGAAATACTCAAAGATCGGGAACTTTTGACCCAAGAACAAAAACTCCTTCCGCCAACAGGGTATGGTCGACACGATGTTTTTCTATGCCCCAATGACGACTTTTCTATTATTGCTGCGGTCTGGCCGGCGGGCATAGTTTCACCAATCCATGATCACAAGACTTGGTGTACATTCGGTGTTTTCGAAGGCGTGATTCAGGAAACTCGTTACGAAGTTGATCCTATGAACCCCGGGAGTCTCGATGTAATTTCAACCGAAACGAGGGAGTGGGTGGCAGGTGATGTAGCTCATCTTCCCGTCGGGGACGGTGATATTCACTGTATGCATAATCCGACGGACCGAACGGCTGTTTCAGTGCATGTTTATGGCGGAAATTCCGAGAAACTCGGGCCAAATGTGATCAAAATATACCAGGAAGCAGACATCGCCATAGCTTGACGGTGCCCCATTAATCGCGTTAATCGGACTGAAGCGATATTACTTTTGCAGTCAAGAGACGTATCGCGTCAAAAAGGAGAAATATAGTGCGCGCAGTTGTTCTCCACGAACACGGTGATATTGAAAATCTCAAATATCATGAAGACTACGCCGATCCGAAATGTCTCGAAGGCCAGGTCGTAATCACGGTGAAGGCAACGTCATTGAATTACCATGATGTCTTCACCACAAAGGGGATGCCGGGCATTAAGGTACCGTTGCCCATCGTTATTGGCCTCGATATTTCTGGTGAAATCTCTCAAATTGGTGCTGGGGTCAACGGCTGGTCTGTCGGTGACAGAGTTCTCGTCAACCCGCTAGATCCTGTGACTCCAGAAAAGGGTTTGATGGGTGAAATGCTTGATGGTGGGACGGCCGAGTTATGTGCCGTCGAGGCTACCCGCCTTATAAAAATACCGGACGGATGCTCCTATGAGCAAGCAGCGGCCCTACCTGTCGCCTATGGTACGGCACATCGAATGATGATCACAAATGGGAGAATGAAAGGTGGTGAGAAGGTTCTTATTCTCGGCGCCTCGGGTGGCGTCGGCTCCTGCTGCGTTCTTCTTGCAAAGGCCATGGGTTGCGAAGTGGTTGCGGCCGGCTCGAGCCCCGAAAAACTCGATGCGCTTAAGGACTGGGGAGTTGACCATGTCATCGGATATGAGGATTTTGAAAAAACAATCTATGGGATCTACGGAAAACCACACCGCCGTAGATTCGAGGGTGGGGTCGATGTTGTCATCAACTTCACCGGGGGTGATACTTGGGTACCTTCGCTAAAGGCGACACAGCGCGGTGGTAAAATCCTTACATGCGGTGCGACAGCGGGGTTCGATCCAAAAGAAGATCTACGCTACATATGGACGTTTGAGCTTCAGGTTCTAGGATCGAATTCTTGGGCTATCGAAGATCTTGAGATCCTAATGAAGATGATCTCCGAAAAAAAACTGTCACCCGTGATAGATACCGTATTGCCGCTCGATCAAACTGCGGAAGGTGTCCGCCAACTCCGGGATCGCGAAGTGATCGGAAAGATCATCATTACTCCTTAAGGAACCAGTATAAATGAACCCCTCCGAGTCCGGCAATCTGGGAGATGTCTTTGCTGCATATGCCGGGTCCGAACGGGTCGCGATTATCGATCTGTACGATCCTGCAGTTCCGCGTGAATACAGCTATCAGGAATTTAGTGAGAATTGCGACGCGGTGGCAAACGGCTTGCTCGTTGCTGGTTTGGAGCCCAATGATCGGGTTGGCATTCTGGCGCTCAACCGGGTTGAATTCCTAGAAGTCCTGTTTGGAGCAATGCGTGCTGGGTGCGTACCGGTAATGATCAATGTCAAATTGCCAGATGAGACAGTCGAATACATAATCTGCGATGCAGGAATGCAAATAGTTTTTGCAGACACTGAACAGACCGCGCGGGTTCCCGAAAACGTGCGTACCGTCTCTTTTGGAGAGAGTAAGGATCCGTTTGATGAATTTAAGATTCGTTCGGATGAGGCGTTTCCATCTTTTTTTCCCGGTCATGGCGATATAGCGGAACAACCCTATACCTCAGGATCGACCGGTAGGCCGAAGGGAGTATTGTTGGATCATATCGGCCAAGTGTGGATGACTGAAAAAATTGTTGAAAGCCGGGATATCCGAGAAGATGACTGTTCCGTTATTTCGGCTCCACTTTATCACAAAAATGCCTTGCTCGCTGTAAAGTCCGCTTTATCAGCCGGGGGGCGTATAGTTCTATTTTCTCGATTTGACGCCAAGGAATATATACGCGCTATCGAACGGTACCGCCTAACTATGCTGACGGGGGTACCAACGATGTACGCGTTGATACTACAGGAAGAGAAACTGCTTGATCAGACGAATTTATCGTCGGTTCGTAACTGCTCCATGGGATCTGCGCCTGCGTCTGATAATCTGTTAGAAACACTTGCAGTTCGGTTTCCCGACGCCAAACTCAATCTTAATTACGGAATCACCGAGGGTGGTCCCATCCTCTTCGCATGGACACATCCTGACGGCCTCCCGAGGCCGCCTACATCGGTTGGCTTCCCGATAGATGGGGTTGAAATCAAACTTGTAGGTGGTCCCGACGAAGATCAGGGTGTGCTGCATGTTAAAAGCCCGGGTGTGATGAAGGGCTACCACAATTTACCGGATGCCACGAAGAATGTGCTGTCGGCAGAAGGCTGGATGGATACCGGCGATATACTCCGCCGAGATGATATCGGCTGGTATTATTTTGTTGACCGGGCGGACGATATGTTTGTCTGCGCCGGAGAAAATATATATCCAAGCGATGTCGAGACCATGTTGGAACGCCATCAAGACGTGATGCAGGCGGCTGTTGTACCGGCACCCCACCCGCTTAAATCCCACGTTCCATTCGCTTGGGTAGTTAAACGCGATGGATCGATACTCGACGAAGAGGCGGTCAAAGAGCACTCTCTAAAAAATGGGCCAGTCTATGCCTACCCACGACGGGTTTTTTTCGTTGATGCCCTTCCGTTAAGCGGCACAAATAAGATTGACCGCCGCGCCCTAGAGGCTAGGGCTGTGGAGAAAGTCCGAGAGGATGACGACGCGACTTGACGGATACTTCGTTTTTCTCGCCGCTTTGGTGCTTTTGGCGATTGTGCCCAATCACGTTCATGCCAATTCTGAAAGATACCGTTTGATCAAGGGTCTTATGCAGGAAGTGAATGTCCATAGGGCGCTGAACAAAGTTAGCGCTTTAAACTTAAGCACTAAGTTGAGCGCCGTTGCCCAAAAACATGCGGAGGATATGGCGAGGGGTGATTTTTTTAGTCATATATCGTCCGACGGAAGCGATTTAGAGAAGCGGGTTTCAAAAGAAGGTTACTTTGGGGGATTGATTGCGGAAAATCTCTTTGCAGGGACGTCTTCACCCAAATCTGTGGCGAATGCTTGGATGAACAGTCCTAGCCACCGGACAAATATGCTCAACGGAAAATTCAGCGATGCGGGTCTCGGATTTTTTAGTCTATCAGGGGAGGAAAAGAATTCTCGATACACCCATTATTGGGTGATCATTTTCGCCGGACATTCCCATAAAATATCGATCAATAAGTCATATAGGCGGGGAGGCTGAAACAAGCCGCGTGGACCTCAGGCGTATAATAACGCGTACCAATGTCGGCAGCGGTAAAGCGTTCTCGGACCTTATCGATATCCGTCGATCGAGCCATGGTAGACCTTGCTCCCCATCCGAGAGTCATGAATCCGAATGCATATGTGGGGACTAATGTCACGTACAAAGCCGAGTCCTCGAAAATATCGGCGAGGTATTTGCGGGTCGTCCGCGCCTCCACTTCTTGGACAAAAGAAACTCCCGACTGGCAGACAAAAATACCGTCCGATGACAAAATGTTTCGGCAGTCTGTATAAAAATCGTGCGAGAAAAGGGGTACGGATGGTCCGATTGGATCGGTAGAATCGATGATGATTAGGTCGAACGTATTCGAAGTTTCTTTAACATATTTTAGTCCATCGGCAATGACCAGATGAGCACGTGGGTTCTCAAACGCGCCGTCACTGAGAGAAGGTAGAAACTCTCGACAGACCTCAACAACGCTACTATCAATTTCCACTACTGTTGCTCGTTCTACGCAACGATGTTTGAGGACGTCCCTCAGTGTTCCACCATCGCCGCCACCGATTATCAAAACATCCTTAATGCCACCGTGAGCTAAGATTGGTACATGAGTTAACATCTCGTGATAGGCTGCTTCGTCTCGCTCGGTGGTCTGTATGACATTGTCTAGAGCCAGGACTCGACCGAAGAATGGCGTTTCAAAGATAATTAGATCTTGGTGTACCGTTTTTGAATGGTAAAGAATTTCCGATATCTCGAATCGTAGTTCAAAAGAATCGTGGAGGGTTTCGGAAAACCAAGTTTTTCCAGAATTTCTCACCCTACTAAACCCCGCCTCGATTTAGTCACTGTTTTTTTGGATGGTTTGAACCTCTCTTCAAGCAAGTATAGGGCATTCTCAGGTCGGCATTTACCGCACATGAATACGTCAAAAGCCGCATAATCCAATTCCGGCCATGTGTGAATAGTGATATGGCTTTCCGCTAAAATGGTAACCCCGGACAAGCCGCCCGAACCACCGAATTCATGGACGTGAATATATAAAACGGTCGCATTGGCGGCTTCAGCGGCGTCGCGTAAAGTGTTCTCCACAAACGAGATGTCACCAAGGTTAATTGCTCCCCAGAAATCGATAAGAAGGTGCACACCAGCATAGATTTTTCCACCTCTCCTTATAAGAAAGTCTCTGGTCGGTAAAGTGGCTTCTGGAGGTACATCATCACCAAATTCAATCGACGAAGTTACATCGGTCAGAGCCGCCGGTTTTTCCATTTCTTTAGCCTCGTCTGATGGGCGCACACCCAACATTTCGAATAAAAGTCGCGCCTTATCGCGCTTTTATCATCGAGACGCAAGCACCTTCGCGAGCGTTTAGAACGCTTCTGCAGAGAGAGCCATGATTTCTTCCGAACCCACCATCGAAGACTTAGCAAAGCCAGCGACCTGTGGAAGAAGGTTTGCCGCATAAAAACGCGCGGTTGCAAGCTTTGCCGAGTAGAAGTCCGGTTCTTCTTCCGCCGCAGAGGCGATTGCCGCAGATCGGGCCATCAACCACCCGCCCGTTACCAGCCCGAAGGCTTGTAAGAATGGCGTTGCGCCGGATATCACGGCTCGCGGGTCATCCCCGTCGTACCCGAGCATCCAATCAATTGCTTCGGTTAGCGCATCTAACGCCGACCACATCTCATCTGCGATCATCTGATCCGGTATATCAGTTTTTCTGATCTCAGCAATAAACTTGCTCATTTCCTCTCCCCGGTCGCGTAGGATTTTTCGGCCAATTAAATCAAGCGCCTGAATACCGTTCGTGCCCTCGTAAATAGGAGTTATCCGGCAATCACGATAGTGTTGCGCTGCACCAGTGTCTTCGATAAAGCCGGCGCCACCATGGACCTGTATCCCCATTGATGCGATCTCGACCCCACAATCAGTAGACCATGCCTTAACGACGGGAACTAAGAGGTCAACTCGGTCTTGGGCGCTTTTACGCGTAACGCTATCGGGGTGTTTGCGAGCAGTATCGAGCTGAGCAGCTACGTAGCAGCCCAGTGCTCGGTTGGCCTCGGTCAAGGCCCGCATTTTCATCAAATTACGGCGAACGTCAGGGTGCCTGATAATCGGCACATCGCCAGCCCTTGGATCCGCAGCATCACGGCCTTGGATGCGCTCTCGTGCATAGTCTGCAGCCCGCTGGTATGCGCGTTCCGAAATGCCAACGCCCTCGCGTCCAACCGCAAGACGAGCACTATTCATCATCGAGAACATATATTCCATTCCGCGGGATTCTTCTCCAACCAGATAACCAATTGCACCTTCGTTTTCGCCGAATTGCATAACACAGGTTGGGCTGCCGTGGATTCCAAGTTTGTGTTCTAATGATACGGCCCGCAGATCATTCCGTTTTCCCAGCGACCCGTCATCATTTACAAGGAATTTCGGGACGATAAACAGCGAAATGCCCCGGGTACCGGGTGGCGAATTGGGTGTGCGAGCTAGCACCATGTGAATGATGTTCTCTGTTAAGTCGTGTTCGCCCCAGGTGGTGTAAATCTTCTGCCCGGAAATACGATAATGATCTCCTTCAGCCTGCGCTCGTGTCTTAAGCGCACCTACATCAGACCCAGCATGCGGTTCTGTAAGGACCATTGTGCCAGTCCATTCGCCCGATACTAGTTTGGGGAGCCAGGTATTTTTCTGAGCTTTCGACCCAAACTGTTCGAGACATTCAACCGCTGCTATTGTCAAAACCGGACAGAGCATGAATGCAAGATTGGCACCATCCCACATCTCGAAGACGGGGGTTGCGAGCAAGAGCGGAAGCCCCTGCCCACCTATTTCTGGACCGAATTGCAACGCGTTCCACCCACCATCGATATAAGCTTTATACGCGTCTTTGAAACCCGTTGGAGTGACGACCACACCGTTTTCCAGTCGAGACCCCTCCAGATCACCGGTTCGGTCGATTGGCGATAATACATCACAAGCAAGTTTTCCGGCTTCCTCAAGAATAGCTTTTACAACATCCGGCGTTGCTTCCTCGTAGCCGGGAAGCCCGTTTATGGTATCAAGGCCTATCAATTCCTCGATAACAAATTTCATATCCCTTATTGGGGCGGCGTATTCGGCCATTCTCTGCTCCTAAAGTACCTTGCCGGGGTTCATAATTCCGTTGGGGTCCAGCGTTTCTTTAATGCTTCGCATAACGTCCATCTCCACTGGGGATTTATATGCTTTGAGCTCGTCTCGCCGTAATCGCCCTATACCATGCTCCGCACTTATTGACCCTCCCATGGCAACTGTTCGATCATAGACCATTTTATGTAATTCTGGCTCTAGTAACCAGAACTCGTCGTCTGACATATCCACTGGACGGCTCAAATTGAAGTGGATGTTGCCGTCCCCGACATGGCCGAAAGCGCAGGGGCGGACACCCGGTATCAATTTCTTTACATCCGCAATAGCATCTACAAGGAAGTCAGCGACCCGGGACACAGGTACCGATATATCATGCTTAGAGCTAGCACCTTCGTATTTTTGAGCTTCAGGGATGGTTTCCCGGATTTTCCAGAAGTCTGAAGCTTGCTGCCCACTTTCCGCGAACACGGCATTAAGCACGAGCCCGTCTACCATACCATCCCCCAGCACCTCCTCTAACATATTCCGAAGGTCTACCGCGGCGGCTTCGCCAGCGGCTAGTTCTATCAGTACATAATGTAAATACGCCGTCGACATTGGATCGCGAGTCCCATCAATGTGTTTGAGTGCAAAACCAATGGCATCGCGAGGCATATATTCAAATGTCACGACCCGGTCATCTGTGATCTGCCGAGCTCGGGCCAAGAGTTCTACCGCCGCGTGCTCGCTCTCAACCGCCACGAACGCTGTTTGAATATCGGCTGGCTTCGGAAATAGCTTCAGACAGGCTGCGGTAATAATCCCGAGTGTGCCTTCGGCGCCAATAAATAGATGTTTTAGGTCGTATCCTGTATTGTCCTTACGGAGCCCCGTCATACCGTTCCAGACACGGCCATCTGGCAAAACCGCCTCAAGGCCGAGGCAAAGATCCCGCGCCGGACCATAGCGCAACACCCCTGTCCCACCAGCGTTGGTGGATAGGTTTCCCCCAATACGAGCGGTGCCCTCACCCCCAAGGCTAAGTGGGAAATATCTGCCCGCATTTTCAGCTGCCGTTTGCACGTCGGCAAGGATAACTCCAGATTCCACAGTTATCGCGTAATTTAGCGTATCAATTTCGCGAATTCTATTCATGCGGGTGAGTGACAGCAGGATCTCTCCACCGTGCTCATAGGGGGTTGCACCTCCGCAAAGGCCCGTATTACCTCCCTGCGGTACAACCGGGGTCTGACTTTCGTTGCAGATACTAATGATTTTTGAGACTTCAGAAGTTGACGCAGGCCGAACGATCATTGGCGTGGACCCCGAGTAGTACCCTCGCTCGTCGTTTAGATAGGGCGCTTTGTCGTTTGCATCTGTAATGATACCGGCATCCCCTACTACTGAGTGTAGTAGATCAAGGATAGACTTATCTATTTTCCTGAAAGTCGTGGCATTCATCCTAGATCTCTCTAAAATCCGAAGTCAGATTTAAATTAAGTGTGATGTTCGGGCAATGGGGTCAAACACTGGTTCGTGGGGCAGCTGCCCTCAGGAGTCTATCATTTATTGCCCTACCGAGGCCTTGATCGGGAATAGGCATCACCGCGATACGTCCAGACACCGAATCTAGGGCCCTGAGCATGGAAAAAAGATTGGCGGCGGCTTCTTCAAAGTCCCCGGCTGCGCTCAAATTCCTCTCAATAGAGGCGCCTCGAATAATTTGAGGACCAAATGCCAATAACGCTTCCTCCGCACTAACCGATATTGCGTTCAGTCGGATTGCAGCGTCTGGAGCATAATGGCTCGCTAACATCCCCGGAGACCTGGGGTTTTTAGAACCAATATCAGTGGTTTCAACGCGGCCAACCACTTTTTCGATTTGTTCCGCGGTAATGCCGCCGGGACGTAAAATAATAGGGACATTAGAAGTACAATCGACGACGGTCGATTCCACACCTACGGAGCACGCACCAGCATCAACAATTAGGTCCACCGTTTTGCCGATTGACTCACCAACATGCGATGCCGTTGTGGGGCTTATTTTTCCAGACATGTTTGCGCTGGGGGCTGCAATTGGACGCGCTACCGATCGCAGAATTGCCTGCGCTGTGTCGTGTGCAGGCACGCGAATTGCGAGCGTATTAAGGCCGGCGCTGGCGAGCAGGGAGACCGGGCAGTCCAGTTGTCTATTTACCACAATCGACAGGGGTCCCGGCCAGAAGGTATCACCAAGTTCTTGCGCAAGTTCATTGAATTCTCCTAGCCTGACTGCAATTTCCATGTCCGGTACATGAATAATTAAAGGATTAAATTCGGGTCGGTTTTTGGCAGAGAAAATGGCGGCAACGGACTTACTGAGTGTCGCATCTGCACCAAGGCCGTAAACGGTCTCAGTTGGGAAGGCGACCAGTTGTCCAGTTCTAAGACGCCTGGCCGCGAGGGAGATGTTTTCTGGCGTGGCTGGGATAATCATTCCGAACCGCGGGCTATAAATTCTGGGTTTCGCCAGCCGGTTTTTCCATAAGGAAGCTCTGTTCCGTCTGTTTGGCGCACGTTCCCGCCTGCGCCCAGTAGAATCGCGTGGCCTGCCGCTGTATCCCACTCTGAAGTCGGTCCGTAGCGGGGGTAAATATCAGCCTGACCTTCCGCAATAAGACAAAACTTTAGAGAACTGCCCATGGTCCTATGTTCTCTAATTTGAATATCTTTAATGAGCTGTTCCAGCTTGATCGGGTCCCCATGAGATCTACTCGAAACGACGGTTGCGCCCTCGGCGGGAACATTCCTTACTGAAATCGACGTCCAAGCACCTGCTTCTTCACGCAGCTCCGCGGTGCCTGGTCCGCAGGCTCGGAACGCTCGGTTCATCGCAGGGGCCATCACTACCCCTATAACTGGAACGCCCCCATCAATCAGCGCTATATTAACCGTGAACTCACCGTTACGTTGGAGGAATTCCTTAGTACCATCGATCGGGTCAACCAGCCAGAATCTGGGGCCTATCAAATTCTGAATCTTTTCGCGGGATGTTGCTTCTTCTCCGATGGCGGCAACGCCCGGCAACAGATCTAGCAAACCAGCAAGTATGAGGTTTTCTGCAAGTTCGTCGGCATCGGTTATGGGCGACGCATCGTCCTTGTGCCGGACTTCGAAGTCAGTTGAGTAGATTTCGAGAATCACTTTAGATGCACGGTCAGCGATTTCGGTGGCTGCTTCCATCAGCCGGCGGCGGTCATCTTTGCTAAAAACCACGGAAATTTTGCCTTTCGAGTGTGGATATATAGTTAAAGCGGGGTTAAGTGATAATAAAGGCGGAAATGCCGACAATACATTAGAATACCTACATGTGCGGAAGATACTCACTCAGCGTAACGCCTGAAATGCTGGGAACACTTGTAAACATACAGGCGACGCTAAACCTTGAGCCCCGCTTTAATATTGCTCCCAACCAAAGAGCGCCGGTCGTGCGTCTGACAGCCGGTGGCTGCAGCATGGATATGCTGCGCTGGGGGCTCATTCCCTCTTGGTCACAAGGCAAGACAATTGCGTCCGGTATGATCAACGCGCGGGGTGAGACCATCGCACATAAAATCTCATTCCGAGAAGCCTATAAGGCACGGCGATGTCTTGTCCCGGTCGATGGTTTCTACGAATGGCGAAAGGAGGGTGATACAAAACAACCATTCCGTATTGGTTTTAAAAGTGGTGCCCCATTTCTGCTCGCTGGTCTTTGGGAGACTTGGAAGGCCCCCGTAACCGCGGAAGATTCTGGAGAAGTAATAGAATCCTATACCATCATAACCACTGAAGCGAATGAGAAGATTGCGCCGATCCACCCCCGAATGCCGGTGATAGTGGGTCTTGGCGATTGTGAATTGTGGCTGAGAGGTGCTACTAGCGACGCTGACCACCTCATTCGAGCATATCCACCCGATGATATGGCATTCTACCGCGTATCGACGCGCGTCAATAACGTTTATAATGACGATGAGGGCTGCATTGAGCCGTTGATGGAGGCTTCCTAATCAAAAGGCCCAAGGTTGGGTTTTATCATCAAACACGATCCGGTTTATGGTTATGTGTTGAAGATGCTGCCCGATAGGTCGGTCAAGCTATTTGGAAAGAAGTCCAGGCTGTGAAGACAAGGGTGGATTTGCCCTCGGCAAGGTATGATAAATAACGTTGTCCGAAGTATTTTTTAAAATCTTATCGGTAGATGGTTGCGGATCTATGTTTGGGTTTATTTCGGCCCAGATTGTCGATTGCATTGCCACATGGCAAGATCATTGGAAAACAAAACAGTTAATGGGGAGGGACGATGGCAGAGAGAGCGAAAGTCGCTGTACTCACGGATCCAAGGAAATTTGAGTATCGGGAGGTTGATCTTCCCGAGATCGGGCCTGATGAGGGTATCCTGCGGGTTGAAGCCGCAGGATTGTGTGGTACTGACTGGGAACAATATCTCGGTCATCTCGACAACACTCCGTGGTCGGTCCGACCGATTATTCCCGGCCATGAAATTTTAGGCTGGATAGAGAAGATTGGTCCTAATGCCGCAAAAAAGTGGGCTGTAAAGGAAGGTGACCGTGTCACTGTTGAGGCTTCAATCCCGTGTGGTCAGTGTTTTCAGTGCCAAGTTGGACGGCCGGTGCTATGTAAAGATGGCATGGGATATGGCCTGCGGATGGGTTTTAATACCCCACCTCACCTTTGGGGTGGATATGCGACACATATGTACCTGCACCCGGGTGCGACGCTGCATCAGGCACCAACAGATGTTCCAACCGATATCATGAGCCTATTTAATCCAATGTCGAACGCTGTTCGCTGGGCGGTTGAGCGACCTGAGACGAGTATTGGTGACACTATCGTAATCGAGGGGCCTGGGCAGCGTGGACTGCTCGCTGTGGTAGCCGCACGAGAGGCTGGCGCTGGCAAAGTCATAGTAACTGGGACGAACGCTGATACGCTTCGCTTATCCTTGGCGCATGAGCTGGGAGCCGATGAGACAATAGTTGTTGATGATGGTGATCCAGTGGAGCAGGTGATTGACGCGTTGGATGGAAACCTTGCAGACATCGTAGTCGACGTATCGGCATTTTCTACCGAGCCTATTACCCAAGCGCTTGAAATGGTGCGCCCTGGTGGCAAGGTTGTCATTGCTGGGCTAAAGAGTTTTAAGCCGATTCCTAACTTTGTCTCCGACAAGTTGATTACAAAGGAAATCTCAATGCTCGGTGTACTTTCGTCAACATGGTCTTCCGTTGAAAAGTCGATTGATATAATCCGGCGCCGGGGAGATACACTTGCGAAGCTGTGCACGCATCGCTATCCGGTTGATAAGGCAGAAACCGCTGTAAAGGTCTTGGGCCGGGAAATCGTTGATGGAACGGAGGCTGTGCATGTCCATATTGATGCAGCCGCGACAATTTGATTGGGTCCAAATTTATGGTTCTTGGATGGTCGGTATTTGTAGTAGCGGGACTTTTCCCGATTTCAAAATCTTCGAGGTAGATTGTGGCGAGCTACGCATCGCGAAATCGGTACCTGATACGGCCGATCTATCTAGCAGTGCGGCTACAAAACTGATCGGGTACCAAATCCCGTTGAAAAAAAAGGTCAACGAATATTCAGTATTAGATTGTTATTCTTGGTGGGATGAATTTAGGTTGCGCATTCGATGCACCGGGCAACAGCTGGGTTTAACTCAATCCGTTTCGCAGGAATCTTATCGCCGCATTCTACACAATAGCCATATTTACCTATTTCCATTTGGCGCAAAGCGGAGTCAATCTGCGCTATTTCGATCCGGCGGCGGTCGTTGGTTGCGCTGGCCATCGCCTGGACCTGCAGCGCATCCATGCGTGACAGTCTGCCTTGAAGCTGCTGGTCAAGTTGGACAGGGGCTGTGGCGTCTGATGCAGCTGCAACAAGATCTGTCAATTTGTCCCGGCGATTATTTAGCAAATCGCGAAATCTGTGTTCATCTATTTTACTAATGTGTTTCGTCATAGGGCTGAGTGTATTCCCGAGGTCGAAATTCCGCTACTAAGCTGTGGTGGCTGGAGGTTGACCAGTCCTCCGCCAATGGAGTGCCTGTAGGACGGCAGAAGCCGACCCTAAAGCGGTCTAATTTGCAAAAGCGTTGTCGTAGGGATTGGTTCAAAATTCCGATCTTGTAGAACTGGTACAGCGGAATTAGCTCCTGATTTTCTATCATTCCAGCGTAACATTTTTATCTGCTGACCCAATTTATTTGGCCTATCAGGTGCGCGTTACACCGCAGCTGGCGCCAACCGTGAAGAATATGTTGCTGAACTCCAAAGTCCGTGGTGAATTCAACGGCATCAAAAGGTTAAATAAATAGTAGTGCGATAGAGTGTGGTTAGGCTGCGACAGTAGACCGCCGGCGGAGCAAATAGTGAGCGGTACAATGCTCGGCACAATAATGGCGGCCAGGTTGAACAGTCTTGCCGCATATATGAAGGCCGTATTTACCGGGTTCGTCTATGGGCCAGCGGCACATCCAAGATTCGACGTCCGCCGAAGGATGATGGAAGATAGGCTCTTCAAAGATGACAGGCTCTGGCTCCGGCTCATTTTTGGGAACTTCAGTGCCGCGTTGAAGATTTAATCGGTGCGCCTTACCGATCACCGCATTCCGCGTTACGCCACCACCCAACTTCTCCGCGATCTGTCGCGCTGACAAGCCCTCTGCCCACAATCGCGTGAGAGTTTCGACCCGTTCAGGACTCCACTGCATCAAACTTCCTCCTCGTACCTCACTTCATTTGTCAGCCTTTCACTGCAAGCGCAATATGCAGTGCCAAGCCGACACACTGATACTACATATTGGCTACAGCCATGGGCAACCCGAATCTGCCGAAAGCTACGAGATTCCTGTGGAAAGCTCATATTGGGGAAAACTTTGCGTAAACCACTGTTTTTGAACTGTAATAAAGTTGAGCCACGAAAGATCGTCCTGTGGATGGCCGAGATACCCCCAGTTTCCGAAATGTTTTGGGGGTAAATCGTCCTCTCCACTATGGTCGGAAAACACCCTGATCTAGGCGATACCTTTCTTGTAACTGGTAAGATTGATTATCTCGAGAACGTTTCCATCCGGGTCGTGAAAATAAGCCCGTGGGCCGTTCACCGCACCACCTTGACGGTCTTCTTCAAAAAAGACCTCAATACCATTTGACTTCAGCAGCATTTTTGCGGCTTCGTAATCATCTGGGTCGACGATAAATGCATGATGGACATCGTGGTCGTCCGGGTCGATCTTCGCAGATGATTTAGCGAGGATGATACAGTCGCCGCCACAATCAAGAAAGACCATTCCGCGCTCATGATTCACCTGGATTGGAGTCATCCCCAAATTGTCCATATAAAATGCCATACTTCGAACGGTATCCGTAACAGGAAGAGTGAAGTGGGCGACCCCCCTCGTTTTTATCATCTGGGCTCCTCTAGTTCGAATTTGATCAGATTGAACCGTAACCTTATGAAGTTGACAACCTATGGGATAGCCAGATAGGTCAAGCTATATGAGATACGATGTGGTGATTATAGGCGCTGGGTTCGCAGGTCTTACGGTGGCCAACCATGTCGCACTAGCGGGCCTTAGGCCGCTTGTTCTTGAGACAGGGACAGGCGAATTTTATCCCTGTAATTCGCGCGTCTCAACAGGCGCTATTCATCTGGCCTTCCGAAGTCCTGATGAGCCGGCGAGTGAGCTATTCGAGAGCATCCTCTCCGGTACGGACGGGAGTGCGCGTGAGGATATCGCTTGGGCACTTGCCGCCAACGCCAAGTCTACCATCGACTGGATGCGTCAGGAGGGATGTGAGTTCATGCAACATCCTCGACGGTCTTGGGGTATGCCAATGATGATGCCAGGTAGGGAAATGAGGGCAGGGCTTGATTGGGAAAATAGCGGTCCAAATCTGTTTCTTGGCACGCTTACGGAAAAGCTCCGACAACGTGGCGGTGAGCTGCGTCTTGGTACTCGTGTTATCGAGTTGCAAATGGAACATGGAAGTGTATCGGGTGTTATCACGGAGGATGGCCAAGAATTACAAACCACTGCCGTCGTGATCGCAGATGGCGGTTTTCAGGCCGACCGGGATCTAATTGGACAATATATCACGAGGGCGCCTAATAAATTACGGCAGAGAAATACCGAAACTGGCCGCGGGGATGGACTACGTATGGCAATCAGGGTGGGCGCGGATACCGTTTCTCTGGATAAATTTTACGGTCATGTCCTCAGCCGAGAGGCGATGACGGAAGAAAATCTATGGCCCTACCCTCAACTAGATATTGTATGTGCCAAGGGTATAGTTGTGACACCGGATGGATGTCGCTTCGCCGATGAGGGTTTCGGCGGCATCTACCTCACAAACGAAATAGCCGCTCTCGCAGACCCGCTGTCGGCAACCGCAGTGTTTGATCGTACCGTTTGGGAGGACGCGCGGGAGACCGATATAGTCCCGCCTAATCCTTCGTTAACTGAAAATGGTGGAACCCTGCTCGAAGCTGCAAGCTTAAACGAACTGGCCCAAATTTCTGGGATCGACCCAGATGGGCTTGCAGCGACAGTCTCAGGATATAACGATTTAGTCAGATCCGGAAATAGCTCAGCATTGCTGCCGGCTCGCACGACGCAGATGTATCCAGCCTACCCGATTGAGCACTCGCCATTCTTTGCGATTCCGCTATGCGCCGGGATCACGGTCACCTCTGGTGGGCTAGCGGTAGATAAAAATGCCCAGGTTTTGGATAAGAACGGCGTGCCTATTGCGGGCCTTTATGCAGCGGGCTCGGCTGTGGGTGGTTTGGAGGGTGGCCCTCGTGCAGGATATGTTGGTGGTCTCATGAAGGCATTTGGAATTGGACGAATTGCAGGCCGGGCTATAGCCGAGAGCTTGGCGTAGTCATTCAAGCTCCATGAGGAGAAACCGTTCTAAACAGAGACCAATCCATGGTGTACCCAACGATTAACGGGCCGATTTCTTTCTACAAAAATTTTGACTACTATCCGTGTGAATATTTCGTTTAAGCTTAATAGCCCGGTTATTGGTTATTTTTTAGCACTCACACGCTTATGTCGCTTGCTGCGGATAATGCGGGGTCGGTTTGATGTGAATTGTGATTAAGAATTAAATGGGTCAGAAACCAAAAAAACCTTGCTGATTGAGTGACGCTAGATCAGATATATAATTCGTTGGCTGTAGAGCTTTGTTAAGTATGACAGAATCGCTAATTCGTATGATACATGCCAAAATCGTGCACAATGATAAATCCATCACATCTGGCGATTTCTGATAGCCGCTCAGGCGGCTTCTTCGTTGTTCAAACAATTATTGTTATCATGACAATCGGCATTGTTGTTGGTCTGATAACGAACGTCGTTTCGCCCTCAATTGCATGGATAATCTTGGCTATTCTATCTGCAATGCAGATCTTTCACGAGCTAAAGTGCGACGAACGAGGGTTTCTGCTATCTCCTGTATTTCTATTGGCTGTCGTTACCTTAATAATATTTTCTATCTTACCTAACTTGGTCGTAAACACTTTCGGAATGTTTAATCAGCTTGAGTTGATTGGTGACAGTTTGCTGGGCCGGCCGGCTCGGCCTGACCAGTCGGCTAGGCCCGATAGCCTCGATTATTTAGGTAGCCGCGGCGAGTCGCTCATTCTTCTTTTTTGCGCATCAGGGCTGGTAATACATTGTTTTTTGATAACGTTAATTGGTAAAGATAAATCTGAGTCGCGGACTGCCTATAAAAGCACTGATCGGCGACCACTCTTTTTGTATGGAATCTCTACTCTTTTATGTGTGCTTTTTCTGATCCAGACTCAATTCCCGGTTTTTGGACCATCAGTTACCTCGACGCTCCAAACGATTTTCAGTCCGATTCAGTCTTTCCTGCTGCTCTTTCTTCTGAATTCTGCAGTTATGCATCGCCACCTCCGGGTCTTTGTGGTGATGTTGTTGATTGTGGCTGTTACCGGGGTAATGGTGCTCGCAAGTAGCGGTAAAATACCCGCCTTCATGGTCTTGTCAGCGTTTATCTACTACATCGTGATCCAAAGGCTCCCATTCCTGCAGATTTTAAAAGTCATTGTCCTGTGCAGTGTGACCCTTCTTCTGTTGATACAAGCTGCTCAGATCGTACGATTGCCTCATGCCTCAATCGCTAATCCTGACAAACAGCTGGAATCCCGTTCAGGTACATATAGTCTGCAATCTTATAGCCCTAGGAACGTTCTGCAAAACTCGGGCGAGGTTTTAGCTGCAAAACTGGTCTGGCGGCAGATGGAAACCGGATATTGTTTTGATAAGGCCGTTGAAAAACATGGAGACCAAAAACTGGACATTTTCAGGCAAACTTTCTGGCTGGAAATTTTGGTGCCCCGCATTATATGGCGAGATAAACCCAATTTCTCTCTCGGCGGAAAGTATAAATCTGACTATTGCGGGATAAAGGGGGAAAGTGCTCACAGTTCGTCAATCACATTGCTTGGTCAGCCCGTTACTCACGGAGGTATGGCCGGGTTAATAATGCATGGGACACTGCTTTTGTTGTTCCTAGGGGTTGTTTCGGGTTTTTCATGCTATACGCCCGGACTTTGTCGGATCGCTGTTTTCGCATTGTTGCCTTGGTGGATCGATTTCGACCAAGATTTTGCGCTATACATCGGTAATCTCGCTAAGTTCGGATTATTTATGGCACCCTTCATCATTTTTTCTTCTGATCGTGTCATTCGGCGTTCCGGAAAAACGTTTACGTTTCCGAGGTAGACGGAATGTCAAAAACTCCATCTGACGATTTGATACCGGAAAAAGACCTAACGAGGCGTCTACGGATCGTTATTAATGGCACACACGCCAAAAGTGGTGGAGGGGTAACATATCTGCGTGCAATACTGCCGGAGTTGGTAAAGCAACAAGGAATTGAACTGCATTTATTTTTGCATCGAGATCAGGTGGAACATTTCTATCCGATCTGCGAGGGTGTTAGACTCCAACTCTTTGATCACAAACTCGGGTTTTGGCCTACATTGTGGTGGGAACAGGTTTCGCTGCCGGTTCTTACATGGGCAATGGGGGCGGATGTGGTTTTCTCGCCGGCTAATTTTGGCCCAATTTTTGCTCGGAACCATGTCATTATGCTCCGGAACGCTACGTCTGTGATCCGACTAACTACTACATTAAGACCTATGGGGTATTGGCTTGTACTATCGGCGGCGACGCTTATATCGCTGCTGTTCGCTCGACGAGCAATTGCGGTTTCCGAATATGCGGCCCGAGTATTAACGTTTGGACTGCGGCGCCTATTTAATCGTAAGCTCAACGTCGTTTATCACGGTACAACAAAACCATTGAGAGAGCGCGAAAGTAATCGGTCTCCGGGAAGTGCATTACTAGCTGTATCCGATATTTATGTTCAAAAGAACTATCATTCATTGATCGAGGCATTTGGAAAACTACATCAGCGATACCCAGAGCTTACTCTGACAATCGCAGGTCGTGAAATAGACAGTAGCTATTCTGATCAAGTAAGAAGGTTGGCCGCATCGCTCGGGGTCGACGACGCGGTACATTTTGTTGGGCACCTTGATACCGAAGCGTTGAGAGACCTTTATCAAGAATGCCATATATTCGTTTTTCCATCGACTATTGAAACATTTGGTAATCCTTTGCTCGAGGCGATGTCGATTGGTGCTCCTATTGCTTGTTCTGACACCGCGGCTATGCCCGAAGTGATCGGAGATGCTGGTCTCACGTTCGATCCCTACGATATCTCGGATATTGTCTATACGATCGAGAGACTGGTGAAAAATCCATCATTAAGGGAAGAACTAGGTAAAAAAGCGTCTTATCGGGCTAAGAGTTTTTCTTTGGACACTACTGCCAAGTTCACGATTGATGTTTTGCGAAATGCCGGTTTTGTAGGGAGTAAATATGTCCGTAAGCCGCGATGAGTAGATCGGTCTTATTAACGACGTTACCGCCCCATCAAGGGGGAGTGCCTACGATGACGGAGGCGTTGGCGCGTTTTCTGATGCGTCAGGGATGTGATGTGACAATCGCGTACTACGCCACTCTGACCGACGATCCGGATTTAGTTGTACCTAGCTGGGAGCTCCTTTCAGGGAAAAAACCAGACATCCACAGAGGTTTGTGCTTTAAAGATATTCCCAGCGTTACTGTGGGTTGCCGCTTTCCCGAATTGGAATTCCCATATTATTGGGCCACGGACAGATGGAAGAAGCTCATTGGCGCCTATGATCGCCACATTGCGGTTGGTGGGACGGTTCTCGTAGCAAATACCCTTGTGGTTTCTGGCGTACCCCATTTTGTCTGGTGTGCGAGTGCGATGCTTGATGATAGGATAGACCGGCGAGCACGAATGCCTGCCGCGCGGCGTGTCTTCGACAGCGTCGTGGTTGGTTCGGTTCAGAGAGCTATGGAAAAGAGAGTGCTCCGGGGCTGTGGCCTGTTCTTGGCGATTAGCCGCTACACACGGGCTTCACTTGTAACTGCTGGTGTGAGACCAGAGATGGTCGAGCACGTACCAATGCCGGTGAACCTCAAAGACTATATCCCGTCGACTTCGTCGCCGCCCACGGCGCAGATAGGTTTTGCCGGGCGGATCGATGATCCCCGAAAAAATATCGGTTTGATGTTGCGTTCCGTTGCGGTTCTTGCGAGACGGAGTATCCCCGTTAGGTTGAAACTTACGGGTGACCCCTCGACTGCTTTGAACGAATTAGCTTCGACGCTTAATATTGCTGATCGAATCGAGTGGACGGGTTGGCTGGATCCCCAAAGTCTATCGCATTTTTATCGTTCGCTAGACGTTTTTGTTTTTTCGTCAGGCCAGGAGGGGCTTGGAATCTCCGGTATTCAGGCCATGGCTTGCGGGGTGCCTGTGGTTTCCACACGGTGTGGTGGGCCAGAGGACTATGTTATTGATGGCGTGACCGGAAAACTCACTGGGCATACACCAGGAGAGTTGGCGGATGGCATTGGATGGATAATCTCAGACCGGGAACGTCGAAATGATCTTGCGTTAAAGTCCCGGGCGTTGGTTGAAAAAGACTACAGTCAGTCTGCGTTCGAAGAAAATATCGCGAGGGCGTGGGAGAAGACATGGGGCGAAGCTCTAGGGTGACTAGGTTGCTTTACCTTGTGTCTCATCCCATTCAATATCAGGCTCCATTGTTGCGCAGGATAGCTGATCAGTCGGATATTGACTTGCGAGTGCTATTCGAGCGGACCCATCCGGATAACCGTTATTTTGATACTGGGTTCGGTCGCGAAGTCAAATGGGATGTCGATCTAATCGACGGATATGAAAATGCCCCCATGGCTGGGGTTGATATCAAGCGAGAAATAGGACGTGCTGACGTTATTTGGCTACATGGTTGGCAAACGCCGCGCATGAGGTCCTGTCTTCGGCAGGCGAAGCGGAGCGGTCGCCCGGTGCTAATGCGCGGCGAGAACTGCGATCTGGCGATGCCGGACGGCTCTGGTGTTCGGGGCTGGCTGAAGCGGAAATTTGTCAATAAGATTTTTAAAAGCTGTGATTTTTATCTCGCTATAGGATCAGAGAACCGACGGTATTATCTTAACCGTGGCGTTCCCCCCCCTCAAATCATTGACATGCCTTACGCCGTCGATAACGAGGCATTTGGGAATTTAGCGAAGTATGCAAAAAAAAATCGAAACGCACTCCGAGAAAAACTTGGGATTTCACCTACACGCAGAGTCGTTTTATTTGCGGGGAAGCTTCAATCTCGCAAAAATCCGCAACTATTGGCCAAGGCGATCGCAAGTGCTGACTGGGCCATAGAGGAGCCAGCATTGATATTCGTGGGCGATGGAGAATCGCGTGCCGAGCTGGAAGAATTAGCGCCCGATGCAATATTTACAGGATTCGTAAACCAAACCGAGATGCCAGCTTACTACGACCTAGCCGATATTTTCGTGCTTCCTTCAGTTCGTGAACCCTGGGGGCTTGCGGTGAACGAAGCCATGGCTTGCGGCACTGCCGCAATTGTAAGTGATCAGGTGGGTTGTGCCGCTGATCTTATCGATAGCGGAAACGGGCGCATCGTCCCCGCTGGTGATCAAATATCCCTCTCCAAAGCCCTAGTCGTATGTCTAAATAACTCTGAAGAGATGGGAAAAGCTGCGCAACAGCGAATCTTACAGTGGGGATTCAATCAGGATATCGAGGGACTGAGGGCCGCACTTGCGAGAGCGGCGACATTGACGTGACACGGGCAAACTCATCTTCGCTGCGGCGAGAGATCGTCGTCGTTGGTCAGACTTTCTTGGCTTCTCGGACACCGCAACGAGTTGCTGCGATGCGTGCACTTGGTCATTCAGTCCGAGTGATCTCGACAATGCCAGACGGTAAAGACTATGAAACACGACCTTCCCTTATGACGCGGTTGAGATACCGTCTTCGCTTGCCTGCTGATCCGGCCGACGCGAATGCCGCCATTTTGTCGATCGGCGGTGAAATTGACGTTCTTTGGCTAGAGACCGCCGATATGATTCGAGCGCAGACGTTACGCTTACTGAAAGCCAAACACCCTAATGTTTCAATTGTCTACTATTCCGAAGACGATATGTTGAATCCGCTTAACAGGACAATCTGGCTGCAGCGGGCAATGCCACTGTTTGATCTATGGGCCACCACTAAATCTTTAAACTCAAGCCCGGCAGAATATAGTGTGCTGAGGCTTCGTAATCCGATGTTTGTCAACAATAGTTACGATCCCGATATCCATCGACCGGTTAGAATCAGTGTTGCAGACACCAAGAAATATGGCGCACCCGTCAGTTTTATTGGCACTTATGAATCACCTCGTGCGAGATCAGTACTTCATCTTGCACGGTCGGGTTTGCAGGTTCGCGTATGGGGTAACGGCTGGGGTCGAATGTCGGAACGACACGAAAATCTATGGATTGAGGGTAGGCCTGCCTATAATGATGAGTTTGCTAAAGTCGTTGCTGCCAGTCCGATCAATCTGTGCTTTCTAAGGCATGCTAATCGTGACTTACAAACTTGTCGGTCTATTGAGTTACCCGCATGCGCAGGCTTCATGGTGCATGAACGAAATCGAGAAATCCAAGAGCTGCTGCGAGAGTCGAAGGAGGCGGCATATTTTTCTGACGATATGGAACTCGTTGATGTGTGCCGCCGCTGGCTCGAAATGGGTGAGCAGCGCAAGGCGGTTGCGGAGAATGCCCACCTCCGAGTACAGGAACTAAGTTTGACGCATCAGGCAAATATTTTGAGAATTTTCACAGAACTTGAACTCAACCGACGGGAACCTGACAAATGAAAATTGTCGTAAATGCCCTGTCAGCCCGCCGGGGCGGTATCATTACTTATACCCGCAACCTAATGCAGTCATTCCGGTCGCAAGGTGTTAATGCGGTATTTGCACTGCCAGTCGGGAGTTCACTTCAAAATGAAGATGCTGAGACCATTTGCTTACCGGTTACCGAGCTTAGATCGTTATCACGAGTATTGTGGGAACAGACTACCTGGCGCCGTATCGTAAAGGACCTGAACCCCGATATACTCTATTCTTCCGCAAATTTTGGAATAATTCGATCGCCAGTTCCCCAAGTCCTCCTTGTCCGCGAAGGAGGATTATTCGATCCGACATATCTTACTAATATAGCGCCCGCACTGGGTTCTCGGAGCGTTCTTGAGAGATCCTTGCGCCGACGTCTTATAATCGCGTCAGCCAGATCGTCTAATCTGATACTGACACCCACAGATGCGATGGGAGATTTATTTCAGACTTGGGCACCTGATCTATCATGGAAAATACAAAAAAACTCGTACGGAACGAGAGTGGATCATTTCAGAGACAATTCCAAAGAACAGCGTATATGGAGAGAGGACGGCATGCTAAGGATCTTGCTCGTGTCGGCCTACTACTCTCACAAGCAACCAGGTCTGGTTGCTGAGGCGGCCCGTAAGCTTAACGACGCGGGGATCAAGACACACCTTACCCTGACGATGGATTTTGACCAGATAAAAAATGCACCGGGCGGGTCAAAAGATCTCTTTCTTCTTCGTCGAGGCGCAGAGCGTGGCGAAGTCACGATGCTCGGTGATGTAAAATACACAGATTTACCTGCTCTATATGCGGAAAGTGATCTTTTCGTGACGCCGTCCCTTTCGGAAACGTTTGGGCACCCTCTAATCGAGGCAATGGCAAGTGAGACTTTGATTGTCGCCTCAAACACTCCTGTCCATAGGGAGGTATGCCAAGACTCTGCCGTTTATTTCTCCGGTACTTCTGTTGACGATTTAGTTCAGAGTATCCAGAGTTTGGATGAAAATCCTCGCCGCCGCGCATCTGTTCTCTCTCTCGCGACTAGCCTTGGGAAACAGAGTTATACATGGGATAGTCACGTCAAACGACTACTTGAAAATTTCAAAACAGTTTTAGCGGGCCGGGTCTGTTGACCAGCAAATCTTTCATGTATCTCCCTACGGGATTTCGATGAAAATCGTTCTAGTAAATCACACTCATCCGGATTCCCCGCACGTCGCGGCGCTGCGAATGTCTGAAATTGCAAAACATTTATCGGCAGCTGGGGATCAGACTATTTTATTTTCTGGCCCGCTCCATATTGACGACCCCGGCGATGACCCGGCATTGGTCGAGACGAGGATAGAGACGCATGATTGGTCTAAGCCATTATACATTTCTGGACCGTTGGTTCGAACGCCAATTCGGCGTGCAGCACGGGAGGGAAAAATTGTACCTCCATTCCGCCAGGTGATCATCGGTGCGACGTATCTTTTCTGGGGCGGTATATTTTGCGATTGGCGTGCTGGTTCCTCTGCCTTCTTAACGCCGGTAGCAAAGGCGTTTTGTCCCGATCTGGTTTACGGAACCTTCGGCAATACAGACGCTTGGTACGTTGCACGAAGTCTTGCGGTTACAGCTAAATGCCCTTGGGTCGCGGATTACAAAGACCCATGGAATAAATTTATACCTATCGGGCTACGGCATAATGTCGCTTCCCGATTTACCGACTTGGCTGCAATGACGGTCTTTTCTAAAGCCCACGGGCGCGACGCTTCTGCTTGGTTTCCCGGGAAAAAGTACGTCGTTTACAGTGGTTACCGAGCGGAACCAAATACGAAAAAATCGACCAAGAAAAACGATATTTTCAGGGTCTGTCTTAGTGGCAGTGTTTATGATGGTGACAAGGTCCGGCTGTTGCTAGAGGGTATGATCCGGACTTCATTAAGTCAGAAGATTGTCCTTTTCTATGCTGGGAACGACGGCGGAGTCGTCGACAAGATTGTCGAACAGGAAAATTTTCCTGTGGAGTTTGAAAATCTGGGTTATCTGGATATAGCCGCACTGGTTCAACTGCAGGCTAGTGCCACAGTTAATGTATATATCCGGAACGAAGAAAGCTTGTTCCAACAAAAGGTTATTGAATTGTTGGCTCTGGGTAGACCTGTAATGGCAATACCGGGAGAGAGCGCCGAGGCGTCAGATATCGCCAGGAAGATCGGCGGAGAATTGATCGGCGCCAAGACCCCGGGGGAGATTGCCGGGGCGTTGGCGGTAATAGGCGACGATCGAACAGAAATTGATCAGGGTCGGCTTCAGCCCTACTCATGGTCCTGCCAGACAAAGAAACTTCGACAGATATTTTCTGATGTGATGGACGGATGGGTATGAAGGTTGAAGTAGCTGTTCACGGTCGCTTTCACGCCTTTGCTCTCGCAAAAGGACTCTATGGAGAGGGTTTTCTGGGCACACTTCACACCACATATCCCTCCTTCGCGGTTCGTCGTATCACTGGGACCGGGCTTACACTCAATTGTGCACCGCATCTAGAAGTTATACGCCGGCTCGCGCAACGCTCAACGGGGCATGATGTGACCGATTTTATTTTGCCACGTTTCGGGCGTTTTGTGGCACAGAACCTGGGGCAGTCTGGGGCAGACCTATTGGTGGGCTGGAGTTCAGCAACGGTTGAGGCAATACCGGTGGCGAGGGAAAAAGGTATGGCTATAATCGTTGACCGGGGTGCGTCTCACATACTGCACCAGAACAATATTCTGGCGGCGGCATATCAGCAATTAGATCTGAAATTTCCCGGAATTTCCCAACGTTTGATAGAACGCGAAACGACAGAATATCTTGCTGCAGACAAAATAATGGTGCCGTCGAAGGTTGCCGAAAAATCATTTATTCATCAAGGCATTCCGTCTGGAAAGCTAGCTGTTGTGCCGTTAGGCGTAGATGTTGATCGCTTTCAACCCGTTGACCGATCTTCAAGATTTCGCAAACCCAGAATTCTCTTTGTCGGGTCGATAGGTATCCAGAAAGGTTTGCCTCGACTATTGCAGGCCTTCTCGCAATTGAGACGGGAAGCAGAATTGCACTTGGTGGGGCCAGTCGAATCCGAATTTTCCAGCGCTCTTCGGGGTTTGCCGACAGATGGCGTAACTTTTCATGGACCCATTGCAAAAGAAAAGGTATCCGATTTCTATAAAAACGCTGATATCTTCTGTTTGCCATCCATTCATGAAGGATTTGGGATGGTTGTGCTCGAAGCTATGGCATCCGGATTGCCGGTTGTCGTATCTGATCAAGTCGGTGCGGCTGATGTAATTCATAATGGCGAATCCGGGTACGTATTTCCTGTCGCATCAGAAGAGGTGCTAACCGAGATATTCGCTGAACTAATTTTTAATTCGAAGTTGAGAAAAATAATCGGACAAGCAGCGCGGCAAGTGGCAGAAAGTAGAGAAAATACGTGGGAAGGATACATAGATAGAGTTGTTCCAGTTTTGAGCAGAGTTTCTCAGTGCTGACACCTAGCCGTGCGGAGAGAATCGATCTATTTCTGAAACTCGAGTGAGGAAAAGATCTCTCCATTTCTGCGTTATAATCACCTTCCAAATTGTGGGTGCAAGCGAGGTCTCGCCCGCCCGAAACCGGTTCCACGATTGGCGGCACCATGAGGTGTCCCAAAAACCATTTTTACTGAAGTCGGAACTCTTAAATAATGCGTCTGCTAGATCACCTAAGTCGCCTTCTAGCCAGCGTGCAATGGGAGGAAGAAAACCTTGCTTGCCCCAGCGTGTTATTATCGGTTCTGGGAGAATTCCCCGCATACTTCGTCGCAGTATATGCTTTGTCTCTGCATCACCCATGAGCAATTCTACCGGCAGCGTTCGGACAAACTCGTAAATGCGATGATCACAGAAGGGGAGCCGTACCTCCCTAGAATGAGCCATCGAGTTGCGATCGCCATATCGCAAAAGGGTAGTTAGAAAACCGGTAAATGCGTCGCCTCTTAAAGCTGCATGAAGATCGTCGGGTTGGACTGCCAGATCTTCCCGAACCCGCGACGCGTTTTTCCAGTCGAGAGAGAGTATCGCGCTAGTCCCCCTGCCAAGAAAACGCGCCAAGATTTTTTTGGGTATTGGCGGGAGCCGTCTTTTCCAGACCTGATCCCTCTCTGAGAACGCCAGCGGATAGCGATCTCGAATAGCCTTCTCTTCGGCAGGGTCATACTCTCCCTTGCGACGTCGGCTTTCGATATAGGGTACAAAGTACTGTTCGTATCCCGCTAAGATTTCGTCGCCACCCTGTCCGTCCAATAAGACAGTGACCCCGGCATTTTTCGCGGCCTCGAATACACTCCACTGAGAGAACTGGCTAGTACTGTCAACAGGAAGCTCATTCAACCACAAAAATGTGTCTAAGGACTCTACTAGTTTCTCGCCGGTCGGAAATACATTGTGTGATCTAGTTCCTGAAGCCGTGGACACAATTTCTGCCCAAGTGCCCTCATCCGAATCGCTGCCTGGAAATCGACCAGTGAATGTGTCGTAATCCGTCGTATCTCCGACCAGATCCCTTGCAATGCATGTGATTGATCCTGAGTCTAGGCCGCCAGAAAGGCAGGACCCGACGCGTACGTCACTACGCAACCGAATCCTGACCGCATCTTCGAGCAGGGATTTAAAGGCTGGAACGGCGTCTTTGGCTGGAACACCTGAAAGGACCGAGGTGGAGAGGGGCCGCCAATAGGATGAAACATTGAAGCTTAGGTCACGGGTATTCAGAACTAGTTTCTCACCCGGGAGCAATTGCTGAATATCGTGAAACAGGGTGTTTCGGTCTTGATCAAGTGCATTTGAGGGCGTCACGAGGAATTGCGCCAAAAGGTTGTCGTCAATATCGGGCCCTACACCCTCGAGCGTCAACAGGGCTTTGTAATCCGATGCAAATGCAAAAAAACCGGCGTCCTCGGCAAACAAAAACGGTTTCTCACCTAAACGGTCCCTCGCGCATAGGATGCGATCATGTTTCGCATCATAAAGAGCAAAGGCAAACATTCCGTTGAACCGATCTAGGCAAGCATCGCCCCATTTGCGATATGCCTCCAGAATGACCTCTGAATCACTTTCGCTGCGAAAATTCGCGCCAGCGCCCGAGAGTTCAGCACGCAATTCCTTATAATTATATATTTCGCCGTTATAAGTTAGTGTGAGTCTGCCGCTGGCATCTTGCATCGGCTGAGAGGCGCGATCTGTAAGGTCGATAATTGACAACCTTCGGTGTCCGAAACAAAGACTCCCGTCAGGGGCGAGCCAATGGCCCTCGCCGTCTGGCCCGCGATGGATCATCAGATCGGTCATCGCCTTCACTGCCAGCTGATTTACGGCTGACAGCGTTGCAATACCCGCTATTGCACACATTACGCGACCTCATATCGCTGTTAATAGATTCGATGGTTTAGGACATCCACTCGGTACAGGAAAGTACATTGACGATTTGATTATTTCCGCTGATGGCCCGGTGCGGCTCAGCGTGCTATATTAAGAGGGGAATACCTAGGATATGTGAACGGTGAGGCGAGATTGACTAACATGAGATATGAGTCCCCCGCAACTCTCGATGCAGCGGTAGGATTGCTTGCTTCGGAGAGTGGCGACGTAAAACTTTTCGCCGGCGGTACGGACGTAATGGTGCAAATTCATCTAGATTTGATCGAACCTGATCTAATTGTCGATGTGAAAAATATTGCTGAAATGCGTGAAGTCGTTGAGGAAAATGGCGTCTGGCGCCTTGGCGCCGCTGTCACCGGCAAGGAACTCATGGATAATTCGGCCTTTAACGCCGCGTGGCCCGGCGTGATGGACGGCGTGCGTCTAATCGGTTCAGTTCAGGTCCGTGGGAGGGCGACCGTTGGTGGTAATCTTTGTAACGCGTCACCTGCTGCTGACAGCGTTCCACCGATGATTGCTGCTGGAGCGATCGCTAATGTCATAGGACCGAGAGGCCAACGCGATATCCCCATGGCGGAGATTGTCGTTGGGCCCGGAAAGACATCACTTGCAAATGGTGAGATTGTTGTGTCGTTCAGCTTACCCAAACGCCCGGCGAACTCGGGCGATGCCTACTTAAGGTTCACGCCGCGAACTGAAATGGATATTGCGGTGGTCGGCTGCGGCGTTAATTTGACACTCGACGCCGACGGCACGTGCGCTGCGGCTCGCGTATCACTTGGCGCCGTCGCGGCGCGACCGCTTTTGGTTGAGGCCGCCGCCAATGCGTTGATCGGCACTAAATTGGATGATGATGCCATGGATGCGCTTGCGGCCGCTGCAAGCGCAGCGTGCACCCCTATCGACGATAAGCGCGGCACAATCGAATACAGAACCGAAGTAGCAGGCGTACTCGCCCAGCGGGCCGCCGCCATTGCGCTAGAAAGGGCAAAATCCTGATGGCCAAACATTATGTAAACACCACAATTAATGGAGACGAGCAAGAGTTGCTTTGCGATGCGACCCAGACTCTGCTGGATGTGCTGCGTGATGAACTTGGTATGACCGGCACGAAGGAAGGTTGTGGAACCGGTGATTGCGGCGCATGCAGCGTTACAATGGACGGGGTTCTGGTATGCTCTTGTTTAGTGATGGGAATCGAAGCAAACGGAAAGTTTATTGAAACAATCGAGGGCATGGCTGACGGCGATGATCTTCATCCATTACAGCAGAAGTTTATCGAACACATTGCGCTTCAATGCGGTATTTGCACGCCCGGTCTACTTGTTGCGTCAAAGGCCTTACTTGAGGAAAACTCAGATCCGACTGAAGAGGAAATCCGCTACTGGCTAGCTGGTAATCTATGCCGTTGTACTGGTTATCATAAAGTCATCGAGGCGGTACAGGATGCCGCCCGCGAAATGAGAGGAGCCTGATCCATGGGCAGAGCACCATCCCCCTTTGCGACAAAAATTCCATACGAAGAGAAAGATTTAAAGGTCATCGGTTCAAATCCGACGGCGCGCGGCGACGCCGTCGATAAAGTAACAGGTCGAGCTAGATATGCGTCTGACATTCGACTCCCGGGACAGCTCGTTGGCAGAGTTCTTCGCAGCCCTCATGCCCATGCTAACATTCTTTCGATTGATATATCCGAAGCCGAGGCGTTGCCCGGCGTCAAGGCTGTCGTTTGTCGTGATGATTTCCCCGATATGGAAATTGAACATGCCGCATCCGGAGAGTTGATGGTCAATTTTCGTGATGTGACACGTAACATGATGGCGCGAGAAAATGTTCTTTATGATGGGCACCCGGTCGCGGCCGTGGCGGCAATCAGTGATAAAATCGCCAAACAAGCGACGAAACTAATCAAAGTTGAATATGAAATTCTACCTCATGTGATCGACGTTCGAGATGCTATGAAACCTGATGCCCCGGTCCTCCACGATGACCAATTCACAAAGGGCGTTGATCCGAAGCCAGATAAGCCTTCGAATATAGCGGCCCGGATGGAAAGTAAGCTCGGTGATATAGAAAAAGGCTTTGAAGAGGCTGAGATAATCATTGAGCGTGAATTTAATACGAAGCCGGTTCATCAGGGATATATCGAACCCCAAGCCAGTATCGCGAACTACACAGAGGGAGGAATCGCGGAGGTGTGGACGGGTACCCAGGGCCATTTCGTTTTTCGGGCACAGATCGCAAAATTGCTCAAGATGGACCTGTCGAAGGTGAAAGTCATTCCTACTGAGTTAGGTGGTGGTTTTGGCGGAAAAAATAACGTCTATCTCGAACCACTTGCGGTCGTACTATCCAAGAAAAGCAACCGGCCTGTCAAAATGGTGATGGATCGCGATGAAGTTTTCCGGGCCACAGGTCCGACATCTGGTACTAATGTTAAGGTCAAGATGGGCTGTACTAGGGAAGGCCGGATCACAGCTGCTCAGGCCGAATTGAATTACCAATCTGGCGCTTATGCGGGCTCATCACTGCCCCTTGCAACCATCACGGTATTTACTCGCTATGATTTAGAGAACGTGGCAGTTGTTGGCCACGATGTTACAACCAACCGCCCTAAAGTAGCAGCCTATCGAGCCCCAGGCGCTCCCATGGTTGCGTTTGGCGTCGAGACTGTTGTTGACGAGATGGCCGAAACCTGCGGATTGAATCCCATAGAATTTAGGCTGAAGAATGCTGCGAAGGAGGGTACGCAGACCCATTTCGGCCCGAAACTTGGACCGGTTGGTTATATTCAGACGCTTGAGCGAGCCAAGGCTCATCCACATATGCAGGAAAAGTTAGGCCCTAATCAAGGTCGAGGTGTTGCGTCCGGATTCTGGTTTACATTGGGCGCGGAGACATCGGCCACTGTCAATATCGGGGAAGACGGGACGGCGACACTTATTTTCGGTACGGTAGATGTAACCGGTGGCTCGCGTAGCGCCTTTGCTATGATAGTGGCGGAGGAGTTAGGAATCCCCTTTGAAAGGGTGCGGACTATGTCTGGTGATACAAGTGCGCTCGGTTTCAATTTTATGACGGCCGGCAGCCGCGGCACTGCCGCCGGCTCAATGGCAGCAGTCACAGCATCGCGAAAAGCGATTGCGCGGATGTGCGAAATCGCTGCTCGAAAATGGGAGGTCGAGCCCGAACAGGTCGTCTGGGAAGACGGACGCGCCCGCCCTGCCGGCGCTAACGTAGGGGATTTTGAACCTATGACCGTCGCAGAGCTTGCTAAAGAAGCATCGTGGTTTGGTGGAACAATCGCGGGCCACGCAGAGATTAACGTTGCGCAAGGCGGTCCCGGTTTTGGTACTCATGTTGTAGATGTTGAAGTTGACCGTCGAACCGGGGCAGTCAAAATTCTACGCTATACCTTGATCCAGGATGCCGGCAAGGCTGTCTATCCTGAATTCATCGAAGGTCAGTTCCAAGGTGGGGCGGTACAGGGTATAGGCACCGCTTTGAACGAAGAATATATCTATAACGATAAAGGTGTTCTCGAAAATACGGGCTTCCTTGATTATAGAGTGCCCGTAGCGTCTGATGTGCCGTTTATAAACACGGAGATAGTCGAAGTCCCAAATCCCGATCATCCTTATGGCATCCGTGGTATCGGCGAGGTTCCTATCATTCCACCGCTACCTGCAATAGCAAATGCGATATATGATGCAGTCGGCATTCGTTTGCGGGACCATCCGATGTCGCCACCTAAGGTTCTTAAGGCACTCAAGGAACAGATGGTCGAGGAAACAGCTTCACAAGGTACAGCGGCAGAGTAAGAGGCAGTACTGATAACATTGATTCAGGGCCGAGCCGAAAGACTCGGCCCTTTTTTATATTAGGAGAATACTATGCCCCGACTTAAAGGCGTCTCTGCCACCCCCAATTATAAGACGGTGCGGTAAATGGAAGTTATTCCTCCACAGTCCACTGATACACTGCCTTGGTAAAATTGAAAAAGGAGAAGAATTGATTTTCGATCAGGCAACATAATTATCAGCTAAAAATTTTATAGTGGCTTTACGGGGCCAATGTTTTCTAATCTCCCAAATTGAAGTGTCTGGTATAAAATTATCAATCCGCTGATGGCTGGGCAGCCGGTGACAGTGAATTCCGGATAAAATAGAGAAACATATAGGGAAAAACTTCGGTTGCGGCGTCCTGTCGCCTTGTCATGACAACGGATTTTACATTAAATTAGAGTTAGTTATGTCTTTTCGGATCCACTCGTCGAGAGTAATGGGTCCCGTTTATCGGACGCGATCCGACAGGGGAAACTTCCAAAATGAAGATTGGTATTCCAAAAGAGGTTCACGCAGGTGAGCAGCGGGTGGCTCTGACCCCGGAAACAGCCGGCCGGATATTTAAGCTTGGCTTCGATATCTCGATCGAGTCAGGGGCGGGCGCCGCCTCGCAGTTCAGCGATGATGCCTATCAAGATGCCGGTGTCGAAGTAATCCACGACACTCGTAAACTTTGGAGTGACTGCGATATTGTCATGAAAGTACGCCAGCCAGAAGAGCACCCCGGACTTGGGGTAGATGAGACGGAGCTACTAACGGAGGGTAGCACACTGATCAGCTTCATTTGGCCAGCACAGAGCGAGGGACTGCTAAAAAAGCTTGAAGCGCGCAGAGCTACAGCGATTGCGATGGATGCAGTACCGAGGATCAGCCGGGCCCAGAAGTTAGATGCTTTATCATCCATGGCTAATATTGCGGGTTATCGAGCGGTTGTGGAGGCGGCAAATAATTTTGGACGGTTCTTCACTGGCCAGATCACTGCCGCTGGCAAGGTGCCGCCAGCTAAGGTGATGATCATCGGTGCCGGTGTTGCCGGTCTTGCCGCGGTCGGTGCAGCACGCGGCATGGGAGCCATCGTCCGAGCCTTCGATACGCGGCCCGAGGTAAAGCAGCAAGTAGAGAGTATGGGCGCCGAATTTCTCGAGCTTGATTTTGATGAGGAAGGTTCCGGCGCCGGCGGATACGCCAAAGTGATGAGTAAAGAGTTCATCAAGGCGGAAATGGAATTGTTTGCCGAACAGGCAAAGGACGTAGATATTATAATAACCACCGCCCTGATCCCAGGAAAATCAGCGCCCAAGCTGATCACCGCGGAAATGGTCAAGTCTATGAAGCCGGGATCCGTAATCGTTGACCTGGCAGCGGAACAAGGCGGTAACTGCGAACTGACCAAACCCGGAGAAGTTACGGTCGAACATAACGTTACACTGATCGGTTATACCGACTTACCTAGCCGTATGGCTGCCCAGTCAAGTCAGCTCTACGGTACTAATCTGTGTCATATGTTGTCTGAGCTCACACCGGAAAAAAACGGCTCTATTGTTGTAAATATGAAGGATGACGTGATTCGCGGCGCAACAGTTGTGAATGAAGGAGAGCTGACCTGGCCACCACCGAAACCAAAAATACCCAGCATAGCGCCCGCGAAGGCTATGGAAACTGAGCCTCAGGAGGTGGTGGCTGAACCCCGCAACGTCGGACTTAAATCACTGATCACGCTGGCAATTGGCGGTCTAGCACTGCTGGGTCTAGGGACAGTGGCGCCGCCGTCTTTCATGGGACACTTAACAGTGTTCGTGCTAGCCTGTTTCGTCGGTTATCAGGTGATCTGGAAGGTCACGCCTGCTCTCCACACGCCCCTTATGAGTGTTACCAACGCCATTAGTGGCATTATTGTGATTGGAGCCTTGGTGCAGATCTCAAATCCCTCAAACCTTGTGGTTGTCCTTGCTGCCGTCTCAGTGCTTATCGCGACAATAAATATCGCCGGCGGTTTCCTCGTCACACAGCGCATGCTTAGCATGTTCCGCAAAAGTTAAGGCCCAAATATAACATGAGTATCGGAATAACGACCGTCGCCTACATTGGGGCAAGTATCCTTTTTATCCTTAGTCTCGGTGGACTCAGCAATCAGGAGACTGCGCGCCGGGGAAATATTTACGGTGTTGTCGGGATGATGATCGCTATTGTTGCGACAATCGCGGCAACTCAGATTGAGGACTACACTATCCTTGGCCTCGCGGTAATTGTTGGGGCGGCGATAGGTATCTTTGTGGCGTCTCGAGTAGAGATGACCCAGATGCCGCAGCTGGTCGCTATCTTACACAGTTTCGTTGGGCTCGCGGCGGTACTAGTTGGAATTGCAAGCTATGTGGATCCCAACTCGGCCTATCAAGGCGTCGAGAAGACTATCCACGAGGTCGAAATTTTCCTAGGTGTGTTTATCGGTGCAATTACGTTTACTGGGTCAGTAATCGCGTTTGGGAAACTACAGGGTAGTATTTCAGGAAAACCTCTGCTGCTGCCGGCGCGCCACTGGTTGAACCTAGCAGGTATTATAGGTTCGCTCTGGCTTGGCTTTGAATTTCTGGCGTCGCCTGACCATATCGTGGGGCTGAAACCATTATTGGTAATGACAGCCATAGCTTGTCTGATTGGTATCCATCTCGTGATGGCGATCGGCGGCGCTGACATGCCGGTTGTGGTCTCAATGCTAAATAGTTATTCGGGTTGGGCGGCAGCAGCGACCGGCTTCATGCTTGCAAACGATCTTCTGATTGTGGTCGGTGCGCTAGTTGGTTCTTCTGGAGCGATCCTAAGTTATATCATGTGCCGCGCTATGAACCGACGTTTCATAAGTGTTATCTTGGGCGGGTTCGGTACTTCCGGCGGCGCCGCTGCGGCTGACACCGAGCAAGGAGAGGTGATACCGACTTCGGTCGATGAAACGGCGGCAATGCTGTTCGACGCTGACGAGGTCATCATCGTACCGGGCTACGGTATGGCTGTTGCTCAGGCGCAAAATTTGGTCAGCGAAATCACCAAATTACTTCGCGATAAGGGTGCTAATGTGCGGTTTGGTATTCATCCTGTTGCTGGGCGTCTTCCCGGACACATGAATGTGCTGTTGGCGGAAGCAAAGGTTCCTTACGACATTGTGCTAGAGATGGACGAGCTTAATCACGATTTTCCAAATACCGATGTGGTGCTGGTGATCGGCGCTAATGATATAGTGAATCCTGGTGCACAGGATGATCCAAATAGTCCGATCGCTGGGATGCCAGTAATGGAGGTATGGAAGGCACGGACGTCCGTGGTCTTTAAACGGTCAATGGCTAGTGGCTATGCGGGCGTAGACAATCCGCTCTTCTACAAAGAAAACAACCGAATGCTTTTTGGTGATGCCAAAGATAGTGTCGACGGACTTCTTCGCGCGCTTAAGGGTTAAGCTTAGACCCTCACGAATAGCCTTCAAACGAACTATTATTGTAAATAAAAATTGATCCGATCTGATCGTATCTCTATGAGGCGTTGTTTTTAGATTAGTATTAGATGACTCGAATAAGAACTTTGGAGGGATCCACTTTTGAGCGCCTTTAGTTTATTACGGTAGTAATCAACACTCGCAGCAGCGTTTCTCTATGGCCTATAAAAATCTTCGAGACTACCTTGCCCACCTGCAGAACCTGGATTTACTGCATGTGGTTGAGGACCGTATAAATAAGGATACTGAGCTCGTCCCTTTGGTGCGCCTACAGTTCCGTGGTCTGGCGGAGGCGCAGCGGAAGGCGTTTTGGTTCAGAAATGTGACCGACGCCCGCGGGCGCGACTTCGATACATCAGTAGTATTAGGTTCGTTAGGTTCCTCTCGGCAGGTATATGCATCGGCCTTAGGCGTTGAGCCGCATGAGATTGGAGCTAAATGGGCTAGCACCCATGGAAGGCCGCTGAACCCTGTGGAAGTAGAACGAGAAAATGCGCCGGTAAAAGAATTCGTTTATGAGGGCAATAGTTTTGGCGATGGAGTTGATCGTTTTCCACATCTCATCTCAACCCCCGGATTTGATCCCGCCCCCTTCCTTACGGCGGGAGTTTGGATAACTCGCGACCCAGAAACCGGATCCTATAATCTGGGTATTTACCGCGGAATGATTAAAGCACCCGATCGGATCGGCTGCGCGACGGATGTATCGACACAACACCTTGCTATTCAGTGGGAAAAGGCCCGGCGTATGGGTAAGCACCTCGAGTGTGCAGTGTTCCTTGGCGGGCCACCCGCATTACTATTGGCAGCAGCGAGTAAAGTACCATATGGCGTGGAGGAATACGGGGTCGCGGGCGCCCTTAATGGTGAGCCAATCTCTGTGGTACCAGCCGAGACCTTTGATTGTTTAGTGCCGGCCGAGGCGGAGATCGTGATGGAGGGTATTATCCGTACCGACATCCTTGAACCCGAGGCGCCATTTGGAGAGGCTAGCGGGTATCTCGGCCCGCGCAAGATGGAGAAGGTATTTGAGGTCTCTGCCGTAACTCATCGCGCTGATCCGATATATCAGGGAATCATTAGTGAGTTTCCGCCAAGCGAGAGTACAGTGATGCGGAAGGCGGCTTTTGATGCAATCTATTTGCGACATTTACGCGATGCTTGCAACATTCCTTCGGTGACTAAGGTAGCTTGTCACGAGATGGCGAGCTGTAACATGCTATTCGTTATTCAGCTTGATCGGCCCCAATTGGGACAGCCTTGGCAAGCACTGAGGGCCGCCGCTGCATTTGACGCTTCACTTGGAAAAATATTCATAGCAGTCGATGCCGATGTAGATCCAGACTCTATGGATGCGGTGCTATGGGCTTTATCTTATGCGACGCAACCACATCGTGACGCAGAAATAATCCGAGGCAAGGTGCCGCGGCTTGACCCGTCAATAACTCCATCCGATAACGATGCTCAATATGCTTATCCAGACGGACAAGGATCTTCTGCGATTTTAATCAACGCGGTTCGGGAACATCCCTATTTGCCGGTGTCGTTGCCCCGAGAACAATTTATGACCGCAGCTAAGGAAAAATGGACAGCCCTCGGTCTTCCGGATCTTGATCTTCAGTTGCCTTGGCACGGCTATCCCCTGTCGGCCTGGTCGGACGAAAATGTGGAAGAAGCTGAAAAAGCCATAACCGGCCGCTACTTTGAGACAGGAGAAAAGCTCGCGGGTCTCCGCCAGAATACCAAAGATTGAGCTGACGCCTTGAAGGAATTTTAGAACATGAGCGATACGTATACTCCTCCTAAAGTATGGACCTGGGAAGCCCCAAGTGGCGGTCAGTTTGCTAATATTAATAGGCCGATCGCGGGTCCGACACATGAGGCAGACCTCCCTATCGGTGAGCATCCGCACCAGCTTTATTCTCTGGCGACGCCTAACGGTATTAAAGTAACGATCATGTTCGAGGAACTTCTCGCGCTGGGACATGAGGATGCGGAATATGATGCCTGGCTAATTAAAATAATCGAAGGACAGCAATTTTCGAGCGGCTTCGTATCAATTAATCCAAACTCCAAAATCCCGGCGCTACTTGACGTGAGCACTTCGCCGTCGACGCGTGTATTTGAGTCTGGGGCGATCCTATTTTACCTTGCAGAAAAGTTTAACGAATTAATTCCCACCGATGCGTCAGCAAGGGCGGAATGTATGTCTTGGCTATTCTGGCAGATGGGAAGTGCACCTTATGTGGGGGGCGGGTTTGGCCATTTTTATGCCTACGCGCCCGAAAAATTCCAATATCCGATTGACCGTTTCTCGATGGAGGTTAAGCGACAGCTCGATGTACTGGAGCGAAACCTCTCGGATCGCTCGTTTCTTTGCGGCGAAGTTTATAACATCGCGGATATCGCAACGTACGCATGGTATGGAAACTTAGTTCTGCACGATCAATATGGGGCAACCGAATTTCTTGACGTGAAGACCTATAAGAATGTGGTCCGTTGGGCGAGTGAGATAGACGCTCGTCCAGCCGTAAGGCGTGGCCGGCGGGTTAACAAGATTCGCGGACCGATAGAACTTCAACTTCCTGAACGTCACGACGCCCAAGATCTAGATTTAAGTGGATGAAACTTTGCTCACAATGAATTGGGATCAAACAACACGAAGGTGATACGGCACGGCTCGATCCTGCGATTAGCCCAAGCATGATTAGTTCCACGTTGCACGATTACGTCGCCTGCGCAAAGGTGGGCCTCATCATCATCCACGAGCATGTCTATCTCTCCTGACAATATGATGCCGTAATCAAGACTACGGGTTTTTTGCATTCCTGGGTGTCGCACCGACTCTTCAATAGTGTGCTCTAGGCCAAGCTCTTTTTTTTATCTCTTCGTTACTGACGCTATTTTTGTCAGGTATAAATTCAACGATGCGGAATACCGAGCCGCCATCGGGCGGGACGACGCCAATCTCGCGACTCGCTTTATCGGCATTTCCAGAATTATCAGATGGAGTGTCGTCTCTGACCCAAAGCAGGGTTGACGTGAGGCCGTTTGCTCGCCGTACTCGGACATTTTCCGCGTCTCCATCTATCGCGATGATTGCAATTCCGTTTTGATCATGGCCTGTGACTACGCGCCGAATTGTTTCCGCCATATATTCATCCTTTTAGGGCCAGAGTATAAAGTTGAATGGCGGTTCGGGGAATTTGATAGACTTTGAAGATTGCCCTGAGATAAAACCCATGAAAGATAGGATCTGACATGGCAGACATGAATTACGCCGATGCGCCCTTTGACATCCGGGGTGACCTTACTTTCGCGCATGCGGCGACCTGGGATCGTATCAAATCGCCGGGCACTTGGTTTGACGGTGAGACCCGGGTTGCTATCGCAGCGGAGACCCGGAACGCGGTAAAATGTTGTCTGTGTTTGAATCGTAAGGATGCTCTCTCGCCGATCACCTTAGAAGGGACTCATGACAGCCTTGGAGAGTTGCCGGAGGAAATGGTAGAGGTGATCCATCGGATTGTGACTGACCCCGGTCGTTTAACCCAAAAATGGTATCAGGATCGCCTCGAGAGCGGATTGTCGGCGGAAAAATATGTAGAGATTTTAGGTGTCACCTGTTCAACTATTGCGGTTGATACCTTCGCAGATGCGGCCGGTTTGTCGCGGCGTGCCCTCCCGGCGCCCAACCCCGGTCAGCCCAGTCGAATAAGACCACCTCTCGCTTCTCAGGGGGCGGCATGGGTGCCGTGGATTTCCCCGGATGATGGACAATTGACCGGGATTGCTGATTTCGCACCGGAGGCTTCAAACGTTCGTCGCGCCATGAGCCTTGTACCCGATGAGGCTGTTGGTTTCATGTCGTTGGTGGGCGCGCAGTATATAGAAGGCGACGCGATACAGGATTTTTCCAAAACGGGAAGATCGCTCGACCGACAGCAGATAGAGTTAATAGCGGGTAGAATTTCGGCGATCAACCAGTGTGCTTATTGAACGACAAGCCATGCGCTTCTGCTCCGTGCGAGCAGCCAACACGATGAAAAAGAGGTCGATCTGAACGTTATTATTGGTGAGGCGAAAGGAGATGGTGGGATTCCTTATGGTGACATACTGGGCCGGTTTGCCGAGGCAATACTTGTCGGGGATGCAGAAAAATTGGACGCTGCGCGCAATTACGTTGTAGAGGCTATTGGTTCAGAGGCATTGGTCGACGCCTGTGGCGTCGCTGCTACTTTCAACGCTATCGACCGCGTCGCCGACGCAACGGGTATTCCGATTGATGAGGCGCGGTTGGAACCTACCGCTGATTTCAGAGAATTCCTTGGTATCAACTCTTTTCCGTCCGGCAAATCACCCCATTAAATGACTAGGATGTTGTCCATGAACCTATCTCTATTCTACTTACCGATGTGGCGTGAGGGTTACGGGACCACGCTAACCGATTATTACGAGGAATTGACAGAAACTATTAAGCTTGTTGATCAACTTGGATGGGCGAGGGCGTTGACCACGGAACATCATTTTCATTACTACGGCGGGGCTGTTCCAAATCCAGCAATCATTCTTGCGGCTTGGGCTAGGGAGACAACCAATATCCGCCTAGCGCCTGCGGTATCATTGATGCAGTTACGTGATCCCCTTAAAGTTGCCGAGGATTACGCTCTAGTGGACCAATTGTCAGGTGGGCGGGTCGATATGGGAGTTGCGAAGGGGTTTGTACCTCATGAATTCCAAGCTTTTCACATTGACCAAGCGGAGGTCCAGAAACGTATCTCCGAGGGATTGGAAATCTGTAAGAAATTTTGGGTCGGTGAGGCTTTCGAGTACATGGGCGAGTATTTCAGCTTTGACCGTTTGCAGCCATGGCCGCCTGCGGTCAACGGTGCATTGCCGATCTGGAACGCGGCGTCTAATTCCCAAGAAAGTTTTGTTAATGCCGCCGAGACTGGTTACCACTTGATGATGAACCATTATCCAATGAGCGCTGATGCGGTGGCCCAAAAATTTAGATGGTATTGTGATAGTTGGGAACGAGCGGGTCGCAACCCGTCAAACCGAAAAGCAATGATCGCTTTCATGACCCACATTGCAGATACTGAAGAGCAGGCAATTGAAGAGGCAAAAGCCGCATTGCAGGAGCACGCTGGCGCATTCGGTAAGGTAATGCGTGGCGAACAGTGGGATAACAACTGGGCGGGCGATATATCAGTTTTAATAGATATGTGTGAGAACGACGATTGGCGTGATGTTTTTCGTCGTCGCACACTGATTTGTTCGCCAGAACAGGCGGCAGAGAGAATTCAGCATTACATTGATCTTGGCTTTACGGAAATTTCTTTTATAGCCCGCTATGCGGGATTGAAACACGACCAAACTATGAACACTATCCGGCGGATTTCTGAAGAGGTGATGCCAATGCTAGGCGTCTTTTCTGATGCTGCTGAATAACCTTTAACGATTATAAAATTGCTAGAATAAGAGTGTTGTCCCGCGAAGATATGAATGAGGGGCAGGGATTGTTGTACGATACATTCGATCAGGCGGGTAAGCCTAATGCCTGTCACTACTGAACAGATATTAGGAACTCGACTTTGATGAATATCTGCTGGGATATAGGAGACTGGATCCGCACCTCTGAATTGGGTGATCGAGAGCGCCAGATCGCCGGACTTACGACGTTTCGGTTCTGGGAGGCCGAATACCCTTGGGCAGTCCGGGTGCGGGGCTCCTTGGCGGCGGGAATCGGTCAGGATGTCGTAGACGCCATCAATGAACGACATGACCCTAGTTTGGTTGAGCCGCGCGAAAAGATGGCTTACGAGATTAGCCGGCAGCTGACAGGTAACCATCGACTGATTGAGCAGAACTATACCAAAGCAGGAGAACTGCTTTGGGAACAGGATCTGGACTTCTTGTTTAAGGTGAAAGGCTTTCTTGGCATGGTAGCGACGACTGCCAACGCGATTGACGTTACACCGCCGGTCGAGTCGCCGGTGAGGCTGATTTAGAGAGCTTTGCGAGTTAGAGTGACGATATCCGATCCTATCCCCGTGACGGTACTGACCGGTTTCCTCGGCAGCGGAAAGACTACGATTCTATCACGCTTGGTTTCGCACCCGAAGTTTATCGATACTGCAGTTATCGTAAACGAATTTGGAGACGTGGGACTGGACCACGTGCTCCTAGAGGCGGCTGAGGAAAACATTATCGACCTTTCCTGCGGCTGCATATGTTGCACTATCCGCGGTGACCTGGTGTCTACGTTGGTTGATCTATATGAGCGCCGTGAGGCCGGAGAAATTCGGTCATTTCAACGCGTTGTGTTGGAAACCACTGGGCTCGCTGATCCCGCGCCGATCATTCATACGTTGATGCAGGATCCACTTGTTTTCGAACACTACCGACTTGCCAGAATGGTAACGACATTTGATGCTATCAACGGTATGGAAACGCTCTCATCTTATCCTGAGGCTGTTAAACAGGTGGCAGTTGCTGATGATTTAGTGATCACCAAGACTGATCTTGTTAAAGATAATGAAATTATAGAGTCGCTAGAGTCTCACCTCGCCGAAATTAACCCGTCTGCCGAAATTACATTTTGTATAAATGGCACTATTGATTTTACTCTCTTATTTGTGGGCGGACTATACGATCCAAACGGGAAAGGTAATGAGGTGAACAATTGGCTTAGCCAAGAAGGGACGCATCGGGATCATGTTCACGGTTCCAATCCCGATACTAACCGGCATGGCAGCGATATCCAGACGTTTACACTTATCCGCAAAGATCCGGTTAGCAGAGGCGCCCTCGGGGCTTTCATGCAGATGCTGGCGGACCAGAAGGGCGATAAGCTACTTCGCCTGAAAGGTCTGGTGCTGCTATCCGACGGTCTGGATCGGCCGGCAGTGGTACATGGGATCCAGCACGTAATTCATCCGATAAGGCGATTAGATGCTTGGCCCGGTGGTGTCTCTGAGACGAGGCTGGTGCTTGTAGTTCGTGATATTGATCAGAGCTGGGTCAGTGATCTTTGGGACCGGGTGGTTTGTAGTGCTTATGCGGATATAGTGGTCTAACTGTTTTCCTAAGAAAACAAAAAGCGCTAAATTCTAACCTGCGCGCTAGGAGGCATTGATGAACCATACCGGTATAGATAAGGTTACGTATGGGCTTGCGGATATTGAGGCGGGCTCGAGATTCTGGACTGATTTTGGGCTACAGCCGGTAGATATTGGTAACGGCCACACCGCCTTTACGACTCAAAATGGTGCAGTTGTTGAATTGAGACCGGTTGATGATCCTTCCCTGCCACCGCCAGTCGGAGACAATGTTGAGGCTACTGTTCGAGAAGCCATGTTCGGTGTCCGCTCTGCCGAGGATCTGGATAGATTGGCGGCCAATTTATCAGAGGATCGCGAGGTCCGTGAAGATCCGGATGGCTCTATTCATAGTGTCGATCCGCTTGGATACGGGCTCGCCTTCCGTGTGACGCAGACAAAGTCGGTACAAGCCCCAGAACTGGAAGTGAACGTGCCCGGCCGCGCAAATCGAATCAACAAACGAGCAGAGAAATTTGATAAGGCGGCGCCACTGGAAATTTCACATATCGTATACGTAACGGACGATATAGAGCCTCACAAGGAGTTTTATGTTGACCGCCTTGGCTTCAAACTGACGGACGCCTATCCGGGGCGGGGGTATTTTACCCGCGGTGCGGCAGCTCATCATCACCACAACTTGTTCCTCCTTAATACCGGACCGGGTAAGCGAGGATTCCATCATGTCGCGTTCGAGGTCGGAACCATCCACGAATTGTTTGGCGGTGGCAATAATATGACGCGCCAAGGCTGGGAAACGATGATCGGTCCGGGAAGACATCCGATTTCATCCTGCTATTTCTGGTATTTTAAGAACCCCTGTGGCGGTGCGGCTGAATACGATTTTGACTCCGACGTAGTGGACGATAACTGGGAGGCAAAGGAATGGGAGTCCACACCTGAGAACTTTGCAGAGTGGGCCCTCGGCGAGGGTATGGCAGCGGAAATGATGTTCAAGGGTATCCAGGGCAGCTTCCGAGACCGAAAACCGGAATGAAACCTGCACCATTCGACTATATCCGCGCGGCTACAATAGAAGACGCAATAGCTGCCCTTTCCGGCAGCAATGGCACGGCTAAGGTTATTGCGGGCGGCCAGAGCATCGTGCCAATGCTTAACTTCCGGCTGGTAGATGCACCACTCTTCGTAGATATAAATGGAATACAAGGCCTCTCAGGGGTCTCTGAAAACGAAAAAGGTGGTGTTCGCATTGGTGCTCTTACCCGACACTTTGAACTCGAGACATCAGACCTGATCCGAAACCATTATCCGGTATTTCACGAAGCGATGAAGCACGTAGCGCACCTGGCAATCCGAAACCGTGGTACGATTGGGGGCAGTTTGTCTCATGCTGATCCGGCGGCTGAATTACCGGCAATATCCGTTCTCCTCGATGCCGAAATCATTGCGATTGGTGAGCATGGTGAGCGGAGGATCGCAGCTAGTGACTTTTTTGAGGCTCCTTTGACAACTTGCCTTCACACTACAGAGATTGTTACCGCCGTGGAGTTACCGCGATTGACCATCGGGACCGGCTGGGGGTTCGAAGAATTCTCGCAACGTCGTGGCGATTTTGCGGTAGCAGGGGTGGCGGCGATAGTCACTAAAGATGGCGATGTTCTAAGCGATGTTCGGATCGCCGTTTTCGGAGCCCACAATACGCCGCTCAGAGCGGTTCGGGCGGAACAGGCTATGAGAGAAGCCGGGATAGACGCAGCGGTGGATATGCTGCGGTTGGAGATTGACCCATCCGGCGATCTTAGAGGTTCTAAGGATTACCGGCGACACCTAGCAGGAGTTCTATGTAAACGAGCACTGCATGGTGCCATGGAAAGGGCCGCTTGATGATGGGAAAGGTTGCTATCTCGCTAACGGTTAATGGCACTAGCCACAGTGTAGAGGTAGAGCCTAGGTTGCTACTCGCCGATTTCATCCGTGAAAACCTAGACCTTACCGGCACCCATGTCGGATGCGAACATGGAATATGTGGCGCCTGCACCATTCTGATGAATGGTGATAGCATCCGTTCGTGTTTGACGCTCGCCGTTCAAGCTGACGGCGCTCAAATCGAAACTGTAGAGAGCCTCGGAGATGCCGAAGAGTTAGGAGGTCTCCAAAAGGCATTTCGTGAGCATCATGCGCTACAATGTGGGTTCTGCACTCCCGGTATGTTGATGACGGCGACGGATATGTTGCGCAAATATCCACTGGAATCTGAAGAAGACATCCGTGATGGATTGTCGGGCAACATATGCCGCTGCACCGGCTATCAACACATCGTTAATGCGGTACGAGCGGCCCGAGATGAGAGAGATAGGGGATGAGTGCGCCGGATGATATAGATGTGACTCGGCCGCAGTTCGTCGGCGCAAAAGTGATTCGGCGTGAGGACCCACGGCTGTTAAGCGGTGCCGGAATGTATGTTGCGGATATTAAGCGCCACGGCATGTTGCATATGGCGTTCCGTCGCAGCGATTATGCTCATGCTGCGATCATCTCAATCGATGTTGAACAGGCAAAAGCCGTGGACGGCGTCGTCGCCGTCTATACCGGCGATGATATCGCGGCGATGGCGAAACCTTATCAGGCGACGTCGCGGATGAAAAATTATCAGGCAACTTTTATCCCGCCGTTAGCCGTTAGAAAGGTGCGCTATGTCGGTGAGGCGGTTGTCGCTGTTGTGGCTAAGAGCCGTTACGTAGCAGAAGACGCGCTCTCAATGATCAATATTGATTACAAACCGTTGGTGGTAATGGTCGACCCCGAGAAATCTCTTACATCGGATGCGCAGAAAATTCATGACGACTTGGAATCGAATATTTTAGCCGAACGAGAATTCACCCGTGGGGAAGTTGATCAAGCATTCGAAGAGGCCACGACCACGGTAGGTGGAAAGTTTCATTTTACCCGCACAACACCAGTCACTATCGAAGCCCGAGCGGCCGTCGCTGAATATGACACCCGCGCAAGGTCTCTGACGTTGCACTGCACTACCCAGATACCAGGAATTCTGCGCGATAAGCTATCGGAGATTCTTGATTTGGCTGGTCCGCGCATTCGTGTAGTTGCCCCGGATGTTGGTGGCGGGTTCGGCGGCAAGACTTCGCTTTATTCCGAGGAAATTGTCGCCTGTGCAGTCAGCCGATCCCTTGGCAAGCCCGTAAAATGGGTTAGTGATCGAATGGAAGACCTGATGACTACAGGTCATGCGTTCGATGAGGTCGTTTATGCCGATCTCGCGTTAGCGGCGGACGGGTCCATCCTTGGACTGAAAACCGACGTAATTGGTGATGTTGGCGCCTATTCGATTTACCCCTGGACTGCCACGATTGAGCCGGTGCAAGTGGTTAGTTTCATGCCCGGCCCTTACCGGATTGAAAATTATTCCGCGCGCGTCCGTTCAGTTGCGACTAACAAAACACTGACTGGTGCTTATAGAGGTGTCGGGAGACCAATATCGGTTTTCGTAATGGACCGCCTCCTCGACATGGCTGCGCGTAAAATCGGTATGGATCCGGTTGAGATACGACGACGAAATCTGGTGAACGACGACGAATTTCCCTACAAGGCCGCATCGGGTCTGGTATGGGACAAATCAGCCTTTCAAGCCTGTTTGGGGGGGGCTTCCGCTGGAATTTGCTATGACGACCTGCGACGAGACCAGAAAGCAGCGCGCTCAGAAGGCCGTTGGGTCGGTATCGGTGTGGCCTCCTACGCGGAGCTTACCGGTGTTGGCTCCCGGATCGCAGTGGCGCCAGGTATGCCAATCAACACCGGAACGGAAACCTGTAGTGTCGCTATTGACTCAACCGGAGCGATTACGGCGAGCTTTGGCCTCGCGAGCCAGGGGCAGGGAATGGAAACCACCTTGGCACAGGTGGTGGCACAGGAACTTGGTGTGAAGGTTGATGACGTTGATATTATACTAGGAGATACGTCAGCGGTCTCTCATGGAACAGGCACCTACGCCAGTCGTGGCGCTGTCTTTGGCGGCGGAGCAGGTACGCTCGCGGCAAAAGCGGTCCGTGAAAAAATCATCCGTGTCGCGGGTCATCTTTTAGAGGCGGCGGAGGAAGACATCGAAACTGGCAACGGTAACGTTTGGGTCAAGGGCACGGACCGCGTTATGACTGTTCGCGATCTGGCTCGCGCTCTCTATTCTGACATGGGCCGAGTACCCAAAGAAATGCGTGACGAGATCGATAATCTGGAAGCCACTAAGGTTTACGATCCTTTTTTTGGGACCACTACGGCGGCCACGCATATTTGCCGAATTGAAATTGATCCCGAAACCTACAAGGTTGAGATCGATAAATACATTGTGGTTGAAGATTGTGGGCGCGTTATAAATCCGATGATCGCTGACGGGCAGGCCCATGGCGGCGTTGCGCAAGGAATCGGTGTCGCGCTGATGGAAGAGGTTGTTCACGATGATAATGGTCAGGTCTTGACTGCAAGTCTTGTAGATTATGTTGTGCCGTCCGCGGCAGAGGTGCCGTCAATGGACGTTATACATGTCGAAGCTGAACTGCCGGGCACTATCGGTGGATTTCGAGGACTTGGCGAGGGCGGTACGATTGGTGCGCCAGCCTGCATCGCTAATGCAATTTCTGATGCGCTAAGCCCGCTCGGAGTCGAAATTACGGAAATTCCTGCAACGCCTGAAAGGATATTTCGATTAATAGAGGAGGCAAAACCCTGAACTCAAATTATCGGTGAGTTCATGAGGCGGTCTCAAGAGAGGTCCCGGTATAAATTATGCTGGTGGGTTGGTGCGACGCGATTTCCGCTTAGTCGTATCCCGGAGGGGGTGAGAAGCGTCGGTAGTATTTTTCTAAAAGACCCGCAAAGTGTATGCAGGTACGGTCGCTGTACTGCGGCCCGATAATTTGGACGCCAACAGGCATGCCGTCTCCTGCGAATCCTATGGGTGCTACTGTGGTCGGTAGGTATGTGAAGTTCGAATAGCCGGGTAGCCAGATCTGGTTCATGAAGGGCTGCAGCGTCCCATCGATCGGGATGATTCGTTCATAAGGCGGAGTATCGGTGTGTGGGATTGCGGTTGTTACGGTAGCGGCGGTTAGCATCAAATCATATTTTTGGAAGAACTCGTGCCATTTCCAGCGGATGCGATGGCGTGCCTCGTTAATTGTCGTCCAGTCGCGATGCGATAGCGTCATACCGCGCAGCATCCGCGCCCACTTACTATCATCACCAGGTTCAAGCGCATTGCGAGCTTTTAGATTTTCAGAAAAATCTTCCTCGGTCTGTCGGCCTGATGTCGTGGCGCGTAACATTATATCATATAGCCGATGCGCCTCATTTGCATCAAAATCGGGCCGCACGCCAACCTCGATTTCCACTTTGCTACTCTTTAGGAAATCGGCCAGTTCCTGCTGGAGTGTGATCACGTCGCTTGAAAGCTTAACTGAGTCATCCTCCACAAGAATGGACACCTTATATTCTTCTATACTTTTCTTTATCGGTGGCGGCAGTGAGAGCCGTAAACCGGTTTCTTCGATCTCGTCGAGGCCCTGAATAGCGGATAGTCCGACGTCAAGATCTCCCGCGCTGCGGGCTAGTGGACCGATGACTAACATATCGATCGGCGCAACGTTTTGGCTAAGTGTATGCCCGATAGTAGAACAAATACCCATTGTTGGTTTGTGGCCGAATAGGCCGCAATGGGCGGCGGGGTTTCGGATGGAACCCGCAATATCGCTCCCTACCTCAAAGCCCGTTAAACCCGCACTTAGCGCTGCCGCCGACCCACCGGACGACCCACCTGGCGTACGTTTGACGTCCCATGGATTGGCAGTCCTCCCATAAATAGCATTGAAACTCTGGCAGTCGGCCAGCCAAATCGGGATGTTGGTCTTTCCGAATATGATAGCGCCAGCTTCACGCAGGCGTTGGACGGCGACTGCGTCCTGTTTGGCAATGTTTTTTCTATTCGCATGCACGCCCCATGTAGTTGGCAAACCCCTTACGTCAAAGGATTCTTTTACCGTCATTGGTATGCCATGTAGCGGGCCCACCTTATGGTTTTGGGCCAGCGCATTATCAGCATCGAGAGCGAGGCGGCGAGCGACGGGGATATCTGTAGAGATTATAGCATTCAGTGAAGGGTTAAGTCTTTCAACTCGGTCGAGGTAATGGTCAAGCAATTCAAGGCAGCTGATCTTTCGCCGCCGGATCATGCTGGCCAATCTCCTCGCGGGATAAAAGGCGATATCTGTCATGTCTTCGCTCTAAGCTGGTATCCAAACCCCGATACGTTAGTCATGAGCAATGGGATTGTCGAACTGGCAGTCTTGCGTCTTAGCCTTAGATATGAGGAAATTCTAGTAATAACGGGGGAGGGGTGTATCCAATGCCTCAGGCGTTTTCAAAGTTCAATTACGAAGAGGTGCGGGCGGGATTTTCGCTCGACGTGCCAGATGATTTCAATTTTGCTTTTGATGTGGTTGCCAAACGCGGCCGGGAAAATGACAAAACCGCGCTGATCGCGATCGACCGCACAGGGAAAAACACGGTACTTCACAGTTATGCAGATCTTGACAGAATGTCGAGTTACTTCGCTAACGCTTTGATGACATTGGGTGCCGAGAAAGGTGATTTCGCCTTCGTAATGATCCCACGTATCGTAGAATGGTATCAGGTTCTGCTTGGCTGCACGAAAATGGGTGTTGTCGCCATGCCGGGCACCAACCTATTGACGGCGAAGGATATTGAGTATCGAGTCAACCGGGCCAGGGCTCGGCTCGTGATTGTGACAGAGGATCACGCTGAGAAGGTTGATCAGATAAAGAATAATTGTCCTTCTATAGAATACCTTATTCTAATCGGTGATGCGCGTTGTGGCTGGATGACGCTCCGGGATATTTGCGCGTCCGAAAATGAAACCGTCGATCGCGCGGTACTTCCACCGACACGTGCCGACGAAGATATGCTGATCTATTTTACGTCCGGCACTACCCATATGCCCAAAATGGTTGTCCGCGATCATGCCTATGCACTGGCACACTCGATTACTGGCGATTACTGGATGGATCTACGTGACGATGATGTACACTGGACGTTGACAGACACCGGTTGGGCGAAGGCGGCATGGGGACTTCTGTATCCGCCGCTGCTCGCGGGCGCTGCGGTTGTTTTATACGACGGAGAGGGTTTCGACGCTGACATTCATTTAAGGATCATTAGTGAACACAAGGTGACAACGTTCTGCGCTCCACCAACGATCTATCGCTTGTTGGCACAGATGGATCTTTCGGCGGCCAACTTTTCGTCCCTGAGGCACTGTTTTGGTGCTGGTGAGCCGCTAAACCCAGAGGCCATGAGAGCATGGAAAGCTGCAACCGGCTGCGATATATACGATGGATACGGTCAGACAGAGTCGATTAACATTGTCGCCAATTTTCCTGGGATGGAAATTCGTCCCGGATCTATGGGAAAACCAGTGCCGGGTATCACGGTTGATATCATCGACGCAGATGGCAACATACTAGCCGATGACGAGGTTGGGCATATCGGGGTTCAGATCTCTGATCCTTGGCCACCGGGTTTGTTCAAGGGATATTTCCGAGATGATGCTGTCACTGCGGAGGCATTCCGTAACGGTTGGTATTATACCGGTGACAAGGCCACCCGCGATGTCGACGGTTATATCTGGTTTGTGGGCCGTTCGGATGACATTATTTCATCGGCCAGCTATCGCATAAGTCCTTTTGAGGTCGAAAGCGCATTGATCGAACACGAAGCTGTTCTCGAATCTGCCGTTGTAGCCAAGCCTGATGAAATACGAGGCGAAATTGTCATGGCTTACATAATTTTGGCGGCTGAGTTCAAACCGTCCGAAGATCTCGCGAACGATATTAAAGAATTCGTGAGGCAACAGACCGCGCCGTATAAATACCCCCGCGTTATAGAATTCCGTGATTCGCTGCCCAAAACCATATCAGGTAAGATCCGGCGGGTAGAGCTTCGGGAGGAAGCAGCGAAGCGGTGACTTCTAATCCGCAGGTCGGGAGTTCGAATCTCTCCGGGCGCGCCAATCTTCTTGAATAAGAACAGTGGGTTAGCGGTTATTGTGCCGCTGCCCCCTTAGAGGGGTTGACACTTTTCCGTTGGAGGGGTTGACACTTTTGTCGTTTTTCGGTCTGCGTTTGTTCTTTTTCGCGACGTTCAATTTTGCGATTGCGGACGTCGCCTGGCGCCTTTGTGACACCTTGCGACCGTATTTCTCTGGTTGCTCGGTGCCGATGGCTTGAGTTACAGCCTTATGGAGAAAACGTATTATCAGACCGATGATTTCCAATATTTCCCATACGGTTTGACCTTTTAATTCTATTCGACTTCTACCACGATAGCTGAGATATCATCGTCGCTACCCTGGCTTCGCGCCGCTGCACATAGTTCCGTCGCGACGTTCCCGCTGCTGTCATTCAGGGTAGAAACAATCTGTTTGGGAGAAATATGATCAGTAACGCCGTCGGAGGACAGAATAAATTTGTCTCCCGTTTTGTAATTCCTCTGACTCGAGTGGACCGTGGGGTGACCTATTCCACCGCCGAGACATTGGGTGATGGCTTTTGTTTCTTGATCGGGATTCCGGTCTTCGATCGTTAACTCTTCTATGTATAACTCATCCATATAGTGGATTTTGCTGTCACCGACATTGAAGATCAGCGCGCCGGTTTCATTTATCAGAAATCCAGCGATCGTGGTGCCCATTGGCCTGGTTCCTGAGCCATCAGCGTTCACTAAAAACCTATGTGCATTCCGAACTGCTAATTGTTCATCGAAAGCTTCGGGAGAGGCGTTGAAGCTACCGTTAATCTGTTCGACGGCGGTTTGGCTCGCCGTCGCGCCATTAGCATGACCACCCATGCCGTCTGCGAGCATAAAAAGCTGAGGTAGATCCTGCCCGCTGTATTTCCCAATAAAACTGTCGCGTTCCCTGTTCAGGTTTTGCCAAGATGAGACTTTGACGGTGTCTTGGTTCTCTTCTCGCGATACGCCGCGCTGGCTATGGGCAGATATGACAAATCTCAAAATAATTCTCTACTGTCGGCTAACTTGAAAATCCATCAGCAATTGAAACGATAGCTTCTTTATTCCTGTTGAAGCCAATTAACGCCGATGCCCGATAGCGGGTGAGGTTGAAGTCCAATCGATGTCGTCGTGGCAGGGCAGCGAGTTGACGTGACGTCGGTTGTTCCTGAAGCCATGACCTAGACCTGTGGGCGGTGTCATCTGTCTCATACGTGTTCAACCAGTCGTCGGCCGCTGCAAAACATTGAATACGATCACCTGACAGAAGCAACTTGGCTTTTATCGCTTCATTTCCGCCGACGGCAATCCAGTTGGACCCGAGACAGAAAACCCCCGCCCAGGCATTGAAACCGCCCGAGTAAAAAGAAAGGTCGTCCACATAGAGATCAACCCATTGGAAATGGGATCTTTCTAGAAGATTGATCTCTACCATTTCGACGTAGGAAACGGGACTTACTGTTTCCTTGTCCTTATCAAAATTTTTCCTGAGTTCTGTCCCGCAAACCGGGCATTCGCGCGATGACATTGGAATTTCTGCATCGCAAGATGGACAATCCATCGTGAGGTCTGCGTAGGCACCCACATTCCCATCGAGATCCACATCCTGCTCAAGGCTTCCGTGTATGACGGACGAAGTACCGAAGTCGAGAATTATACAGTCTTTCTTAATAACGTCAGGGTACTCATCGGGGTCTACCGTCCGTAATCCCCTACCAACCATCTGTATCATGGTCCCCTTTGCTGAACTCGGTCGAAGCAGGACGATGCATCCGGTCGGGGGATGATCCCATCCTTCTGTCAGGACGCTCACATTTACAATCACTCGGCTTTCGCCGGTATAAAAACGATCGAGGGACGCGGTTCGTTCGGCTGAGGTTAATTCACCGGTAATTAATTCGGCTGAAATCCCCGCATCAAGAAATGACTGTTGAACACCCTCGGCATGTTCAATCGTAGAGCAGAACACCACCGTTTTTCGGTTTTCCCCAAGTTCTTTCCACTTTTCGACAACAGCATGGTTAATTGGACGCTTGTTCAAGATCCTCTCGACCTCGGCCATATCATAATCGCCCGCGAGCATTTTCACGGAGTTAAGCTCCTTCTGAGCGACGTCGATAACGAAGGTTCTCGGAATTACCAGGTGACCTGAGCCAACCAACTCGCTGACAAATATCTGATCCGCAACATTCGAATAGCTTTGACGCAGCCCGACACCATCACTTCTGCTAGGGGTCGCAGTAAGCCCGATTAGTTTGCATTCGGGATTTAACTCTCGGGCGTGTTCAATAATCGCCTGATATGTCGCGGCAGGGGTATGGTGAGCTTCGTCAATTACGATAAAATCTACCGGTGGTAGTGATGCCAGATTCTTCTCTCTGGCCAGCGTTTGAACCATCGCAAAGACAACCTGACCGCTCCAATCTTTGGTTGTTGCATTTATGACTGAGACGTCGAGATCGGGGTTAATCAGCCGAAACTTCGAAGAGTTTTGTTCTGTTAATTCATCGCGATGAGCTATGACGAGCGCTTTTTTGTCTGGCCCGCCCCTGACTAAATGGCCAAGCAGGTGCGAAAATAGAATAGTTTTACCCGCTCCAGNTGGAGCAATACCTAAAGTATTGTCGTTCTTAGAAAGAGCATCGATGGCCCTCTCGAAAAATTCCTGCTGTCTTGGGCGTAAGAGCATTTTTCTTTTCCTCTAACGTCGCCACATCGGAGAACTGGGCTCAGAGGGCGGAGGAATTTTTCTGGCCGGCACGAATTTCTTACTGGAGACCAGGTCCTGATATTCCTCATGGTCGCCGTTCAACACCCGTGAAATGTTGTTTTCCTCTTTTCCGCGCTGATTTTTAGTAACGCCGACGACACCGACGAAACATATCCCGTCGAGAATGCTGTAGCTTTTAATTATTCGACCAGCAACAGCACGTCGGGAATTATCAGAGGCTGATAAACCTTGAGATGAGTTTAGTATTTCCCTGACAAGTTCGCGCCCACGGTCGCGCCATTGATCGCCTTTATCGCTAAAGATCCCAATCGGAACACTAAAACTTTTTTCCTTATGAGAGCCGGCAAGTATTTTCACTTTTGATCTTAAATAGATTGCCCCGCTCTTGGCCTGAGTGCCGAAACCGGCTTCAAGGCAAAGGGTCTCATCATTGTAGCCGCCTGGACGGACACTCATCTGGAGTAGGGCGATCGTACCGTCAGGGATCAGGATATTTCGTTTTTCCGGCACGTTTGTTCCCGTTGAAATTATGAATTCAGTTCAGAATAGTTGCTCGATATCTGGTCGGATAGAGAATGTAACACCAGTACGGCAAACCGCTCTCGCCGAATTATGCGTTCGCTGCCGAAGTTTGTCATCTTTCAACGGTGGGGCGAAATTTAGAGAGAAACCGCCGGTAATTACGCGGCAGATATGCGGCAGATATTATGCCCCGATAGCCTCTCTGCGAGTATCGTTCAAATTTGCAAGCTCATCGGCGACTGCCTTGATGTCTGCAGGGCGCCTATCAGGATCGACGTGCAAAATTCGAGACACAAACTCCCACAAATTTTCTCCGACCATTTCCTTGAAGCGACCATCAAGAAGTCGGTCAATATCTTCGCGGGTCTCGGGTATCTCCTCACACAGGCCAGCTATTGCGAGTACGCCCCAAGCATAGCCGTCCCAGGTACGCTCGAAAAATAATTCGGCATCGGTTCTTGGTGGTGTCCACGGCTCGGTTCTCAAATGCACCATGGTCGCGTGTTTTTTGCCCTCAAGAGACCAATTTTTTGAGGCTCCGAAATCCGCGATCAGGGTCGTGTCGGTTAAGCGGTCTCGAACCTCAATGTTTTGCATAATTAGATCCGAATAAAAGTCGAGCGCTGTATCGAACTCTTTGTCTTCTCCCTGGGCGTAAGCTACGTCCTCATAAGTGACATAGCCGTTTTCTTTTCCTGCTTTGATAAGCGCCTCGAGCCTCCTTTCTAAGTCAGTTTCACCGTCGAGATCCGGTGCCACATCCGGGTTATACGAAACATCGATAAATATGTTCGCTGGCTTAATGTCGCGGTGAATGATGGAGCTATCAGCGGCATAGCTAAGTCCCTTCAGAACGTCTCCTAAAATGCCCTCATCCGAGGCTTCCAACCAAGCGTCCCCGCTGTCGTCATTAATCATAAAGTTTAGAAATTCATCTTCCGACATTTCCAACTCGTAATTTTCGCAAATCATTGGATACACAGCGCGGTACACGGTCTCCGCATCATTCAAAAGGTCGTCGAGGGTCCAGCGCATCCATGGTGAAACTATGAAGTATTGACCGGAGTGATCATGTCGGCCCCAATCCAATACTGGCAGAATATTGGGGTGGTCTAGTTGCAATAGAGCGTCAAGTTCCCGTTCAAACGCTACCGTTGTCTCGCCATCTTCTTCGGCGCCTTGGTCATAAAGTTTGATTGCGCATTCAGCGTTGTTTGTAAGATCGTAACCAAAAAATACAGATGATTGACCACCTCCCGTCATTCGGGAGTATGCCGCAAATCGGTCATTGAATAGGTACTTGAGGCAGTCCTTCGGCCACCACTCTCTAAATTCGTCATAGTCGAATTTAGCGGGCACATACCAGGCTTTAATGCCCGGGTGAAACTTGCCTCCCATAGCCTTTATCCTGTCTTTATCCGGGAAGGCGGGACGAAGGAAGGACCACCAGTTTCGAAACCCAAGGGGATCAAGGCCAGGAGGGACAAACCAAAGATGATTTGGATCATCCCACTTGGCACCTAGTTCTTTTGCGGCATCCTTGGCTGCGAAGGGGACGTTTAAATAGAGGTTTTCGAGCGTGATAATAGAACCGATCATTGGTCTCCATTCTCCTTAAAGAGTGGCCTATTCAGGCAAGTTACCCGATAAGGTTGTGTATCGGAGACAAAATAACCGACCCGGGCACAAGTGCTATTCAACCACAGGATAAAACGGACGGCCCCAATTCTCATTCGGATTATCCATCATCACATCCACGAACAATGGTATCAGAAAACTCAGAATAGACGCACCGTCTTTGACCTGGTCGCGGTTCACCGAGCTGTTCCATGTCGTGCCACCGTGCATCATTTGATTGCGAAGAACATAGAGCCTGTCGAAAAGAAAGCTGAGGATGCGCGCCGTATCCCGACTTGTTAAACTCCGATTAAAAGCCCGGATAGATGCGGCAAACCGCGACTCCCAGTCATGATACCCGTCAATCCCGTTGTGATGCTGCCAGAAGGGGTTGAAGATATACTTGTTATTCATCAACTGGCGTATAGGGCCGGAAAAGCTCTCCCATATTGCATCATAGACCCGGTTGTCAGCGTCGAGGTCCACTGTTTTCTGGAAGAAGTCCTCAAACGATGCTCGCTCTCCTAGGTGTATGGATTGAAATTCATCCTCGTCTGCGTAGGCAGCGTTGAATGCAATCCAGAGAAACAAGAATTGGCCATCAGGATCTTGTCGCGCGTTCTCGGCTCGACCAATCCAGCTTATCGACCGGTGGACGCGGAGTGCCATGTTTTCCGGGAAGCCTTCTCTCAGGGCTCTTTGTTTGGTTTTCAGGTCGGAGTGTGAGGTTTGGTATGACACCTTTGGATCCACTTTACTGATCACGAATACACGGCGACGTTGATGGGAGTCCTTAATGATGATGAGAGGAGTTCAGGAGAGGTCCCTCACTTTTGTATACGACCGACTAACTCGGCGAAAGTTTTTAGGACAAGCTCATATTGAACGATCATATTTTTCGTGTCACTTCGCCTTAGTTCCTGTTTGCCCAGTCCCCGACAATCAGCGTGCGCCGCTATATTTCGATAATCATTCATGAACGATGTGACCTCACTTACACAGCTGTTAGCCTGTTCCTTTTTTCCTGTCTTTTTGCCGATACGTTTAAGTAGGGCTCTAGTAGAGGGCCATGTTTCGCCGCTCTGCACGCTGATCTCTCCCCCGGCTATTTCGATCTCGAACTCGATTAAATTATTGATAATATTCTTAAAGGAATTTCGAACTTCTGTTCGGTCATCTGTTTCGAATTTGTCTTTTTTGTCGAGAAGCGCAGCGTACTTGCTCTCAATTTCTTCTATTTTTTGTCTAGCATTAATGATGTTTTTTGCCATCTCATCGGTCTTAACACCGTGAAAATCGCACAAGACAAACGTCAAGAACTCAATGGACCGGCCGAGCCTTATAGCTACGTAATTGTAATTTTTAGCAGACTTTTGACGAACGGCGTGTTCGATTTCGTGAATGAACGTTTCGATGCGCTCCTCGCTGCCGAGGAAGTGGTAAATCTCACTCAGGCAATCCTCGGCCGCTTTAGAGAATAAACTTCGCCCATTAATTTTACGCCAATGGTCAGACCAGAGGCATGCCTTACACCACTTAGTGGGGCGGTTTTGTTTTTTGGAATACCAGAACATCTCACTTGGCTTTGTTTTGGTACATCTTTTACATTCGACGCTTTCAAGCACGATGCCGCCTCCTTTTTTCCATTTTTGCACAGAAAGAAATCTTTGGTAATTTGCATAGCGGTTACTCACTATTTTATACCCGTCCAATAATAGCGCTTCATGGCGAGCGAGGGGTAGACACATAGCCGGTAAACTATTGAAGCTCATTGACCAAAATATACGGGTACCAAGTGTCGACCCCGTTGATTTCTAACGATTAATAAGTAACTTCTAATCAACACCTGTAGCGGCTTCGCCATCCAGAGTGTGGAGTTCCCGCCTTAGAATTTTGCCGGTTGATGTGGTTGGCAAATCCGAAACGATTTGTACCTCGCGAGGGACCTTGTAGGCGGCGAGATGGTCGCGACAGTATTTTTTTATGTCCTCCGTCGTAGCAGTACCGTTTTGTTTCAGTACCACATAGGCCTTCGCGACCTCGCCTTTTTCGGGGTCTTCTTTGGCGCCAACGCCGACCATAGCAACCATTGCATGGCTAGAAATCACACGTTCGATTTCTGCCGGGTAAATATTGTAACCCGCCGTCAGTATCATATCTTTCTTGCGGTCGACAACGAAAATATAGCCGTCGTCGTCCATTTTAGCCAGATCTCCTGAATGGAGCCATCCGTCTGGTTCGATCGCTTCCCTCGTAGCGTCCTCGTTGCCAAAATAACCAAGCATAACGAGGGGGCCGGCGATCATCAGTTCGCCGACTTCGCCGTTGGGCATAGTTTTAGACGCGTCCTCGGCGTCAGCAATCCGAGCCCGAACATAAAGCATCTCCACTCCTACTGAGCCCAGACGGTTTTCACCATAAGAATGCTGCATGACCCCGGGTCCTGCCAGCTCAGTCATTCCCCACAGTTCAAGTAGTGGGTTGCCGGCTCGCTCTTCCCACTCCAGGGATTTAGCGGATGGCATGGTCTGTCCGCCAACAACTGAACGGGTAAGAGACGAGAGATCGTATGAATCGAAGTCAGGGTGGGCCAGCATATACAAATACATTGTTGGCACACCGTCCATTACCGTTGCCTTATGAATTTGGATGGCGTCGAGCATTTCCGTTGCTTCAAATCGTTCCATCACAACGAATGTGCTACCGAACAGAAAACAGAGGTTCATGATGGCGGCACCGTACACATGGGCACAGGGTAATGCGGTGAGTTGCACATCGTCAGCGACGCGCATGTTCATAGCTGCCGTCATGGCGGCATTGAGTACTACATTGCGATGGCTAAGCATCGCGCCCTTAGGAAACCCGGTGGTACCGGACGTGTAGCAAATCTTACCGAGCTCCGAGGCGTCGACTGGGACTAAGTCAAATAAGTCGTTTCCGGAGGCAATTAGTTCGTCGAAGGCCAACGCGCCGTCTGGAGTGCTATCGCCAAAAGTGATGATTTCTTGTAGGTTGATGTCTTCTTTGAGTTTAAGTATCGGAGTAGCCCTATCGCTAGTGGTGAAAAGCGCCTTGGCACCGCAATCCTTTACCACATAGGCTACTTCATTTGGCGTGAGCATAACGTTGATTGGGTTCAATACAGCGCCGGTCTTTGCGATACCGTAATACGCTACGATCCATTCCCAGCCATTTTGGGCATAAAGTGTCACCCTGTCGCCGGATGTGATTCCGATTTCTGCAAGACTACTCGCTACCCTATTGCTGAGCCGGTCGAGTTCGGAAAACGAGAAACTTTGATCACCGCAGATCAGGGCGGTTTTGTGACTATATTTTTCAGCGGTTTCGGGCAGAATTTGCCCGATAGTTTTATGCAGCATTAAATTCCCCCTCCCCTGTCTGGCTTAATACCAGCACCTGTTACGGGAAGCTTATCATTCCGAAAATGAGAACCCAAACCCATTTCCGCGCCGGCAGACGCGTCCGACGGACGGCGATGGAAAATGCCCTGTCATCACTAACGTGTCGGTCTCGCAGTAACGATCCAGGAATTGTTTGCGGGTTTCAGCCGATTGCACTCGGTCTGAACAGCCCACCGCACTCCAGCCCGGTTCGCGGCATTGGATCGGTGTGTGCACAACGTCGCCTGACACAATAGCGTTTTCGCCGTCCGAGCGCAGACGAATGCTGACGTGCCCGGGGGTATGACCAGGGGTTTTCTCGAACCAAATATTATCGTTGAAAGCGTAGTCGTCAGAGACGATATCCGCTTGGCCAGCTTCCACCACTGGCAGTACGCTGTCGTCTATGCATCCGTCGGAATATTTCTTGCCCTTCTTATTCAACTCGGACCAGAATTCAAATTCTGTCTCAGCAAATATGTAACGTGCATTAGAAAACGTTGGTACCCAGCGCCCATCTATAAGTCGAGTGTTCCAGCCTACGTGATCGGCATGTAGATGGGTGCACATGACGAAGTCTATGTCGTCAACGGAGAGCCCGATAGATGCTAGATTATCGATGTAATTCGTCCCCGATAGCCCAGACCAGTCAGGATAGAACCGACGTTCCTTATCGTTGCCGACGCAGGAGTCGATTAGGATTGTGTGGTGACGATTTTTAAGAACGTAGGACTGGGTTGCCATAACCAACTTGTCAGTGCCGGGCTCAAGGAATTTGGGTTCCATCCAGTCGCGGTAGGGAGCGATTGCCTCCGGGGTAGCGTCGGGCAGCAGAAAACCTATCTCGAATTCCGGCCTCTCTTCTTCCAGGATACGGTGCCAAGTAATGTCGCCAATTNTACCGGAGGGGATCATGATCATGTATCCAGTCTTATTTTATGGTCGCGGGTTGTTTTGAAATCTAATCTATTGAGTCAAAATAAACGCCGTGTAGTGCCTGCCACAAGGCAATGATATGACAGACGGATTCATGGGGTGTTTTGCACCACCCAAACCTCTGGTTTATTCTGCGAATAGAATCTTACCGATAGGAAGACAAGTAATGTTGATAGCCGAATACAACTCACTTTAATTGGAAACTATATTCAAATCGATCGAATCCGAAGAGTGGGATATCGATGAAACTGGCCTAGGGTGTCGCCGGAATAACCCAAAGGGATGCCGCGAGGATGTTTCGGGGTCTACTGCTCCGAAGAACCCTGTTCTCAGAGACTAAGGACGAATGACTGACTTGGTTTCGAATAAAATAATAGGAGAAGAACTATGCGTGCCGTTGTTATCACTGATACCTCCAACCGCAGCGTCTCAATTGCAGAGGTGCCCGATCCGACGCCGGGTGAAAATGAGATCCTAGTCGATGTAAAGGCTTGCGGCGTTAATTTTACCGACTTGCTATCTCTGGATGGGAAGTACCAGAACAACCCGCCACCGCCATTTACCCCAGGTAAAGACGCGGCGGGCCTCGTCGAGGCTGTTGGAGACAAAGTAACCACTCACAAGGTAGGTGATCGCGTGATTGCCCATGTGATTCACGGCGGGATGGCGGAAAAAGTAGTCTGTCCTTCGGATCTCGCTTTTTCTTTGCCAGATGGCGTCGAATACACGGCTGCGGCAGCTATGGGGCTTGCTTACCTGACGGCTTACCTAGCACTGACCCGCCGAGGGCAATTACAAGCAGGCGAAGTTGTCCAGATAAATGGTGCCTCTGGCGGCGTCGGACTAGCTTCGGTCAGTCTGGCCAAAGCGCTGGGGGCGAAGATAGTGCTGGCAGGGCTCACGACACCGTCGAAGGCGGACGGCGCAATAGCAGCTGGTGCAGATGCGATAATCGATCTGAGTGTCGAGGATTTAAAAGATAGTATTCGGTCGCAAGTAATGTCAGTGACTGATAAGCACGGTATTGATCTTGCATTTGATCTAGTAGGAGGGGAGGTTTTCGATGCAACGCTTCGTGCTGTTGCAAACGAAGGTCGCGTGATCGTATCCGGTTTCACGTCTGGTACTATCCCGTCAATACGGACTAATTATCTACTGCTCAAAAACATTTCGGTAGTAGGTTCAACTGTCAATTACTACATCAAGGCCGGCTCTCCTCTTGTGGGTGACGCTCAAGCGGCTCTATACGATCTACTGTTGGCTGGCACGATTGATCCGAACATTATGAACCGCCTGAACTTTGAAGACTATATGGATGGTATCAAGATGCTTGAAGAGAGGAAGATTGTTGGTAAGTCAGTTCTGATAATGTAGTGACGAGCGATATGAATGAGTTACCGAAAACGTTTAATCGGATAGGTGAAATGAGAGATATCTCTTTGTTTCCTGCATCTTGTCTAAAGAGAGGTTGTTACCTGCTATCTCTTAATATCTCTCTCTCGATATTATTGGAGTGGGGTCAGTGACGATATCACAGCCCTCGATAGCTATTATCGGTGCCGGTATAGGCGGCTTGGCAGTTTCTTGCTGTCTTCGCAGTTTTGGTATCGAGACCACGATATTCGAGCAGGCACCTGCCTTTACTCGGATTGGCGCCGGTATTCAGATGAGCCCCAATGCAATGCGAGTATTATACGGGATTGGTGTGGGAGATCAGATCCGGCAATCCGCATTTGAGCCCCCGCATTGGCGCAACAGAGATTACGATACCGGGTATCTGACAAATGATCACCCACTAGGACCAGATGCGTTTGAACGGTATGGCGTCCCATATATTTTGATGCACCGAGGTGATTTACATGCCGCGCTTCATGGCGCAGTCCCGGACCAAACCATCCGCTATTCACATAAGTTGTGCGGTATCAATCAAGCCGGCAAAGGGGTGCAGCTGATATTCGAGAATGACGAAACTATCACTTGCGATGCTGTGATCGCATCGGATGGGGTTCACTCTCCTGTGCGTGACTGGATGCTGGGAAGAGAAGAGGCTCACTTTACCGGACGCCTAGCCTATCGGACAGCATTTCCCGCAAATTTGATGAATGGTTACCAACTGTTAGACGATTGCGTTAAATGGTGGGGGCCGGACCGTCACATTGTTATTTACTATGTCAATGCAGCCCGAGATGAAATTTATTTTACAACCAGTCAGCCGGAACCAGATTTTCAGATTGAGTCATGGTCGGAGACTGGAGACGTCGATGAACTTCGCGCGGCTTTTTCAGATTTTCATAGCGATGTTCGCGCTGTATTAGATGCATGCCCCTCTGTCCACAAATGGGCGATCTTTCAACGTGACCCGCTGCCTAAGTGGTCGGAAGAAAATGTTGTCTTGATGGGTGACGCCTGTCATCCGATGACGCCTTATATGGCNCAGGGGGCAGCCAACGCGTTAGAGGACTCCGTTGTGCTTTCCCGGTGCGTGGCGAATGGCGGTCTTGATGACCTTTCACGAGCATTCCGCCAGTTTGAGGCTGCGCGCAAGCCTCGCACGACTAAAGTCCAAAAGACCTCTCATTTAAACGAGTTTATGCGCGAGAAGACAGATCCCGACTGGGTTTACGCCTATGACGCCTGGAACATAGAACTACCGAAGATGACAAAATGATCGGAGGAAAATTATTTAGTGGCTCAGCGATCTGTTGAACTGCCGTGGCAAATGCGTTCTGTTGAGCGACGGCGCGGCTACTCGGAAAGATGAGGAATCGATGGCATCAGACTGAAGACTAAGGTTAGTGAGCAGGTAGATTGGGGCGTTTCTGTCCGGCAACAGCCGCATGTCGGCCTGCGATCCGCCCCGAGGTAAACCCCCAACCAAGATGATGGCCGTGGCCTTCTAGAAGCAGGCCGCCCTGACCCGTCGAACCCGCTGCATAAAGGCCAGGAATAGGACGATCATTCTCTCCTAGCACCTGTAAATTTTCGCTCACGGCAAGACCCCCATCCGACGTCATTATATAGGCTTGAACCGGCCCGAGTGCGATGAAGGGAGGCGTTACGCAGGGTCTCCTCTCGCCTCTGGCGTTTGTCGAATTGTATTCGGAGACCGATGCTTCCAATTTTATTGGATCCATACCGGTTTGAGTAGCTAGTTCCGATAAGCTGTCGGCGCGAAAAAATATATCTCGCCGATTGTGGCGATAATCCTCTAGGTAGGCATAGGCAATTCCCGGAGCGGTCGAAATAAAATTAGGCCATGTTTGGAAGGACTGTGATAGATCTTCATCCATGATTATGAACGCTTCACCCTCTGGCTGGTCCGGCATATCATTGGACGGATTGGCGGTTTCGTCTGTAAAGCGCTCGCCGTTGCGGTTGATCAGCAATGCCCCTTGACGATAAAGATCTAGCGATGGCATAAGCGCTGTCGTAAGAAAACCCATAACAAAAGGCCGTAGTATCCTCGGCGGAAGTTGATCAATCGACCACCTAACGGCGCGCGCCAGCCAGAGCCACGGCGGGAGTTTTCTCACAAGTGTCATCTTTGTCGGCGGTCTGAAGCGAATTTCCGGACCGAGAGCAACATCACCATTCAACACATGCGCACCTAGAGCGACAACGGGATCATGCCAGTCGCCAGTGCTACTCGGATTGAAGCCGTCGACCCGAGCCATGTGCGGTGGCATGTACCTTTGTTTAAGAATGTTGTTTGAGGAAAAGTCGCCCGCCGCCAATATAACGCCATTTCGGGCGTAGATCTCTCGGCCGTTGGCAATAATACCGATTACACAGCCATCGTTAACGATCAGGTCTTGTAGGGGGGTCGAGCGACAAATTTTGACACCTAAAGATGCTGCATATTTCGATAAATGGTGAATCAGCATCCGGGAATTCGGGAGGATGTTGTGCATACGCGGCTGGGTATGGGGAGGTTCGGGCATTGGCCCGTAAAAAACTAAACCTAGTGACAGTAACCAATCGAATGTAGGCGGCATATTATCAACTAGTATACGGCGTAGCTTTGTATTATCGCGGCCCTTCAGACGTTCGGCGTGGAATAACTCCATATCTAAATAGTGCTGATCCGGCGTATCGTAAATGTTAGAATCCCGTTGGTGCGGAGAGGCGCTGGTCGTAATTGATCCGACCGACCATCCGGACGTTCCGCCAAGTTCGGGGTTTTTTTCAATCATCAGCGTGGATGCGCCGTTCTCAGTTGCAGAGATTGCTGCCGCAAGCCCCGCACTGCCGCNTCCCACAACGATCACATCAAAATCCACCAATATAATTCCTATATTAATTGAGGCGGCAGTTTGACCCGCTCCGGTACTTTGTGTCCCCGATTTTCGGCACGGGCGCGGTTTAATACGTCGATTGCAAGCGCGAGATCCGACAGTCCCATGCCCATTGCTTTAAATAATGTTATGTCCGCCCCATCCGGACGCGTTTTGTTTTCTGAAATTACAGAAGCAATTGTATGAACATCTTTCCAAGCGTTATCGTCTTCACCGTAATGGGCCCGGAATTCTGTCGAAAGATCGCGCACACTTTGGATAGAATCTACGGAGATAAGATCAGCACGATCAAAAACGTCATCCGTGAATTCCACACGTGACGGAACAATAGCACCCATAGCATTGAGGTGGCTGCCTTTTGCTAGCATATCCGAAGTGAGAAATGCTTCCGTAGAATTTGTGATCAAGGTTACGAGCGGTGAGTCTTTAACTGCCTCTCCCAACGTATTGACGCTAAGTGTTTGGATTCCTAGAGACGCAGTAACCCTCTCTGCAAAGCTTTGGCGCGTTTCCGGGTTACGGCTAAAAACCCGTACTTCCTTCAGTGGTCGCACTGCATGAACAGCGGCAATCTGGGGCAGTGCTTGTTTGCCGGTGCCTATTATCCCCATCGTATCTGCGCCTTTTGGGGCAAGGCGTTTTGTCCCCACACCAGTGACGGAAGCTGTTCTCATCTGTCCCAGAGCTGTCGCTTCTATCACACCGAGACAAGTACCATCTCTCAGCGAGAATAGCGTCATCGTAGTTTCAGATTTTCCCTGAACGTTTATCCAAGTTTTGAAACCGCAGATTCCTTCAGCCGATACAGCGCCGCCGATGGCATGCATCGCGTCGTTGGAACCGACCATTAGGTGAGTTTTTGGCATACTTGCTGCGTGATCTCGAGCTTCTAGAGGGAGTGTACGTTCAAGAGCATTTATCGCATCGGGCAGATTTATGAGACGAACCACGTCGGCTTCAGTAATCCAGATCGGTGAGGCCGTCATATCAGGTGCTCCGATTGTTTTGAGATTTTATTTTTCAGGAACCTAAGTAAGCCTACTTTATTGAAGTCCGACAATTCGCAAAACAAAGAGGGCATTTTATGGAAGAAATTCGTCTAAATTGACCTGATCGAAATTACGTGGCATGGCACGTTCGAACTGTTCCCGGGCTTCTCCCTGTGTAATTGCTGGTTTAGTAGCGTCGATCATCCACTTGGTACCTATCCGGTGGAAGCTGTTTTGACCTGGCACGACCGGCGAAATATTATCCAGCGCGAAAACACGGGTATTGGGGATCATTACAATATCGCGTTCAGCGTGAACGCGGGTGGTCATCGACCACATGACCTGTCTTAGATCATCTGCATCAATGTCATCATCGACAGCGACGGCGAGTTTCGGGTGCAGATAGGCACCTGACAATGCTGCCATAAGCGCTGTTTTGGCTTGGCCTTCCACACGTGGCCGAATCTTAAGAACTAACATCATCATGCCCGCTGATGGATGGCAGCGGACATCTATCAGGTCGAGCCCCCCTTCCACATTTCTAAGCTGTTCTTTAGTCGCGATTTCGATCCCCAGCGCCATCGTACCCTGGGTGTCAGTCGTTGGGTAACCGCAGTGTACTGCATAGAAAATAGGATCCCTGCGTCGGGTCATACAGTTAACCCGGAATACGTTGGCGTGTGTCGCCTCGGCATAGGTACCGGGGATTTCGCCAAATGGTCCCTCCGGAACCAGTTTGTCGAATAAGACTTCGCCTTCTAAGACCATTTCAGCCTCGGCCGGCACCTCAATATCGATAGTTTTGCATTTCACCATCCGCACGCCTTCGCCCATTAGTGAGCCCGCCACTTCCAATTCATCCTTGCCATAAGACGTAGTGAAACCGGATCCATAAAAAATAGCAGGATGCGCTCCGTAGACCATGGCCACAGGCATCCCGCGCCCCTCAGCCACGTACATGTCGTAAATACGCTTGGCCTGACGTGGAACCATGATAAATCCAGTCTCCCGCTCATTCAAAACCATCTGCCGATGAACGGACATATTGCGAATGCCGGTTATGGGGTCTTTGACGATTGCCATACCCGACGCAAAGTAACGCCCGCCATCATCTTCTGATGTCATCATTGCTGGTACGTCGAAAATGTTTACGTCATCGCCCTTGAAAATGACTTCCTGAACCGGCGCCGAGCTGGCATCCACGTCAACGGTCTTAATGGTGTTCTTCAACCTATTACTGATCTCGTCAAGAATATCTTCTTCGCTCACGTCGAGCCCAATAGCCCATTTTTTTCGGTCGGCAAGAATTTGACTCGCCGCCTGCCAGCCCTTGTGACCTTTCAGGTTAGTGAAAAGGCTGGCTTTGCCTAACTCATTGAATGTCTTCCACTCAATAGCCGCCATGTTCTGGGCTGGGTCAACTTCTTTAGTGAACCGCACCAGCTCGCCTTGCTGTTCAAGATTATGGAGAAATGTACGGTATGACTGATCAGGCATTAAATATAATCCTCGAAAACTGTTTACTTTTTACGGTGATGGAGATTAAAGGGCAATTGAACGCTCATTCTTGCGCTTTTGTCTGTTTTGCATAGCGCTTACGGTGCAACCCGGCATTGCCGTAACGCGCTACAAGCGTCACGGCTCGCTTGAGGCATAGTCCGATATCGTGTTCATCAGTAAAACCAATACCGCCATGCATCTGCAAGGCAGATTTGCAAACCTCGAGGGAGGATTTCGCACTTCGTGATAGAGCTGCAGACGCGAGCCCAGGTTCGCCTCCCACTTCATCCATAGCGCGAGCAGCTTGATAAATAAGCGAGCGACACATCTCGATGGCACACAGATTATCGACAGCGCGGTGCTGCAGCACCTGAAAAGACCCGATTGGTCGGTCGAACTGCTCTCGATTCTTAAGATATTCGACCGTGATAATCTGGGCTTTTTCCATCACCCCAAGAAGTTCCGCTGCGTTAGAGAGGTGTAGTGCGTCCAAAAGATGGGCAATCCGCGCAGGTGCTTCTTTTGGCTCTACAACAAGGGATGCCGCTGATTGGTTTAAGATGACTGACCCGATCGACGTTCCATCCGTAGTTGCTTTTTGGGTAATTTCTACGTCGTCTGCATCCACTAGCGCGAGGATGACACCCTCTGGCGCGGTAGCGGATAGGAGGAATTGTCTCGCATCGCCCGGGATAGGCACTCCGGTTTTGATGCCAGAAAGCGCTATTATGTCTCCAGTCCGAACTGCAATCACGGTAGGCGTTTCGTCGCCGATGGTTCGGGCCCCTTCCATTAGCGCTGGCATAACGAGAACAGAACCACTGATGACGTGCCGGCAATCACTTTCCATGGCTTTGGCGACGGCTGCTACAGTAGCAACTGGTTCGGGGATGAGCCCCTTACCAAGCTCCTCGGCGACAAGACAAAGTTCAGTCAATCCAAGCCCAAGTCCGCCTTCTGCCTCCGATGCGAGGATTCCCAGCCATCCGGCATCGGCGATCCGGCGCCAAACATCTACATCAACCTTCGTTTCCGAAATTCGCATACCTCGTAGCCGCTCCGCGCCAGCTTGCCGTTCGGTGAAGGTGGCGGCGCTATCTCGTACCAACGTTTGTTCTTCGTTGAGAAGAAGTTCCATCAGTTTCCGTTTGTTTCCGCAAGTGCACTCTCGCGAAGGGCCATCTTGACAACTTTGCCAGTGCTATTTCGTGGCAAGGTATCAATTTTCCGGACGAATTTGGGTTTCTTATAGCTAGCTATAAGGCTTCGACAGTGATTTATAAGATCTTGTTCTTTCACGTCTTTGCCCTCGTACAGGGTCACGTAAGCAAAGACCGATTCACCAAATTCTTCATCGGGAATGGGGATTACCGCAGCCTCGTTCACCGCAGGATGCGCCTCCAACGCATCCTCCACTTCCCGGGAGTAGATGTTAAGTCCGCCAGACACGATCATGTCCTTAGCGCGATCGACGAAGTAGATATATCCGTCTGCGTCCATACGTCCGAGGTCGCCGGTGCGGAGCCACCCATGATGGATAGCGGCCTGTGTCGCCGCGGGATTATTCCAGTACTCCGGCATCGACATCATACCAGGGGGGCCGCAACGGCAGATTATCTCGCCCACCACGTCAGTTGCTACATCATTAAAGTCTTTATCGACGATACGGACTTCGACAGCGGGCACTGCACGGCCGCATGACTCGGGGTGAGAGGCCTGCTCGTGAGGCCTTAGTCCTGTGATGAACCCCGCCTCTGTTTGGGCAAAAAATGTATACAAGCCTATATTCGGCACCACTGCGGCCAACCGTTTCTTTACTGGAACAGGAAAAGCTTCACCGGTTGCCACCATAAGCCTCACCGATCTCAATGCTTTGGGACGTTTCTCAATTTCCGGTATTAGCATTCGAGCAATGGTGGGAACTAGGCCAATGACGGTAATCTTCTCCTTCTCAATCAGGTCCACTGCCGCGACGGCATCGAACTTATCCATGATGACCACTGTACAGCCGCAGCAAACGGCGTTAGCGACTCGACCAAGACCGGTTCGATGCGCCATTGGCGTCGTTGCGAGTATGCGGTCCTTTGGCGTCAGTTCCCACTCCGCGAGGTTCATAAAGCCGCCGGTCAATACAAGCGCGGTATTCGTGGCTAGAGCACCCTTGGGCCGACCGGTCGTCCCAGAGGTATATCCCAGCATTAGATTGTCTTCGTCTGCTGATAAAGGCGGAGGGGGAATATCTCGGCCCTCCGACATTAGCTGGTCGAAAGTGATCTCGTCTTCCCCTGCTTCGCCATCGAAAACGACCAGAAGTGGATTCTCTAGCTGTTTGATTGCCGAATGAACGATGTCCCGCTGCGCCGGTGTGTAGCAAACTGCCCATGGCGAACAGTCACCAAGGATATGAGCAACTTCTGCGGCTGCCAGCCGGACAGCAATTGGAACAATGATCCCACCGGATTTTGCGACCCCACACATAGCTTCAATAAGTTCCGCACTATTTGGCAGGAACATCGCTATACGGTCCCCCTTCTTCATTCCGCGAGCGACATATGCGTCTGCTAACCGGTTAGCATTTGTATTCAATAGGCCAAATGAAAGACGTCGATCACCGCAGACCATGACTTCCCTGTCGGGATGGCGCAGTGCGCAATCCTGAATTAGGGTTGCAAGCTTCACCTTAGGCTACTTTTTCTTTAAACCAGCTTTACCCTTGGCCTTTCTGGGTGGCCGTTTATCGGGTTCAAACGCGAAATAAGTAATTTCATCGCTTAATTTTTCCCATGCGACCTTTACTCGCATGCCGATCTCAGCATCTTCGGGTGTCAAGTTTAACATATTCGCAATAATCCGGACGCCCTCGTCCAGTTCCACCATACCGATCACGTAGGGTACACGGTTCTCAAAGCCAGGTGTTGGCACGTAGGTGACGGTGTATGAATAAAGCTCACCTCTCCCTGAAGTCGCTTTCCACTGAAGATTTCGCCTACCTGTATGAACACTGTTTTCCCGCGGCCAGAACTGGTATTTGCGCGCCTTAGGATCCCACTGTAGCATCAGCTTGCCCTTCTTCGCACCGTCCCAGAAAGCTTGGGTTGAGGGAGTAGGTTTCGGGAGTGGACGGGGTTTAATTTCTGTCTTTGGCATTTCTCGTCTCCGCTTTCTAATTGACCAAGACCATAGCGTTTGCCGTACCCCAGTTGCGGCCATAAGGGATTACTCCGATACCAGTTACCAGTGCATTACGGGCGTCAGGCACTTGACGGCTTTTGCCTTCACCCATCAATTGCCGGACTGCTTCACTTAAGTTTACCCCGCCACCGGCGAGGCCGGGTTGTCCACAACTTATCTGGCCACCTCCGGTATTAAGAGGTAGATCTCCCTTAGGCCCTAGGTCAGTATCCCTCAGGAACTGCGAACCACGGCCTTTACGCGCGAACCCGATCTGTTCGGTCTTAAGCATCACCGCGAATAGAAAGTCATCATAAGGGTGGAACATGTCCACATCCTTAGACGTCATTCCGGCTTGTTTCAGAACCTGTGGGCCAACGATTGAGTGGCCGGTTTCAGTGATATCTGGCGTCTGTTTGGCGCAGTTATAGTTGGATATTTCCGCATATGAGATCGGGTAAACCCGGTTGGTTAAGCCCAGTCTTTTGGCACGGCTGGTTTTCATGACGATGAGGCCATTGCCACCGTCGCACCACATCACGGAGTCGAGAAGACGAAGTGGCGACGAAACCTGGCGCGAGTTGATGTAATCCTCGACCGTGATTTTTTGACGCAATTTTTCATATGCATTGGGGTTTTTAATAGCGCCGTTACGCTGTGCTACGGCGAGGGCGCCGAGACCCTCAAAATCAAGCCCGTACTGGTGTTCATACCGGTTCATCAGGAGCCCGAACGCGCCGGGTGGTCCCTGAACGCCGACAGGATCCCAGAACTGGTTCCGATAACTACCGTAATATGCTCGCCACTGTGTCGAAGGTGCATCAACGCCGAGAATCATTGCAGTTTCGCATAATCCCGATTTGATGGCCATTGCAGCCCGGGCAATGTTACCTATTGCTGACGCACCGCCTAAATCGCTGGTCTGCAACCACTTTGCAGAAATACCGAGATATTCGGTGGCGTAACCTGACCAGAATGGGTTAGAGCACTCGCTGAGTGGTACAGTAAAGGTAACACCATCGATGTCTGAAGGGCCCAGCTTGGTTTTCTTGTAAAGCTGCTCTGCTACCTCGGCGGCAATTTCATACGCTGACCGGCCGCCGCGTCGTTCGATTTTGGTCTCGCCGTAAGCGACGATGCAAATATCCTTATCTTTTAGGAAACTCTGAGCCATATGCTTTTTCCTTTTCCTATTGTCCTTTAAAATCGGGCTTGCGACGTTCCGCGAATGCCTTGAGGCCCTCTTCTCGATCCTCCGACCAAGATAGCATGTAAGCTAGGTCGGATTCCTGCATGAACCCCTGTTGCAGAGTCATGTCCACCCCACGGTTTACAGATTGTTTCGTCATCATCGTCGCAAGAGGGCCGACGCCCTTCATTTCCTCGATAATAGTTCGCACCTTGGCAAGTGCTTTTCCCTTTTCCACCACGTGGTTTACTATCCGATATTCCTTAGCTTCTGTGCCCGAAATCCGTCGGCCCGTCCATATCAATTCCTTCGCTAATGGTGCGCCTATAAGGCGAGGTAGATTTTGTGTGCCACCGGCGCCCGGTATCAAACTGTGTTTACCCTCCGGAAGGCCGAAGCTAGAACTTTCACTGGCAACGATAAAATCCCCCATCATCGCCATCTCGAACCCACCTCCCAGACAATACCCCTCTACCGCGGATATGACTGGTTTCGTGTAGTTCATTAAGAAACGATACAAGAGTCGGTTTTTTCTTTGATTGTAGCGAGCGCGATAATTGTCATATCGGTCTTCCGGTAAATCCTGAAAACCCCCAAGATCAGCGCCGGCGCAGAAAGACCGATCGTCACCGAAAAGAACGACCGCAACAGTTTTGCGGTCAAGTTCTACAGCATCCATTGCGTGCATGATTTCTTCGGCCATTTGCTCGTTCACCGCGTTAAGGCGATCCGGCCGATTAAACTGGATCTCCAAGGCGCCCTTCCGCCGTTTCGCGATTATCATTTCGTAAGATTTTTTCAAAGTACCACCTTTTGGGCGGCTGAAGGACTTCAGATTTCGTGCCATCGATTTCCCTTCTGACTTTCCAGCATAAATGAATAACGAGTTTATCTAGAGAGCAATCTATTCACCCTGTTCCCCCAAGTAAATTACCTCTACGAAGCCTTGTCCATTGCTAGTATACCCATTTTGAGCATTTATTTATTCAGTTGAACAACGAACTCTACCGTCTTGGAAATTGCTTTGTCCACGAACTTTAGACTGCGTCAGCGAGCCTTTTTAGTCGTCCCGATGGTTGCACGATTTCCATCATGCAGGGTGGTCAGAATTCTATTATCTGCCAAACGCTTCCCGCGCCTGCTGACTGTTTGCTGGGGCAGATGTATATAAATTGCTAACTAAGAGATTTTCATCGGAAAAATTTGAGTCACACACCGGTAGAATTGTCGGTGCTAGTCTTCGGTACCTTCATGGTTTGGTATAGATAAATTATAAGGTCTCAAACAGGTAAAATAGCCAGAAGATCAGAGATGGCAGAAGGGTATAAAATAAGAGTATGATGTTACGAAATTTTTGAATATTCTGCACCAGAAAGATTTCCTGATGCCAGACGCCTCGTCAGTCGATAACACTTTTGCCAAGCCTGCCTTCATACCGACGCTCGAACAGCTTGCCTTAAAGCGAAGGTTTCCAACCGCGTTAGATTTGCGAGACCGGGCGCGCCGCCGACTTCCGAATTTTGCGTTTGAATATGCTGACGGCGGGGCTGGTGCCGATACCGGAATTCAACGTAACTGGGCTGCCTTGGACGCTGTCGAGATGATACCGCGCTATGGTAAGGTTGTCGCACCACCTCCGGCGGATACGAGATTGTTCGGCAAACCATATGCTGCACCCATAGGGATCGCACCCATCGGTGGGCCTGGAACTACGTTCCCCGGGGCAGAGACCTATCTCGCCCGCGCCGCTCAGTTGGCGAATATCCCATATACGCTTGGATTGCTGTCGGGCATCGACGTTGAACACGCTGCCGAGATTGCACCCGATGTTTTGTGGTTACAGCTCTATAGGTTCTCAAAAAACGATCACAAGATCGGGCTCGATTTAGTGCGCCGTGCCAAGGAGGCAGGTGTCCATGTACTCGTGTTGACGGTCGATACACCGACTCGCACGACGCGCCCACGCGAAGTGAAAAGTGGCATAATGAACCCATTCAAACTCACGATGCGCCTTAGAATGGACGCTATCCGCTCCCCTCATTGGATGCATTCGCTGCGCCGCAATGGAATTCCACGATTTACATCGCTTGCACCCTATATGGACGCTGGCTTAAGTATATCAGAATCCGCTGCCTTCATCCGGCGGGAGAGTGGTGGTGCCTTCACTTGGGACGAAATTAAACTCTACCGAGATAAGTGGCAGGGTCCACTCGTCCTGAAAGGTATCATGCATCCGGATGATGCAGAGAGGGCTGTGGAACTTGGCCTAGACGGTTTGTTTGTCACCAACCATGGCGGCCGGCAGATCGATGCCTTACCGGCTCCGATCGATGTGCTTCCAGAGATTTCAGAACGGGTGGGCGAAAAAACCACATTGATCTACGATAGCGGTGTTCGATCAGGTGTAGATGCAGCCAGGGCGGTTGCGTTGGGCGCGGACGCCGCATTTGCTGGCAAATCTTTTCTTTGGAGCCTTGGTGCTCTGGGTGAAAAGGGGCCGGCCCACTTGATCGACGTTTTTATTGATGATTTAAGCGCGACTCTCGGCCAGCTCGGTTGCCAGAATGTAGAAGAGTTACGGCAGATTGCTGTCCGGCATCCCCGTGCCTATTCCTCAGAAGATTTTCAACCTCGGGTCTGAAGCTCTGCCGTATGGACGGTCCATGTAGCCTGAGATAAGTTCCTACGAATTCAACAGAAAGAAATCCAGAGGTCGGGACATGGATACCTATCAACTCTATATCAATGGCAAATTTGTAGACGCGGAAGGCGGGGAGACCAAGCCAACGTTTAATCCTTATAACGGCGAAGCTATCGCTAATATCCCAGTTGCAAGTGTCGCAGACACTAATGCTGCTATTGCGGCGGCGAGAGATGCTTTTGACAATGGTCCTTGGCCTAAAATGTCGGGTACGGAGCGAGGCGAGATCATCTGTACTTTGTCCGCGAAGATGAAGGAACGGATGAAGGATTTTGCGCACTTGGAGTCTCTTGACTCTGGTGGCACTATCGCCAAGACCGGAGCAGATGCATTTTTAGGTCAGAGGCAGATGAACTATTTCGGTACNATGGCCGAGAAATACAATTCTGAGCCTGTCGAGATTGAAGGTATGTCGCGCCCCGGACGATCCTACAATTACACTATTCGCGAACCAATGGGTGTCTGCGCATCGATCATACCTTGGAACTTCCCTTTGATGATGGCAGTGTGGAAGCTCGGGCCAGCGTTGGGTACTGGAAACACAATTGTTCTTAAGCCCGCCTCTGACACGCCTCTCTCCGCAATGGAGCTGGCTCGTACTGCTGATGAATGTGGTTTTCCGCCCGGCGTAATAAACGTTATTTCCGGTCCCGGTAATACGGTTGGCGAGGTTCTGACAACACATCCGGACGTTGACAAGATCGCCTTTACCGGCTCGACCGAAGTCGGTAAGGACATCATGGCGAAGGCATCTGGCACGTTGAAGAAGGTGACGCTGGAATGTGGTGGCAAGTCTGCCAATATTGTGCTGCACGATGCCAATTGGGATATTGCGATCGATGGTTCAATCTTCGCGTCGTTCTATCATCAGGGTCAGGTATGTGAGTCAGGTACCCGGCTGCTACTACCTGCCGACCAGCATGACGATTTCGTAAGCCAGATGGTGGCGAAGCTCAACTCTCTGCCGATGGGTGATCCTCTCGACCCGGCAACCAAGGTTGGCCCAGTCGTGTCGGAAGGGCATATGCAAACGGTTCTAGAATACATCGAGAAGGGTAAAACCGAGGGTGCTACTCTTGTCTGTGGTGGCGAGCGTGCTACCGATAGTGATTTAGCCAACGGATATTTTATCAAACCAACGGTCTTTACAGACGTGACCAACGATATGACCATCGCGCAAGAAGAGATCTTCGGACCGGTGCTTTGTGTCATGAAATACAAGGACGAGGACGAAGCCATACAGATCGCGAACGATTCTATTTTCGGGCTCGGTGGCGGTGTCTGGTCTGAAGATCTCGACCGCGCCCGCGNGGTGGCGAGTCGGATGAGAACTGGTACGGTCTGGATTAATGATTGGCATCTTCTTTCCGAACAGATGCCCTTCGGAGGCTACAAGCAGTCTGGTATTGGTCGAGAGTTTGGTGAAGAGGGGATGAATGAATACACCGAAGTTAAAGCTCTACATGTAGACGATGCAAAAACCCGGGAGAACAAGCCCTGGTATGACATGCTGGTCCCGCGGGACGCAGCGGAGTAACTAACAGTTTAAGGGACGGCCATGATCAATGCAGCCATCGTAGGAATGGGCCGATGGGGACGGACGCTAGTCAATTCTGTCGCTGATTGTAACAATTCGATAGAGTTCGTTGCGGGTACTACCCGCACGCTCTCTAAGGCTACGAATTATGCGGCGGAAACAGGCATCCGGCTTCATGCAACATACGAGGACGTATTAGCTGACGACGCCGTCCACGCTGTAGTTTTGGCTTCCCCCCATACAGTACATTTCGATCAGATAATGGCGGCTGCTGAAGCTGGCAAACATGTCTTCTGCGAAAAACCATTCTGTCTGACCGGAGGAGAAGCACGGTTAGCGCTGGACACACTTGCTGCTAAAGGGCTGAAAGTGGCGATTGGCCATAACCGGCGTTTTTCGCCTAACGCTATTAAACTGAAACAGCAGATCGATTCCGGCGAACTCGGTGATTTGATTCAGATAGAAGGTAACTTTTCGGCGAATATGTCTGGGTATTCAGGTGAATGGAGAGACAGCAGGGAAGAGAGCCCAGTCGGAGGGATGACTTCACTTGGTATCCATGCGGTTGACATGTACATCAACTTATTTGGCCGAGTGTCTAGTGTGCTTGCTGTTAGCCGCCGTGTCGCTATTCCTTTTGATATCGACGACGCGACCGGTATTCTGATGGATTTCGAAAATGGCCAGGTAGGCTATTTNGGAACTGTGGCCGCCACTGGCCATCTCTGGCAAGTGCGGGCGTTTGGTACACGGGGCTGGGGCAGCATATATGGACATAATCAATTTGACGCGATGAAAACGGATGGCACCCACGAAACGTTAACCTGGGATGGTTATGAGTATCCCGGGATACAAACGATTAAAGATCAGATGGTATGTTTTGCTCAAGATTGCGAAGGGGGTAATCCTTTCCCAGCGACCCCCGACCAAATTCTGCACGCCACGCTGGTTCTGGAGGCAATCATCAAATCAGTGGCGACGGGCGAGAGGGTTACGGTCGGTTAAAACTGCGGCCTTCCATGGTGTTGATCGGAACCTAAGCCCTTGGGCGTGATTTCTTAAAAAAAATATGGTCATGCACATCTCGACATCGTTTGCGTATGATACACTCGATTGGAGAGCTTAGGGATAACGTATGAAGTCTTTCGAGATCGCTCATTCTGTATGCCCGCATGACTGCGCGAGTGCTTGTACGCTGGATATAGAGGTAGAGTCGCCGAACAAGATCGGCCGCGTGCATGGGTCTGATGAAAACACCTATACGGCGGGCGTTGTTTGCGCCAAGGTTGCAAGGTATGCAGAACGGGTTCATCACCCTGCTCGGCTCAAACAGCCGATGCGTCGAAAGGGCACAAAATCGCCGACTTCTTCTATTGATGATTTCGAGCCCCTATCTTGGGATAGTGCGCTCGATATCGTCGCTGAGAATTATACCAAAGCTACCCAACGCTACGGATCGGAAACCGTTTGGCTATATAACTATGCCGGAACGATGGGAAAGGTGCAGCGAGACGGTATTCAGGGGCTGCGGAACGCAATGGGATATTCTCGTCAACACAACACGATATGCTCATCAATCATGTTGGCGGGTATGGTGGCGGGAATCGGGGCGCAAAGAGGCTGTGATCCCCGAGAATTTGGTGAGGCCGATCTCATCGTCGTTTGGGGGGGGAATCCGGTCTATACGCAGATCAATCTAATGACCCATATTAGCCGTGCTCGCAAGGAGCGGGGCGCCAAGCTGATCGTAATAGATCCCTATAAAACACCAACGGCCCGCCAGGCAGATGTCCATTTGCGTCCGCGTCCAGGAACAGATGCTGCATTGGCCTGCGCAGTTATGCATGTGTTGTTTCGCGATGGCTATGCTGACCAAAATTATATGACAAAGTTTACCAATGATGCAGCTGCGCTTGAACACCATTTGCAAACTCGCGATCCCGATTGGGCGGCAAAGATCACGGGCATTACCGTTTATGATATAGAAGCACTAGCGAAGGATTATGGTAATACTGATCGCGCAATTATTCGAATGGGGTATGGGTTTTCTCGGTCGCGCAACGGGGCCTCCTCCTTGCATGCGGTGAGTTGTCTTCCGGCGATTAAGGGCGCATGGAGGTTTCGAGGAGGAGGCTTGTACGGCTCAGTAGGCCAGAACTTCAACCTAAATACCTCGCTGGTCACCGGAGTGGATGATCCGAATGTGCGCCAGCTTGATATGTCGCGCCTAGGGCCAATACTCAACGATGAGGCAGAGCCTATGGCGGGTGGCCCTCCTGTAACTGCTATGCTTGTCCAAAGCTCTAATCCGGCGGTCGTCGCTCCCGAATCCGGCAAGGTAAGGGCCGGGCTGATGAAGTCGGATATGTTTCTCTGTGTTCATGAACAGTTTTTGACCGACACCGCCAAACTAGCTGATATCGTATTGCCCGCCACAACGTTCCTAGAACATGATGATATTTACTCGTCCTATGGACATCCTTATCTGCAAATGGGGCCGAAAATTCTCGAACCGCTGGGCGAAGCACGTAGTAACCACGATATGCTTGCAGGATTGTCGAGTCGACTCGGAGCGGATCACCGAGCCTTCGAGATGTCGGCTTGGGACGTGATAGATGAGGTTCTGCAGACCAACGGCCTAGGAAGTGCGAAAAATCTAAAAGAAAAGCGGTTTATCGAATTTCGGCCTTCCTTCGAGGAGAGCCATTTTCTAAACGGTTTTCCTCANCCGGATGGAAAGTTTCGTTTTAGGGCTGACTGGTCAGCGCAAGGGCCAGATCATACAGAATTACCCGATTTGCCCGATTACTGTGATATAGTCGACGTAGCAGATGAAGCGAGGCCTTTCCGGTTAGTGACCGCACCATCCCGGAACTATCTGAATACCAGTTTCACAGAAACAGAAACGTCAATCGTCAACGAAGATCAGCCGACTATCTTATTGAATACCGCAGACTGCGACGATCTTGGGGTAACCGATGGTGAGAGGGTTCGTATCGGCAACGATCTAGGAGAGCTAGTGTTGTTCGCGCAGCCGTTTGATGGATTGGAACGTGGGGTCGCCGTAGTTGAGAGTATATGGCCAAACCAGGCATTCGAAGGTGGTATCGGGATCAATTTACTGACTAGTGCGGATCCAGCGAAACCTAATGGCGGTGCGGTATTCCACGATACAGCCGTTTGGGTTCGTTCCACTTAATCAACTTGCCGGGTTACAAAAAAGCCCTATATTCCGCGCCATGAATTCCCTTGGTCTTCCCAAAAATCCTGCAGCAACGCGTGTCGTCGTAGCTATGTCGGGCGGAGTAGATAGTTCTGTTACCGCTGCCTTATTAGCGGAAGAGGGCTACGATGTTCTTGGCTTGACCCTTCAGCTTTACGATCATGGTGAAGCAGTGAAGAGTGAAAAAACCTGCTGCGCGGGACAGGATATTTTTGATGCCAAACGCGTAGCCGAGACCGTTGGTATTCCGCACTATGTTTTGAACTACGAAACCAAGTTTCGCGAAGATGTCATCGATGCCTTTGCCGACTCCTACGTCAGGGGTGAAACCCCAATACCTTGCGTTCTGTGCAACCAAACGGTTAAGTTCCGCGACCTTCTTAAGACCGCCAGAGATTTGGATGGCGATGCCCTAGCGACAGGCCATTATATTCAGCATGTGGTTGGGAAAACCAAAGCCGAATTACATCGCGCGGTCGATCCGGCTAGGGACCAGAGCTATTTTTTGTTCGCTACTACTCAGGAACAGGCGAATTTTCTGCGCTTTCCCTTGGGAGGGCTACCAAAAGACGATGTTCGGGCGCATGCGGAACGGTTTAACCTGCCCGTTGCGGCAAAGCCGGACAGCCAAGATATCTGCTTCGTACCGGACGGAAATTATGCGGCGACGGTAGCGAGGATCCGGCCCGGAGCAATCGATCCCGGAGACATTGTCGATCTAGACGGTAATATAATTGGCAGTCATAACGGTATAATCAACTTCACTGTTGGGCAGCGCCGAGGAATCGGTGTCGGCGGCGCAGGGGAGCCGCTTTACGTCATTCGGATCGAACCGGAATCTCGACGCGTTATGGTAGGCCCCGCATCTGCGTTGGGACAAACGGCTGTGTATCTCGGTGGCGTAAACTGGTTAGGCGAATCTGAGGCTGAGCTGAAGAACGTGACAGTTAAATTACGCTCCACTCAGGAACCTGTGCCGGCCTCACTGAAACTTAACGGTGATCGTACGGCTGTTGTTACCCTAGTCTCGCCGGAGAGAGCAGTGGCGCCAGGTCAGGCATGTGTCTTTTACGATAGAGAGCGCCTACTGGGCGGAGGTTGGATACGAGGCGCTGCGTGATAAACGCGCTATTGTCCTCGAGTAAGGCGACGTTTTCCATCTCCTTTTATAAGTTACGGATAGATAAATGGGGTATGGCACAGGCTCAAATTTTCACGGTCTGTCATTGNANTCACGATGCGCCCAAGTCTTGACGAAAAATGGGCAACGGCCTATACCCTCCGGCCCGTGGCGGGGNAGCTCAGCTGGNTAGAGCAGCGGAATCATAATCCGCGTGTCGGGGGTTCAAGTCCCTCTCCCGCTACCAATTTTCCCCGCCAAACACGGGGTTGTTTTTGTATAAAATCTATAGGGGCGTGACCGTGGCTGGAAGAAAAAAGAAATCTACCAAACCGGTCGCTCAGGTTTTTAACGTCGTGTACGAAGACGGTAGCCTGAGCTCTAACCGCCGAATTCCTGGCGAGATGTTGGTCGATCCGTTCGGGGCCGAAGATGTAATGGACCTTGCGCGAAGCGCGATCGAGAAACAGGATGCGGAGGTCTCAAAGCTGTCCGGGGTGCCCAAACCGGCAATCAAGGAAATAACCCGTGCCTGAGTCGTTCTCAGTTTATCATAGTATTCCCTTAAGATGATCGGTTAACCGGAGAGCTAGGGCAAGAATTGTTAGAGTTGGGTTTGCATACCCGATAGTCGGAAAAACTGAGCTACCGGCGATAAATACGTTTTCTACTTCGAACAGTCGGCAATCCGAATTCACTACCCCGTGGCTTGGGTCAGACCCCATTCGTGTTGTGCCAGAATGATGACGTCCAGGTTCTAATATACGGGAGAAATCGTCCCTGTAGAGGTATAACGCCTCATCATCCAGCCAAGGCGATGTGAAAACGCGTCCTATACCGAGACGTCCGAATTCGGAGGCGAGTAGCGCCGGCATCTGCGCAAAAGTTTGCCGATCTTGGTAGGTTAGTCGCCAGTCGAGTATAATCCGGCGCATACCAATTTCATCAAGTTTTTTATCGAGCATTACGCGGCTGGCTCGATTTGGGACCTGTTCAGCGATACAAAATAGAGCTGGTAGATGCTCCGGCGATCTTCCTTGGACAACGTTTTTTAACTCTGGCAGGGCCGTATCCAAATTGCTGAGTATTTCCAATAATTGGGTTCCCTGGCTAACGGCTTGGTCGCTCTCGTTTTCATTTATTGCTTCGTAGACGGCCCGGATTCCCGCATCTGCGTTTTCCCAGTCGCCACGTAGGTGTATAGCCGCCCCGGCGGTAGCGTTACGTCTTTGCAAATTTTCTGATACGCAAAGCGCGGCTTGAAAAGCAACGGGTTCTGGACCTGACAGGGGATGGCGAGGAATATCCGGCGTGATTTGTGCGTACTGGTCCATCAATAGGTCGGGCCTCTGTGTTACCAATAAAGATCCGACTGTATCGTATAGGTGGTCCATGAAGTAACGCCCCACCAAATCGCGGCTATTACCAACTCCGGCTTTAGCAATATTGTCGGACGCTAATAATAGGCGGGCATTTTCTATACCACCGCAGGCTAGAACGAAATAACGGGCTCGAACCAATGCAGTTTTGCCAGTAAAGGATCTAACGGTAACGGTGTCAGCGGATCGGGCATTATCCAAAAGTCCGATCTCGATAGCATTAGCGTTAAAGATGACATTGATATTAGATGCCCGTTGTAACTCGGGGCCGTGTCGGTGTCCGAAACGAGTTGGAGGGCTGAACTGGTAGAATCGGTTCTGAAGTCTTTGCGGATCGAAGTCATAATGCCGGATATTAAGACCTGACCATAGTGTTTCATTATAAATATACGGTCCGGCTTCACATAGATCCTGAGCGCGAGGATAAAACTGAACGAGTTCCTCCCAGTCTATCGGCCACCCGCTATCCGGAATCCAATCACGCTTCTGCAAATCATAAGGCGTGAGAGGTGTACAGTATCCACCCCAGTGATTGGTGCTTCCGCCAAAATACCGGAGGCGGCTATCTATGGCCTCCGCCCCGTAATGGATACCATTTTTTATGCTCCGAGAGCGCTTTTCTGGCTGTTGATCAGCATGGTAAAGCATTTGACTCGGATGATGGTATTCGGCTGCGCTCTCAAGCAGGCATACCGATGTTTCCATTCCTGCAAATTCCTGCGCAATCGATATCCCTGCCGCGCCGCCACCTATGATACACAGATCAAAATTTGCAATGTATCCGTCAGGAAAACCGTTGAGATCCGTGAACAATTCACACTGACCTATGCTGAGCTGCAAGCACTATGAGGGCTGCTTCTGTATTTGCCAGGTACCATCCCCTGGTTTTTACGATTAAGGCATTTTCGAAGTCAACGCGGATTTGCTCGGTTATGTACGACCGAATTGCATCCACATCGATTACCGTTTCTTTATAGATTAGCTCTGTAAGCTGATTCTCCAACAACGTGCTTTTTCGCGCAACCGTCTCCGGGATAGCTGTGCCTTTGGTCAGGTCGAGCGCCAATTCATTTGCCGGTACGAGCTGATCCAGCAAACATATAAGAGATTGGCCGCACGACATTGTCTCGCTCTTTACAGAGGCATGTGCCAGNCTGTTGGGCATAGTTCCCAGAACCGCGGTGACTAAGGCTAGGAAATTTCGTCTCTTAAGAGATCTTAATGTNAGTTTCCGCTGGTTTGATCCAGACGAACGGAGTATTGATGATGTGTTTTGAGGCAAATTCAATCTCGGTGCGAGCTGTGTTNTGACAGGGACTCCAAGAGAGGCTCCGGGCGTCATGTTCAGCCTATGCTAAATAATATGTTTTCGCCATGATTTGCAGAATCAATATTCTGAAACTATAGGAGATCTGTATAGATTTGCCCTCCATTCTGGATATTCATATTCTGTTCAAATAACGATTTCTGCTACGGAGGTCATAGTGGGCTTCCATACCTTGGTCGCGGAGAAGCGCGACCAGTTACTGAGAAACTAGAGGCTAGGCTGACATGAGAGGTGTTTTCGATCTATTCGTTCGGCCGTTTGGTTACCGGGTTGTTCGTAGCCGGCAAAAAATTGATCCGGATATTTGTTCGGACGACGATTTCATGCGGATCCACAAAGTTTGCGATCCTTTCACGATGACATCGATCGAGCGCATGTATGGTTTATATAAGGCAGTTCGGTATGTGGTCGACAAGGATATCCCCGGCGATATAGTTGAATGCGGTGTATGGATGGGTGGCAGCGCGATGATGGCCGCAATGACACTGGAACTGGTCGGCGACACCTCACGAGAGCTATACCTATATGACACCTTTGAGGGCATGCCCCCCCCAAGCGATCAGGACATCAATCATGAAGGTGTTCACGCTAACGCTTTCCTAAAACCAGAGAGCCGGGTTGATGGTGAATCAAATGTCTGGGCTTACGCCTCTCTTGAGATGGTTCGCGGTAACCTTAGTAAGGTCGGGCTTCCCAGCGATCGTTTTCACCTTATTAAGGGCGGGGTGGAAGAAACAATTCCCGACCAGTCTCCAGAGGCTATCTCGCTATTAAGGCTCGATACAGACTGGTACGAGTCCACTGCGCATGAACTGAAATACATGTACCCGGTTTTATCGATGGGCGGGGTCCTGATTATTGATGATTACGGCCACTGGCGTGGGTCGCGAGAAGCGACCGATGAATACTTCTCGTCAAATTCGAGCATATTGTTAAATCGACTGGATTATTCTGGGCGAATTTCTATCAAATTATAGCCTACATTAACTCAACAACGCTTGGCGGCCTGAACCGTCCGTTCCAGATAATCGAGAAATTTTGATCGGTCTTTACTCCCGAACGGCTTTGGTCCCCCAAAAACTTCCCCTGCGGCTCGGAGATTTGTCATCAGATTGCGTGTTGCCAGAATCCCGCCGATTGTTTGTTTGTTTAAGACATCACCGTTTGGCCGGATAACATTGGCGCCGTTTTCAATACAGAGAGCCGCCAGTGGAATGTCGTTGGTTATCGCAATATCACCATTGCGGATACGATCTGCTATCCAGTTATCGGCTGCATCCGGCCCTGAGTCTACAATGACCGTAGTAACAAGCGGGTGCTGATTAGGGCGGATGCCACCATTACTGACCATGTTAACCCGTAAGTTATGGCGGTCTGCAACTCGAACAATTTCATACTTTACAGGGCATGCATCGGCATCAACATAAATTTCTATCATCAGTGTGCTTTGTGAAACGAATAATAACCGGTCTAATATGGCACAGCGAAGACCGCAAGAAACGTATGATACCAAAGTAAAAGGAGACGACGGAAAAATGGCCGGGTCCAAAGAGTACGACTATATAATTGTTGGCGCAGGGAGCGCTGGGTGTATGCTAGCATATCGGCTTGGTGCGGATCCGAATAATAATATTTTGATACTGGAGGCCGGGGGTCCAGATACGGACCCACTCATCCATATACCGCTTGGCCTCGGGAAAATGCATGACAAGAGAGCCCATGATTGGGGATATGATGCGGAGCCTGAACAGCGTCTAAACGGCCGTGAGATTGAGGCTATGCGTGGCAAAGTCGTTGGTGGTTCTTCGTCGATTAATGTGATGGCATACGTGCGTGGTAACAGGGGCGACTACGACCGTTGGGCCGATAATGGAGCTAATGGTTGGTCCTATGCTGATGTTTTGCCATATTTCCGGCGGATGGAGTCTTGGGAGGGCGGCGAGGACACTTGGCGTGGTGGTGACGGACCGTTGAATACGCAGTTCGCGAAGTCTCAGGATCCCTTATGGGACGCTTGGATTGAGGCCGGCAAGGCTACCGGAATTGGTTATACAGAAGACTATAATGGCGAGAAACAGGAGGGTCTTGGGCGCAGTCAGTCTAATATCTATCGGGGGCGCCGCCACAGTGCAGCGACCGCATTCCTGCGTCCAGCCATGCGACGCGGGAACGTCGATCTGCGGATCAACACATTAGTTAGCAAAATCGTAATGGAGGGCAAGCGAGCTGCAGGTGTTGAATATTTCCGCCTTGGACGACCTGAAACAATAATGGCCTCGAGAGAGGTCATTTTATCTGGCGGAGTTTTTAATTCACCACAATTACTGATGCTCTCCGGGATAGGGCCAGCGGGCCATCTGCGTAGTTTCGGAATCGAACCAGTGATAGANTCTCCTTATGTTGGTAAGAATCTGCAGGATCACCTTGCGGTTCAACCCACGGCGAGTCGACCAGACCCGGGCCCTTTCAGGGCAGAGATGCGGTTTGATCGCATGGTGACGTCGATTGTCCGCGCCCATTTGTTCGGAAAAGGCCCGGCAACCGTGCTGCCAGGAGGCTTACACGGGTTCTTAAAACTCAGATCTAGTTCGAGCGCTACTGATATCCAGTTTCTGTTTCGAGGTGCGCCTGGTAATGCCCAAATGTGGTTTCCCGGTATAAAGCGGCCCTACCTTGACGGCTTCGGGCTCCGGCCTGTGCTATTGCACCCGGAGAGTAGGGGCGAGGTATTGCTTAGGTCCGCTAATCCTTTCGATAAAGTAAGAATTATCCAAAATTTCTTGGAAATACCGCGTGACCTCGAGACCCTTCGAGAGGGAGTAAAGATTGCGCGGGATCTTTTGAATCAGCCGGCACTGGATGCTTTCCGCGGTGAAGAAACCGCGCCTGGAAATGGTATCAAGAATGATGATCAGCTTGACGATTGGATAAGGCGTACCGCAATTACGGCGCACCACCCGTCTTGTACAACCCCAATGGGTGACAACTCGGAAGCCGTTCTGGACACCGAATGCCGAGTAAAAGGTGCGGATAACCTGCGTGTGGTAGATGCCTCGGCAATGCCGGACCTAGTGTCTGGTAATATACATGCCGCGGTATTGATGATTGCCGAGAAGGTGAGTGACAATATACTTGGAAAGTCATATCTCGCACCTGCGAAGGGTGGGTAAAATAAAAGGAGGGGGCGATGATAAATCAACCTGCCGCGGGCTTTGACGTTGGCGGAATGAAACTAAATCGACCGTTTAAAATACGACGGTTGGGCCATTTTGGTTTTTATGCCAACGATATGAGGGCCTCCCTTACGTTTTACCGTGATCTTCTCGGATTTCAGATTACAGACACGCTAGACTTTGCGCCTAGGGCAAACGATCCGAAAGATATAGAAGGTCTCGGCGAAACTCTTGGTTATTTTATGCGTTACGGCACCGATCATCATGCCTTCGTATTGTTTCCCTATCGGGTGCGTAAGGCCATTGATTACAAAAATACGATGGCCAATGGTGCGACTATGAACCAAATCACTTGGCAGGTAGGAAGCCTACGCGAAGTCCGGAATGCGAGTGATTGGTTCACAAAAGTCGGGGTAGGTTATAGCCGAACGGGACGCGATATTCCTGGCTCAAATTGGCATGTTTACCCGAATGACCCCGATGGACGGGTCAACGAATTATTTTATGGAATCGAGCAAATTGGATGGGATGGTCTCTCGAAACCAAGAAATATGTATGATCGGAAATTCATAGATACGCCGGAATTGCCTTATATCCGGGAAGCCGAGGAGGTTCTTATTGCGAAGAACGCAAATGTCGATCTAGCTTCTGGAACGAATTCCCTTGAGACAGGCGAGGCGGAGTACGACGTTGGCGGTATAAAGCTTCCCCGGCCTTTCAAAATTACAGGGATAGGCCCTGTGAGTTTATTTACCCATAATATGGAAGAGGCGCTTCAGTTCTACGAGAGTCGGCTTGGCTTTACTGTAACGGAAACGGTCAAGTGGAGGGGTGAAGTCAGTTATTTCCTTCGTTGCACAACGGAGCACCATTCTCTTGCACTCTATCCTATAGCACTACGATCGGAGCTAGGTCTGACAGAACGCTCCACGAGTATGGCATTTGGAATAAGGGTTAACGATTATGCTCAATTAAAAAGTTCGATCTCTTGGTTACGGGATAAAGGTGTTGAAATTCGTTATCCTCCCCCCGAGCTATCCCCCGGGATGGATTATACAGCATTTGCTATGGACCCTGATGGGCACGCGATACAGCTGTATTGTTACATGGAGCAGCTTGGCTGGGACGGTCGACCGCGGCCAAAAGAACAGCGGCGAGAGATCGACAATAATAATTGGCCGGATATGATCGAACCGGTGACCGATAGTTTTGCTGGTGAACAATTCATGGGGCCTTGGGGATGATTTGGAGCCAGATCAGACACGAAAGCTCGAAATGAAATTTTCTTTCTTTATGATGCCAACGCATCACCCGTCGGAAAATCCAACCCTTGCATTTCATCGGGATATCGATCTGATTCCTTATGTTGAGAGCCTCGGTTATGATTCCTTCCACATTGGTGAGCATCACTCGGGTGGATGGGAAACTATGCCGTTGCCAGAAATGGCGTTGTCGATGGCGGCCGCGAAGACGGGACGGATAAGGCTTGGTACATCTGTAGTCAATCTTCCCTTTCATCACCCATTTCAGGTTGCGGAGCGGATCGCGTTTCTAGACCATTTAACGTATGGCCGGGCAATTCTTGGCATTGGACCGTCGAGCCTCGTCACGGATAAGAAATTATTCAAAATCGATAGTGCAAAGGCACGCCGAATGATGGTCGAGGCGACGGATGTGATTGTAAGGTTGCTCGAGGCCGATGATCCAATCAGCCATAAGGGTGAATTCTGGCAATTTGAAGATATGAGACTACAGCTGAAATCTTATCAGCAGCCACGTCTGCCACTTGCTTTGCCCACCACCGGTAGCCCAGAAAGCCTAGACTTGGCAGCACGCTACGATGCAGAATTATGGACGCCTTGCGGTCTAAATCGCCCCGGTAATGGCATTTTTACAAAGTTCTGGAATGATTTCGAGGATGCCTGCGCACGGCACGACAAAATTGCTTATCGAGATAACTGGCATTTGGTCAGTAGTTTNTACCTTGCTGAAAGCAGGGAGGAGGCTTGGTCTGACGTTAGGGAGGGTATTATGCGAGAAACCGGCTATTTCCTGTCGATCGGTTTTAAGCCTTTGTATCAGTCCTATCCGGATCAGCCGACTTCGGAAGTTACCGCAGAATCCGCAGTCGAAAGACGAGATTGGGTTATCGGTACGCCGGAAGATGCGATTTCTTGGATTGAGAAAAAAATCGAGCAGAACGGAAAATTTGGTGGGGTAATGCTGACTACCCATGAATGGGCGACCTCCGATAAGCTCAGGAAATCATTAGAACTTTTTGCACGATACGTGATTCCGCATTTCAACAGTGGTCGCTATAACTATCGAGAAGAGGCCGATGTGCTGTCACAGCAATACTCGGAATTTGGTGAGGTACCGCTGGATGCAGAATATGAAAAATCCAACCTGGCAAATAATTAGAAGAGTGCGACAGCTTTTCAGGGAGGTTAACTAATGAAAAAGAATAACCTTACCGCTGCAGAGGCCGTGGTCGACGCGTTGATAGAGGAGGGTGTTGAGGTTGTCTTCGGAATGACAGGTGATACCGTTCTTCCCCTTTTGGACGCTATGTACCAGCGTAAGGACGAGATTCGTTACGTGACAGCTCGCGTGGAAACCGGTGCGACGGCGATGGCTGATACTTATTCGCGTACGACGGGGAAAATCGGCTGCTGCCTGTTCCATGTTGGCCCTAGCATCGCAAATACCATACTCGGAGCCTGGTCGGCACAGAAGGATGCGGTACCGTTGCTTGTGATGTCGGCAAATATGGATACGTTCCGGTTAGACCGGAATATTTGGCATGAATTCGATGTCATGGGAGTCTACAGTAAGTTCACTAAGTGGCAGGGCCAGTTAGTCCAGGCAAAAGATACGCGTCGACTAATGCGTAATGCTTTCCAGGCCGCCAAGTCCGGAATGCCGGGTGTAGTGCATATTGATTTTCCAAAAGATATCCTTCCACAACCGGCCGATGTGGAGTCTACGGATCTCTCGCTTATGGGTGGGGCCCACTCTGCGGCGACATCTAATCGCCCGAGGCCTGAAGCGTGGGCGGTGACACGTGCGGCGGAAATTCTTAGAGGAGCCCGGAAACCACTGATTCTATCAGGACGTGGTGTTCGGTGGGGAGGTGGGTCGCAACANCTGGTGATGTTGGCCGAGGCTATGACAATTCCAGTTATCACCACGGAGATGGGTCGCGGTACAATTCCCGAGGACCATCCCCTCGCCGGGGGGTTGGTGGGTCACTTCGGTCACTCTGCTGCAAACGCACTTTTGCGAGAAGCTGATGTTGTTCTCGGTCTTGGTAGCCGTTTTCTTAACGTCAGTACTATTAATTGGTCGATGATTGCACCTGATACGAAGATAATACAGGTCGAGGCGGATCCACTGGAAATTGGTAAACAATACGCGGTAGAACTTGGGATATATTCGGATTCCTGCACATTTCTTGGTGACTTGTGTGCCGAGATTGGTGCATTGGCAGCACCGACAGTTGATAAAGATAACCAACGTGTCAAAAGGGTCGCGGAGTTGCTAGCCGATCAAAGTCTTCGGTATTACGATACAGATTTAGATGCAGTCCCGATCAAACCTCAGCGGATTACCAAGGCAATCGAGAAGATATGCGACCGAGATGCAATATTTGTTTTCGGTTCCGGACTGCATACCCAGTTTGCTCATGGCATAAAGATACGACTACCAGACCAATACAATTATTCGATTGGTTCTGGGACCATGGCTTGGGCTCTTCCCGGTGCAATAGGAGCTAAGCTAGCTTTTCCGGATCGGCAGGTTGTCGTCTGTATCGGTGATGGTGATTTTGGTATGAATGCGCAGGAAATTGAGACCTCTATTCGTGAAAATGCTCCCGTTATTATAGTCGTTTATAACGACTGTAGCTTTGGGGCATTGCGAGTATTCCAGAAACAACACTATGGTGAAAGGTTCATTGGTTCTCACTTCGGTCAGACCGATCATGCCAAGCTTGCAGANGCATATGGCGCTAGGGGAGAGAAGGTTGAAAGTCCCAGTGAGCTCGAGCCGGCGTTAAGGCGGGCGGCTAAAGCGGAAACAACCTCGGTGATAGATGTGATTATAGATGGTTGGGAACCCCATTACCGAGTCGAAGAGTTTGCGGAATTTCATAAATTCTGATGCGGGCCTCGGGATGGATTTTAGCCCGATAACCGAAAAATTCGCTGCTGAATGCAATTCAATAGATATAACGCGCGCGCTTAGCGACACCCAACGTAAAGAAGTTATCGATCTAATAGACAGGTTCGGAATCTGCATTTTCCGGAATAATTCGCCAATCAGTGATTCCGGCCACCTTGCGTTTGGCCGAAAATTCGGACCCCTTATGAGACAAAGGATGCAGCAAACGATTTCCGGCCGCGGAATAAGGTTGTCGACCGACGAGATTATCGATGTAGGAAACCTAGACGAGAATGGGAATATTCATTCGGCAGACGATCCTCGCCGAGCGTTCCATAAGGGAAATCTTCTCTGGCACTCCGATGTTACCTTTGATCGCGTTCGGGCTACATATTCAATACTTGCCGCTTATATCGTGCCGTCCGGAGGAGCTGATACCGAATTTGCCGATATGAAATCTGCATACGATGACTTACCCGAAGATCTAAAACTGTGGATAGGTGCCCTTAAGGCTAAGCACTCTATATGGTATTCGCGGACACTGAGTGGAATGGACGATGTCAGCGAACAGGCAAAGGCTACCCGCCCACCAGCTGCACACGCTCTTGTCAACGTTAACCCACGAACTCTTAGAAGATCTCTTTATCTGGCTAGCCATGCTTCTTGTATACTAGGCATGGGTTGGACGGAGGGACGCGCGTTGCTCGATTACCTAACCGCTCATGCAACGCAGGGTAAGTATGTTTATCGTCATAAGTGGCGAGCGGGCGACGTGGTAATGTGGGATAATATGCAAACTATGCACCGTGGCGTGCCATTCGATGACGTTTCTAACCCACGCGATATGCGGAGGGTGACAGTACTTGAAGGACCGGTAACCTAGCTATTTTCCTTGGCAACTAAATTTATATTATCGCGGAGACGCCGCCGGCGGGTGAGTGACCATAGGAAAGTGGTAAAGACAACAATTGCACCAGCGGCAACCGGAATACGGAAACCGAAAAAGTCTGAGGCAACGCCCATTGCAAAAGCGCCGACTGCTGGGGTGCCAAGCCACAGAATCCCGTATAGGCTGACTACTCGTCCCCGAATTGCGTCGGGTACCGAAGCTTGGATCAATGACTGACAAATAATCCCGGAGCCGTTCATTACAAAGCCCCATACTATAAAAACGACGACAGCCACAAAGAATATGTCAGTGGCGACAAAGGCGATCTGCGTCACGGCGATAAGGCATACCATCACAATCAGAATATCTGAAAGGCCTGAGAGGGTGCCCCTACGAGATAACCAAATACCTGAAAACAGGGATCCAAATCCCGCCGCACCGGTTAGCACCGCCAATCCGTCTGGCCCCAGATTAAAAACTGCCCCAGTGAATCCAGGTAATAACTCGGCGGTCGCTCGCCCAAAGAAAGAGAAAATCAAAAGCATGAACATGATTGAGCCGATAAATTTATGACCCGTCGCGTAGCGGATTCCCTCTAGTATCTCTGCAGGTACCCGCGAAAGCGATTTCTTTGCTGCTGGACGTTGTTCGGCTGAAATCATATAGAGCCCTACCAGCATCGGAACGTAACTGAAGGCATTAATTAAAAATGTGGCGCCAACACCGAGTTGCAGGATAACTAACGCTGATATTGCGGGACCTATGAGCCGCGATGAATTCCAGATCGTTGAATTAATGCCGATGGCTGCCGTCATTTCGGAGCGGCTAACGATCGTACCCAAGAGAGCATGCCTAAACGGCTGATGGATTCCCTGAACGATGCCTTGGATCAGTGCTAGTGCGAAAAGAAGTTCGATTGTCATGACACCGGAAAGCGTAATAGCTGCAAGGGCAGCCGCTTGAAACAGCGACATATACTGAACAAGTCGCACGACTTTAAGCCGGTTCACCCTGTCTGCGAAGGCTCCCGCAATCGGGGCAGATAAAACCGATGGAGCCAGATCGGCAAAGGCGATTAGACCTAGCCAGGCACCAGATCCTGTAAGTTCCCATGCAAACCAGCCTACAGCCATACGTTGAACCCATGTGCCCAATAACGATGGGACTGCGCCAATTGTATAAATACGGTAGTTGCGGTTCGCCATCGCGACTGAAATACCGCCAAGCTTATATTTAAAGGCCATGCCCCTTGTTACTCTTTAGAGTTTCACTTGTCTCCTTTCTAAACCATGAGTAAAAACCAATTATGGAAGAGACAGATGAAAAACAACTCGATCCGGTCGCGGAATTTATCCTCAAAACACTGAAAAATGAGGCGTCGGCGGCGCCGGTAGATATAGCGAGGGGTTTGGGAGCGTTGCGCCGTAAACCGGCCGAAAAATCCGATTCCTGGCGACGCTTCATGAATCCTGTCAAACAGCAGATGCTGCATCTCGCGCGGGAAGGACGCATAGAAATCCTGCGAAAGGGCGAGGTTGTTGATCCAGAGGACTTTCGCGGCGTAGTCCGGATGCGCCTTAAGAACTTCTCCTAAAAGAAGAGGTCTCCAACCCATGTGTGGGCGAGCCAGCCAGCGGCAAAGCCAGATATAAATTGGATATCCACGATAAAATTGAATAACCAGCCGCCGGCGAAGACAATCGGATACTTTAACACTGCCATAAAATTCTCCTGATTTTGAGACCAGCCGGGTACGTATAACCTAGAAACTGAGGAAAAATTTTGGCAGGGTCAGAAGAGTTCGAAGTACTCTCGATGTTCCCAGTCGGTCACGGTTGATAGGAAACGCTCAATTTCTGCTCGTTTGATGTGCAGCAGATAGTCGATGAACTGATCTCCGAATGCAGCACGGAAGGTTTTGTTTTTATCGAGAGCTATCACCGCGTCCATTAGGTTCGTCGGAAGCTGTTCCGCGTTAGCAGCATAGGGGTCATCTGTGGCGGGCGGGGGAACGAGATCATTTCTGAGACCGTCGAGCCCGCTCGCCACCTGCGATGCGAGATAAAGATAGGGATTAGCTGCAGGCTCGCCGACACGATTTTCTATACGGGTCGCAGAATCGTTCGGTCCGGCGCCGATGATGCGCAGCATTGCGCCTTTGTTATCCCGCCCCCAAACCACACGGTCCGGCGCTAAAGAGTTTGGTTGGTAGCGCTTGTAGCCATTGATCGTGGGTGTCGTAAACACGGCTGCGCCCGGTGCATTTTTCAGAATTCCGGCGACGAAGGAAAGCCCCGTGGGAGACAACAGATTGTCGGTAGAGGTTGGAGCGAACGCGTTAGCACCATCGGATTTATTTTCCAATGATTGGTGTAAATGCCAGCCACTAGCAAAGGTATTAGATAGGCCTGGTCGGCACATGAAAGTAGCGTGGAAACCATTCCGCCGACAGATTTGTTTCAATGCATTACGAAACAGGATCATATTATCCGCCGCTTCAAGGCCCGATGTGGGACCAAGAGTAAACTCAAACTGGCTTGGACCAAATTCGGTTTCAAGGGTTCTCAACGGCAATCCTATTGCGAGAAGTCCACGACGGAGTATTTCAAATACCGGATCCTGCTCATCCATACGGAGTTCGGTCAAATAATTGTATCCGCGATTAATAAGACTAACCTTCGGGGCAGTTGCTGGCTGGCCGGCATCTTCAGGTTGCAACATGGCGTCATCCAAGTGGTAAATATGACATTCCACCTCGATGCCGGCTACATAATCGAAGCCCCTATCGACTAGAGCCGAAAGCGTTTTTTTTAGCAGTTGTCGGGTTGAAAATGGAACAGGTTCGCCGTTAGCGAGATATCCGTCGCATAACATCCACCCGGTATTCGGTGCCCATGGAAGGATACGAAATGTTGAAGGTAAGGGGACGGCAACAAAGTCGCCGGCGTTCTCCATTTCAGGGATACCAAAACCGCCACCTGGGCTAAAAACTGGGAAAACCGTCTTATGAGAAGTGTCTTTTGCGAGCAGAGTAGTCGTAATGGCGCAGCCGTTTCGAAGCGCCTGCTCGATCTCGCTCGCCATTACAGTCTTGCCTCGAAGTATGCCGTGTTGATCTGGGTATGATAAACGGATGACCTCTAGTCGGTTTTCCTCAACAAGACCCTTCACGCGTGCCGCTTCGTCCTGGTCCTCCTCAGACGATAGTTGGAACTCTTCCACGAAACCTGTGCGGCCCATGGTATCATTTCGAACTGCCAATTTAGGTCTCCAATGGCCAAGGGTGCTCGGCCCAAGAAGATTTAGACCGACGTTCAATGGCGGTGTGCCTCCAGGTATCTCGCCAGTTGGCCGCGGGAGCAATAGTATCGATAGCGACTGGCCCGCGACATAGGCCGGGGTCATCTGGCCGAAGAGTAATTTCCGGCTCTTCGCCATTTTCCATGGCTTCGATCGCTTGGATCATCAATTTACGGTTGGCGATGATAGCCTTATCCGAGGTGCCGAGATGCTCCCGCGTCCGATCTTGAATTACGCCAAGGGATTCGACAGCCCATTGGTCGTGAACGTTAATATCTTCCCCCATACCCGTGTATGTTCTTTCTCGTTGTTCCCGGGGGTCGTACCCGTAATCATTATCACGGTTCTTGCGGGGCCGGTAATCTGGCAGCGTATAAAGTGACAGGCGATCATTCCGCATCCGTTCTTTGTCAACTTTGTCCGTAAAATTGGAAAAGATCGCGTACCACCAACTCTTGGTGTCATCGATCGGTACGTGCCATTGAGTTAACATCATCTCATTACTGATTGGGATGATAATAGCATTAGGAAATATTTGGTTAGTTACACGGACATGCATATGGGATTCGTCCAGGCGCCGTAATGCGAAGAGACGGATGCCTGTCTCGGTTTGCTCAATATTGATTTCCGGGCAGTCGTATTCCCGCAACACCTTGGTAATCGCAATATCATTTTCTTCGGTCGAGAAACGGAATTGTTGGCCGTAGGAATCCTTATCAGTTTCGTCTTCGAAAAAACGATGCAGGAATGATGCGTGTGATGGGTCGATCCCGACTTCGTTCAGTTGCAACCAATTACAATCGACGAAACCCTTGAAGGCAAAAGTGAACTCACCGGGCGCGGCGAAACAGTCAAAGGCGGGCAGGGGGGGGGGNTTGCCGGCACCCATATAGGTAAAGATAATCCCATTACGTTCAATGCACGGGTAGGCAGTGTGCTTAATCTTATTGTGAAAATTACTGTTGGCGGGCTCTGCAGGCTGCTCCAGACATTTGCCATTGTGATCAAAAAGCCATCCGTGGAAGGCGCATCGCAGGCCGCCGTCCTCCAGCCGACCGAAGCACAAATCGGCCCCGCGATGGGGACATGCTCTCCCGATCAGCCCATACTCGCCCTCTCCGTTACTATAAATAACGAGATCCTCGCCCATTAAGGTGATTGCCTTGACGGGGCGGTCTCCTTCTAATTCCTCTTTAAGAGCCGCAGGTTGCCAGTACTCACGCATTAGCTTGCCGCAACCAGTGTCAGCGCCCACACGCGTGATCAGCTGGTTAAGATGCTGGTTAAGCATTGGTCATTCCAGACTGTTTCGTTTTATACCTGATGCTAGTTGAAATAGTTTGATGAGCCAACTAGTTTTGCTTTATGCCTTTATCAAAAATACAGAATTCGGCGGACCGCGGTGATAAGGAAGTTGATCTAAACGGTCTTACCGGACTATTAGGCTACCAGATCCGTCAGGCTCAAACAGCCTCTTTTCGGGATCTGCAGGAACCCTTTCGAGCGTTAGGTATTACCCCGGGAGAATTCAGCCTCCTCACAATTGTTCGTGATAACCCGCAGATACGGCAGACCGATCTGGTGGATGTTTACGGGCTGGACAAATCTACGCTCTCGATTGCGGTAAAGCGCCTTGCTGATCGGGGTTTGGTAGAGCCGAGGAAAACCCCCAGTGATCGTCGTTTTCATGGCTTATTCATAACCCGGGAGGGTGGGGCCGTTCTCCATACCGTTACTGAGATTATCCAAGATCAAGAAAGGCGCATGGAGCAGGTTTTATCTGAAGGGGAGAGAGAGGTCCTTATTGCAGCACTTCGCCGTATTGCTGGGACTCTCGCGTTGGATTAATTTCCTTTGAGCTACTCCGGAAATCTATGAATGTCAGATATTTCACCCTTGCGGCAGTTCATTATTGAAATGACCATTCTTGCGAACGAATACTATGGTAATGAACAAGCTATGGTAAACGGAACAAAACCTTTGCTGTTGGATCTAATCGCCGAGGACGGCTGGTTACCCGATAGTTGCGCGGTCGATGGTGATACTTATCGTCAATATCTTCTCCACTGCGACCCTAGTCAGAGGTTCTCGGTGGTCAGCTTCGTTTGGGGGCCTGGACAAACGACACCGGTTCACGACCATACGGTCTGGGGTTTAATTGGTATGTTGAGGGGGGCAGAGACCGGACAGCGTTTCGGTTTCGCCGAAGACGGCTCCTTGGTCCCCGGAGAAACTGACCTGTTGGCGGCGGGTGACATCGATATCGTCTCGCCGACCTTAGGCGATATTCATAAGGTATCGAATGCCTNCGACGATAAAACCTCGATCAGCATACATGTCTACGGCACAAATATCGGTGCTGTTAATCGAAATGTTTATGATCCCTTCTCGGGCGCTCCAAAGAGTTTTATTTCTGGATATTCAAATACCGAAGTCCCTAATCTGTGGGATATGTCGGTAAGATGAAAACCCTAATTGTTGCAGCGTCGCTATTTTCCATCCTTGCGCTTACCGTTTGGGCGGCGGTCTATGTCTGGACTTTGGTCGGAGAAATCGAAATAAGCACCGCCGGTATTCTTGCTATGATTGCAGGTATCGTTCTAAGCCTGGGCCTTGGGTTTGGGCTAATGTTTCTTGTCTTCAAGAGCGCACGGGACGAGGAGGAGGGAGGATGACAACATTTATCTGGAGAGCGTCAAGTATTGCGGTGGTGGTAATAATATTTTTAGTCCCGGCGGCTTCCGCCCGAGACCGCCACGATGGATATTATTATCCCACACCATATTCTATTGAGACCTATAAGGCCCGTGCGCGCATCCTCCCCGATAGTGATCGTGACCGTCGTCTGGGTTTTATTGTGGGATTTACTAAACAACTGTCGGAGGATCCGTCCCCAATGCGGTTTACTGTTTTCGCTAAGGGTACGGAGGCGGAAAAACTCATCATTGTTGCGTTAGATGACGATATTTTTGCATCTCTGTTCCGTGCGCGGGCCGTATTAGCAACGTTGACGGCCCATGTTCGTGCATCGCCGTTATTTGGCGATCTCGGAGTTCAGAACCTTTTTACATTTTATGATCTCGCCAAAATGCTTGGCTTTAAACAGATCACAGTTTCCGATGGGCGAGAATGGTCACATCGCGTCGACCTTAAATAAGAAGGCGACTGTTCCGGATCAGAAATGTATTACACTTCGGATACTCTCTCCTTTATGCATTAAGTCGAATGCATCATTGATATCTTCTAGGGACATCGTATGGGTAATCATTGGATCAATTTCAATTTTACCATCCATGTACCAGTCAACGATTTTTGGAACGTCGCGGCGGCTTTTCGCGCCGCCGAAGGCCGTGCCTTTCCATACGCGGCCCGTAACAAGCTGAAATGGACGGGTAGAGATTTCCTGTCCGGCGCCAGCAACACCGATTACGATGCTTTCACCCCAGCCTCGATGTGCACACTCCAATGCCTGTCGCATAGTGTTTACGTTGCCGATGCATTCGAAAGTATAGTCGGCACCACCATCAGTTAGATCGACCAGATAAGGCACCAAGTCACCCTCGACCTCCCTCGGATTGACAAAATGCGTCATTCCAAAACGTTCTGCCATCTCCACTTTGGACGCGTTGATATCCACGCCAACAATCTTATTCGCTCCGGCCAACCTAGCACCCTGTATTACGTTCAGACCGATACCACCGAGGCCAAAAACTACTACGTTAGCACCAGGTTCGACCCCTGCCGTATTGATAACAGCGCCTATTCCAGTCGTTACTCCACAGCCGATATAGCAAATCTTGTCGAACGGTGCGTCTTCACGCACCTTGGCGAGCGCGATCTCTGGCACGACGGTGTGATTGGCGAAAGTTGAGGTCCCCATATAGTGGAAAATCTTGTCACCTCCGATCGAAAACCGGCTGCTACCGTCGGGCATGAGACCCTTGCCCTGTGTATCCCGTATAGAGGTACATAGGTTGGTTTTTCCGGACAGACACGATTTACACTGACGGCATTCGGGAATGTAAAGGGGGATGACGTGATCTCCATTTTTTAGGCTTGAGACCCCTGGTCCGCAGTCAACAACTACACCGGCCCCCTCATGTCCGAGGATTGCCGGAAATATGCCTTCCGGGTCATCACCAGACAATGTGAATTCATCGGTATGACAGACGCCTGTGGCTTTTATCTCGACAAGTACCTCCCCCGTCTTAGGACCGTCCAGCGTAACCGTCTCGATAGAAAGTATTTTTCCGGCTTCAGTAGCGATCGCGGCACGTGTTTCCATTTTCTGGACTCCCCTATTTTTATTTTCTCTGATTTATATGTTTTCAGCCACTCCTAGTGAATGCAAGAACAATTCAGGCGATCTCCGTCAGGATTGGTAATAGGTATTTTCGGAACTGATCGGGGTTTTCTGACATCGGGAAATGGCCCAGTTCCCTCATAATTATCGCCTCAACGCCGATTTTCTCAGCTGTTCTAATCGTATCTTCCGGCGTACAGGAAAAATCGTATTCCCCGGTCAAGAGGTAAACAGGGCATTTTGTCGGATCAATTTGTTCGACACGTTCGCGGTAGTCTGAGTCGGCGCGATAGAAATGCAGGTCACCTTTGAATACCCCCGGCCCGCTCGAGAGATAACCCCAGAGTGTTTCCCAGCGATATTCATCCTGACTTTGCGGCGCAACAAGACCTGAGATAAGTGCAGCACATACCTCGCCGCCATGTACGTCGGGCCTATGCAACCACTCGCGATCGTACCATGGCTCCTGATAGTCGGATGCTTCAACTCCGATCACGGCCCGAAATTCCGATGAGTAAGCCTCAGCGAGATGAAGGACTATCCTTCCACCCATAGAACACCCCATTGCAACAGGTTGGTCCAGTTCTAGAGCGAGGCAGAATGAGCGTATTGTTTGGGTGTATAATTCGGTGGTTAGACGGTATTCCTTTTCGTGATACCCTGCCGGTGGGAGTGATTTTCCGTGCCATGGCATNTCAAACGCAATCACTCGAAATTTATCTAGTATCTCGGAATCGTCCAGAAGGTGTCGGTACTGCGTGCTATCCGAGCCAGCAGTGTGAAGACATACTAGTGGGATACCGCTGCCTGCTTCTTCAAAATATATACGGTGCAGCTTGCCGGCAATTTCGACATGTATATAACGTCCTACTACCGTTTCAATCTTTGCGGTCATGATTTTTTCTTGGTGCAGCCAAGACCTCCTTGACGTAGCGCAAATTCGCCATTAGTGGCTGTAGATCTCCAGTTATCGTCATTTGACCAGATTTGATCATCGCAAAAATATCGTGGTATCCGGGCGCAGGTAACGGGTCCCAGTGGGCCTTCCAAGCCGCCTCCGATGCGCGGATGGTAAAACGTATATTTGACATTCTTTTCGGCGGTGAAGCCACAGTGGAGATCATCCCCTCTGTTACTTCAATCAACCAGTCGTTATTCCCGACGACGATTATAAAAGACAACGAGAGAAAACGGCCGCGCCGGACTAGCGCCGGATTTCCATTCACAATCCCAGATATAACGTCTAGGCTCATTTGAGAAAATAAAGGCCATCAATGAACCGTTCCAGGTTTCCGGATGCGCAACATGCCTTATGTTTCCGAATGAACTCTCCGCCATTTTCCAACCCAATTGCTTCCATTAACTCGCTAGAAATTATGGGTCGTTCTAGTAGTGTTACCTCAGTAATGGTGGGAGGCCGCTGCTGGAAAACCGTTAGGCCAGGCATCTTAGATTCCTCAGCGAGTGCCTGCCTAAAAAAACAGGTTAGGGTCAAAAGACTAATAGCATTTTTGACGACTTCATAGGCTATCATTAGGTATTCGTCAGGATAATTAATGAAGCCTAACGACTTTCCACCGGCATCAAGGTTTACGGTAATATCTTCCGACATCGGCACGGACCTCCTGAAATTGGGGTAAGCATAATGTCTGGCCGGAAAAAAGCGATCAAGTCAGATGGTTACGCTGCCCTGCATCCTCGATGTTGTTCGATAAAGTTTGCAATCCTGTTGTTAATAGGAGCTATATCGTCGAACGGGCGCGCGACCGCGAGAATAATTTTGTAATGACCTGTATCGGGGAGTAGGACCGCTTCCACGCTACCACCATTTTCGGAAATTTTTTTGGCAAAGACAATCGTGTTGGAAGGGTTAACTGTTACGTCGTCTTCACCATGAAACAATAGAAATGGGGGTGTGGCAGCGGTTACCTGTGCGACAGGCCGGGCATCATCTCGATTATTCAGATACTTGAACACGCTGCGGGTGTGTCGGTATTTGAGTGGGTCCAATGTATACGGACCGGCAAGGCCAATCACCCCGCATATGTCTTTGGGGGAGAGAGAGTGTCTTAATAAATATGTGGCATCGACTGAGAGTAATGCGGCAATATGTGCTCCGGCCGAATGGCCAACCAAAAATATGGGTCGCTTTGACCTTTCTATATCGGCGACATTGTTAGCAATCCAGCGTAGCGCACTAGCAGCGTCATCCATAAAAGCGGGGAACCTGACGTTGGGATACAGTCGGTAGTCGGGAATTGCCACCGTATAGCCTCGTCGGGTCCATGCATCAGCTACAAACCTGTATTTGCTGCGATGGCCCGACTTCCAGCTACCCCCATAAAAAAACACGATGATTGGGGAGGCCAATGCTGGGTTGTTTGAGTGATAGACATCTAATTTCTGGCGCGGGTGATCCCCGTAAGCCACTCCGCTCTGAAGCCGATACCCTCCATCGGAGAAAATCGTATTCGGGGAACCTAACACCGCGCGACAGAAAACCATTTCCGGGAGAAACGTTATCGCTCGAGACCGTTTAGCGGCGAGCATGAGCAGGCGGCATATGTTCTTCATGTTACGTTACCAAATATTGAACCCTTACGGGCTTTATCTTCAATCGGATTTCATATGGTAAGAACGCTTATGCCGGTAGTGGACCTACTTTCCATATCTCGGTGAGCGTCGGCCACATTGGATAGAGGATATTTCCGTTCGACCGGGATATTCAGGATACCGCGTGATACAAGGTTGATCAGATTCTGTGCGCGATCCAACATTTCTTCCCGATTGCGAATATGCCAGAGGTATGCCGCGCTGGTGACATAGAGAGAACCGAGGTGATTGAGCCTGAAAATATCAAGGGGTGGGATAGGGCCGGATGCTGTCCCATATGACACCATGAGTCCTTTAGGTCGCAGGCAGAGGAGGGACTCTTCAAAAGTATCGGCACCGACGGCATCGAATACCACAGGTACACCTTCACCGGCTGTCAGAGATTTAACAACAGAAACGATATCATCACGGCCTCGGACAACCGTATGGTGACATCCGGCATTTGCTGCATGCCTTTCTTTAGTTTCCGACCCGACGATACCAATCACGCGGGCACCTAGATAGTTTGCCCACTGGCATAGGATTTGCCCAACCCCGCCCGCGGCGGCATGAACTGCTATCGTGTCCCCAGACCCTACCGGATAGACATCGTGAACTAGGTAATGTGCAGTGAGTCCCTTTGTCGTCATAGCCGCCGCGGTTGCATCATCAATGTTGTCTGGTATCTGGATTAGCCGGTCTGCAGTCATCGTGCGAGCTTCGCAGTATGAGCCTCGTGGTAAGGCATGCCCGCCGCTGGAGTAAGTCACGCGGTCACCGACTGAGACAAAATCAACTCCATCCCCGAGGGCTTCTACAAAGCCGGCTCCCTCGGAACCAAGACAGCCTGGGAGTTCAGGGAGTGGGTAACGCCCGTTACGGGTGTGTATATCAGCGTAGTTAACGCCGATAGTGGTATGTCGAATCCGGACTTCGCCGGGCCCTGGCTCAGCTAGCGGAATTTCGTCCATTTGCATTACCTCAGGCCCGCCATACTCATGCAAACGGATAGCGTTGGTTGTTTCTGGCATTCGGCGCTCCCTTCTTTCGAGATTCAGCCTAAAAGGGGACGTTCAGGCCGTCCATCATTCCGTCACAGTTAACAAGTTCTACCTTTTTCGAGTGGATCGCGAATGTGGCGCCTTCCTGAATTAAATGGTGCCACAGGGTTCCTCCGAAAAGTCTCTGGTTGTTTCGCCGATATTCAATCATCTGAAATTTTGCACGGGTGATGACTGCCCCGCCTTGTTCATCTTCAACTGTAACATTACTGATGGTACGGGTGGTACGGGAGTTCGGTGATTGCGCGTGCAGAGCTCCCTTTGTAAGACGCCGGACTCTTGTTTCCAGCAATTTTCGGTCATCGTAAATCAAAGAGATGGTAGTCCGGGGCTCGGGCTGATTTTCCTCAATCGGTACCCAGTACCAACCGTCGTTCGTAAATAGCGCGAGCCAGTCTTCCCAACGACGTTCATCCAGAAGACGTGCCTCGGCTATGAGAAAAGAAGTGATATGCGCGGAAGCTATTTGGGTGGGCTGCATATTGTCATACTGCCGTCATAAATCCGAGCCAGGCGTCGTACATATTCCGGATATAAACTTCGCTGGTGGAGTCTTCACCTTTCACGCCGCCATTCTCGTCTGGGCTGTCGGTTTCAAAACCGCGACCTATTTCGATCCATTCCGCTCCGCCAGAGTTCACTCCGACCCCAATTCGTCCATATGTTTCTAGATCATCGGTTAAAACGAGTGAGCCGGTGCCATTTGTTACGTTGGAAAAAGCGATAGTATCCTCAAACATTTTGTCGGGTGCACCTTTCATCCGGAACGAATAATTATAAACCTCCGTCCTATTAACCGAGACCGGATGTACAACCCGAAACTGCCGAAACTGGCTCATAAATGATATGTTCGGATAAATATTTGTATTCCAGCGCGTTACATCCAAAATCCGTTTGGTTTCGTCTTTTCCCTTCTTGGCTTCCATCGCGGCAATGTATTCCGAAAAGACCTCGTTTCCCTGTGCGGCAACCAACTTTTCGTCGTCATGATAGTCGCCTAGGAATGAATGACCGTTCGGATACGTCCAAATACCGATCTGTTCCTGCCACATTTTGTATGATGCACCATTCTGGCGCATTTGGCGTATGGCGATCTCACCGGCGCCATCAGTGTGTGTTTCGTCGTTTTGCTCCCGGGCCGCTTCGATCGACGACTGATGGACGAAAAGCGGATGCGCAGCATCGCAAAGATTTTCCAGATAAAGCTTCCAGTTGCCATCAAACGCATGCTTAAATACGCCACCAGCGACTTCTAATTCACCGTCCGGCGCTCGGTCGACCATATCGTCGATCGAAGTAGTTATATATCCCAAAAACTCGTTTAATGGCTGCCCCGCTGGGGCTAGAGAAGCAAATATGAACCCGCGATAGGTCTCTACCCTAGGTGCTTGAACCATAGCGGTGCCGGGATCGTCGGGATCGAAATGTGGCGGATAGCCATGCCGAAGAGGAACCCTGACCAGTCGCCCAGAAGTATCATAGGTCCAACCGTGATAGCAGCAAGTAAACTCCTCAGCGTTGCCAGAATCGGCAGCAACTACCATTGCCCCACGATGGGCACACTGGTTATGGATTAAATAAATATCACCATCGCTATGACGGGTAAGAACCATCGGTCGCCGTCCAATCCGAGTTGTTACAAAATCACCCGTCTTTCTGATCTGGCTCTCATGTCCAACGTAAACCCATGCCCGCCCGAAGATACGATCCATTTCCAGTTCGAATATATCTGGGTCTCCATAAACCCTGCGGTGTACCCGGCCGGGCTCGATGAGCGAGCTAATATCAGAAATATCGTGGATTGGCATTTTCCAAGAAACCTTACTTTTAGCCATTTCATGAAACTGTACTGTACGGTATAGTATGAATATGGTCCAGAACAGTCAAATGGCGCGGGCAACAGAAACGCGCCGCCAACGGAATGCAGCGAAGAAACGTCACATCATCCTGAAAGGCGCGAGAGAGATATTTATGGCGCATGGTTTTGGAGGTGCAAGCATGGATGCGATTGCTGATGCGGCATCGGTTTCAAAGATGACACTTTACCGATACTTCGACGGAAAAGAGGCGTTGTTTGCGGGCCTAATCGAGGAACAATGCGAGCGCATAATTGAACAGGACCCGACCGCTCCTCTGCGTGGATTGCCATTACGGGAATCTCTATTCCACTTTGGAGAGCGTCTTCTTAAGACAGTCTATGCGCCGGAGACATTATCATTGCATCGAATTGTTATGGCAGAGGTGCAACGCTTTCCAGAACTCGGTATGCTTTTTTATAAATCGGGGCCCGAGAAAAACATTGAGGCGCTTTCCCGGCATCTTCAAAGCTTATCGAACGAAGGTAGACCAGAAATTAGGAACTCTCGAAAGACGGCCGAGGAGTTCTTTGAATTGGTGCGCGGCTATACCCACTTGCGGCTTTTACTGGGCGTAGAACAAATTCCGGATCAGCGCGATATTAGGTCGCAGGTCGCGCGAGCTGTCGATACTGTTATGAAAGGCCTTTAGCGGATACGTTAAAAGCGTGTTTGAGATAACTTACTGTGCTAGGCTCCATTAATCTAAAGTCGGAGAGGGATAATGAACGCGACCGCAGTCCGTGATATTTCAGCCTCCTCCGTGCGAGGCCGGGTTAGCGCGGAAGAGTGGAGAGTGCGTGTTGACCTCGCGGCGGCGTACAGGCTAGCTCACCTGCACGGCTGGACCACAACACTGATCTATAATCATATATCGGCCCGTATCCCGGGGCCTGAACATCACTTTCTATTGAACCCATTTGGTCTTCGATGGGATGAGGTCACTGCGTCTAATTTGGTGAAGATCGATCTTGACGGAAATATCCTTGACGATACACCCCATAAAATAAACAACGCAGGCTACACTATTCACAGCGCCGTTCACGCGGCCCGCAAAGACGCGATGTGCGTAATTCATACTCACACCGAGGCGGGAATGGGGGTTTCTTCTCTAGAAGATGGTCTGATCTATACCAACCAGGACTCGATGATGTTTTATGGCCACACCGCCTATCACGACTTCGAGGGTATCGCGCTAGACCTTTCGGAGCGGGAACGTCTTGTCGAGGATCTCGGCGATAAGAAAGTAATGATCCTGCGCAATCACGGTTTGCTTACTACGGGAAATACAATAGGAGATGCATGGGTACAGATGTTTTTTCTTGAAAAGGCCTGCCAAGCGCAAATCTCACTTTTGTCTGCTGCTGCAGCAGCAGGTCAAAAGATTCATTTTCCCTCGAAAGTCGTCTGCGAACACACAGCGCGGCAATATGAAACTAATGGAACCGGCGAGAGGGAATGGCCGGCACTCATCCGACAATTGGATGACGTGACTACCGATTATAAGCTCTGAACGATGGCAGCGACAATCGATGAAATCGCACCGGATCTCTTTCGGATTACAAGCTTCGTGGAATCGGCGAATTTCCAATTTTCATCGTTTTTGGTGCGGGACGATGAACCGATGCTTTACCACACTAATCTGCGCGCCCTATTTCCCGATATCAGGTCTGGTATAGAGAAGGTTATCGAGCCGTCGACTATCCGTTGGATAGGTTTTAGCCATTTTGAATCGGATGAATGCGGTGCATTGAACGATTGGTTAGCGATTGCGCCCCATGCGCAGCCGGTTTGTAGTTTTGTAGGTGCCAGAACAAGCATAACGGATTTCTCCGATCGGCCGCCGAGGATTTTGGATGTTGACGAGCGGATTGAGACTGGATCCCATATCTTCCGAGTGATCGAGACCAAACATGTTCCACATGGTTGGGATGCAAGCCTATTGTTTGAGGAAACTGCCTCGACGCTGTTCTGTTCCGACCTGGTAGGGCAGGGAGGTGACGTGGAGGCTCTGACGGAGGGGGATATTGTCGGTAGGTCACAAGACTATAATGAGCACCAAGCGGCCGGGCCAATGTCTCGAGCTGTACCGTTTACCGATGAAACGTTGCCAATAATTGAAAATCTTGCTGCCCTGAGGCCAAAAACTCTCGCGTGCATGCACGGCTCGAGTTTTGCCGGTAATGGTGGTCAGGTCTTGCTAGATTTCGGCGCTATGCTGAAAAGACTGAATGCTAGAAATAACACCGAGTACTAATGGTTGAGAAAATTATAAAATCCGAAGAAGAATGGCGGGCACAGCTTACGGAGGAGGAATACTACGTTACCCGCCAACATGGAACGGAGCGTGCTTTCACCGGCGAGTATGACCAGTGTAAGGATCCCGGCATATATACGTGCCGATGTTGCGGCCATCCGCTCTTTGACGCTGAACATAAATTCGATTCAGGTACAGGATGGCCCAGCTTCTATCAGCCAATGCAGAACGATGCGGTAGAAACAAAGACCGATTGGTCGATGCTGATGCAGCGGACTGAAGTACATTGCCCGAGGTGTGACGCTCATCTTGGGCACGTTTTTCCCGACGGTCCGATGCCTACCGGTCAACGTTACTGCATGAACTCAGTGTCTCTGAAGCTGGAGCCCAAGGATGAATAGGTGCTTTTAACGCTAGCCTCTCCGCCCTGAATCCCCCGGGGGGGAGCGCGTTGGCGAATCCTGATTGAAACTCATTTTATACGGAGGCTACGGCGGTCATTTCGACAAGAATGTCGGGTGCGGCGAGCGGTGCCCCGACGGTTGTTCTCGCTGGAGCGTTGGGATTGTCCACCCATGCATCCCACACTTCGTTCATTGCCGAAAACCCTTCCATGTCCGAGATGTAAATTGTTACGGATAACAATTTTGATTTTTCGGAACCCATTTTCGCAAGTGTAGAATCAAGTCGCGACAGTACATCCGCAGTTTGCGCGGCTATATCGCCTGTACGGTCTTGGGCAACATGGCCCATCGTATATATTGTTTCCCCGTGGCGAACCGCTTTGCTCATGCGTGGGCCGGCATCGAATCTATGAATAGTATCCATTTATATTTTTCCTGCGTTTTATGTGAAAGTCTCAGAGGAAGATAGAAGGGAAGTCGTCACTGGGCTATCCTGCTATTTCAGAAATAAGGAAATTTCATGATTTTAATAACCAGTGCCGGGGGAAAAACCGGTAAGTCAGTAATTGAATCTCTTGCGCTGAGTGGGGAACCCGTCCGAGCGATGAGGCGCAGAACCGATATGGACGAAGAACTGATTGCACTTGGCGCAACTGAGGTTTTTCATGGCGACCTGAAAAACCGAGAACACACCGCTTTGGCGGCAACCGGGTGTCGTGCGATCTACTATATTTGCCCCAATATGACGGAAAATGAAGGAGAAATCGGAAACAGTTTAATCACCGCGGCTAAAGCAGCAGGCGTTGAGCGCCTAGTATTTCATTCTGTTCTGCATACGCAAGTACAAGCCCTAAAACATCATTGGGCAAGGCTATTTGTCGAAGAGGCGATCATAGAGTCTGGCGTTCCATTCAGCATCCTGCAGGTCGGATCCTATTATCAGAACATGCTGCCTGGCTGGGCTAAGATGATCAAAACCGGTATTCATGTAATGGCTTATGACGTAAATGTGCCGATGAGTTTGGTCGATCTCGGTGACGTATCAGAAGCGGCGGTACGCATTCTGAACGACCCGGGATGCGCGAATGGAATATTCGAAATTTGTGGTCCGGTAATCACATTAACCGAGAAAGCAGAAATTCTGTCTCGTTTGTTGGGTCGGGAGATAGAAGCGAGAAAACTCCCACCCGACACAGCAGTGGCCCATGCTGCGCAAGCGGGCGTGGCAGAATTTGGGCAGGAGTGTATGCATCGGATGTTCGCGCATTATGATATTCACGGACTGGTTGGATCCCCGCGGATACTTGAGTGGATACTCGGTCGTCCAGCCACTGATTTCGAGACATTCGCCCGACGTGTAATCGCTAACATTTAACGCCTGACGTATGTCACCCGAATTACTTGGGCTAATGGCGCCTTAATTTCGGTCGGACTGTCGTTATCGGGAGGCCGCTTCGAATCTCCCTACTTCATTATATCGGCATTTACTTGTGTCCGATAGGATAGACCCCGTTTTCTTAAATGGCTGTTTAAGTGAGCTCAATTGTCAGGGGATTATAAGAGTACAGCCAAGCGTTTCGGTCGGCCCCTTCGTCTCGGTTAGCAAAGCTATCGCGAATAGCCTCGACACTATCCAAGTGAAATAGTTTCCGGTTTGCGTCAGAGGCATTGACTACGCGTGCAGTTCGGGTACCCCTGTTACGCTGGTAGAGCTTAAGCGCCTTAGTGATATCGCCATCTTGTTGAAGAGCCCGGGTAAGAACAGCGCCATCTTCTATCGCCATGGCGGCACCTTGCGCCAAATAAGGTAAAGTCGCATGAGCGGCGTCGCCGAGGATAGTCACCCGGTTCGAGCTCCAGTTTTCTATTGTCGGTCGACGATAGAGTGCCCAACGATAGCATTCGTCCTTATCTACTAAATCGATCACTGTCTGGATATCGTTATGCCAACCTTCAAAATCGGCTTTCAAATCCCTCCAAGGAAATTTTGCTGTCCATGACTCTTCCCGGGCAACAGGTGTTTCCACACAGCCAACGAAATTCAGAAGCTCACCACCGCGGATCCAGTACGAAACAGAATGTTTGCCAGGACCCATCCATACCGACATGACTTCTTCCATGAAGTTCTTTGGCAGCTTCTTCTTCGGCACCGTCAATCGCCATGCAGAGTCACCGGTATAGATCGCTTTGACTGCCCCCGCGACCTGATCTCGTATAACCGATTTTACTCCGTCGGCACCGATCAAAATGTCACCTTTGGAGATGCTCCCATCTTCAAAGTGCAGTTCCACGCCATCGTCTTTTTCGGTGTATCCCTTTGCTTTCTTATCAAGATGGACGAGACCCTTTTTCATCTTTTGGACAGCATTAGCGAGTATTTCGTGTAGGTCGGCGCGATGGACCTGGTTGTAAGGAGCTTTGTGAAGTTTGAAATGTTCTTCGGAGAGGGCGAATCGGTCGATAATCTCTCCAGTGTCGTGCAGTCTGAATACATAGGCCGCAGGACGAACGGACAGGGCAGATATTTCATTTCCGATACCCAGATGATTCATAACGTGCATCGCATTCGCGCTTAGCTGGATGCCGGCGCCAACTTCTCCAAGCTTAGGAGCCTGCTCATATATCTCCACGTCGTGGCCTGCTTTAAGCAAACACCCAGCTGCCGCCAAGCCACCGAGACCTGCACCGTTTATCAAAATCTTGTATGAGTTCAAAAGAATCAGCCCTCTTAGTTAAATACGATTCAGAAATGCCTTGAATCGTTCGAGTTTTAAACTCAACACTGAATAATTTATATTCAAATCACAACGTTTTACGCATTCCCCGATGGGGTATGCCTTCCTCAGAAAAAATTCTGGTTTCTGTCAAAAATCCTAGTTTTTCGTAAAACGGACATGCGTGGACCTGAGAATTAAGAAATGCGGTCGAATATCCTCTTTTCCGCGCGTCATCGAGCGCGCGAGACACCAATCGCCGCCCTATACCTGAGTTGCGATGTGTTCTCGTGACAGCAACGCGTTCGATTTTTACCACCCGTTTATCAAGTGGGCGGACCCTTGCTGTACCAATTTCAACACTATCCAGCGTTGCCAGATAGTGTCGGCAATAATCGTCTAAGCCATCGAATTCTGCGTNCTGGTTGACTTTCTGTTCAATACAAAACACGTCAAACCTGACGGAAAAGCACGCGTCGAGATCGCTTATCTCTGTTGCTTCGGAAATGACAGGACGGGGCATTGTATCGCAATCTCTTGGAAAGCAAGAGATTATAAACAAATTTAAGGTATCTGGCACGACTAAAGGCGGAGGGTCGCAGCCCCAAGAATTATTAGGCCCTAAATGGACCCGCCGGTCTTGGGTCGCTATGGTTTGCAACCGAAACCCAAAGAGGAATTACCGGGATGAAAATCTTTGTCTACTCGGCCTCGCTCCGAGAAGAGTCTGTCAACCTCAAGTTATCTAAACTAATTGCTACGGTAGCGGCATCATATGGTGCGGAGATAGATTTTGCTCGCATCAGTGAATTTGACATGCCGATGTATAATTTTGATGAGCAGCAATCGTCGGGTATACCCGAAGGGGCGATTCAACTGGCTGACCGGATCGCAGCGGCGGATGGAATGATCCTGACCTCACCTGAATACAATTGGCTGCCGCCAGCGACTATCAAGAATGCTATTGACTGGTTGTCACGAATAAAACCCACACCTGTCGACAAAAAGTCGATCCTTTTATCATCTGCTAGCCCGTCGCTGGCCGGCGGAGGGCGAGGTTTGCTTAGCCTACGCGTTTCCTTTGAAGCGCTCGGAACTTGGGTCTATCCCAAAATGTTCACGCTCGCTCAGGCACCGATGGCATTCAAAAATGATGGAACACTCGTCAATGAGGATCTTGCTGAGATGCTCGACGCCATGGTCGCCGATTACTGCTCAGCCGCAGTGGCTTTGAATAATAGGTAGGACAACCCGAGTGTCGGAGACAAACGTTAAGGAACGCTGGATAGGATCGCGTTATCCTAGAAAGGAAGACGCGGCGCTGCTGACAGGCAACGCAAGGTTTATAGATGATATGGAGCCTGTAGCGGGTATTCAGCACGCGGCAATCCTGCGCTCTGATCGGCCTCATGCACGCATTATCTCAATCGATACGACCAAAGCGGAGGCCCTGCTTGGAGTGCGAGGAGTGGTGACGGGGGCGAATATTGCTGAGACAATCGCACCAATCCCAAGTGCGGTCCGAGTACCTATAAAGTTTTATCCGATCGCGATCGATAGAGTTCGCTACGTGGGTGAACCAGTTGCAGTGGTTGTCGCCGAGGATCGGTATATTGCGGAGGACGCAATTGAACTCATTCATGTCGAATACGAGGAATTACCCGCGACTGCAGATCCGCAAATGGCAATGGCGGAGAAAGCATCCTTATTGCACGACGAAGTCGGTTCTAATGTCGTGCACCACCGGACATTCCGATACGGCGATCCAGAAGGCGCATTCGAGAGAGCGGATAAGATAGTTCGGCTCGAGTGGCGATACCCAAGATATGCATCCACTCCCATGGAGACATATGGACTGGTGGCTAATTTCGAACGCCAGCCGGATCGTTACACTATTTGGTCCAATTTCCAGGGCCCCTTTATCTTGCACGCGCTAATGACGGGTGCGCTTGGTGTGCCTGGAAACCGTTTGAGACTTATCACTTCGCCTCACTCCGGTGGCAGCTTCGGGATAAAACAGGCCATGTTCCCATATATGGTTTTACTCGCCGCTAGTTCCCGCATACTCGGGTGTCCGGTCAAGTGGATAGAAGACCGACTAGAGCATCTGACTGGGTCTTCGACAGCGGCGGACCGCGCCGACAGCGTGGAGGCGGCATTCACTGTTGAAGGGGAGTTGATCGGCCTCAAATTTTATAACATTGTCAATGTCGGCGCTTTCGTACGGGCTCCCGAACCGGCGTCTGTTTATCGTATGCATTCCGCGTCGAATGGGTGTTACCGGGTTGCGAATATCGCGGTCGATAACCGGCTCGTGGTGACTAATACTACACCTATCGGCTTAAACAGGGGATATGGTGGCCCCCAATTTTATTACGCCCTAGAAAGGGTAATGGAAGCGGGCGCAAAAGAGCTTGGGATTGACCCAGCAGAAATTCGCCGGAGGAACTTCATAGGGCCAGAAGAATTTCCCTACAAGGCCCCTGCTGGTGCCACTTATGACTCCGGTAATTACGAAGCCGGCCTCCAGCAAGCTCTTAAACTCGCCGCATATGAGGACCTGAAGGCCGCAAGAGAGCATGCGCGTTCCAACGGTAAACTTTTCGGCATTGGAATGGCGGCAGGTATAGAACCGTCGGGGTCCAATATGGCCTATGTGACGCTCGCCCAGACACCTGAAGAAAGGGCCAAGGCCGGTGGACGATCTGGTGGCCTTGGAACAGCAACGGTTTCGGTTGACCCTTCAGGTTCTGTCACCGTAAAAACCGTTTCTACCCCTGCAGGTCAGGGGCACCAGACGGTCGCTGCTCAGGTGGTTGCCGACGCACTAGGAATGCGCCCCGAACAGATAGACGTTGTCACCGAGGTTGACACGCTCACAAGCGCGTGGTCGCTGGCATCGGGAAACTACGCTAACAGGTTTTCCTCTGTCGTGATCGGTACAATTGCCGACGCAGCGGACAAAGTAGCGAAAAAGATAAAACTGATCGCTGCGGAAAACTTGGAGGTGGCGCCAGAAGATATCGAACTAGTCGGAGGGAATGCACAGGTTGTCGGCGTGCCGGATAAGTCACTTCCAATTCGTCGGCTCGCTGCCCAGACCCATTGGCACCCTGCAGGTTTGCCGGACGAGATGGAACCCGGCCTTTTCGAGACTACAATTATGAATCCCGAAATGTTGGATGCACCAGATGAACAGGATCGTGTCGCGAGTGCGGTTACTTTTGGCTATGTTTTCGACCTTGCTGCAATCCAAATTGATTCGGAAACCGGCGAAATAGAAGTTGTGAAGTATGTGTCGGTGCACGATGTCGGCAACNTTCTAAATGAAATCGTTGTCGAAGGACAAATATACGGTGGCTTTGCGCATGGAATTGCCGGCGCTCTGCTGGAGGAGTTTGTCTATGATGCGGGTGCTAATCCGCAGGCTGGAACGTTCGCCGATTATCTCTGCATTACCGCACCCGAGGTACCCGAGTTGACAATTGGTCACTTCAATACGCCTTCGCCCCACAACGCCCTCGGCGCGAAGGGTATGGGAGACGGCTCGTCGATGTTAGCGCCGACGGCGATTGCCAACGCGGCGGCTGACGCGCTGGGTACGTTCGATATCGATCTGCCGTTGACACTGAATAAGAACTGGTCGGCTGCAAATGAGTTGCCGTATCAGCGCGCTGGCACCGCAAAAGCTAGGGTAGGGAGTAGCCTGCAAGAAATGGTATCTTCTGAGGGTGGCCTCACCGGTAGTGGGTCCGTTGAACTGTCTGCATCGCGGGGGGAGGTATGGAAGCTCCTGCTTGACCCGGGTACGCTGGCCGCTGTCGTCCCCGGTTGTGAGGAGCTTAGACAGGTAAGCGACGATAACTTCACCGCAGANGTGAAAATTGGCGTAGCGGGAATCAAAGGTGTCTACAGTGCCGAGATCGAACTTCGCGACAAGATCGAGGGAGAAAGTATTAGTCTTGTGGGCCGAGCATCTGGGGGACTGGGTTATGGGCAGGGGGAAGGCAGAGTTGCGCTGAAAGCGATTAACGACAACAGGACACGCCTGTCATACGAATACACCGCCAATGTAGGTGGCAAAGTTGCAGCGGTGGGGCAGCGTATGCTGGGTACCGTTACAAAGCTTCTTATCGCCCAATTCTTCAAGGGATTCGACAGACGGTTGAAGGTCGGCAGAGAAAATGAAAGGTCTTTTGATGGTATCTTTAGACGCATATTCAGGCGACGCGTCAAATGAAACCCGTCGCCTTTGAATACTGCCGACCTGACACATTGGAAGAAGCGATGGAGTTGCTTGCCGAGTTTGGCGGAGACGCTAGTATAATTTCTGGCGGTCTATCGCTTGGCGCGATGCTTAATATGCGCCTCGTGCGTCCAGTCGCGGTGATAGATATTAACCAATTGAATGAACTTTCCGAAATAAAGATCAGTGATGCGACTGCGACCACCGGGGCTTTAGTGAGGCAGGCGGTTGCGATGAGTAGCCCAAGTATAATTTCAGGTGTACCGCTTCTAGCTAGAGCTTTGCCTTGGGCCGGACACTACCAAACACGGTCCCGTGGGACGCTTGGTGGATCAGTTGCGCATGCCGATCCGAGCGCAGAGGTCCCACTGACGCTAGTTACGCTGGGGGGTGCAGTAAAACTTACGTCTCCACGAGGAAACCGTAATGTACCCGCGAGGGAGTTTTTCCATGGCCTCTTAACGACTGATCGGAAAGCTGACGAGATGGTTACTGAGCTGATCTGGCCGGCGCGGCGCGAAAAAATGGGATACGGATTTGAGGAACTCGCACAGCGCCATGGGGATTTTGCCATCACTGCGGTGGCGGCGCAGGTGACGGTTGAAAATGATGGTAGAATCACTGATCTTTCACTCGGGCTTGGCGGGGTAGAGGATCGGCCCATCGTCGCCGAGACGGCTACATTTATCGGCGAACCGGCGACCAAAAAAACAGCAAAGTGTATTGCGGAGACTGTTGCCGGTGTTGTTGACCCGGTAGTCGACCTGCAGGCAAATGTTGATTATCGGCGTCAGTTGGTTCGCGTATTGGGTGCTCGCGCACTTTCCGCTGCCTTTGAAGACGCCACCAAAGATCGCAAGGCAAATTGATGCTGCGTATCAAAGCCAATCAAAAACAACGCGTGACCGTGACTATCAACGGCAAAGAGCTCTCTGGGTTCGCCGAACCGAGGCTATTACTGACCGACTTTCTACGCCACGAACTTGGGATGTACGGTACTCACGTTGGCTGTGAGCATGGTGTCTGCGGCGCTTGCACTATCATCATTGATAACGTGGCTACCCGCAGTTGCCTACGGTATGCGGTGCAGTGCGATGGAATGGAACTTATTACGGTGGAGGGCCTCGCTGATCCGGATGGAATGCTGAATAGCCTGCAAAAAGCGTTCAACGAAAATGGTGCGCTACAATGCGGGTTTTGTACAGCGGGAATTTTAATGTCGGCAACCAAATTTCTTCAGGAAAATTCGAATCCGACACGTGATGAAGTTCGTGACATGTTGTCGGGACACATTTGCCGATGTACGGGGTACGAGCAAATTGTGCGAGCCATATTACAGGCTAGCGAAAAATGAACCTGGGTGAGGCTTTTTATCGCCAAACATTACGAGAGGAATCGGCTGAGGCGGTTGTTGATGGAGAGGTGCGCCGGAGCTATTGCGATTGGTATCGTGAAATTCTTGCCGTTGCTGGTGGTCTTGAATTGCAGGGTCTGAAATCAGGTGATCATTTTGTCGCAGTTCTGTCCAACCGATACGAGACCGCTACACTCTATTGGGCATGCCAAATGCTCGGAGCTATCTTTACGCCATTTAATTGGCGCGCCAATAGTGAAGAGGTTGGATACGTTCTGGATGACGCTGAGGCCGTTGCGGTAGCGTTTGAGGCAAGGTCGCGGGAGGCTGTTATAACTTCGCTCGAACAAACGGGCATAGCTGGGATTAAAACATACGATATTGATAATAATGGTTTCCACATTCTCAAAAATGCTGAGCCTCTTAATGGGCCGTCAAAGGTAGACGAAAACGAAATCTGCCTAATGCTCTACACGTCCGGTACTACAGGGCGGCCGAAGGGCGTGCCTAGAACACATCGTGCTGAACGACTTGCTGCCACCCATTGCGTAGCGCAGCTTTACTACCGACATGGTGAATCGACTCTTGGCGTAATGCCTATGTTTCATACGATGGGTATTCGATCGATGCTGATGTGTATGCTGCTAAACAGTAAATTGGTCTGTTTGCCATCATGGGATGCAGAGACAGCGATGCGACTAATTCAGGGTGAAAAGATAGATACGTTATTCCTTGTGCCGACCATGTTCCATGACATGCTTCATCATCCTAAACGAAAAGAATACGATCTCTCATCATCAAAAAATATCGGATACGCTGGTATGGCAATGACATCGGCGCTGACAGCCCGATGTGTCGAGGAGTTTAATCCGCGCCATTTTATTAATTTTTATGGATCCAGCGAAATATTTTGTTTTGCAGTCTGTGACCATGTGGCGGAAAAACCGGGCTGCGCGGGGCGGGCAGGGATTGGACAAATTTTGCGGATTGTGATGCCGGATCCTAGCGGTCAAGGAGGGCCCAATGAAATTATTCCTGATGGGCAGTCAGGAGAGATAATAGCGCCGATGGAGGGAATGGAAGCATTTTCTGGCTATTGGAAACGGCCAGATGCGGATGCGAAATCCATTCGCGAAGGCTGGTATTTCACGGGTGATCTCGGTTATTTTGATCAAGACGGCGAACTTTATCTGGTTGGTCGTGTCGACGATATGGTGATTTCCGGCGGGGAAAATATATATCCTGAGGAAGTCGAAGACGTTCTTGCAAAATCACCGCTTGTAAAACAAGTGGCGGTCATAGGTATGCCGGATGACCGTATGGGGTCCCGTGTCGTTGCATTTGTGGAGCCGGCATCGCCCGAGTGTTCTGCAGAAACCCTCGACGCTTGGTGCCTTGATAGCAGCTTAACTCGTTTTAAAAGGCCCCGCGCCTATGTTTTTGTCAAACGTATTCCGCGATCTGCCGCTGGAAAACTTTTGCGCCGGTTCCTTCGCGACGGCGATTATGAATTGAACGATAAATTTAACAGTACGCTCTAACCCGGGAGAGAAAATTGGTTGAAAAAAATTATGCGCATCAGCGGGCCTCCGTTCTTGAAAACCTTGATGGGATTCGCATTGACGTTGATGCAGAAAAACGCATCGGATACCTAATTCTTGATCGCCAGCCGCTAAACATTGTGTCGTACATCGGTCGCCAGCAGATCCGGGCGATTATCGAGGAGATGGACGAAGATGATGACATTGGGGTAATCGTCATCAAGGGAGCGAACGGCGTTTATACCTCTGGGGGTGACGTAAAAGCTTTTCCGGATATACCAAAGAATAAAATGTCAGACCTTCACTGGAATATTGGAGCCCCGGAGCGAGCGGATAAACCCGTGATCGTTGCGATGGAAAAATATGCATTTGGCGTAGGATTTGAACTCGCGATGGCCTGTGACTTCCGGTTTGCGACCAAGGATACCCTAATCGGGTTGCCAGAAAGTTCTCTTGGGCAGATGCCGGGATCTGGAGGAAGTGTGCGCGTAGCGCGTATAGCCGGTCTGACGCGGGCAAAGGATATGGTGATGCTTGGTACAAGGGTGTCAGCGCCGAGGGCACATGACTGGGGTCTGCTGACGGACGTTGCGGAGGACATAGGTGGTTTACAGGAGATGGTTGAAGATTATGCGGCCAAGTTAAATTCTCTCTCGCCGATTGCCCTGTCCTCTCTGAAGAAGGTATTAAACTCCGCATATGATTCACCTCTTAAAACCTCACTCGAAGTCGAGGGTCATTCATACGAGAAACTGAGATGGACTCACGATTATTCGGAGGGAATTGCAGCATTTTCGGAGCGCCGAAAAGCAGAATTCAAGGGCGAGTAGAAAATGGTAAATTCCTGCCGTTTGTGCGTCTGNCACTACAATTTGTTTCCAGATCATAAGGGGTAATAAGTGCTTGCCGCACCTTTTTTGTACCTTGAGAGTTTACCCTAGGCCGATACTATGAATTTTTATAACTACCATTGTATTCGGCTTTGCGGGGGCAGAGATAAATTAAAATCTATAAATACGAGCTTGAGTCAGAACCGGTTCTCTATTTTAAGGCAGTGATTGTACTGGAATTGGTACTCGGATAATAAATNAACTCGTACTCGGGCGACGTCTTAATCCTCTTACTTGGACATGCGATTTTTATGACTAAGAGAAAGAAGGCCACGGAATGGCCTGCTCAGATATTTGAAGTGCTGAAGGACGCTGATATCGTACAAGTTTCGTATGTTCCTGATGCAGGACATGCGCATTTGATCAAAGCTTGCCTTGCGGATAACCGCATAAAAACAACCCGTCTGACTACCGAGGAGGAGGGCATAGCCCTCTCGCTTGGTGCATGGCTCGGCGGTGAACGGAGTGCCTTGCTAATGCAATCTTCTGGCGTTGGTAATTGTATAAACATGCTTTCGATAATTAATGAAACCCGGTCACCATTACTGATGCTGGTTACAATGCGAGGCGAGTGGGGCGAATTCAATCCGTGGCAAATACCGATGGGGCAAGGAACGTCCAAGGCACTGGAGGACGCGGGTATGATCGTCTATCACGTAGAGGATGCCGATGAATTGGCGGAGACTGTCTACGCCGCTTCACAGATTGCGTTTAATTCATACAGGCCAGTTGCTGTGTTAATCGGCCAGAAAGTCATTGGCTTCAAGGATTGGCGGAAATAATGTCAAAAGAAAATAAAATTATCCTAAACCGTCGTGTTGTCGTATCGCAAATTATGCGCGAGCGTGGAGACGCGCTGGTTGTAACAGGGCTTGGGTCGACAACCTGGGACGCCGCGGCAGCCGGTGATCATCCCAATAATTTTTATCTTTGGGGTGGTATGGGTGGCGCGGCGGCTACGGGTTTAGGATTGGCGAGAGCTCAACCTAATCGTCGGGTAGTTATTTTGACTGGTGACGGAGAAATGCTGATGGGTATTGGTAGCCTTGCGACGATTGCAGTCGCTGGACCATCCAATTTGGCGGTGTGTATCATCGATAACCAGCGATATGGCGAGACCGGTATGCAGGAAACACATACAGGCCACGGTGTCGATCTTGCTCAGATAGCCGCTGGTGCTGGATTCGCACTGACACACACAGCTTGGACGAAGAAAGACTTGAAGGCGTCTATTCCCCATCTTTACGAAACCGAGGGTCCGGTATTCGTGGCTATAAAAGTCAACACAGACTATGTGCCGATGGTGTTGCCGATGAGGGATGGTACGGCGATCCGCAGTCGCTTTCGGGAATCGGTTTTGGGAGCAAGGGCGTTCGATTAAGAATACCAATAGTTCGAAGTGATTGATCTCTATGTCCTTGATAACATGACGCTTGTTTGCCTCGCCGCGGGCTTTATTTCTATTGCTCTGTTTCATGGCCAGCTGGATGGCTTAGATGAATAAGGACCCTTGAATGCGCTTCGCTAAGATCTATTGCGCTGATAAAAGAAGGTCAATTTAACTTTTGGCCAATAATATCGAGAATTTATTGTTTGATTATTGATTAAAGGATATCTCAGCTAAACGGGCTCCCGGTTTTTCCAATTTTGAATCGGTATTATTGCCCAAATACATCGCCATCGGATACCCTCTTTGGGGGTATTATTCGATTAAAAAGGAAGTAACGTCATGGATTCCGGTGTTGAAGCGCTTACCAAGTATAAAATGTTCATTGGTGGAGAATGGGTCAGCTCCGAGTCAGCTGAGACGTTTGAGTCCTTCAATCCATATACCGCTCGGCCTTGGGCATTGCTGCCGAGAGGCAACGCGAAAGATGTTGAACGAGCCGTCGAGGCAGCTGACAAAGCGTTCAACGAAGGCGAATGGCCGAGACTCACCGCTACGGCGCGTGGTCACATGATCCGCAAATTCGCGGATTTGATTACGGAAAACGCGGAAGAACTCGCTGAGATAGAGGTGCGTGATAACGGCAAGTTGATTGCAGAGATGAGTGCACAGTGTAAATACCTGACCCAATGGTATTATTATTACGCTGGGCTCTGCGACAAAATTGAAGGGTCCGTGATCCCCATCGATAAGGCTGGTCATTTCAACTATACGGTATGGGAACCACTGGGAGTTTGCGCATGTATAGTTCCTTGGAACTCGCCACTCCTTCTACTCGCTTGGAAGTTGGCACCTCTTCTAGCGGCTGGAAATACCGCGGTAATAAAGCCGTCCGAGTATACCTCTGCTTCCACGCTGGAGTTTATGAAAATCGCAGAGCAGGTATTTCCGCCTGGTGTGATAAATGTAGTTACCGGGTTCGGTGCAGAGGCAGGAAGTCCTTTGGTAGATCACCCTAAGGTGGTGAAAGTAGCTTTCACCGGGTCGGATGTCACAGGCTCTGCGATTTACGCTCAAGCGGCGAAGCACATGAAGAAGGTTACCATGGAACTTGGTGGTAAATCACCAAACATCGTATTTGCTGATGCGCATCTCGATAATGCTGTAAAGGGTGTAATATCAGGGATTTTTGCGGCGACGGGCCAAACCTGTATCGCTGGTTCACGTTTGCTCGTTCAGAAATCTATTCATGATGAGTTTGTGCAGAAGTTAGTTGAACTTGGTAGTTCAGCGAAAATCGGTGATCCGTCCAGCTTTGAAACGCAAGTCGGACCGGTTACAAATATTCCCCAATATGAAAAAATTCTAGACTACATAAATGTGGCGAGAGGTGAAGGTGCGGAGGTAGTGCTTGGAGGAGGCACGCCATCTGGCCCGGAAATCGGGGAAGGCTGGTTTGTAGAGCCGACAATTTTTACCGGCGTCAAAAACAATATGCGAATTGCTCAAGAGGAAGTTTTTGGTCCGGTTCTCTCGATTATTCCGTTTGAAGATGAAGACGATGCTGTGAATATCGGCAACGATGTTATTTATGGACTTGCAGCAGGTGTATGGACCCAGAATATAGGTAGAGCGATTACAATGGCCGAGAGGCTGCGGGCCGGGACTGTGTGGGTAAACACTTATAGGGCAGTCAGCTATCTCTCTCCTTTCGGCGGGTATAAAAAGTCTGGCATAGGTCGTGAGAGCGGACAGGAAATGATAAAGGAGTACCTACAGCACAAATCTGTTTGGATCGAAACATCGAATGCCGATGCGCCAAATCCATTTGTTCTTCGGTGAAAACAAATTTTAGATGTGCCCGGTTCGTTACCTCTATTTATTCGTACATGCTGGAGGATATTTCTTCGGTGTCTGGAGAGGACTTGCGTGTCGCTTGAAGGAATCAACCGGAAGTGCAGATCGAAAATTTCGTCGATCATTACAATCATCAGCGCTATCACGAGAGCATTAACAACTTCACGCCCGCAGACGTCTACTTTGGGTGTGGCCAGGCCATTTTAAAACAACGTGAAAGGATCAAACGGAAAACCATGGAGCAGCGGCGCTTGCAATACCGCAAACACGCCGCTTAATATCTTGAACCAGATGGGCCAGATCCTCGCTTAGATCAGGCCGCCATGTGTTCCATTTTATATGACGACGGACATGATAGATAGCAAATCTTCCAAATCTAACCCGATACGAGATTCGAAAAATCGGATCAAATTAGGTGTATTCGGTATCAACGGTAATGGCGCGGCTTTGACGTTTCATCCCGACCGCTATCAGTGCACCTGGGACTCAAACTTGCGACTGGCGGAGATGGCCGAGGAACTCGGCTTCGAAGCTTTTGTTTCGGCGGCTCATTGGAAATCTTTCGGTGGAGACGGCCACTACAGCGGCGACTTAATGGAAACATTTACTTGGGCGGGCGCTGTNGCCGCCGTCACCAGGCGAATTGGCATTATCAGTACGCTCCATGTGACACTTATTCATCCGGTGTTCGCAGCAAAGGCGGAAGCAACTGTAGACCTCATTTCCAATGGCCGCGCCGGAATGAATCTTGTTCTTGGTTGGAATCCGCCAGATCTGCAAGTTTTTGGAGTAGAGCTGAAAGGACACGACGCCCGCTTCGAGGTTGGTGAAGAATGGATGGAGATTTTCGACCGACTTTGGGAAGGGAAGGAAAGTTTTGATTATCGCGGAAAATATTTTGATATCAAAGGAGCATATAACCAGCCACGTGGCGTCCAGCCCCGCCCGGCACTGTTAAACGCCGGCCGTTCAGCTCGCGGCAGAGAATTTGCGGCGAAGCACTGTGATATCTCATTCGTTTCTGCCCATGATCCAGCTCCGGAGGCGATCAAGAAGCAAGTCGATGAATGCAGAAGCGAAGCCCGCACAAAGTTTGGGAAAGACATCCAGATCTGGATGTCTGCCTACGTTGTTCTGAAGGATACGACCAAGGAGGCGCAAGAATACGTCCATGACTATGTCGTTACGCAAGGCGACGATGCGGCGGTTCAGAATATCTTGAACAACAGCGAGATTGATACCAAGAAGCTTTCGCCCGAGGCAGCATCAAAGCAAGGTTACTCGCTTAAAGCAGGGTTTTATGGGTATCCACTGGTCGGAGATGCAGATCATGTCACAGAGCTTTTGAAGAATCTCTCCGACGCCGGTGTCGATGGCTTTTTACTCACTTGGCTAGACTATGAAGGCGGGCTAGCCAGATTTGGTCGGGAGTTACTCCCACGCTTAGAGAAAGCCGGGCTACGCGCACCGTTTGCAGAGATGGTTTGACGGCCATCGCGCAGACGCAGTAAATATATTGTGGATGCGCCAGTTAGTTCAGGACCGGTGCTGACCCATCCGAGGATTTCTGTATCTTCTATAATTTGGTTAGGGAGTTCGCATGCCAAAACAAGTCATCACGTCGGCTACTGCACCGACCACCGGTTTTACGCCAGGCCAATCTGTTTCACCACTCGCACAAGCAATCCGATACGGCAACATGCTGTTTCTGTCTGGACAGGGGTCGCTCGACCCATCCACGGGTGAAGTTGTGCCAGGTGATATCGAAGCACAAACACGTCAAACGTTGGACAATCTTATGATTATACTCGAAGCTGCAGGTGCAACTTCGAAGAATATCGTCAATATGCGCGTCATATTGCGCGATGTGGCCGATTTTCCCAGATTCAATGAAACTTTCCGTGAATATTTCGCGGGCGAAAAAGTAACACGAACTTGCTTTGGCGGTGTTCTTCACAGGGCAGGCATTGATATTGAAATCGACTGTGTTGCCATGTTCGACTAGGGTCTGAGCCCAATACAGCAATTTGATTTTGCTTGGCAAATCAGATTCAAGGTCTCCATGAATGGAGGTTCGAATCGCCAGGTTAGATCTACCCGATGCCGAGTGGGCCGTGATTGCTCCTTTGTTGCCCCGACAGGGTCGTGGCGCAAGGCGCGGCGATGATCGCAAGATCCTCAACGGTATCTTCGATATTCTTCTTACAGGACCTCCGTAGCGGGACTTGGCAGAATGTTACGGTCTCAGGACGACGTTTTACAATCGCTACGTCCTTTGGGGGCTTAAAGGCGTTTGGAAGACGGTTTTCGATGCCCTGGCTCGAGAGACGGAAGACAGTCTGCTTTTCATCGACAGTTCTATTATCAAGGCTCACCGCGCCGCGGCTGGGTCAAAAAGAGGGGGGCTGGAAGAAGGTATTGAAGGTGTTGGTGGCACCCCGCCCAAAATGGCCTCGTATTTCCCGATCCAGTTCCGATGACCTCAAATCAAATATTTCGTTTAACCGGTCGGCCGGGTGTCATCTTCCCCTGATTACATAATGCGTGATCAATATCCAGGTCAGGTTCCCAGACAGGGGCGCTAAGACGCCGTTTCCCGTCAGGTGTTTTTAGGATGCCGTCTTCATCCATGTTTAGACGGTCCCAGAGTTTGCAGGTTACCTGTACGTGCCTCTGGTCCAGAGCTTCACAGTAATTCGAATATTCACAAACGATATTTTCCGCACCACGGCCAAGGCGCACTTTCAAAAACCAATCAGGATCAGCTAATGACTGACGAGCGAAGCCTATAATATCGCCGTTCTCCTCAGCCAGAATATCTTCGGCTTGCTGGAATCCATGAACGCCACCTGTTACGACGACCGGTGTTCTGTAGCCGGCCGAGCGGATCGCGTTGCGGATATAAGAGGACGGCTCAAAATTTCGCCCGAATGGGCCTTTTTCATCGGAGTAATACTGAGGCATACACTCATAACCACTCGGGCCGGTGTAGGGATAAGCGGCGGCACCAACTGAGGGCTGCTGAGCATCTTCAAATCTTCCACCACGAGAGAGGGACAGGAAGTCCATACCTGCATCCGCAAATGCAACTCCTATTTGAGCCGCATCTTCAACCGTGTTTCCGCCATCGACGACATCATCGGCGAGGTAGCGGCAGCCGACAGCGTAGTCTTGTCCGACTGTCGCCCTAACCGCCTCGAATACCTCCAAGGGGAGCCTCAACCGATTCTCGATAGTGCCGCCGTATCCGTCTTGACGTGTGTTCAGCCGAGAGAGAAGTGACGACATTGTGTAAGCATGCGCGTAATGCAGTTCGATGCCGTCGAACCCCGCATCTTTTGCACGTGCCGCTGCACCAGCGAAAAGATCCGGAAGTACCTGCGGTAGTTTGGCAATTTGCGGGAGATGGGTATCGGTAACGCGCTCTCGGTATCCCATTCTCAAGCTTTCGAGTTCGCGCTCATCCAGGATACTAGAAAGTTTTTCATCACTTAGCGAAACGAGATGCTCGCGAATGCGGTCTTCGCTCCATCCATCTGCACCAAGTAATTTGCGATGACTGTCCGTTATCGTAAGATATTCGCGAAGAAATTTCTCGGGGTTTGGGCGGCGTCGAATTGCCAAGAAATCAATGCATTGGATGAATAAACGAGTATGGCCACCGCTGGATTCACGCACCGTCTCAACCAATGTGCGCAGGCCATCAACGAACCGGTCATCACCAATTCGCAGGAGCGGACCGGATGGGATGTCTCGTATACCGGTAGCCTCAACTACGATCGCGCCGGGGCGGCCGCGCGCAAATCGGCTATACCAATCAAGTACCTCTGGTGTAACTATTCCGTCTCCGGTTGACCGCCACGGTACCATCGCTGGAATCCAAGTCCGCTGCTCAAGCTCTACCGGCCCAACATTGATCGAACTGAAGAGCTTCGAACGGGATGCTGCCTTCCGGCTCGGCCATTTACCCGGCTGCGGTTCCCATTTGATCCGTTCCGGCGGTCGCCACATGTTGTTCTCCAATAAACGGAATTAAATTAGTTTAAGCTTAAACTAATTTAATTCAATAGTCTGGATTGGGAAATATAGATATTGGCTCTCGGGATTTATTCTGTTGCAGGTGTTATTGGCGACGGTACAGTCGGTACTCGGCCACGCGGAGAGACGGTAACGTCGATCTTTGAACCGCCAAGCGTCCTCTTCGTAATCTGAATGGTCGCAATTCGATTTTCGCGGCTATAGGTCAAGACGCTGGTCTCCGACCGCACGGTAGTGATCTCCTGCCACCTGTACTTAGGCATTTCTTGGAGGAAGAAATCGTATGTTATTGATGGCCCCTGACCAGTAGACATCGAGAGGCGCCCTATCCATTCATCACGAGTCCCGAGTACAAGAGATCGTTCGACGTCCATCGTGGCGCCCGCTGGTACCGCGATATCCGAAAACTGTGCGAAGCCGACAGCAGTTCTAGCTGTGGGTTTACTAGTCGTACCAGAAGAAGATGTAGTAGCGCTTCCCGGCACACAGGCCGAAACAGAAATTCCGATCGCGAATATAAGCGGCACTATAATATGATTAGGCCGGAAGGAATCATTAAAAGCCATGACCTAATATATCACGGGAATCGCCACATGAGCGAATATGATTCGGCTCAGCGATAAATATTTTTTCCATATACACCGTGTTTGCGGACATCCCAGAGGTGGTAAAGTCCGTAGTCATGATATGTAAAAATGTCGTGAAAAGAGCCCAGCGTTCTGGAGAAGGTCAATTATCTATTCGTGCAACCCTTAGAAACCGGGTCCTTCTATAAAAATAAATTTTAAAAAAAGCCACAAAAGGTTTGACAGTGCGTGCTGTCAGCCCATATAACCTGCCTCCGCGCCTAGGGACATCCCGAGGCGCTTTTGTTTCCAAGATATTTTCTGGTTCCGAACAAATCGGGAGCAGGATTGCTCGCGGGAATTGCTCTTTGAAATTGTGAATAATGGAAGGGATGCGCAGGCGGCGGCGCTAGGTTTATACCGAGCACCGTCTTTAACAGTGCGCATCCGGCTAACTATTAAGTCATGCGTAATTTGCTTGAGATGGATCTCGTTATTTCCTGGTCNANNNTCGCTTCGGCGATTTTGGATCGAGGTAATATCAAACTTGAGAGTTTGATCCTGGCTCAGAACGAACGCTGGCGGCAGGCCTAACACATGCAAGTCGAACGNNNGTCNGGAAGTGCTTGCNCNNTGCTNACNTTAGTGGCGGACGGGTGAGTAANNCNTGGGAANTTGCCNNTAGAGTGGGGNATAACNNTTGGAAACGANNGCTAATACCGCATACACCCTTCGGGGGAAAGGCTTCGGCCGCTCTTGGATAAGCCCGCGTCAGATTAGCTTGTTGGTGAGGTAATGGCTCACCAAGGCAACAATCAATAGCTGTTCTTAGAGGAAGACCAGCCACATTGGGACTGAGACACGGCCCAGACTCCTACGGGAGGCAGCAGTAAGGAATCTTGCACAATGGGGGAAACCCTGATGCAGCGATGCCGCGTGAGTGAAGAAGGCCCTTGGGTTGTAAAACTCTTTCGTCGGGGAAGAAAATGACTGTACCCGAATAAGAAGGTCCGGCTAACTTCGTGCCAGCAGCCGCGGTAATACGAAGGGACCTAGCGTAGTTCGGAATTACTGGGCTTAAAGAGTTCGTAGGTGGTTGAAAAAGTTGGTGGTGAAATCCCAGAGCTTAACTCTGGAACTGCCATCAAAACTTTTCAGCTAGAGTATGATAGAGGAAA
>PBDN01000004.1 GCA_002718135.1 Pelagibacteraceae bacterium | reverse complement strand
ACTCTAAAAGAATTGAACATAGGGTAGCTGGAGCCGAAGCTAATTCTTATTTAGTTCTTTCAGCTATTTTATCTGGAATTCATTATGGTCTTACTAATAAAATATCTCCTACAAAATTTAGAATTGATAATGCCTGTACTGACCCAGATCCTGAAATGCCAAGATCTATAGATAAAGCTATTGAATTATTTGAAAACTCAAAATTTTGTATTGATTATTATTCAAAAGAATATGTGATAATGTTTTCTGATTTAAAAAGAAAAGAAATCGAATCTTTTCGTTCTGAAATTTCGGATATTGAATATAAGTGGTATCTTAATCTTTAGTTTCACCGTTAAGACTAAGTATTTCTTTATAAAGCTCAGGTCTTCTATCTCTAAAAAGTCCCCAATTTCTTCTGAATAAATGATTTTCTTCAGTATCTATTTCGGCTAATATAACTTCCTCTTTGTCTTTTGAAGCTTCAGCAATTATTTTACCAGATCTATTACAAATAAACGATCTTCCATAGAATCCATTAACTTGACCTTTTACTGACTCTGAGCCAATTCTATTTGATGCAACAACAGGCATGATATTTGCTGCTGCGTGACCCTGCATTACAGTCTGCCATGCATCAGAGCTGTCATAAGTGCTCATGATTTCATCTCCAATAGCTGTAGGATAAAACAAAATCTCCGCTCCTTTTAAAGCCATTATTCTCGCAGCTTCAGGAAACCATTGATCCCAACAAATCCCGATACCTATTTTACCATAAGTTGTATTCCAAATTTTAAAACCAGTATCACCTGGATTAAAATAGTACTTTTCAAGATATCCAGCCCCATCAGGTATGTGTGACTTTCTATATTTACCTAGTATTTTACCATCAGCATCAATAACTGCTATAGAATTAAAATATGCATTATTATCTTTTTCAAAAAAACTGATAGGCAAAACAACTTTATGTTTCTTTGCAACGTCACTCATTTTATTTATTAAGGGATTATTTTCAAAAGGTTGAGCTAATTTGAATATTTCCTCATCATATTGAATACAAAAATAAGGAGTTTGAAAGAGTTCTTGTAATAAAATTATATTCGCTCCTTGTTCTGCAGCTTTTTCAATTAAATTGATAGACTTTTTTAAATTATTTTCAATTTCCCAATCACAAGCCATTTGAGTGGCCGCTACTTTAATTTTCATTTTTTATTCTCTTTTTTTCTTCTAAGTAATTATTTAAGTCTAAAATTTTTTTACTTGCATTAGTTTGGAATAAACCTGGTATTAAAGAATGAATAAATGCCATCATTGAAGCTTTAAGTAATTGAAATGATATATTTTGAGCTACAAACATATGTTGAAAATAAGTTTCATTAGCATCAATGTAGTGTTTTTTTGATTTTTTAAACAAATTCATTACTAAATGCTTAATGGTTGTTGTTGGGTTATGCAATGAATATTTCCACCACCAAGAGAGATATCTATTCCATTAATTGCTATAACTTTCCTTTTAGGAAAAATTGATTGAATAATATTTTGAGCATTTCTATCAGCTTTTTCATCATCAAAACTGGGTATTACTATTCCATTATTCGCAATATAAAAGTTTATATAAGAGCTTGGTTCATTATCATTAGGTATGAGTCTTTTATAAGACATTTCAATTTCTATAATTTCTAATGGAAGGTCATTAGCATTTCGAGAAGTTTTTAAAATTTCTAAATTTTCATTTATCTTTTCATAAAAAGGATCTTGTTTATCATAACAGGATAAGGCTAAAACTTTAGATTGATCAACAAAACATGCAATATTATCAACATGTCCATCAGTTCCTTCATCTGTACCATGTTTTAGCCAGATAATTTTTTTTATATTCAAGTATTTTTTTATGTTATCTTCTATCTCTTCTTTTGTAAGATCAGGATTTCTATTTTTATTTAAAAGGCATTGCTCAGTTGTGATTAATGTGCCTGCTCCATCGACGTGTATGGACCCACCTTCAAGTACCATTGGTGATTTAAAATATGTTGCGGAACTCTCATTTATCATAAATTTAGCAATTTTATTATCAGAGTCATGTGGTGAAAATTTTCCCCATCCATTAAACTCCCAATCAACACCTCCTAATTTTTTTTGATCATTTAGGAGAAATGTAGCTCCAGAATCTCTAGCCCAACAATCATCATTTTGAAATTCATATATATTTATTGACTCATCAAGTAATTTCTTGGCAGTTTCTATATCATGAGGATTAACAATCATTTTTACTTTTTCAAAATTTGATATTGCTTTAGCGACTTCTGCCCATTTATATCTTCCTTTTTCAAAATCAAAATGTGACCAACTTGCAATCTCTTGATATGAAGTTTCATTACTAAATTCATGAGGCCATTGCATCCAACAACATTCATGAGGATGCCACTCTGGAGGCATAAAAAAATTAAATTGTTGAGGATATTTCATTAATATTTATCAATATATTTATAGTAAGCTAAGGCTAATCTTAAGTAAAATAATCTTAGTTTAGGAAGGGGAAATTTACTTGGTAATCCTTTATAAATTTTAGATATTTTTAAATCTTTACTATTTGATACAATCAATTTTGCAAGCTCGTTACCTGACCAAGGTGCTGTGTTTACTCCGTTTGCCTGGTAACCAAAACTATAATATATTTCATCATCATTAAGTTTTCCTATTGACGGAGAAAATTTAGTTGTAACAGCAACTAAACCTCTCCAATGAAAATCTATATTTACATTTTTCCAGTTAGGAAAAACCTTTTTCATTTGTTGCTCCATATTTTTAGATTTTTCTACTGAAGATTTTTCACTACCAATTAAATCTCCTCTTGCTCCAAACAAAAATCTGTTATCTTTCAATAACCTATAATAAAAAAGAAGATTTCTTATATTTAAGATTGGGTTGTTTGTAATAAAATTATGAGATTTAATTTCTTCAGTTGTAAGCGGCCTTGTAATTATAATATTTGATATTACTGGCAAAATCATATTATTAAGTTTTGGAAAGATATCATCTCTATAAAAACCGTTAGTTGCCATAACAATTTTATTGGCTTTTACAATGCTTCCATTTGAAATTATTTTGAACTTACCTTTAAACTTTTCAATTTTTGTAACTTTACTTTTTTGAAAAATTTTAACTCCAGCATTATTTGCAACATTGGCCATACCTAATAAAAATTTTAAAGGGTTAATTGCAAAACCAGGTTTATAAGACATAGCTCCAAATTGTTCATTACCACCGTGGCCAATTTCTTTAAACTCTTCTTTAGAAAAAACTTTTGTTTCAATACCAAATTCTTTGTTGTAAGTTTCAGCCTCTTCTTTTATCCCCTCAAAATAACTTGGATGCGGAGCTACTTCATAGTTGCTATCACCTGTCAAATCACAATCTATATTGTGTTCCTGAATTATATTTTTTGTAAAATTTGAACCTTCAATAGTATTTTGAAAAAATTTTTTTGTTTCATTTTTTCCATATTTATTAAACATTTTTTTAATAGACATTTTTGCTGGTGGGATACAACAGAATCCAGCATTTCTTCCTGATGAGCCCCAACCAATGTGACCTGCCTCAAGTAATACTACATCCTCATTATATTTCTTTGCTAATGATAATGCACATGATAATCCAGTATATCCTCCACCTATTACCACTACATTTGTACTAATATCTCTGTCTAATGTTTTATATTTATCTTTTGAATCTGTTGTAGATTCCCAGTAACTATTTACTGGGTTTTCAAAATTATAAATGTCTTTATGATACAGGTTAGTCATAAGTTAGTATAAATTTCATTGAATGCTTATTCAATCAATATTATATAATAGGTATGAATAATGCTGATTTAAAAACCTTAATTCATAAGCAAAAACTTAATTTTTCACTCGATCAGGAATTTTATATCAATCAATATATTTTTGATTTAGATATTAAAAATATTTTTTCTAAACAGTGGGTTTTTGTAGGTCATATTTCAAGGATACCAAACCATGGTGATTATTTTCTTTTTAATATTGGCAAAGAGTCAATAATTATTGTTCGAGATAAAGATAATTCAGTTCATGCTCACTACAATGTATGCCGTCATCGTGGCTCTAAAATTTGTCTAGAAAATGAAGGTAATTCAAAAGCTCTTATNTGTCCTTATCATGCTTGGACATATAATTTAGATGGATCNTTAAAGGGAGCTAGACTTATGGGTAAAGATTTTAATAAAAAAGATTGGCATTTACATAAGTGTAACTCAAAAATATTTGAAGGCTTAATCTTCATTAATCTATCTGATAGTCCAAATGATTTTGAAGAATTTATTTCCCCAACAAAAAAATTTATTGAATTTCATGGTTTATCAGATGCAAAAATTGCTCATAGACAGTATTATCCAACAAATGGTAACTGGAAACTCACTCTTGATAATTTTCATGAATGTTATCACTGTCAACCTTCCCATCCAGAGTATTGTCAAGTTCATGATAAAGATTACATTGTAGCCTATGGTGCAGGAAGTAATACAGGACCTGCATCAAAAAAATTTGATAACATTTTAAACGAATGGAATAAAAAAGTTGAAAAAATGGGTCATTTAACAGGTGAGTATTATGAAACAGAATTTAATGATTATTCAAGAAGTGCTGAGAGAACACCATTAAAAGAGGGAATGTTTACAGAAACAAAATCTGGCAAACCAATTTCTAAATTAATGGGTAAATTTAAAAATTATGATAGTGGCTATACGTCTGTAGGAACTTCACCGTTCAATAGTCTTCTTATGTGTAATGATTTTGCAACCCTCTTTACTTTTATTCCTGTATCTCCTTTATATACTCAAGTAGAATTAATGTGGCTGGTTCATAAAGATGCCCAAGAAGGTAAAGATTATAATCTTCAAGAAATGAAGTGGATGTGGGATGTAACTACAATTGCAGATAAAAGAATTATAGAAAACAATCAAAGAGGTGTTCTATCAGATAAATATGTACCTGGACCTTTATCTCAAATGGAAAGGGGATTAGAAAAATTTAAATCTTGGTATTTAAGACACTTAGCAAATAGCATAAACTAAACGTTAAGTAGTAGATATTCTCTTTCCCAAGAACTTATAACTTTTAAATATGCTTGGTTTTCAACTCTTCTAATAGCAGCAATTGTTCTAATAAATTTTTGGTTGAATACTTCATTAATTTGTTCATTTTTTTCAAAAAATGAAATTGCTTCTTCAACATTTTTAGGTAGGGAGCTTTTATTTTTCCCAAACACACTTTTTTTTGTCTCAGAAGTTGGTTTTAATTTATTTTTAATTCCTAGATATCCTGCAGCTAAATTAGCAGCAAAAACTAAGTAAGGATTGGTGTCGGCGCCAGATATCCTATTCTCAATCCTCATACTATGTTCTTCATTTGATGGAATTCTGAATCCACAGGATCTATTGCCTAAACCCCAGTTAGTATTTCTTGGGACATCCCAAGTAGCAAAAAGTCTTCTATATGAATTAATGTTAGGAGCGTGGATTGGCATTAGCACAGGTGTGAATGTTTGAAGACCTGCTATATAATTTTTCATAATATTAGAAATTGTACTTGTTTTACTAAAAAAAACATTTTTTTTATTTTTTTTTCTAATTAATGACTGATGCAGATGTAGAGAACTGCCCGGTTGATTTTCCATAGGTTTAGCCATGAATGTTGCATATAGCTTATGTTTTATAGCTGCTTGTCTTAAAGTTCTTTTAAATAGAAAAACTTGATCCGCTAATTCTAGGGGATTTCCATGCTGAAAATTAATTTCCATTTGTGCTGAACCACTTTCGTGATTTATTGTGTCTATTTCTATATTTTGAATTTCGCAAAAATTGTAGACATCTTCAAATAAATTATCAAATTCATTAACTGCGTCTATTCCAAATGCTTGTTTTCCTGTTTCTTCTCTTCCTGATTGACCAATTGGCACTTCAAGTGGGTAATCTGAATCAGCATTAGGCTTTACTAAATAAAACTCCACCTCAGGAGAAACAATTGGCTCATAACCCATTTCATCAAAAAGTCTCAATATTTTTTTAAGAACTGATCTACTTGAGTTTATTACACTTGAACCATTAAGATTGACAGCATCACAAATTACTTGAGCAGTTGGATCATCATACCATGGAACATTTCTTATTGTTTCAAAATCTGGTCTCAGAATTACATCAATGTCTGTTGGGTTATAAACGTCTACAGGTAACTCTTCATCTTCAGTAGCATATCCACCTAAAATAGTTTGAATAAATACTGATTGAGGAAGTCTGTGACTATCATTTTCCAAACCTTGGATAAATTTTTTTGTAGGCAATATTTTCCCCCTAGCAATTCCTCCAAGATCAGGAATTAAACATTCTACTTCAGTTATAGAATGATTATTAAGCCATTTTTTAAATTTTTCTATCATTGTATTTTGAATAATGAAATTTATCTTATTCTTGTTTACGAAAATAAATAAGATAGATACATAAATAAAAAATGATCTTTAGCAAAAATAAAACTTTTGAACAACATGATAATGAAAAAGGTAGTTTTTATCAAAGTTCAGTGACTCCTTTGAATTCAAATGATGTAATTAATCAAGATGAAGACTTTGATGTTTGTATAATTGGAGGAGGGCTAACAGGTATTTCTAGTGCTCTCAATTTATTAAATAAAGGATATTCAGTTGCAATTTGTGAAGCAAGACAAGTTGGATGGGGGGCTTCTGGTCGAAATGGTGGACAACTTGGCATAGGAATGAGGAAAGATCAATTCTATATTGAAAAAAAATTAGGAATAAGTCATGCTAAAGAACTTTGGAATCTTGGTCTTGAGTCAGTAGACGAAGCATTAAAGCTNATTAAAGATCATAACATAGATTGTCATCTTATAAATGGAGTCTTATCAGCTGGATATTATCTTAAAGATATTGATGAATATAAATTTGAAGCTGAACATATGGAAAAAAATTATAATTTTAAAGGATATAAGATTTATAACAAAAAAGAAATTAAATATGAAATAAATAGCTCAATGTATTACTCAGGTTTGTTAAATAAAAAAAGTTATCACTTAAATCCTATGAAATTATTAATTAATTTAGCTAAAATTTTAAAAAAATTTAATGTTAAAATTTTTGAAAATTCACCAGTTACTAAACTAGTTGAAAAAAATAAAAAAATTGATGTATTTTTTTTAAAAAATAAAATATCAGCAAAAAAAGTAGTTGTTGCTTGCAATGGTTATCTTGACAATTTGCTTGGAAATAAAAGAAATAAATTTATGCCTATAAACAATTACATCATAGCTACAGAACCATTAGGTGAAACTAAAGCAAGAGAAATAATTCGCAATAATTATGCTGTATGCGATACTAGATTTATTATTGACTACTATAGATTTTCCGAGGATTGGCGTATGTTATTTGGTGGAGGAGAAACTCTTTCAGCAAAATTTATATCTGATTCTAAAAATTTTGTTAGAGAGAGAATGTTAAAAGTATTTCCTCAGTTAAAAAAATATAATATTCAATATTCATGGGGGGGCACACTTGCTATTACTGTAAATAGATTGCCTTATTTTGGTTCTATAATGAATAATAAGTTATTATTTGCGTGTGGTTACTCTGGTCATGGTTTGGCATTAAGTATTCTGGCCGGTAAATTAATTTCTGAAAAAATTGATGGTCATAATGATAGATTTAAATTTTTTGAAGAAATTAATCATCTTTCCATACTAGGAGGTAATTTTTTAAGAAGGCCAATATATTCATCTTCCATTATTTATTATAAATTAAGAGATTATTTTAATTTTTAAATATTTATTTTTTATATATATAAATTTAATTTTTAAAAGATGCTCTTTTTAATCTATCATTTAAAGTTTTTCCCAATCCAATATTTGGAATTGGAACTACAGCAATTTTTTGACATTTTGATTGATCTAGTAAATGAATGTAGTGAAAAAAATTGTTAGCAGCTTCTTCTAAATTTCCTTTTGAACTTAAATTCAGATTAAAAACCTTAGAAAATAAGTTAGTAGATCCAAAATTTAAAAGACCTTCATTATCATTTACTGATTTTATATTCATTCTTAAAGGCTTCTTTGGTGAATAATGTTTTAATAAATTTCCAGGAGATAAATTGGATTTTTGATTAATGATTATTTCATTATTAATTTTTTTATTAATCATTTCTTCTGATAAGCTACCCAGTCTCAAGATTTCTATAATATTTTTATTTATTTTTAAAACAGTTGATTCTAATCCTAATTTGGCAGGTCCATCATTTAATATTAAAATATTTTCTTTAAAAAATGGGTTTAAATCTTCAGGTAAAGTAACTGATGTTTCAGAAGTTATATTTGCACTAGGTGCAGCTATAGGAAATTTTACCTTAGATAATAACTCTTGGGTTATTTTATTTTTTGGTATTCTGCATCCAACATATTCATTATGGTTGGAAACTAAAGGTGAAATTTTGGAAATTTTTTTTTTTTTTAAAATTAATGTAAGAGGACCTGGCCAAAATTTTTCTGCAAGTAACAATTCTGTTTTATTAATGTAAAAATTTTTTTTAATATCTTCTAAATTCGCAAAATGACATATTATAGGGTTATTTTTAGGTCTTTTTTTTAATTTATATAATAAATTAACAGCCATGTCCTTAGTTGCGTCACATCCTATTCCATATACAGTTTCAGTGGGAAAAATAACAACTTCTCCACTTGATAGTCTATTTTTAGCTATTTCTATCTCTTTTTTACTCATAAATATTGTAAAATTGTTTCCATCTAATAACAAAATAGTTAATGTCTATTTTATTTTATATTTTTTTTCGCATGGGTAAAGTTATAGCTTTTTCAAATCAAAAAGGGGGTTCGGGTAAATCTACCTTGTCAGCAAATATAGCTGTTTTATGGAGCAATAGTGGATATAAAGTTGCTGTCGTGGATGCAGATTCTCAAAAAAGTTTAACTTATTGGTTGGAAGCGAGAAAAAAGTACTATGGAGAAGATGATATTGGTCTTACACAATACGATTTTGATATAAAGAATCTAATAGATGAAGTTAAAAAAATTAAAAGAAAGTATGACTATATTATAATTGATAGTCCGCCTTCTATAACCTTTGAAACTTTACAAATTATTAAAACTTCTGATGGTCTTTTTGTTCCCGTACAACCTAGTCCTCTAGATTTAATGGCGACTTTGCCTTTTTTGCAAATTGCAAAGCAAGAGAGAAAGAACCCTATTATATTTTTAAATAGAGTTATGCCAAGAGCTAAACTTACTGATGCTATGATTTTAAGATTAAAATATGCTGGTGCAAAAATAGCTAGATCAAGAATATCAAGTAAAATTATTTATGCAGAGACTTTTTCTGTGGGAAGAGGAGTAGTAGATATAAGTATTTCATCAGATGCTTCTAGAGAAATTATCAATGCTGGTAATGAAATTATTAGAAGTTTGTAATATTTTTAAATGTCTAAAATTTCTACTGTAATTTTAGCCGCAGGTAAGAGCTCACGCTTTAAAAGTTCCAAAAGTAAATTATTGCATAATTTATCTGGCTTACCAATTATATGTCACGTTTACAATACTGCTAAGATAATTTCTGGAAATAATATTATTGTAGTTTGTAATAAAAAAAATATCATTGAATTAAAAAATATTTTACCCAATTGTAAATTTGTTATTCAAAATAATCAAAATGGAACTGCTGATGCAATTAAAGTTGCTAAACCACAAATTAAAACTAAAAATTTCATTATTTTATTTGGTGATGTCCCTTTAATTAATCCAAACACAATAAAGAGATTAGTTAAAAAAAATAAAAGTATTGGTCGTATGATCGCCTTTAAAAGCAAAAATCCATTTGGATACGGCAGAGTGTTTGTAAAAAGTAAAAAAGTTGTAGAGGTAGTTGAGGAAATTAACACAAATACTTATCAAAAGAAAAATAAATTATGTAACTCNGGTATTGTTTTAGTTAATACTGAATATTTCTTTAATAAATTAAAATTTATTAAAAAAAATAAAAAAAATAATGAAAAATATTTACCAGATATTTTTAATATTTTTTATAATTATAATAATCCTTTTGAATATATTGTTTGTGATGAAGATGAAATGCTTGGTGTTAATACTTTAGAAGATTTAATAGATGTAGAAAGAATATATCAGAAGAATTTAATAAAAAAATTTATTAAAAGTGGAGTACTTATTCAAAATGCAAATTCATGTTACTTTGGTTATGATACAAAAATTGCAAAAAATGTAGTAATTGAAAATAATGTAGTTTTAAAAGAAAAGACACAAATTAAAGAGGGTTGCGTCATCAAAAGTAATAGTTACATTGAAGGAGCCACAATAGATAAAAATTGTACTATAGGACCACATGCTAGAATAAGACCAAAAACAAATATAAAAAATAATTCAAAAATTGGGAATTATGTAGAAATAAAAAATTCATTTATCGGTGAAAAAACCGCTATATCTCACTTAAGTTATATTGGAGATGCTATAATAGGAAACAGGGTAAATATAGGAGCAGGTACAATTACTTGTAATTTTGATGGTGAAAGAAAAAACTTAACCATTATTAAAAATGGTGTATTTATTGGCTCAAATTCTTCTTTAATTGCACCTATTATAATTAATAAAAATGTAAAAATAGGCGCTGGAAGTGTTGTTGATCAAGATATACCTTCAAATTATTTAGCTTTAGAAAGATCGCAATTAAAAATTATTAAAAAAAAGTAACTTTTTCAATTAATAAACTTGTTTCAGGATTCTAATAAGTTTAATACCCCTAATTATTATGAAAATGAAATGGTCGCCTAATTCTTGGAGAACAAAAAAGGCAAAACATATGCCAACTTATTCTGATGAATTATTATTAAAAAATTCATTAAATAAAATAAAAGAATATCCCCCTCTAGTTTTTGCTGGAGAGGCAAGATCTTTAAAATTAAAATTAGGTGAAGTGGCAGCAGGTAAGGCTTTTTTGTTGCAAGGTGGTGATTGTGCTGAAAGTTTTGTAGACTTTCATCCAGATAATATAAGAGACACTTTTAAAGTTATTTTACAAATGGCAGTAATTTTAACATTTGGTTCTTCATGTCCAGTTGTTAAGGTAGGTAGAATAGCCGGTCAATTTGCAAAACCCAGATCTCAAGAAAAAGAAATAATTAATGGAATTGAGTTAGAGTCTTATAAAGGTGATATTATTAATGGCATTGAATTTCAAAAAGAAATCAGAAAACCGAATCCCAATAGATTAATTCAAGCTTATAATCAATCAGCAGCAACACTTAATTTAATAAGGGCATTTTCGCAAGGAGGCTTTGCAAACTTAAATAAAATTCATCAATGGAATTTAAATTTTGTGGAAGGTGAGAACGCTAAAAAATTTAGAGAAATATCCTCAAGAATTGATGAGTGTTTGGCATTTATGAATGCATGTGGAATTAATGAAAAAAATGTTAGACAACTCTATGAAACAGAATTTTTTACTAGTCATGAAGCTCTTTTATTAGAATATGAGGAAGCAATGACACGTATAGATAGCACTTCAGGCAAATGGTATGATGTATCAGCTCATATGTTATGGGTGGGCGATAGAACTCGTCAATTAGATGGGGCTCATATTGAATTTTTAAAAGGTATTCAAAATCCAATTGGTATTAAGGTAGGACCAAAAACAGATATAGATGAGCTAATTAAAATATTACAAGTAATAAATCCTAATAATGAACCAGGTAGAGTAACCTTAATATGTAGAATGGGATCAGATAAAATTAACTCTATTTTACCAAATATAATTGAGAAAGTTAAAAGTGAAGGTAATATTGTTGTGTGGGCATGTGACCCAATGCATGGAAACACAGTAAAATCAAACACTGGTTTTAAAACAAGGCCACTTGTAAATATTTTTTCTGAAATCCAACAGTTTTTTCAAATTCATAAATCACAAGGAACTTATCCAGGTGGTGTACATTTGGAAATGACAGGTCAAGATGTAACTGAGTGTATGGGAGGTTTACAAGAAATTACTGATGAAGATCTTAAGAACAGATATCACACTTTTTGTGATCCCAGATTAAATGCTTCTCAATCTATAGAGTTGGCTTTTCTCATTTCAGATTTTTTAAAAGATGAAAAATATTTGTCCACCAAATCTTTAAATTTATAAAATTAAATATATCTTATATCTATGAATCTTGATGAAAAAATAGATTATATCTCAAGTTGGATAAAAAAATATACTCAAAATATAAAATTTCAACCTGTTACTTTAGTAATTGGAGTATCTGGGGGTGTTGATTCAGCATTGACAAGTACGTTATGTGCAAAAACTGGTTTAAAAACAATTGCAGTTTCTATGCCAATTAAACAAAATATTAATCAGCATAATTTAAGCTTAAGACATTTAAATTGGTTAAATGAAAATTTTAAAAATGTAGAAACTTTAACAATAAATCTTGATTCTGTGTTTAATGCTTTTGAAAAAAAACATAAGGATTTTAATAATGAACTTGCATTTGCAAATTCTAGATCTAGGTTAAGAATGGTTACACTTTATCAAATAGCTCAAAGTAATAATGGTTTAGTAGTAGGTACTGGTAATAAAGTGGAAGACTTTGGTGTAGGTTTTTATACAAAATATGGTGATGGGGCAGTAGATATATCCCCTATTGCAGACTGTACCAAATCTGAAGTTTGGAATATGGCATCAAAACTTAAAATAATAAGTGATATAGTAAATGCTGAACCTACTGACGGACTTTGGGATGATAGTAGAAATGATGAAAATCAATTAGGATTAAGTTATAAAGAAATAGAAGAAGCTATGTTTAATAAAAATAGTAAGTTTTATAAAAAATATTTACAAATACGTGAGCCAAATTTACACAAAATGCTTCCAATACCTGTTTGTATAATACCAAAAAAATAATATGAAATGTAGATTCGCACCTAGTCCTACTGGAAAAATCCATCTAGGCAATACTCGTTCAGCATTATTAAACTGGGCATATGCAAAAATTAATAATGGAAAATTCATTTTGAGGATCGATGATACTGATACTAAAAGATCTTCAAAAGAAAACGAATTAAGCATAAAAGAAGATCTTAAATGGTTAGGTTTAGATTGGCAAAAAACTTTTAATCAATCTACGAGAATCAATTTATATAATTCCAAAATAGAAAAACTAAAAAAAGATAATAGAATATACCCATGTTTTGAAACTTTAGAAGAATTGTCACTTAAAAAAAAGGCTTTATTGTCTTCTGGTAAGCCTCCAATTTATGATAGATCATCTTTAAATCTATCAAAAGATGATATTAATTCAAATATCAAAAATGGTAAAAAGCCTCATTGGAGATTTAAGTTAAATGATAAGAGAATATTTTGGACTGATCTAATTAAAGGTGATGTTTCATTTGAATCTAAGAATTTAAGTGACCCAATATTAATTCGCGAAGATGGCAGTATGCTGTATCATCTTCCTTCAGTTATTGATGATATTGATTCAGAAATTACGGATATCATAAGAGGCGAAGATCATATAACTAATACTGCATATCATATTCAAATCTTTGATGCGTTAGAAGGAAAAATTCCTAACTTTGCACATCATCCATTTTTAACTGATGAACAAGGTAGAGGATTTGCAAAAAGACTGGGAAGTATGACAATTGAAAAATTAAGAAAAGAAGGATACGAAAATATTACTCTTTTAAATTATTTGCTGTTTATAGGTTCAAGTAAAGATATTGCAGTTTTAAATAACGTTGATCATATTTTAAAAAATTTCAATATTAGTGATATATCAAACTCTTCCGCAAAATTTTCAATAGACGTTCTTAAATCACTTAATTCTAATATATTGAAAGAATATAAATATGATCAAATTGAATCAAGATTAAATTTTATTGAAAATAAATTCTATAAAGAAACATTTTGGAATTTTAGTAAAAATAATTTGAATTTTTTTTCAGATACTAATAAGTGGTTTAATACTATAACTAAAATTATTAAACTAGATGATTATAATTTTGATTCTAAATTAATAAATTCAGCTATTGAAAATATTCCTCAAGAACCTTTTGATGAAAATACCTGGAATATATGGACTAATGAAATAACTAAAATTACAGGAATCAAAGGGAAAGATTTATTTTTGCCCTTGAGGATTATTTTAACTGGTTTAGAAAAAGGTCCAGAACTTAAATACTTCATGCCTTTAATTAATAAAGAGATAATTCTGAGGAAATTTGGAAAATTATAGAAAATTTTTTTTATTACTCTAAGAACCCAATATAATTATGAAAACTGAAGATAAAATATATTTATTTGATACAACTTTACGAGATGGTCAACAAACAACAGGAGTTAATTTTTCTGTTAGTGATAAAATGATTATTTCACAAACCCTTGATGATCTTGGGCTTGATTATGTTGAAGGAGGTTGGCCAGGAGCAAATAATACTGATAATGATTTCTTTTCTAGAAAATTAAATTTTAAAAACTCTAAATTTACAGCTTTTGGAATGACAAGAAGACCTGGAAGAAGTGCAGAGAATGATCCTGGTTTAAATTCCTTAATAAATAGTCAAGCTGCTAGCATTTGTATAGTAGGTAAATCATCTTCTTTTCAAGTTAAAAATGCTTTGGGTATTTCAGAAAAAGAAAATATTCAAATGATTCAAGAAAGTGTTTCTTACATAAATAGTAAAAACAAAGAAGTTATATTTGATGCAGAACACTTTTTCGATGGATATAAAGAAAACAAAGAATATGCAATACAATGTATTAAAACAGCTTATGAAAGTGGAGCTAGATGGGTTGTTCTTTGTGATACTAATGGAGGAACATTACCTCATGAAATCACAGAAATTATTCAAAAAATAATAAAAGTAATTCCTGGCAAAAATTTAGGTATACATGCCCACAATGATACTGAGAATGGAGTTGCTAACGCTTTAGCTGCAATTTATGCAGGAGTTAGACATGTTCAAGGAACTATAAACGGTCTAGGTGAAAGGTGTGGCAATACAAATTTAATTTCCTTAATTCCAACTTTGCTTTTAAAAACAAATTTTAAGACTAGTATTGATTTAGATAAATTGAAATCTCTTACCAAAGTATCTAAATTGCTTAATAATTTATTGAATCTCCCTAATTCAAAAAATTCCTCTTATGTAGGTGAAAATGCTTTCTCACATAAAGGGGGCTTACATGCATCAGCTGTTGCAAAAGACCCAATTACTTATGAGCACATCAATCCTGAACTTGTTGGAAACTCAAGAAATGTAGTTATATCTAATCAAGCAGGAAAAGCGAATTTATTAAGTCAGTTAAATAAATTATCAATTTCTATTGAAAGTAAACACATAAATGAAATTTTAGATATTATTAAACAAAAAGAATCAGAAGGCTTTTTATACGATACTGCGCTAGCAAGTTTTGAACTTCTCGTTAGAAAACATCTAAATCAAGTTAATGAATTTTTTAATTTAACAAAATTTAGAGTAACTGATGAAAGAAGATGGAACGCTAAAGGTAAATTAGTTACTGATTCAGAGGCTACTGTTCATTTAAAGGTATCAGATGAAGAACGAATGACGGTTGGAGTAGGAAATGGACCAGTAAACGCAATTGATAGCGCTCTTCGTCAAGCTCTAATTGATTTTTATCCAAGTTTAGTTGATCTTAAATTAACAGATTACAAAGTAATGATTTTATCATCAGATAAAGGAACCGGTGCTATTACTAGAGTTTTAATTGAATCTACTGATAATACAAAAAACCATTGGACAACAGTTGGTGTTTCTACAAATATTATTGATGCTTCATATAATGCAATTTATGACAGCATAACCTATAAGTTATATAATGATTTGAGATAATATTTTGAATTTATCAAAACCTAGTATTATTTTAGTGAGACCTCAACTACCTGAAAACATTGGAATGGTTGCAAGGGCAATGAATAATTTTGGTTTAAAAAAATTAATTTTAGTTTGTCCTAGGGATAGGTGGCCAAATAAAAAAGCCTTGGATTCAGCAAAGCATGCTAAAAAAATAATAGAAAATTGCAAAGTCTATTATGACCTCAATAAAGCATTAAATCCTTATAAATTAGTTGTAGCCACTACAAATAGAAAGCGTTTTTTACAAAAAAAAATTTTTTATTCTTTTATTGATTTGCAAGATTCACTAAATAAAAATTCAAATATTGCAATAATGTTTGGTCCTGAAAATTCAGGTCTATCAAATTATGATTTAAGATTAGCTGATTTTATTTTTACTATACCTACAAACAATCTAAATAAATCTCTAAATCTTTCCCATGCAGTTTCTATTGTTGCATATAAATTATTCGAAATTACAATGAAATATAAAGATTTTAATAAAAATAATAATAAGAGTTCTAAAGAGCAAGCATCCAAAAATGATTTAAATAAATTTGTAAATTACTTAGTTAAGAGTCTTGATGGAAATAATTTTTTTGTTCCATTGGAAAAAAAGGAAAGCATGATAGACAATATTTATGCCATTTATCTAAAAGCTAATTTGACGAATAAAGAATTAAATACTCTATGGGGTATTACTAAAAAACTGAGTAAATAAGCCATAAATAATAAATATTCAATTTGACAACATTTTTTTTATGTCTATATAGCCCATTAAAACATGACAAAAAGAATTTCTGCAAAATACAAGATTGATAGAAGACTTGGGTGCAATCTATGGGGGAGACCCAAAAGTCCATTTAATAAAAGAAATTCTAAACCTGGACAACATGGAGCTTTAGGTCAAAGAAAAAAACTTTCAGATTATGGAAATCAATTATTTGCCAAACAAAAACTTAAATTTTACTATGGTGATCTAACTGAAAAACAATTTAGAAGAATATACAAAAAAGCTTCTAATATTAAAGGTGATACCAGTCAAATACTTATAGAGTTACTAGAAAGAAGACTTGATGCAATTGTTTATAGAATGAAATTTGTCCCAACTATTTTTGCTGCTAGACAACTTGTTAACCATGGTCATGTTAAGGTTAATGATAAAAAAGTTAATATCCCATCATATTCAGTAGAAGACGGTGATGAAATATCAATAAAAAATAATAGCAAGGAAATAAATATTATACAGGAATCAATAATTTCACAAGAAAGAGAAATACCTGAATATCTTGAAGTTGATATTAAGGAATTTAAAGGTAGATTTTTAAGAGCACCTTTAATTCATGATGTTCCTTACCCCGTAACTATGGAACCTAATTTAGTAATTGAGTATTATTCTCGCTAATTATTTTTTCTTTCATCACAACGTCAAAAATATAAATAATAATCGCAAGCCAAATAATTATAAAAGATAACAACTTATTTTGGTTCAAATTTTCATTTAGTATAAATATTGAAGTAATAAAATGAAAAGTCGGAGCTAAATAAAAAAGAACCCCAGCTAATCCTAGGGGAATGTATTTAATTCCAAGATTAAAAAAAAATAAAGGAAAAATAGTAACTATTCCTGCTAAAATTAATAAAATAGAAGCTGAGTAAGAATAATTTAAAAAATAACCTAAATCATAATAGTATAAATATATTAAATATGGTCCTGCAATTAATGTAATTAAACCAGATTCATAAAAAAGTCCTATCTCAGGTTTAATATCTATTTGTTTCCTTAATAATCCGTATACCCCCCAAGTAAATCCAATTATAATCGCTATTATAGGTATAGTTTTATTAGTGAAAATCAAAAAGGTAATAGAGGTTATCATCATAATTAAAGACAAGAATTTAAGTTTAGAAATTTTTTCGTTTAAAAAAACGTATCCAAGAAAAATACTTATAATTGGTGTGATATAATATCCCATAGAAGCTTCATGCACTTTTTCTATACTTACAGCATATATAAAACCAGTCCAATTTATAGAAATTAACATAGCTGTTATTGTTAAAACTAATATTTTTTTTAAAGAAAAAAAAATAGAGTAAAAATCATTAAGTTTAGAAAAAAATGATAAGAATATAAATAAAAAAACAAAAGACCATAAACCTCGGTGTATAGCTACCTCTATGTGTGGAATATATTTTATCTCATTAAAAATTAAAGGTTGAGGCATTCCCCAAAATAAAGATGCTATGCATGTATAAAAAATGCCTTTATAAAATAAATTAATTTTCAATTTATGAAGAGCTTGTTTCTATACCTTTAGTTTTAAATAATTCTAAAAGTTCACCAGATTCATTCATTTCTTTTATTATATCACAACCACCAATAAATTCTTCTTTGACATATAATTGAGGTATTGTTGGCCAGTTTGAAAATTTTTTTATTCCCTCTCTCATTTCATCACTATCTAGTACATTAACACTAGTGTATTTTATATTAAGATTTGATAAAATTTCTACTACAGCAGCTGAAAATCCACACATAGGGAATACAGGTGTACCTTTCATAAACAAAACAACATCATTGGACTTAATTTCATTATTTATATTTTCAGTAACATCAACTATATTTTCTTTCATATTTACTCCGTTTTAGTTTTGAGCATTAAAGCATGAAGTTCACTACCCATTCTACCTTCAAGTGCACTATATACCATTTTATGCTGATCTAAACGAGATTTACCTTTAAAAGATTTTGAAACTATTGTCGCACTATAATGATCGCCATCACCTTTTAAATCTTCAATTTTCACCTCACTATTAGGTATAGATTCTTTTATTAGCTTCTCCAACTTTTCAATAGACATTGGCATGATACTTAAATAGTTTAGAAATCTCAAAAAAGAAAGCTTATTTAATTTTATTTTTAAAAATCCAAGCTATTTTGTCATTTTTAAAATGATGAATTATTTTTTTAATTTCTACTTCTGAAAGAATTTTTCTTATATTTTTATTTTTTAATAATAATTTTTCAAAATCAATTTTTTTATTCATTGATTCCATTGTGCATTTTTGAACTAATGAGTAAGCTTTTTGTCTAGAAATGCCCTTCTTAGTTAAAGCTAACATAAGAATTTGACTATTGTGAATACCTCCTAGCATATTTAAATTTTTTAGCATTTTTTTAGGATATACAACTAAATTATTAACCACCTCATTAAGTCTATTTAAAGCAAAATCTAATATAATAGTTAAATCAGGGGCCATAATTCTCTCAACACTTGAGTGACTTATGTCTCTTTCATGCCACAAGGCTATATTTTCCATAGAAGGAATAACACCACTTCTAATATATCTGGCTAAACCTGTTAAATTTTCACTTAAAATAGGATTTTTTTTATGCGGCATCGCCGATGAACCTTTTTGTAAAGAATTAAATTTTTCCTCTACTTCAAGCAATTCAGTTCTTTGTAAATGTCTAATTTCAACAGCAAGACGTTCTATAGATGACCCAATAATTCCTAAAACAGAGAAAAAAAATGCATGTCTATCCCTAGGAATTACTTGGGTAGATACATCTTCTGTTTTTAAGTTAAATTTTTTGGCTACATATTTTTCTACTCTTGGATCTATAGTATTATAAGTTCCAACAGGTCCAGAAATAGAGCATATGCTTATTTCATCTATTGCTAATTCTAATCTTTTTAAGTTTCTTTTAAATTCATGATAAAATGAGGCAAGTTTTAATCCAAAAGTTATTGGTTCGGCATGTATTCCGTGACTTCTACCCATCATAATCGTATTTTTATATTTAATAGACTTTGATTTTAAACTTTTTAATAAAATATTTAATTGTTTATGTAAAATCTCACCTGTTTGCTTTAATTGAATTGAAAAACTAGTATCAATAATATCACTTGAGGTTACTCCATGATGAAAGTATTTGGAATTTTTTCCTATATATTTACTAACATTATTTATATAAGCTATAACATCATGTTTAGTTTGTTTTTCTAATGTGATGATTTCTTTAACATTAAATTTTGCTTTTTTTCTTATGTCTTTTGCAGCATTTTTTGGAATTGTTCCAATATCAGATAACCTTTCCGCAATCAGACATTCTATTTCTGTCCAAATTTTAAATTTATTATCTAAAGTCCATATCTTTTCAATATTGGGTCTATTGTACCTAGGTATCATAATTTCTTTTTATAATTCATTTATTGGAAAATCTGTATTGTTTTCTGACAAAGTAAATATTTCATTGCCATCTTCAGTAATTCCTATTGTATGTTCAAATTGAGCAGATAAAGATTTATCTTTTGTAACAGCTGTCCATCCGTCGTTTAGTATTTTTATTTTCCAATCCCCTAAATTAATCATTGGTTCGATAGTAAAAAACATTCCAGGTTTAAGTTCTGGTCCTTCTCCATAACTACCGTAATGAAGTACACTGGGTGGGGTATGAAATTGATTTCCTATTCCATGACCACAAAAATCTCTTACAACTGAATATTTTTTAGATTCTGCATATTCTTGAATTTTATACCCTATATCACCTAAATGTTTTCCTGGTTTTGCTTCTTTAATTCCTATGTTAAGACATTCATAAGTTGATTTAATCAAATCTAGATTTTTATTATTAGTTTTACCAGCTACAAACATTCTTGAACTATCACCATACCATCCATTAAGAATAACTGTTACATCAACATTTATTATATCCCCATCGTTTAATATTTTTTTTTCATTTGGAATACCATGACAAACAACGTGGTTTACTGACGTGCAAACTGATTTTGGGAAACCTCTATAGTTTAAAGGAGCAGGTATTGCGTTATTTTTAATAATTAGATCGTGACAAAAATTATTTATTTCAAGTGTTGATATTCCAGTTTTAATTAATTCATAAAGCTGATCCAATACAAAAGCGGCTAACCTTCCAGCTTCTCTCATTTTTTTAAAGTCATCTTTTTGATAAATTGGGATATTATTAGATTGCATTTTATATTCTATTTAATGTTTTTATTTGTTAAATAACAGGATAATTATAAAAAAATATACTTATGACCCATTTTACTGCAGGAATTTTGATAATTGGAGATGAAATATTATCAGGAAGAACTCTAGACACCAATGCAAATTTTATTGCTAAAAATTTAACTTCTTCTGGTATTAAACTTGAAGAAATAAGAACAATCCAAGATAAAAAAAAAATAATAATAGAATCTATAAAATTATTCAGTGATAAATATAACTATGTTTTTACGACCGGTGGTATTGGTCCAACTCACGATGATATTACTTCGGAAAGTATTGCTGATGCATTTAACAAAAAATATGAAATAAATTCTGCAGCTTATAATATTCTTTCAAAATATTACCCAAAAGGAGAATTTAATGCTAATCGTCAAAGAATGGCTATGATGCCTAGAGGTGCTGAACTAATTCTAAACCCTATGACAGCAGCCCCCGGATTCAAAATCAACAATGTTTATGTCCTTCCTGGAGTTCCTGAAATAATGAAAAAAATGTTAAATAATGTATTAGAAACTTTAAAAAAGGGAAATCCAAAAAAAATTGTTACAATTAATATTAATCTATATGAAAGCATTATTGCTTCAGGGTTAGATCAAATTCAAACAAATAATCCAAAGTGCTCAATAGGCAGTTATCCGTACTTTAATTATATTTCAAAAAAAGGAGGTGTAAACATAGTGGTATCTTCTTGGACTCTAAAAGATTTAAGTTCTATAATTAAAGACATTCAAAAAATGGTTTCATTATTAGGTGGAAAAAGTTCAATAGTCTGATAAATATTAATTATTGGCCTCGTGGTGGAATGGTAGACACAAAGGACTTAAAATCCTTGCCCTTTTGGGAGTGCCGGTTCAAGTCCGGCCGAGGCTACCAAATAATATATTAAAATGATGTTTAGTTTTGTAACATTAGGAACAAATGATCTTAAAAAAAGTAAATCTTTTTATGATGAGCTTCTTGCCTCTATTGACATTGTTAATGTTGTTGAAGAAAATACATATGTTGGATATGCCAAAAAAAATAACTTAAATAATATTGAATTTTATTTAATGAAACCTCATAATAAAGAAAAAGCAACTTTTGGCAATGGCACAATGATAACCTTTAGTATTGAAACAAAAGAGAGAGTTGAACTTTTTTATAATTTAGCGTTAAAATTAGGTGCAATTAATGAAGGTAAGCCTGGACCTAGACATCAAGAAAATTACTATGCATATTTTAGAGATCTTGATGGAAATAAAATATGTGCTTATAGCTCTGAATAAATTTTAATATTCAAATTGTTCATTTAATATCTTATCTTCAATAGAGTGATCTTTATCAAATAAAATTTTACAATTTTTATCTTGAGAAGATTTTATTAAAACTTTTTTTATATTTCTAAATTCTATATTATCAGCCGTAACACTTGTCTTTCTTTCTTCAAAATTTAAGACATCAATTTTAATTACACTTTTTTCTGAAAGTAGCGCACCTCTCCATCTTCGTGGGCGAAAGGCACTAATTGGAGTTAATGCTAGCAGTTTTGAATCTAATGGTAAAATACTGCCATGTGCAGACAAATTATATGCAGTACTTCCTGCAGAAGTTGAAACCAGAACACCATCACATATAAGTTCGTTTAATCTTATAACATCATTTATTTTAATTTGAAATTTTGATGCCTGGTGGCTTTGTCTCATTAGAGATACTTCATTATAGGCAATTGACTCATAGGTTATTTTTTTATCATCTTCTGCAATCATTTTTAATGGTTTTAAATCAGTTGAATTAGAATTTTCTATTAAAGCTTCAAGATTTTTATTGCTTGATTGATTCATTAAAAAACCAATTGATCCATAATTAATTCCATAAAAAGGTTTGTTAAGATTATTAAAATCGTGAAGAGATTTTAATAAAATGCCATCTCCACCAATTGGAATAATTATATCAGATGTCTCAGGATCATTTTGTGAATAAGACTCTACATACCGCCTTTTTGCTTCTAGTGCCTCTGATGTTTTTGAAGAAATAAAGTGAAATTTCATTAACCACCAGTCTCATTCATATGTCTATTCATATAAGGCTTTACTTTAGAATTAATTATAAAATCATGTCTTTTAGGTTTAACTGATAAAGCAAATCTAATCTTGTCTTTTATATAATTATCACCTCTATCATTTCTAATTATTTCCCTAAAATCAACAAATTCATTTTGACCAAGACACATATAAAGTTTTCCAGTGCTAGATAATCTTATTCTGTTACAAGTTGCGCAAAAATTATTTGATAAAGGGGTTATAAAACCAATTTTTATATTTAATTTTTTACTTGTATAATATTTTGAGGGTCCTCCAGTTTTATGATCAGATTTAGCAAATGCATATATATTATTTAAATTTTTAAAAATTTTATCAAGACTTACAAATTGCATATGTCTAGGTATATCAGTATCATTCATTGGCATTACTTCTATGAAAGTTAAATCTAATAACTTTTGATTTGACCAATTAATAAGATCTTCAATTTGATTTTCATTGAAATTTTTGAAAACTACTGTGTTTATTTTAATTTTAATATTATTATTAATTGCCTCATCAATGCCATCTAAAACATTATCTAAATTTCCCAATCTTGTGATTTGTTTATATTGATCTTTAATTATAGTATCTAGTGATACATTAATTCTATCAACACCATTATTTTTTAAATCCTTTGCGTATTTTTTTAATAAACTACCGTTAGTCGTTAATGTAATTTCTTTTAAATTAGTGTAGGATTTTTTTTTATTTAAATTTTCTATTAAACTTAAAATATTTTTTCTTACAAGTGGCTCACCACCTGTTAATCTTATTTTTTCTACTCCTAATTCTATAAAATTATCACACAACCTCTCAATTTCTTCTAAGGTTAAAATTTCTTTTTTGGGTAAGAAATTCATTTTTTCTTTCATGCAATAAACACATCTTAAATCACATCTATCAGTGACTGACACTCTTAAATAGTTTACTTTTCTAAGAAATTGATCAACTAATTGCATTATATTTTTATTTATTGTTTTTTTTAAAATGATTTATAATTTTTTTAACCAAAATTCTAAAATTTATATTAAATGATTTATTTTTTAAAAATTGAATTTTTCCAACGATACTAGATAAATTTCTAATTTCAAGATTAGCTAATTTAAAATTTATAAATAAATTTTCACTCATAATTAGTGTATATATTTATTTTTTAATTAATTTAATCTTTTTTCAGCTTTTTCATGCATTTCTTGAGCTTCTAGACTCAATGTTGCGACTGGTCTTGCTTCTAATCTTTTTATACTGATGGGATCGCCAGTTTCATCACAATAACCATAACTACCATCATCAATTCTCTTTAGGGCAGAATCAATTTTATTTATTAATTTTCTTTCTCTGTCTCTAGTTCTTAATTCAAAAGTTCTGTCAATTTCTTCTGAAGCTCTATCAGTTATATCAGGTTTTGCTTCATTCTCACTCTGCAAATTATTTAATGTTTGAGAAGATTCTTTTAATAGATCATTCTTCCAATTTAATAATTTTTGTCTAAAATATTCTTTCATTTTAGCATTCATAAATTTTTCTTTTTTAGTTGGTTTGTAATTTTTTGGAATTTTAGTCATTTTTTAAAAATGGGGATTTATCAAAAGATATTTATAATTCAACATTAATATAAATAAAAAAAATCAATAAAATCAATAAATTAAAATAATATTAAAAAAAGAACAAAAATAGAACTTTAAAAATCAGAACAAAACATGTACAAAAAAACATGATTTGCAAGAATCTTACAAAAAACATACGAAATAATGGAGAAAAAAATGTCTCAGGCTAAATTAAAAGTTATAGAAAATAATAAAATGGATAAAGAAAATAGGAGTAAATCTCTTGATGCAGCTGTAAGTCTCATTGAGAAAAACTACGGTAAAGGCTCAATAATGAAATTGGGTTCTAAAACTAATGTTGATATTGAGGCTATTTCAACAGGATCTTTAGGATTAGATATTGCCTTAGGTATTGGCGGTGTTCCAAAAGGAAGAATTGTAGAAATATATGGCCCAGAAAGCTCAGGAAAAACTACATTAGCTACACATATTGTTTCTGAGTCACAAAAAAAAGGTGGAAATTGTGCATTTATTGATGCTGAACACGCTCTTGATCCAGCATATGCAAAAAAATTAGGTGTTAATCTTGAAGAATTATTAATTTCTCAACCTGATACAGGTGAGCAAGGTTTAGAGATTGCAGATTCTTTAATTAAATCTGGAGGAATCGATGTGCTTGTTATTGATTCTGTTGCTGCACTTGTACCGAGAGCTGAATTAGAAGGTGATATGGGTGACTCTCTACCTGGTTTACAGGCTAGATTAATGAGTCAAGCATTAAGAAAACTCACTAGTTCAATTGCCCAATCAAATACTTTGGTTGTTTTTATAAATCAACTTAGAATGAAAATTGGTGTTATGTTTGGAAGTCCAGAAACGACAACTGGAGGAAATGCATTAAAATTTTATTCTTCTGTTAGAATGGATATACGCAGAATAGGTGCCATTAAGGATAAAGATGAAATTATTGGCAATCAAACCAGGGTAAAAATTGTTAAAAATAAAGTAGCCCCGCCTTTTAAGGTTGTTGAATTTGATATAATGTATGGAGAAGGCATATCTAAATTAGGTGAGTTAGTGGATTTAGGTGTTAAAGCTGAAATAATTGATAAATCAGGTTCTTGGTTTGCCTATAAGGATCAAAAAATTGGCCAAGGTAGAGAAAACGTTAAGTCATTTTTAAATGATAATCCAAATATAGCACAAGAAATAGAGAGTCAGATTCTGCAAAATGCTGGTATTGTTGAAAAAGCTATGATGGAAGGGGAAGTTAATAAAAAAGTCCCTAAAGATACTGAAGATAAGTAATTTAAGTAAAATTATTTACATAAAAGGCATTTTTTTAAAGTGCCTTTTTTTTATTATTAGACAATATAAATTTAAGTTATAATAAGTTTTCATGAATTCTAATAAAATAAGATCAGTTTTTTTAGATTATTTTAAAAAATATGATCATAAGATAATTCATTCTAGTTCACTTGTACCTGATAATGATCCAACGTTAATGTTTGCTAATTCTGGTATGGTTCAATTTAAAAATATATTTACAGGAAAAGAATCAAGAGATTATAAAAGAGCAACAACAGCACAAAAATGTGTGAGAGCTGGTGGTAAACATAATGATTTAGAAAATGTAGGTTATACAACAAGACACCATACTTTTTTTGAAATGTTAGGTAATTTTTCATTTGGTGATTATTTTAAAGATGTTGCTATAGAACTTGCTTGGAATTTAATAACTAAGGATTACTCAATTAATAAAGACAGACTTTTGGTTACTGTTTATTCTGAAGATGATGAATCTTTCAAATTATGGAAGAAAATTGCCGGTATATCTGAACATAAAATAATAAAAATTAGTACCTCGGACAACTTTTGGTCAATGGGAGCAACTGGTCCTTGCGGCCCTTGTTCTGAAATTTTTTTTGATCATGGAGACAAGTATAAAGGTGGTCCTCCAGGATCTAAAAATGAAGATGGTGATAGATTTATAGAAATATGGAATCTAGTTTTTATGCAATTTGAACAAATCTCTCAAAATGAAAGAATTAATCTCCCCAAACCATCAATTGATACAGGAATGGGACTGGAAAGAATGGCTGCACTTTTAGTAGGATCAAATGATAATTATTCTACAGACTTATTTCAACCTATTATTAACGAGTCTATAAATATATCTAATAATGATAATACTCATAATAGTCCAAGTCATAGGGTAATAGCTGATCATTTAAAATCATCTTCATTTTTAATTGCTGATGGTGTTTTGCCATCAAATGAGGGTAGAGGATATGTTTTAAGAAGAATAATGAGAAGAGGAATGCGGCATGCTCATTCATTAGGTAACAAAGATCCAATATTTTATAAATTATTCCCTACGTTTCTTAATGGAATTAAAGATTCATATCCTGAACTTGAGAGAGCTAAAGATCTTATTTCAAATATACTTTTTAATGAGGAAACTAAATTCAAAGAAACCCTTGAAAATGGCATTAAAATTTTAGATGAGGAAATATCTAATTCATCAAATATTTTTAATGGTGAAGTAGCTTTCAAACTATATGACACTTATGGTTTTCCTTTAGATCTGACTCAAGATTATCTTAAAACTAAAAATATTGAAGTTGATTTAAAAACTTTTGAAAAAAAAATGTTAGATCAAAAGCAAAGAGCAAGACAAAATTGGAAAGGCACAGGTGATATTCAGGATGACAATATTTGGTACAAGATCACTTCTCGTTTGGATCCAACAGAATTTTTAGGATACAAAGAAAATGAAGCGGAATGTAAAATTATAGCTATAATTTCTCATGACAAAAAAACCAATACTATTAAAAAGGGACAAGAAGCAGCAATTATATTGAATCAAACTCCTTTTTATGGAGAAAGTGGTGGTCAAGTTGGTGATCAAGGTTATCTAGAAAATGATAATTTTAAATTTAATGTTTTGAATACAACAAAAATATTTGGAAGTTATTTTATACATTTTGGAAAAGTTTCAATTGGAAATTGTTCCATTAATGATAGTGTAAAGGCATCTATAAATAATGATAATAGAAATTTAATTAAATATAATCATTCATGTACGCATTTACTACATTCAGCTCTTAGAAAAATTATAGGTAAACATGTCACACAAAAAGGCTCATTAGTAAATTCAGAGAAAATTAGATTTGATTTTAGCCATAATCATCCTATTGAAAAAAATAAAATTTTAAATATTGAAAATATTGTTAACAAACAAATTAAAATAAATGGAAAAGTAGAAATAAAAATTATTGATCAAAAAAAAGCAATCGAAGAAGGTGCAATGGCATTATTTGGTGAAAAATATACTGATGAAGTAAGAGTTGTGACAATGGGAATTGAAAACGGATCATATTTTTCTAAAGAATTATGTGGAGGAACTCATGTCGAAAAATTAGGAGAAATTAAAAAATTTAAAATCACAAATCAATCTAGTGTTGCCTCAGGTATTAGAAGGATAGAAGCTGTGACAAACGTTACGGTTGATAAGTTTATACATAATGAAGAAAAAAATAAGATTGAAAATGATAATCAACAAACAATACAACTTGAAGATTTAATTTCAAAAATTAAAAATATAAATCCAGAATATAATTTTAAAAGTTCATTCGATGATAAAGTTTTATATATAAAAGAATTGAACCAAGTTTATGAAAAATTAAATCAAAATAAATTTATTAAAAAAAATATTGATAATACAATTTTTAAAAAAATTAATGATATTAATTTTGTGTATTTAATTGCTGAAGATTTTCCAAATAAATCTCTTAAAAATTTTATTGATGAACAAAAGAAAAAATTTTCAAGTAAAAGTGTATCTTTTATAGTTTCAAATAATCAAAATAAATTATCTTTTGTTTTAGGAGTTTCAAATGATTTTAAAGATTTATTTGATGCATCAAAAGAAATTAAAAATATTTCAAGTATTTTAGGTGGAAAGGGTGGTGGTGGAAGAAAAGATATGGCTCAAGGAGGTGGCTCTGATTCTTCTCAAATATATAAATGTATAAAATATATTGAAGACAAGCTTAATTCTATCAGTTAATTTGAAAGTTATTATTTATTTTATTTAAAAAATCTTCAGTATTTAACCATTTATGATCTTTATTAATCAAATTAGCTAGATCCTTTGTCATTTGACCATTTTCTACTGTTTTTATACATGTTTTTTCTAATTTTTTTGCAAATGCTATTAAATCATTGTTGGTATCGAATTTTCCTCTAAATTGAAGTCCTCTTGTCCAAGCAAAGATCGATGCAATTGGATTAGTTGAGGTTTCTAAACCTTTTTGATGATTTCTATAATGTCTTGTTACCGTACCATGAGCAGCTTCTGCTTCAACAGTTTTGCCATCAGGTGTCATTAATACACTGGTCATTAATCCAAGTGAACCAAAACCTTGAGCAACTGAATCTGATTGGACATCACCATCATAGTTTTTACACGCCCAAATAAAATTACCCTCCCATTTAAGTGCTGATGCCACCATATCATCTATTAATCTATGCTCGTAAACAATATTTTTTTCATTAAATTTTTCTTTAAATTCTTTATCAAATATTTCTTGAAATATATCTTTAAATCTACCATCATAAATTTTTAGTATAGTATTTTTTGTTGATAAATATACTGGCCATCCTAAATCAAGACCATAATTAAAACAGGCACGAGCAAAATCTATTATAGAATTATCAAGATTGTACATAGATAAAGCCACTCCAGGATTTTCGAATTCATATATGTCTTTTGTAAAACTTCCTGTTCCATCTTTAGGTTCAAAAACCATCTTAAGTCTTCCCGGCTTATCAATTTTTAAATCAGTGGCTTTGTATTGATCTCCAAAAGCATGTCTAGCGACAACTATTGGTTGATTCCAATTAGTAATTATCCTTGGCACATTTTTGCAAATTATAGGCTGTCTAAATATTGTTCCACCAAGAATATTTCTTATTGTTCCGTTAGGTGATTTCCACATCTTTTTTAATTTAAATTCTTCAACTCTATTTTCATCAGGCGTTATTGTTGCACATTTAATGCCTACACCATATTTTTTCACAGCTTTTGCAGCATCTATTGTAATTTGATCATTTGTTTTATCTCTACTTTCAACACCGAGATCAAAATATTTAATATCTATATCTACATAAGGAAGAATTAATTTTTCTTTAATGAATTTCCAAATGACTCTAGTCATTTCATCTCCATTCATTTCAACTACTGAGTTACGAACTTTTATTTTTTCCATGATTTAAGAATTTTTTTAAATTGGTGAAGATTGTTTACAGTTTGAAAAATGGTTTGTAAATTTATATTTCCAAAATTTTTTTTATTGATATTATCAAATTGTTTTAATAATGGATCCCAAAATTTATTTATATTAAAAAAAATTATTGGTTTATTATGAAGTCCTAAAACTTTCCAAGAAATTATTTCACTTATTTCTTCAATGGTTCCAGTTCCACCAGGTAAAGCTAAAAAAGCATCACCTAGTTCATATAATAATTTTTTTCTTTCATTCATATTACTTACAACTTTTATTTTGTTAATTTTCTTGAACATAATTTCTTTATTATTAAGAAACTTAGGTATTACTCCTGTTACATGTATATTTAATTTTATTGCCTTTTTAGCAATAACACCCATTATTCCAACTTTACCACCACCATAAATAATCGATAAATCATGATCTCCAATAACTCTAGTAATTTTTTCACTTATCAAATAATAGCCAGAATCTAGATTATTTGAAGATGAACAGTAAATAGTTAGAGATTTTATATTCATAATTATATATGTAACAAAATAATAAAAAAAATATGCAGTTAAAATTACATAATGAGGGCAGGGTTTTTCTAATTACCTCTATTGTCCTAACTATTATAATTATACCTTTTTTTCCCATTTTGGGATTTTTTTTTGGTATTTTATCAATTTTTATATTTTATTTCTTTAGAGATCCAATTAGAGCAATACCTAACCACGATGTAGTAGTTTCACCTGCTGATGGACAAATAGTATTTGTAGGTGAATCAGATTATCCAGAAGAATTATCATTAAAAAATAGATCAATTAAAATTAGTATTTTTTTAGATTTATACAATGTCCATGTAAATAGAATTCCCATTTCTGGCATAATTAAAGACATCAAATATATACCTGGAAAATTCTTTAGAGCTAATGTCGATAAGTCTAGTAAAGAAAATGAAAGAAATATAGTTCTTATAGAAAATGAAAAAAATGAAAAAATAGTTGTTTCTCAAATTGCTGGCTTAATTGCTAGAAGAATAGTTTGCGACTTAAAAGTAAATCAAAAAGTTGATAAGGGTGATAGATTTGGAATAATTAAATTTGGTAGTCGTGTGGATTTATTTCTTCCTTTAAACTACAAGCCCATGGTAACAATTGATCAATTAGTTATAGGTGGAGAAACAATTTTATCAAATCCAAATAATATTGATGCAATAAAATTAAAAATAAATAAATAGTGGAAACTAAAAATTCTATTACTAAATATATTCCTAATATCGTAACTATATTGTCTTTAATAAGTGGATTATCATCAATTAAATTTTCATTAAGTGAAGATTGGAAAATAGCTATTTATCTAATTCTTCTTGCTTCTATTTTTGATTTTTTTGATGGCTGGTTTGCTAGAAAATTAAAAAAAAATAGTAATTTTGGAGCAGAGCTTGATTCATTAAGCGATTTCATTTCATTTGGTGTAGCTCCTAGTATTCTAATTTTTTTATGGTCTACAAATTCATTGGGATCCATAGGATGGTCTGTAACATTATTTTTTGTTATTTGTTCTGCACTAAGATTAGCTAGATTTACTGCTGATATATATGTAACTAATAAACCAATTGATAGTAATGAATATTTTACCGGTGTCCCATCTCCCGCTGCAGCTGGTCTGATATTATTACCAGTATTCATTTATTTTGAATTTGAATCTTCAATATTAATTAATCAATATCTTAATTTAATGGTAAATATTGTTGTTGGTTTTTTAATGATTAGTAAAATTCCAACATTATCTATAAAAAAATTAAATATAAATAATAAATATAATCCTTGGGTTTTATTAATATTGATTATTATTTCTATAGGTTTTGTATCTAATTTATGGTTAACACTTACCGCTTTATTATTTTCTTATATTATATCAATATTTTATTTTATTTATAAAAGTATAAAAATTAATTAATCGAAATTTTTTTTCTATACCAATTAACTACATTTTCTTTTAACATTAGAGCTGATGGAGTAACAATTAATGTTAAGAGTGTTGCGAAAATTAATCCAAAAACTATAGCAGTAGATAATTGAACCCACCATTGTGTGTCTGGAGAACCTCTAGTCACTTCTCTTGTAACAAAATCAATGTTAGTCATTGTTACCATAGGAAGTAATCCAAGCACGGTTGTTGTTGTAGTCAATAAAACGGGTCTTAATCTTTGCGCTCCTGTTTTTATAATAGCCTCTTTAACATTATCTGTTTTATTTTTTAAGAAATCAAAAGTATCTATCAATATAATATTATTATTTACGACTATTCCAGCAAGTGCGATGACACCAACACCTGTCATTACTATACCAAAAGCTTGTCCAGTGATCATTAAACCTATTAAAACTCCAGCGGTTGACATTACCACTGCAAATAAAATTAAAAAACCACTATAGAAACTATTAAATTGTAATAACAAAATCATAAGCATCATAAACAATGCTACGCTAAAAGCTTTTGTTAAAAATGATTGGGCTTCCTGTTGATCTTGATTTTCACCAATTAATTCAACCCTTATATTTTCATCCAAGTTATATTTTGGTAGGTCGGTCATTAATTTACCTCTAATGAAAGGAGGTTCATCAGTAATTCCAAGTACATATTCTAATTCTCTAACTTTAAAATCTGCAAAGACTCCTGGTTTTACATCAGCTTGAATATTGATAGCATTTTTAGAGTCTACCCTTATGATATTTCCTGTAGTATTTGAGGCTTTTATGTTTACGAAATTAGTAATTGGTACAAGGCCATTTTGTGTTGATATTCTTAAATTATTAATTGTATCTAATGTTCTTCCTTCATTAGGATACCTTAAATACATTGGTATACTATCATTTGAGTCTTCAGGTCTATATTCTCCTAATTTTAAACCATTAGTTGCTAATTTAATTACATTGCCAATAGAACTAATATTAACTCCAAATTTAGAAGCCTGCTTTCTATCAACATTTATTTCCCATTCTATTCCAGGTGCCGGTAAATTATCTTCAATGTTCATAAGGTCAGGGTAGTTATCAATAAATTTTTTTAATTTTTCTGACTCAAGCAAAAGTAAATTTTTATTACTGCTTGTAAGTTTAATATTAACCGGTTTTCCCGCAGAAGGACCACCTTCTTGTTCTCTTGTTTCAACTTTAATTCCTTTAATTGATTTTGTAGCTGTAAGTATTTCATCCAATATCACTAATGATGGACGTCTTTTATTCCAGTCATTATATTCTAAACTAATTGAGCCAATAAAATCTTCAGATGCTTCTGATTGTTCAGAGACATTTCCACTTAAAGAATAAATACTTTTAAATTCATTATTTCTATTTTGAATTTGCAAGATAATATTTTCAACTCTTCCTACATAATCTTTTTTTTCTTCAACTGATAAATTTCCTCTAGCAAAAACAACTATTTTTGCTAGATCGGGTTCTACGCTTGGAAAAAACTCTACTCCTGAACCAATTCTTGTGTAAGAAAAGTTAACAGCAATTAGTACTACTATTGCAGATACTATAACTTTAGCAGGATGATTTAAAAGAAAACTAATAACCTTTACATATAAACCTATAAAACCTTTTATATTTGAGATTGAAATTTTTGATTCTGAAGATAAAATTTTTGCTGATTCTGAAATCTCTTCAGGGCTAACTTCTTTGTTCTCAGTAAATTTGTATATTCTGGGTATAATATTTGAAAATACAAATATGAATACTACTATTGGAAGTATAAATTTAATTATAGTTATTGGAATGGATAGATAGCTAATTGGATTAAATCCAGAAACATAAGTAATTAAATTAAATACTATTAAAGCAGAAACTAGGGGTATAATTAACTGAAGAAATATTCTTGCCAAATTATTTAATACTGTTCCAAGCACAGGAACAAAAAGTAATGCCATAAATAGTGAAGACGTTAAAACACATATCAATGTGATTGGTAAATATTTCATAAATTCGCCAGCTAATCCAGGCCAAAAAATAAGAGGGAGAAAAGCAGCTAAAGTTGTTGCTGTTGAAGATATTATTGGAAGCGCCATTTTTTTAGAGGCTTCTGCATATGCCTCTAAAACTGTTAAACCTTCTTTAAGTTTTCTATCGGCATACTCTACTACAACTATTGCTCCATCAACGAGTAGTCCCACTGATAGTATTAAGGCAAAAAGCACAACTATATTGATTGTAAAACCCATAATCGATAGAGCTAGTAAGCCAGATAAAAAAGATCCAGGAATGGACAGACCCACTAAAAGACCAGATCTAACTCCAAGCGCACCAAGAATGATTATTAATACCAATATTATTGCAGCGATAACATTGTTTTGAAGGCTGTTTAACATTGTTTTAATGCCTTTGGATTGATCTTGGCTGTATAAAATTTTAATAGATGATGGGAAGTTATTTGACGATGCTGAAACCACTGATTTAACTTGATCGATAGTTTCAATAATGTTTTCACCAATCCTTTTAGATACTTCAATAGTAACAGAATTGGATCCATTAACATTTGCATATGATTGCCTATCTTCAAATGTTCTTTTAATTGAAGCAATATCTCTAAAGGTGATAACTGAGTCACCAAATGTCTTGATTGGTGTATTTAACACATCTTCAATATTTTCAAATAGTCCTGGAACTTTGATATTGAAACTCCCATCCCCAGTGTCCTGCCCACCAGCCGAAACCATCATATTATTTTCTCTAACTGTATTAATTAGAACCTGAAGATCTATATCGTAACTTTCTAGAGCAGTTTTATCTATTAGTATATCAACTTGCTCATTTCTTTTACCACCAATTCTAGCTTCTAAAACACTTCCAATAGTTTCAATATCATCTTGTAACTCTATAGCAAGATCTTGCAGAGTTCTATCAGGTAAATCTCCTACAAGTGATATTAGCAATATTGGGAATGTGCTAATATTTACCTCGCTAACAGTAGGTTCATTAGCTTCATCTGGTAGGTCACCTTTTGCTCGGTCAACTTTATCTCTCACATCCAGCATTGCCTGATCAGCATTGAAACCAGCGTCAAACTCTAACAATACATTACCACCACCAGAGTAAGCCGTTGATCTAACTTCTTTTATACCTTCAACACTTTTAACTTCATCTTCAATTGGTTTTACTAATAATCTTTCAGAGTCTTCTGCTGAAATACCTGTCTGACTAAGTGAAACATATATTATTGGAATATTAACATCCGGAGTAGATTCTTTTGGAATGGTAATGTAAGTTGCTGCACCAGATACTATGATAAATACTAATATTCCTACAAATACTCTTGCTTTAGATAGAGCAAAATCAATTATGTTCATTTTAATTAATTAGATACAGATTCACCAATTGCAACATATTCTTGTCCAGTTACAATTAAGTTAACTTTATCAGGAAGACCTGATACCCATATTCCATCTATAGTATCCTTCACTGAAGTGGTTGGATAAAAAATTACCATATTTTCTTCATTAACTGCTTTTACTCCAACAGTTCCATCATCTTGAAGTGTTAAGATTGAAGGGGGTATTTTATGTGCTTTTAATTCTGAACCAGCAATTACTATTTTTGTAGTAATGCCACTTTTAAATGAAAGATCAGAGTTTTCAGCCTCAATTGTTATTTCAAATGTCCTTGTGCTTGTTTCAGCAGAAGGTGAAATATAAGAAATAATACCCTCTTTTTTAATACCATTAGTATTTTCTATAGTTGCCTTTGTACCAAGCTTAACTTTATTTACATCGAATTCAGATAAGTACCCCTGAATTTTTATAGGATTTAAATCTATAATAGTAAATAAAGGGTTTCCAGGGACTATATATTCACTTTCTTCAACCATTTTATCAGAAACTATACCTTTGAAAGGAGATTTTATAGAAGTGTTCTCAATATCTAATTCAATATTTTTTAATTGGGATTTAACATTTGCTATTTGTGCTTCAATATTAGATTTTTGAGACTCAAAGTTAATTAAAATGTCTTCTTGGTCAGATCTTGCATTTGCTAAATTAAATGAAGCAAGACTTAATTTAGATTTGGAACTTAAACCCTTGTCTATTAATTGTTTTGCTGATGCATATTCAATTTCATAGAGTTTAATTAATTCTTTATTTTGAGATAATCTGTTTAATTTATTTTTTTCATTTAATATCAATTCCTTATTTAATCTTTCTAAGTCTTTTTTTGAACTATTCAAAATTTCCTTTCTATTTTCAATAGAAATTTTTATCAACTCTTCTCCTTTTGATATTTTATCACCCCTTTTAAAATTTAATTTTATAATATTTCCAGTAGTTTCTGATTTAACATCAATCTTTTTATTATGAGTTGTTTGACCTTGCAGTTCAATAGATTGATCTATTTGACTAAATTTAAACTGCTTAATTTCAACTTTATTTATTTCTTTATCTAGAGGAATATTTTTAGTCTCATTTTCATTTAATTCCTCATTTTCAACAGGGCTCTCATCTTGAGCATTTACATTAGTAATTTGGCCAGAACCAATCCAGCCAATAACTAATAAGAATATTGCTGCAGCTATAAAAATTGATCTTTTCATATGAATCTATTTATAGGGCTTATATATTAATTAACTAATAAAAAACAATAACTTAAAAAACTGAATATTTATGAAATCTAAACAGTGGATAAATCGCCAAAAATCAGATTATTATGTAAAAAAGGCTAAAAAAATAGGCTATTTTAGCCGCTCTGCATTTAAACTAATAGAAATAGAAAAAAAGCATAATATTATAAAAAATTCTTCTCACATTTTTGAATTTGGAGCAGCTCCAGGCGGCTGGTCCCAAGTAATATTAGAAATTAAACCAAATGCAAAAATTACAGCTATAGATTTATTGGATTTAAAATTTAATCATTCAAATATTTTGTTTTACAAAGTAAATTTTCAAGAATTTGATTTTAAAAAGTTAAATAAAACTTTTGATTTAGTGTTATCTGATATAGCTCCAAATACTACGGGACATAAATCTACTGATCATTTAAGATTAAGCAATATTGTATTTGATATCATAAATTTACTAAGTGATATTCTTAAAAAAAATGGTTGCTTTATAACAAAAATTTGGAAAGGTGCAGATGAAAAAAAAATTTTTAATTGTTTAAAAAATTTTTTTAATCATGTATCTTATTTTAAACCAGAATCATCAAGAAAAGATTCATCTGAAATATATATTGTTGCAAAAAATTTTAATATAAAAGATAAGAAATGAATGAAACTATATTAATTGTAGATTATGGATCACAATATACACAACTAATAGCAAGAAAAATTAGAGAACTTAAAGTATATTGTGTTGTATATCCATATAATCAAATAAATAAAAAATTAATTAATGAGATAAATATCTTAGGTTTTATTCTATCAGGTGGACCAAATTCGGTATTAAAAAAAAATTCACCCAAACTTAGCAAATTAATTTTAAATGCTGATATTCCCATACTTGGAATTTGTTATGGATTACAATTAATATGTTATGAGTTATCTGGCAAAATTAATCAATCAATATCACGTGAATACGGACATTCATTGATTTCAATTAACAAAAAAACAATTTTATTAAAAGGTCTAAAATTAAATAAAAATCAAGTTTGGATGTCTCATGGCGATCACATAAAAAATCCTCCTAAAAATTTTTTAATTACATCAAAATCTAGTAATAATATAATTTCTTCAATTGAAAATTTTAAAAAAAATATTTACGGTTTACAATTTCATCCCGAAGTTTATCATTCATTGGAAGGCAAAAAAATTTTTAAAAATTTCTTGTTCGATATTTGTAAGGTTCAACATAAATTTAAACTTGATAATTTTATAAATAATAAAATTAGTGAATTAAAAAATAATTTAAATAATAAGAAAGTTGTTTGTGGTATTTCAGGAGGAGTTGATTCAACAGTTACTGCTTATTTATTACATAAAGCTATTAAAAGTAATCTTTATTGTATATTTGTAGATCATGGAATGTTGCGTAAAAATGAATCTGATGAATTTAAACAAATGTTTAAAAAGAAGTTTAAGAAAAATTTTATTTTAATAAATGAATCAAAATTATTTTTAAGTAGACTTAAAAATGTTGAAGATCCAGAAAAAAAAAGAAAAATTATTGGTAAAACCTTCATTGAAGTATTTGATAAAGTTTCAAAAAAGATAAAAAATGTTGAATATTTGGCTCAAGGAACGTTATATCCAGATATTATTGAAAGCATTCCTTTTTTTGCTGGACCAACAGCTAAAATTAAAAGTCATCATAATGTAGGTGGACTCCCAAAAAAAATGAATTTGAAAGTTATTGAACCATTAAAGGAACTTTTTAAAGATGAGGTAAGAGAAGTTGGCAGAAAAATAAAAATTAATTCATATTTACTAAATAGACATCCTTTTCCTGGCCCAGGTTTAGCCATAAGAATACCTGGCAAAATTAATAAATCAAAAATTAAATTACTTCAAAAAGTTGATTATATTTATATTAGTTATTTAAAAGAAAAAAAACTTTACCAAAATATTTGGCAAGCATTTGCAGTTCTTCTTCCTTTGAAATCTGTTGGAGTTATGGGTGATAAAAGGACATATAATTATGTAATATCACTAAGAGCCGTTACCTCAGTTGATGGTATGACTGCAGATTTTTATATGTTTAAAAAAAATGATTTTAAAGAAATATCTTCAAGAATAATTAATAATGTCAGAGGTGTAAATAGAGTTTTATATGACTTCACCTCTAAACCTCCTAGCACTATAGAATGGGAATAAAATTATATTATGAAGAATTTTTATTTTACTGTAATTGTGTGTACTTATAACAGAAAAAAAACAATTGTTAAATGTATAGATTCTATCCTTAATCAAACAATTGATGATTTAGAAATAATTGTAATAGACGATGGAAGTACCGATAATACTATAAAAATTTTAAACTCAAGGTATAAAAATAATATATCATTTTATAAAAATATAACTAACAAAGGTTTAATTTTTTCCAGAAATAAAGCTATAAAACTATCAAGTGGTAATTTTATATCGTTTGTTGATTCAGATGATTGGATTTTACCAAACCATTTTAAAATAAGAAAAAAAATTTTAAAAAAAAATAATTGTGATTTTGTCCATGGCGGATTTAAAGTTTTAGGAAAAAATTATGTTGTTGATAGATTCGATGAAACAAAAAAAATTTCCTTATCCGATTGCATAGTTGATTCAACTTTAATTTTTAAAAAAAAAGATTTAACTAATTTAGGTTTATTTCCAAATATAGATTATGGAGCAGGATATGATTTATATTATAATGCTAAAAAAAAAGGTTTAAAATGTTGTGAGATAGAAGAAAAAACATACATCTATGATAGAACTAATTTGAATTCAATAACTAATAAAAAATTAGAAAATTTAATTAATTAATTTTATTTTTTTATCTTTTAGAGATAATATTAAAAGGTCTAAATTTTCAAATTTTATATTTTTTTTATTATTCAATATCAAATTATAAATGAATTTTTTTTGTTTTTTTTCAAAACTTTTTAATAATACAAAATCAGGTGTAGATAAAGTATGTTTATATATATAAAAAATAGCATAGTTTTTATTAAAATCTAAAGCATAATCTTTCCATTTGCCTTTAGATACGCCATTTGAGTATAAACGCAAAATTTTAGATAATTCAATTTTAGAAAAATATAATTTGTGATTGTTTGATTTAATTGATGATGATAGTAGGCTCATTAAAATATATTAAAATCATATGCCTGTAAATTCTACAAATCAAGATCTTGGGTGGAAAGCTCCTAAATTTAATCTTTTAAATGTTAATAACAATAAGTTAACTCTTGATGAGATAAAGGGTGCAAATGGTACCGTTATTGCCTTTATATGCAATCATTGCCCGTATGTTATATCTATAGTAAAAAGACTAAAATTTGAATCTGATGAATTAAAAAAACATTCAATTAATACAATAGCAATCATGTCAAATGATGTAAATCATTATCCAGATGATAGTTTTGAAAATATGAAATTATTTGCTAATAAATATCAATTTAATTTCCCTTATCTTTATGATGAATCACAAGAAGTGGCAAATAATTATAAAGCTGTTTGTACACCAGATATTTATGGATTTAACAGTGAATTGATTTTACAATATAGAGGAAGAATTGATTCTGCGGTTATTAAAAATAATAATAAAAACGACAAAATTGAAAGAGAACTTTACAATGCTATGATTGATATAAAGGATAAAGGTTTTACAAATTTAAAACAATTTAATAGTTTTGGATGTTCTATAAAATGGAAATGATATGCAATGGAAGATAACAGCAGTACAAATAATTTTTTTTTAAATATAAAAAAAACTATAAATAATAACTTAAAATTAATAGTTATTATACTTAGTGTATTATTTTTACTTTTTTTGCTTTTGCAAACTTATAATTATTTTATAAAACAAAGTACTCTAAAAAATAGTATATCTTTTTATAAAGCAATTTCTATAGATAGAGAAGATGAGTCAAACAAAATATTATCAGTTTTAAACAATAGCAATGACTTTTATGCAATTTTATCTCAGTTAGAAATAATTGATAAAAATATTAAAAATAAAAATTATGAACTTGTTAATGAATTATATAAAAATTTATTAAATGATAATAATTTAGAAAATATTTATAAAACTGCAATTGCTTCAGTAGCGGCATATAATTTTATTAATATACAATTAATAAATCCTTCAACTAATTATATTGATGATATTAATAATTATATTGAAATTATTGATGATGAACTTCTTAATTATAATGGTATAAAGTTAGAATTAAAATTTTTAAAAATAATTACAGAAGTTGAAAATAATAATATTCAATACAATAATTATAATCAAGCTATAGAACTTTATGATATCATTATGAGTAATGAAAATGTTTCCTCTATAATAAAGGAAAGAGTAAATAAAATTCATGAATATCAATTATACAAATAATTTAATCGTCATTTTTTTTATTTTTTTATTGTTTTCCTGCAATGCATTAGAAAAAATAAATATCAATAAATCTGATCAAAATTATGAACACGAAATTTCTGCTAATTATGAACTTAATCAAATAATTGATTATCAAAATATTACCTATTATGAGAATAATGTAATAGATTTTTATAATAAAAATTCATTTAATTTTGAAAAAAACTTTTTTAAAAAAAATAAACATTTATTAAATAATTATTCAAAATTTAACGAAGATAGACTTAATTTAAAGTCATATATTTTAGATAATAAAATATATTCAGTTAACAATAATTCTGAATTAATAATTACAGATATAAATAATTATAAATTATTAAATAAAATTAAATTAGATTTATCTGATTTAAAAGATGTGCTCTACCCAACATCTGTAAGCTTATATTATAATTCTTTAATTATTGGATTTAACTCAGGTCATATAATTAAAATTAATAATGAAGGCAAAATTATATGGTCCTATTTTTATAATCAGATACTTAGTACACCAATAAAAATTATAAATGAAAATATATTTGCTCTTTACGGAAATACAATTAAGATTATTGCTATATCTGATGGTTATGAAATATATTCAGAGTATTTCGAAGGCAATAAAATATTTCAAGCGAAGGGTGGTAAAATTACTAATTATTTAAATCTATTATTTTTTATTTTACCTAATAATAATCTTGGATCATTTGATTCCATTTTAAATAAAAAACATAATTCAATATTTGAGAATTTAGATATTATTAGTTCTATTAATAATTCAAACGATAAATTACATATCTACAAAAATTATTTAATATATCTAGACGAAGGCGAATATTTACAATCAATTGACTTAGTTACAGACAAGAGAATACTTAATAAAATTAAGATTTCATCGAATGACTCAAATGTTTTTTTTAATAATTCAATTATTGTTAAGAATAATAATAAATTAATTTCTTATAATGTTATTAATGGAAAGATTTTTTGGATTTTAGATTTAGATAGTAAAATTGGTAAAAAGACTAAAATTTTAGATATATATGTTCATAATAAAAATTTAAATATTATTTTTGATAATGGTAAAATATTAATTATTAATAAGGGAAGTATAATTGATACAATTGATTCTAAATTAAGATACATTGATTTTATTTATAAACAAAATAATTTTTCTTTTTTTTCAATGAAAAATGGAAAAACTTACGTATTTGAGTAATGAATTTTTTATTGATTGGTCAACCTAATGTTGGTAAATCTTCAATTTTTAATTTACTGACTACTACAAAAAAAAATCTTATAGACCAAGAGGAGGGCACAACTAGAGATTGGCATTATGCTGAAATTACTAATTCAAATGGATTAAAAATATATGATACTCCGGGAGTCATAATTAAAAATAATAAATTAGATAAGATTAAATTTAAAAAAATTTTAAAAATAATAGATATCTTTTTATATGTAGTTGATTATAAATCTGTCAATAATTTCAATGATATTGAGGCAATCAATGAATTAAGAAAATTAAATAAAAAATGTATATTAATAATTAATAAAGATGATAATTTAAAAAAAGAAAATAATTTTAATTACTTAGGTATTGAAAAAATCTTTTATATATCATGCTCACATAATTTAGGTTTAGAGCAAGTATTCAATTACTTCAATCAATATAAAAATAAAAGTTATACAAAAAAAGATTATGATTTTTCTATAGGAATTTATGGCAAACCTAATGCAGGCAAAAGTACATTGTTAAATATGTTTCTTGGATATGAGAGAGCCACTATTAGTAAAACTGCAGGTACAACTTCAGATATTATAGATGAAACTTATTCATATAAAGGAAAATTATTTAAAATAATAGACACTGCTGGAATTAATAAAAAAAACAAAATAGTTAAAAACACATTAAATTATAAGGCAATTAAAAATAGTTTAAAAAAAATAAATTCAGTAGATCTGAATATTTTACTAATTGATATTAAAACTGGTTTTGATAATCAGAACAAAAAAATTCTCAATTTATTACTTACAAAATCTAGATCTGTAATGATCATATATAATAAAATTGATTTAATTATTGATCCAAAAAACATTTTTAAATCTAAAAAAAATGAGATCGTAAATAATTTTTCTAAAACTAAAAATATATCTTTATCTTTTATATCTGCAAAAAAATTTAATGATGTGCGTAAACTTAAAAAAGATATTTATTTAAAAATCACTGATTTAAATATTAATATTCCTACTAGTAAGATTAATAAATGGATTCAAAAAGTTAGTACTCAAAATCCTCATCCACTAGTAAAAGGTAAAACTGTTAATTTTAAGTATGGTTCTCAAATTTCTTCAAAACCTCTTACAATAATGATTTTTTCAAATTATTCTTCTAAAATTAAATCTAGTTACAAAACTTATTTATTGAATAATTTTTGTACATCTTTTAAAATTATAGATAAAAAAGTTGTTATATTAATCAGATCTTCAAAAAATCCTTATTTAAAGACTAAATAAAAAATAAGCATATACAAATTTATTAATCATATAAACTGTATTTAGAATAAAAGAATTATCTAATATCCATACAAATAAGTTGTTCATATTTTCAGGTTTTTCAAGCATATACAAAAAAGTGCTCAAAATTAAATAGCTAAATACAAGTCCATAAATAAATCCAAAGAATTTATCAAAAATTATTCCTAATATTTGTTTATCAAGATCTTTACTAAACATAGATCTTATCCTTTTTAGTATAAATAAAGATATTAAAAAAATTATTGGTATAGACAATATAATGCTAATTAAATTAGTTATTTGTTCATATTGATTCAATATATTTATATTTAGTAATTGTTTATCTATCCATAAAGATAAAGTATTATAACTGTAGATAGTTATGATTATTGAACCAATCCATGTTAATAATCCTAAAATTGAATTAATAAAACCTTTCCATGAACTGATTAAAATTAATAATATAGAAATAATTATTATAATATAGTCATATGGAAATATTAAATCTTGAAAATTCATTTGTTAAATAAATTTAATAAACTTGGTAATGTAATTAATACTCCTAACATTGCAAGCAGCATTGCAGTAGCAGTGAAAATTCCAAATAATAAAGTAGGTATAAAATTTGATAAAATTAATACAGAAAAACCAAAGGCTATGGTTACTGAAGTTGTTAATATTGCATAACCAACATTATTATTAGTCATTTGAACACTTTTTGTAATATTCATATTTTTTTTGTAGTTTTCATTATAACGATATAAATAATGAATCGTGTTGTCTACAGCTATTCCTATGGTTATTGCTGCTATTGTAATAGTCATAATATCCAAGGGGATTTGAAATAATCCAATTAATCCCAATATAGAGCTAGAAGCAATAATATTTGGAATAATTCCATAAATACTAAGTTTTAACGACTTAAATAAAATTAATAACATAAAAAAAATAGTTAAAACAACAAAACCTAATGATTTTATTTGAGAAGAAAATAGTAATTGTAACATATTGTTATACAAAACAAGTAATCCATTAACTTTATAACTAATATTATTATAATTTGTTTCTAGATGATAATTAATATCGTTTATTAATTTATTTCTATTTATCTCATAAGAGTCCTTAACTCTTGCAGATATTTTTGCCATGTTGTTATCAATTGATAAATATGGATAAATTAAATCTTTTTTATAATTCTCAGGAATTTCATTATATAAAATTGACAATTCAAATACACTGAGTTCATCTTTATTTAATTTATTAGCTGTTCTTATAAGAGACTCAATTGATTGGACTTTACCTATTTCAACTTTATTATCTAAATATTCATGAATTTCTTTAATAGTAACAATTTTTTCTTTAGTAAACCAAGATGAATCATCATTAGTATCATCAAATAAATCATTAGAAATTATATCATCTTCGATCAACAAATCATCATCATCTGTATTTGCAATATTTGATTCAAAAGTTTCATTATCTTTAAAAGTAATAATTACATCTAATGGAGTTGTGCCACCTAATTCTCTATCAATTAATCTCATGCCTTTGTAAATTTCTGTATGTTTTTTAAAATAATTAATAAAACTATTTTCAACATTTAGTTTGAATATTCCAATTATAGAAATACTTAAAAATAAAATGTTTATAAATATAATTTTTTTACCATGATTCAAAGTAATGTAATAAAAAAAATTTAAAATTGTAAATTTAATACTTTTATTTATTTTTGGGTTTGGAAAATAAGACATTAATAAAGGTAAAATTGTAAAAGAGCACATAATTATTATCAATAATGATAAAATCATAATAGTACCAAAATCAATTATTGGTTTAATATCTGATAAAAGTAATGAAGCAAATGCTACCATCGTTGTCAAAACTGTATATAGGCAAGGTAAAAACATTTTTTTTAATGTTATAGTTATATTATTTTTATCTAATTGAAAATTTTGTCTGTAATAGTTTATGATATGAATATTCATTGAAATTGATAATATAAACATAAGAGATACAAAATTTGAAGAAATAGCAGTTACCTCAATATTTAATAATGAAATTAAACCAAACATACTTAAGACAGAATAAAGTGAAGTAAACAAACATAAAAATATCCATTTTAAATCTCTAAATATAAAAAATAAAACTAAAATAACTATTAACAATATTGCTATACTAAAAACTATAATATCATTTTTAACAAATGAAATAACATCATTTGCTATCATATCTACTCCACCTAAAAAATATTCGTAATTTTTATCACTTTTATTTATTATAATTCTTATTTTTTTTATTAGCTCATTTCTTTCATTATCAAAAATCTTTTTAGCTTTTATATATTCATTTTTAATCTTATTATTATTAGAGTTATTATAATTATCTTTTATCTTTAAAAATTTTTCATTATTTGCAATCGTTATAATTAATGACGATATTTTTTTATTTGAACTAATTATTTGATTATTGAATAAAGGATTTGATGCTAATTCATTTATGATTTCTTTTAAATTATAATTTGAATTATTTATTGTTTCTATTTTATCATTACTCAAATCACTAATTTTTAAATCATTCAAAAATAAAATCGGGGCCTTATTGATATTAAAAACATTTTCAATTTCTTTTAAATTTTCAATTTCTGATGATAATTTATTAATTGTATCAACAAAATTTTTATTTATTTCATTTTGAGATTTGATAGCTAAAATCAGAAAATTATTTGTTGAAAATATTTTATTGTAATAGTTAAAATATTCAAAATCTTTATCGTTTTTAGCCACTAAAGTATCTGATGAAGCATCAATTCTAAAGTTTTTAGATTGAATACCCAGAAAGGATATAATTAATATTATAAAAATAAAAAAAATATGCTTAACCATTATAATTGATAAATTCTTTCCACTCTTTTAGATATTGATGTTAATATTTCATTACTTATTGTATCGCATTCCTTAGCCAAAGTATCAATTCCATGCTTATAATTTAATATTTCAACATATTTACCAATTTTAAAAATTTTTTTATTTTTTGTAATATCTATTGTGATACTATCCATTGATACTCTTCCTATAATTTTAAACTTAAAATTTTTATAGTAGATATGTCCTTTGTTACCTAATTTTCTTGATATACCATCTCCATATCCAATACCAATCACTGCTACTGATAAATTTCTACTAGCCTTGTATGTTTGATTATATCCAACATACTCATTTTTTTTTATTTGTTTTATTTGCAATATCTTAGCTTTTAATTTTACAATAGGTTTAACAATTTTTTTCATTTTTGTAAAATAATGTCCACCATATAATGAGATTCCAGGTCTAACTAAATTATAATGAAATTCTTTACCTAAATTTATACCCATTGAATTTGATAAACTATAAACAATATTTTTGTTTTTGAATATTTTTTTATAAATTTTAAAATTATTATTTTGAATTTTATTGAAAATACTATTTTTTTTTTCAGAACTAGCCAAATGACTAATTATGATTGTTATATTTGAATTATTTTTAATTTCTTCAATTGATTTTTTAAGATTTATTCCTAGTCTATTCAATCCTGTCTCTATATGAAGACCAAACTTTATTTTCGATTTATTTATCAATTTTATTTCTTGTTCAGTATTTAAAATTGGAATTAACATATTTTTTTTAAAAATTTTTACGTTATTATTTTCTAATCCATTTAGTATATATATTTTTCCTTTTTTAAAATATCTTCTAAGATTAATGCCTTCACTTGAAGTAGCTACAAAAAAATGTCTACATCCATTCTTATATAGACATGAAAAAACTTCCTTGTCACCAATTCCATATGCATTAGCTTTAATAGTAGCTCCTATAAATGAATTTTTCGCAATTTTTTTTAAATGTATATAATTATAAATTAAATTTTTTAAATTTATTTCAAGAATTGCTGATGATTTAATCACTCCATAATATTATCATAATCTTTAATAGTTAAATCACTGAATTTTGTAAAATTTGGTTCAAAATGTGTTTTTATTGTGCCAATTGGCCCATGTCTTTGTTTTGCAATAATAATTTCAGCTATATTATAATTATTTTCACATAATTCTTTCCATCTATTGTGACGTTCATTATATTTATCCTCTACCTCATCTGATTTTTTAATTGGTTCCATTCTTTCTAAATAATAACTTTCTCTAAAAATAAACATTACAACATCTGAATCTTGTTCAATCGTTCCACTTTCTCTTAAATCAGCTAATTGAGGTCTTTTATCTTCTCTTTGTTCTACCTGTCTTGATAATTGAGAAAGTGCAATTATTGGAATATTGAGTTCCTTTGCTATTCCTTTCAAACCTCTTGTAATTTCTGAAATTTCTTGAACACGATTTTCATTTTTATTATTTGATGATCCTGACATTAACTGAAGATAATCAATTATGATTAAATTAATATTATGAATTCTTTTTAATCTTCTTGCTCTTGCTCTTAATGTTGGTATCGTTAGAATAGGGTTATCATCGATTATTAAATCTAGCTTTTCTAAATTAGAACTTACTGATGCAATTATTTTAAAATCTTCTTTTGAAAGATCAGCTTTTCTCATTTTATCACCAGATATTTTACATTGTTCTGCAAGAACTCTAGTTGCTAATTGCTCAGATGACATTTCTAATGAAAAAAATGCAACTTTTCCTCCATCTAAAGTTTTGGTATTACCTAAATTATCTTTTTCTTCTTTAAACTTACTTGCAATATTAAATGCTATATTTGTTCCTAAAGCAGTTTTACCCATAGAAGGTCTTCCAGCTATAATTATTAAATCAGAATTATGTAAACCTCCAAGTTTTTTATCTAAATCTTTTAAGCCTGATGGTAATCCAGCAATTTTTCCATCTCTTTTAAACGCTTGTTCAACAACATCAATTGCATTTTTTAAAGCATTTCCAAAAGTTGCAAATTTTCTTTCAGTATTACCAGTTTGAGAAAGTATATATAAATCATTTTCTGCATTTTCAATTAATTCCTCACCATCTAAATCATTACTTTTTTCAATAGTATTTTGAATTATGTTTTGACCTATTCCTACTAAATTTCTTTTAATATGCAAATCATATATAATTTTAGCATATTGATATGCATTATGAGTAGAAGGTGCTGAGTCTTTAATTTTGTTTAAATATTTGATATTGTCAAAATTATTTTGACTTTCAGTCAAATAATTTTTTAATGTAATTGGTGATACTAAAATGTTTCTATCTAATAAATTCTTAATTGTTTTAAATATTTCTTTGTTATTATTATCTGCAAAATGATCTTCATTTAAGAAATCTGATATATTTTCATAATTTCTATTATCCCATAGAATACACCCAATTAGCGCTATTTCTGCATCAAAATTAATAAATTTATCTAATGAGTCATTTTCGAATTTGTTTAATTTGACAATTTGCTCTAATGACATTTTTTTTTCATATCTTAAATATATTAATAAACAAGAATAAGAAAAAATTAAAAGTTAATATCTTGGTAATAACGTGAATAATTTAGTTTTTTTTCACAACTATGTTAATAGATTCTTTTATATCCATATATGGATTAATCTCAATACTATGATCTCCTAAAGATCTTATAGGTTGAATTATTTTAATATCATCAGAATGAATTTTTATATTATTACTATCTAAAAAATTTATAATTTCTTTTTTGGAAACCGCACCATAAAGTTGTCCTTTTTCATCAGATTCTTTATTAAAGATAATTTTTAATGATTTAATTCTTTGAACAATATTTTCAGCTTCTTTTAGTTTAACTTGTTCTTTATTTTTTATATCTTCTTTAATTTTTTCATAATACTCTAAATTTTTTTTATTTTCTCTTAATGCCATTTTTTTTGGAAGTAAAAAATTTCTAGCATATCCATCCTTAACACTAACTAAATCACCGATTTTTCCTAATTTCTTTATATTAGTTGTTAAAATTACTTTCATAATTAATTATAGAAATTTTTATTTGTAAATGACATTAAAGATAAAAATCTTGCTCTTTTAATTGCTTTTGATAATTCCTTTTGTTTTTGTCTTGAAACATTTGTTATTCTACTAGGAGTTATTTTACCTTTTTCACTTACATATCTTGATAATAGTCTTACGTCTTTATAATCTATTTTAGGTGAATTCTTTTGACTAAATGGACAAAATCTTTTTCTGTCTTCAAAAGGTGAATTTTTATTTTCATCTCTACTTCTTTTTTTTGAAAATTTATTTTTTTTCATTTTGTAGTTTTGTTGGTAATTCTTGATGATCTTCAACTTTAACAAATAAGTGTCTCAAAATTTTATCATTTTGTGATAAAGACTTTTTGATAACTTGAATTTTGCTACCTATTAATTCAATTTGAAAAAATTGATAAAATGCTTTTTTGTGATTTGCAATTTTATATGATAAATCTCTTAAGCCCCAATCCTCTTCATTAATTATTTTACCTTCATTTGAGCTAATAATACCTAAAAATGCATCTATTTCTTTTTTTAATAAAGTACTTGAAATATCTGGGCTTAATAACAGAACTGCTTCAAATTTGTTCATAATACTCCATGGTTATATCTTAAATATTAATTCAAGAGAAGTTGTGGTTGCATATATTAAATTTTTAAAATAAATCAAGCTTTAATGAGTGCAATAATTTTTCCCGGCCAAGGCAGCCAATACTTAGGTATGGCAAAGGATTTTTGCGATAATTTTGAATCTTCAAGAAAAGTAATCGAAGAAATAGAAGATTCAATTTCAATTAATGTAAGATCTATAATGTTTGAGGATAAAGATAACCTTCTTAACATTACTAATTATACTCAAATATGTCTTTTTGCTGCTTCATTATCTATTTTCAAAGCAATTGATAGCATAATAAATATTAAAGATATTGGCATAGATACTATGCTAGGACATTCTCTCGGTGAGTATTCTTCTTTAGTCGCATCTAATAAACTTGATGTAAAAGAATGTTCAAAATTACTTGTATTAAGAGGAAACCTAATGAATTCAGCATTAGAACCTAATTATTCAGGTATGGCTGCATTAATAGGTCTTAATTGTCTTAAAGTTGAAGAAATTATTAAAAATGAAAAATTACCAATAGAAATAGGTAATGATAATTCACATATTCAAGTAGTTATTTCAGGTCTAAATTCAGACATTGATAAATGTCAAAATGTTTTTATTACGAATGGTGTAAAAAAATTCATAAAACTTAATGTATCTGCTGCTTTTCATTCACAACACATGATTAAAGCACAAAATAAATTGTGTGAAGAGATAGAAAAACTTGAATTAATGAATTCAGATATTAATATTATATCCAATTATGATGGAATATTGCATAAAGAAATTAATGAAATTAAACATTGTTTAAAAAATCAAATGGCAAATCGTGTAAGATGGACAGAAAGTATTTTAAATTTAAAAAAACTAAATAAAAATATAATAATTGAAATTGGCCCAGGTAAAGTTTTATCTGGATTGATCAAAAGAATAGAAAATACATTTGAAATAATATCAATAGATAATGTTTCAGATTTAAGTAAAATAGAGAAAATAAATTATGTCAAAAAACAATAAAATATTAATTACAGGAGCTTCAGGGGGTATTGGTAGCGCAATTTGCGAAAAATTTATTGATCCTAAAAATGAACTTATACTAACATCTTCATCTATTGATAATCTTGATAAATTAAAAGATAAGTATGGTACTCAACATCATTATTATTATTTAAATTTACTAGAAATTGAAAAACTAGAAAATAATTTAAAAAAAATTTCTTCTGAACACAAAAATATTTCTATTTTGGTTAATAATGCAGGTATAACTGATGATAGTTTAATATTAAGGATGTCTTTTGAAAAATGGTCTAGAGTTTTACAGGCAAACTTGACATCTAATTACATGATAATAAAATCAATTTTACCAGGTATGATTCAGAACAAATATGGAAAAATTATTGGAGTATCTTCTGTCGTTGCATCAACAGGAAATCCAGGTCAATCTAATTATGTAGCTTCAAAATCTGGAATGATAGGTTTGTATAAATCCATAGCACTTGAAGTTTCTAAAAGAAATATTAATGTTAACTTGATTTCACCAGGCTTTATTAAATCTCCGATGACTGATAAATTAAATGATATTCAAAAGAATAAAATCTTAGACAGCATTCCAATGAGTAAATTTGGTAGCCCTCAAGATGTAGCCAATCTTGTTCAATTTTTAACATCAGAAAATGCTTCATACATCACAGGCCAAAATATACATGTTAATGGCGGTATGTTTATGGCTTAAGTATTTTAAATTGTTGACATATACAGAATAAATAATTTAATAACTAATGACTTAAGGAGTTTATTTATGAGTGAGATAGAAGATCAAGTAAAAAAGATAATAGTTGATCATTTAGGAATAGATGAATCAAAAGTTACACCCGACGCAAAATTTATTGATGATCTTGGAGCTGATAGCTTAGATACTGTTGAGTTAGTTATGGCTTTTGAAGAAAAATTTGGAATTGAAATTCCAGATGATGCTGCAGAAACTATTCAAACTGTAAAAAATGCAATAGATCACATCGAAAGTAAAAAATAATATACTTTTCACAAATATGAGAAGGGTTGTAGTTACTGGTATAGGTTTACTAAGCTCAATAGGTTATAATCAAGAAACAACATGGAATAATCTCATTGCAAAAAAGTCTGGTATAAAAAAAATAAATACATTTGATGTAAAAGATCTTAGCTGTAAAATAGGTGGATATATTTCTCAACATGATAGTGAAATTGATTATTATGATCCAACCATTCATCTTGATTTAAAAGAAATTAAAAGAAATGATAGATTTATCCAATATGGAATCGCAGCTGCAAAAATGGCAATTGAAGATTCAGGTATAAATAATATTGAAGAAAAAAATAAATTAAATGTAGGAGTTATTGTAGGTTCTGGAATTGGAGGACTTGAAACGATTTATAATGGATCTTTAACTATTGATAACTTAGGACCAAAAAAACTTTCACCATTTTTTATACCCTCGTCTCTAATAAATTTATTATCAGGTCAAATTTCAATTAAATATGGCTTCAAAGGTCCTAATCATTCAGTTGTTACTGCTTGTGCCACTGGAGCGCATTCAATTGGAGACGCAGGAGAAATTATAAAAAGAGGCGCTGCTAATGTTATGGTTGCTGGCGGCTCTGAAGCAGCAGTATGTAAATTAGGTGTTGCAGGTTTTTGTGCAGCAAGAAGCCTTAGTACTTCATTTAATGATAGTCCTGAATTAGCATCTAGACCATGGGATCAAGATAGAGATGGATTTGTTATGGGAGAGGGGGCAGGAATTTTGGTACTTGAAGAATATGAACATGCAAAAAAAAGAAATGCTAAAATTTATTCAGAGTTAGTGGGATATGGCATGTCTGGAGATGCATTCCATATAACTTCTCCTCCCGAAGATGGTGATGGGGGTTATAGAGCTATGAAATTAGCTCTAGAAATGGCAAATATTTCTAAGGATGAGGTAGATTATATAAATGCTCATGGAACGTCTACAAAAAAAGGAGATGAAATTGAGTTAAATGCAATATCTAAACTTTTTTCTAGTAATTCAAAGTTAAAGGTTAGTTCAACCAAATCATCAATAGGTCATCTTTTAGGTGCTGCAGGCAGTGTTGAATCAATTTTTTCTATACTATCAATTAAAAATAATGTTGCTCCCGCCACTCTTAATTTAAATAATCCTATTGAAACACATATAGATTTAGTTGCAAAAGAACCTCAGGAAACCAATATTGATATTGCACTTAGTAACTCATTTGGATTTGGAGGAACAAATACTGCGCTTGTATTTAAAAAAATATAGTATTTTTTTATTTTTTATTATTTTTTTAATTCTGTTTTATTTTTTAATTGTAAAAGACTTAGAATTTAAAAATCAAAAAATATATATAAAAAAAAATCAAAGTATTTCATCAATAGTTACTCAAAACATTAATGAAAATAATTTACTACTTATTAACTTTTATGATTTCATAGCTAAATTTTACAATAAATATATATCTAATGTTCACTATGGTGAATTTCAGTTAAATAATAAAAATAATATTATTGATTTTTTAAAAATAATTTCCCAACCTAGTAACATTATAAATAAAATAACTATTATTGAGGGATGGTCAAAATTTGATTTATATGAAAGATTAAAAATTAAGTTTAATGATCCAGAAATTATTGATTACGAACAAATTCTTGCTGATACCTATTATTTAAATGATTACAATGATTTCTCCCTTTTTAAAAATAAGCTAATTAAAGTTAAAAACGAATATTTACTCAAAATATCAAATAACAAAATATTTAAATCATTTTCTGAATTAGAGATTATAACTATAGGATCATTAATAGAAAAAGAGGGATTAAATTCTATAGATAAAAAAAAAATTTATTCGGTTATCATAAATAGATTAAATAAAAATATGAAACTCCAAATAGATGCTACTGTATTATATGCAATTACAGATGGTAAATATAATTTAAAAAGAAAATTAACATATAATGATTTAAAATATGTTCATCCTTATAATACTTATATCATTAATGGCCTTCCACCTAAACCAATTACTTATGTAAGTACAAAAACAATTGAATTAATGTTGGAAAATTATAAGAGTGATTATTTATTTTATTTTTTTGATAAATTTGCAAATATGCATATATTTTCAAAAAATTTTGAAGAACATAAAGAAAAATTATATGAATACAGAAACAAAAAGTAAAATAATTATTATTTCCTCACCATCTGGAGCTGGTAAGACTACTTTATGTAAATTACTTCTAAAAAAAATGAAAAATATCAAATTATCTATTTCTTATACTTCTAGAAAAAAAAGGTTAAATGAAATTCAAAGAAAAGATTATTGTTTTGTTTCAAAAGAAAAATTTTTAAATTTAAAAAAAAATAATTTCTTTATTGAAACAGCAAAAAATTTTCAAAACTTTTATGGATCCCCATATATAAATATTGTGACTGCTAGAAAACAACAAAAACATATTTTATTTGATATTGATTGGAAGGGAGCAAGAAAAATAAGAAAAGAATATGGTAAATCACAAATTATTGATTTCTTTATACTTCCTCCATCAATTAAAGAATTAAAAAAACGTCTAATTAAAAGAGGAACAGATAATAAAAAAGAAATCAATTTGCGATTGTCATATGCAATAAACGAAATGAAACATTATTCTGAATATAAACACATATTAATTAATCAGAATATTCATATTACTGTTAAAAATGTAATAAAAATTATAGAATTTTATTTGTTAGATATTGAAAATAAAGAATTATTAAATAAGAAATTAAAAAAACTTATATAATTTAATCAATTCTTCAAAATTTAATTCTTCTACTCTTTTATTCAAAATATTGTTATTGATATTATTGTGATTTTTAAAATTATTTATTATTTTTTTTCTTTTATTTTTAAATATTTCATTAATAAATTTATTTAAATTATTTCTTACTTTAACTTTTTTCATTTTAAATATTACAACAGAAGAGCTTACTTTAGGTTTTGGAAAAAAAACTTTAGGAGAAACGTGAAATAATATTTTATAATCAGTAAAAAAATTAGTAAGAAATTTATATTTATTCATTTTATTTTTTTTATAATTAAATTTTTCTGCGACTTCTTTTTGTAGCATAACAATTATAGTAGTAATAAAATTATTATAATTAAATAACTTTAAAATTAATTTAGTACTTATATTGTATGGTAAATTAGAAATAACAATATAATTTGAAAAATTTGTATAATTGAATCTAAGAGCATCCTGAGAGTAGATTATTACTCTTTTGTTATTAAAATATTTCTTCTTTAAATATAAATTTAATTCATTGTCTTTTTCTATTAAAATAATTTTTTTTGGTTTTTGCTTTATTATATAATCTGTTAAATTACCATAACCAGGTCCTATTTCAATTATAGTTTGATTATATAAATTTTTTATTTTAGAAATTTTTTTACAAATATTTTTATCAATTAAAAAATTTTGACCTAATGATTTTTTCGGTATAATCAATTACTTTTTCTATTTCTGTATATTTGTTTTCCAATTTTGAAGCAATTTACTAAACTCTTTACTGATGCAATATTTTTACCAACTATATCTTCAGCCGTTCCATGATCTGGTGAAAGTCTTATTACTTTCAAATTACTAGTAAAATTAATTCCTTCATAATTACTTAATAATTTAAAGGGTATTAATGCTTGATCGTGATAAATAAATAGAAAACAATCATAGTTAATAATATTTTTTTTATTTATCATCGCATCACCTGATATTGGTCCATAAATCTGAATTTTATTTTTTTTAGCTTTTTTAATTAACGGTTTTATATAAAGTTCTTCCTCTAAACCTATTTTGCCATTTTCCCCTGCGTGAGGATTAATTCCAGAAATCATAATTTTTGGTTTTTTAATTTTAAAATCTCTTATTAATGTTTTATTTAATGCTAAAATTTTATTATAAATCAGTGTTTTATTTTTAATAATTATAGGAATTTTACTTAATTTTTTATGTGTTGTTAAAGATGAAATTATTAGTTTTTTGTGAACAAAGATCATGTTTGAGTTTGTATTTTTTTCTATTTTTTCAAATAATTCAGTATGACCTATAAAATTTTTATCAATATTTTTTATGATTTTATATTTATTAATAGGTAGTGTGATTATTCCAATGCACTTATTTTTTAAACAAAATTTATAACTTTCAATTATTGATTTATATGAATTCTCATAAATATTTTTTGCCTTAAAATTAAAAATATTTATTTTATTTTTAATATAACCATCCAAGTAATTAGAATGATTTAATTCATTAATTTTAATTTTAATACCGTTTTTTTTTAAATAATTTAAAATAATTATTTTGTTAGTCACAAGTATAAATTTATATTTATAATTTAATTTGAAAAATTTTATTAATAATTCAATACCTATTCCTTTTATATCGCCTATAGTTATCAAAAACATATTATTCATCAAATTTAATCAAATTATATAATTCAGAATATTTTTTTATGAAATTCTTTTCTATTTCTATAATGAAAGATTTAATTTTTTTATTTACGTTAATTTCATTTAAAATTTCTTGATTGAAAGTCATTTCGCACAAAAAAATATAATTAAAATTTTTATTATCTTTAATCATTATTACATCATTTATTTGTTTCAAATTTTCTTTAATTTTATCATTCAGGTCTATGTATTTATAAGAATTTTCTGTTATATTTAAAGATTTAAACTTATTAATATTTTTACAATTCAGAGGAATATCAATGATTTTGTTTTCCGTTTTAACACTAATTAGTTTAGCTGTTACACCTTCATAGCTTTCTAATTTTTTTTCTATATAAACATATGACGTAAAGTTATTATTATTTAAAATGAATATTTGATTGTTAGATTTTATATTATTATAAATATTTTTATCTAAATCATTTATATTTTGAATATTTTCAACTTTATAATAGTAATTTATTTCATTAGATTTTAAATAATTTTCTAAATATTTGAAATCATTTTTACTTTTAAAACTTATTTCATTTTTTATATTTTCATAATCAGAATAACTAATACTTATATAATAAATTTTTATATCATATATTAAATCAATTTCTGCAGGTTTTTCTAATATTTGATCTTTTTTTACTGTAAGTAAATTTTCTAATGTATTTTTCCTTATCAGGTCATATTTAATATTTAATAAAATTGATTCTTTTTTATTATCATTTATTGTTTCTTGACCGAGTATATTGTTATAAATTTCTAATGCATCTTTTTCTAATCTTGTTGATGCTTTAGTATGTTCTTTATAATATTCATAAAATATAGTTGCTGAAATTAAATCATCAGTTATTTCTTTGTATGAATAATCAACTTCATTAATTAAACTTAGATAATCTTTCCTTTTTTCCAAATCAACAGAGGTAAATGTTAGATTATTGATTTTAAAAATAATTTTATTTTCAATAATATCTTGAGCATATATTTTATTATTCAGTAATATTAATAAAAATATTATTTTAATTAAACATTTCATCGGAAACTTCACTATCAAACCACCTTATATCTTGTTTATCTGTCTCTGATACTGCTAAATTTGTTGATCTATATGATCCTATATGTTTAAATGAGAACATAACAGTTAAAGAATGTTTAGGTTTAAGATTATCATCAGCATATCTACTACTTCCAAAATTTAGACTTATTCCAAAGCAATCATCAAAATAGGTATAACCTATTTTGTATTCTTTTTGAAATGCTTCATTGAAATCATATAATCCTGAAAAAGTAAATTCATTATACTTAAACAGTTTTTTTGAAACTAAAGAGTAATTTAATGTTTCAAGATCATCAGTTATAACTTCATCTGTTTTTGATCTTTGACCCAGGTATTTTAATTCTATTGTTGCTAGTGGAAGATCATTTTCAATTCCTATACTATGTTGTTTTAAGAAACTTTCATTATAATCATATCTAAAATCATAATATGCCTTAAGTTTTGCCTTATTAAATGCAGCATTACCAAGTATATCGCTTAATTTTTCTTCATTACCCTGACCATAATGATAATTACTGTTATTTGTAAATTCATATTGTTGTGAAATAGCAAAATCCCATAATTCATTGTTAATATTAAAACCATAATTCAATCTTTTTGAATTATCCATTTTATCAGTACCTGAAAATCTATTAAGTCTAATATTATTTGCTATAGAATAAGTATTTATAGCCGAATCTTCATTTGAAAGTTTGTTTGTATTAGACATTCCAGGTGCCAATACAATCATAGCATTTGGACTGTATACAAAATCATTTTTACTATTTTTAAATTTAAAGGGTGTTCTCATTGACAGACCCAAAATTGGAAAAATTCTATAATATGATCCTTTATGAAAATCTGATTCAATTAATTTATTTTCTGTATGAAAAACTTGATTATGCGTTTCTGTTGCAAATCTAAATTTTGTACCAAACTTTATATATTCTCTGTCAGTATATAAAGAATGGGATAATTTTTGCTGATTTTGAGCATGTACGTTTGTGTGTTTATCTCGAAAAATATTATAAGTTTGAAATAAGTGAGATATTTCATAATTTTTGTAAGGAAAAATACCAGAGTAGTAATCAATATGAGGTAAGACAGTAGGTGTTGTTTTATTATCTTCATTGTTTTGATTGACAGTATATGTTGTAGCATTGATGTTCAATTCATCGTCATATTTTTTTAAATCAAAACCTTGTAAATTTATTCTTGTAGATAGTGAATTTTTATAACTTAAATAATTATTTGGTGTAGTATTTTGAATATAGTTTTTAGAAGTTTGTAAAGCTGATTCAAAAGATAATTTATAATTAGCATTTAAATTTTGATTATAACTAGTGATTAAACTTCCATTTTCCAGCCATTTATCTGAATTTTGATTATCAAAATTTGAATCAACATTTAAATCTACATTTAAATTACCACCTGAAATTAGTTGATTATAGTCAAACATAAAAGTTTGCGAAGAATCAGCACCTCCACCATATCTAAATATTGGATTAAGAGTTAATTCTTTATCTTCTGCTAAATTGAAATAATAGGGAAATGAAACATTTTGTTCAGTTTTTACATCAATAAAATAAAAACTAATTGAAGGACTTAAAAAACCTGACTTTCTTTTTTTTCTCAAAGGAGAAGGAGTAACTAAATAAGGTAAATAATATACAGGAGTATTTACTATTCTCATTTTTGAATGTTTATTATAAAGAAATAATTTTTCATTATCATGAATAATTTTTTCACCTTCTAATTGCCATGTAGGACAAATAAAATTACCAATTTTAATTCTTGATTTACATGGGGAAAATACACCTTTGCTTATTATGTCAATGTTTCCACGTCTTTTACCATTTACACCAACTATTCTTGATCCATCATTTAAAAGTATTTTAACATTTTCTATGTCACCATTATTTAAATTTTTATCAAATGTTCCTTTTGATCCAAAATAAAAATTACCTTCTTCATCCTTTAGTTTGAAATTAGTTGGCAAAAAAACTTTTCCAGATTTTTTTTTATAAATAATAAGTTCAGAAGTTAATAACTTGTTATCATATATAATTTTTCCATTGCCTCTCGCTATTATGTTTTCTTCTTCATCATAGTCAATTTTATCGCCATATAAAAGTATCTCAGCAGCTTGATGATTATTGGCAAAAATTAAAAAAAAGATAAAAATAAAAATACTAATAAGTTTAAATATTAATTGTCGTGAATTAATCATTTTCTATTTTAATAATTTGATATAATCCAATTAAGAAAGGTAATAAGAACATTACACTATATGAATAAATAAAATTGATATTTAGTGATATAGTAATTTTTGTTAAAATTTCTTTTAAGAAAAAAATTAAAAAACCTATTAATATTGAATAAAATAGTATTTTAAAAAAATTTTCATTACGTTTAAATTTTCCAGTAAAACCAACTACTACAAAAGCTAGCATGACAATAAAAAAAGGTTTTAATATTTCAGATATATAAAATAAACCAATTTCTGAAGAATAAAGATTAAATTTTTTTAAAGTTTTTATATGAGTATAATAACTATAAAAAGGAACGTGTTTAAAATTGATAATTGAATTAATGATATTATCTTTACTAAAATTCAAATCTACTTCAAGAATATCTAATTCCTCATAGGTATTATTACTTATATTAAAAACATTTACTTCATTTAATATAAATTTCTTTTGAGAAATAATGCCATTTTTTGATAAAATTAGGAGATTTTCATTATTTTTATTAGTTAAGATTTTTATATTTTTAGCAATCATTCTTTTTAAATCAATATTTTTTATGTTTATATAATTAGAGTCTTTATCGGTAATTTTATTTTTTATCCACATTCCTTCTTTTGAAAATTTAATTGAATATAAATCTTTATTTTGTTTATTCAAAATTTTTTCATATTTTTTTTCAAATGATGTTGAGAGTGGATTTAAAAAAAATAGTGTAACCAAACCAATTAATGTCACAGATATTGAAATAGGTTTAAAAATGTCAAAAATAGAATATCCTACATTTCTCATTGCTATTAATTCATTATTATTAATAAGATTTCTAAATAAAAAAGAAATTCCTATAATTATTATAAAAGGTATTGTTTCATTTATTATAGATGGAATTTTAAGTATTGACAAATACATGTAATAATAAACGTTTTGATGTTGTTTTTCTAAAACTCTCGATATTTCAATTAAATTTAAAAATATTACAAAAAATAAAATTATAAATAAATTTATTAAAATATACTTTGTAGATAAATTAAAAAGATAAAAATTTAATTTATTCATTTCTTAATTTTTTATAATAAATAATGATTAATATTAATAAATTTATACTAATAATGATTGATAAATAATATATTAAAGAACTTTCTGCATTTTTTAATAATTGATTTGTAATTAAAACTAATGATGATAACGAAATAAAAAAAATGTTATTTGATAAATTATATTTATGAGTTTTAATATTATTGTTGTAATAAAAAAAAATTATAAAAATTAATATTGCAACATCAAAAATTTTGTAACTAATGTTCAAATAATTTTCTTTTTTAATATCATCAAATATCGTGAATGTATTTTGATCTGAATGTTCATATTGTATTTCTTTGTCAATATTTATTTTTAGTAGATAGTTTTCAAATTCAAGTTTTTCAATTTCCTTATCTACAATAGTTAATTTAAATCCATTATTTAATTCAAAAACATAATTCAATTTATCTTGAGATATTTTACCTTTTTTGGCAAATATAATATTTTCATTTTCATCTTTATAGTTAATTAATATTTCATCAAATGAGTTTTCATTTTTTTTAAAATCTATCACAGTATCATTGTTAATTTCTAAGAAATTTGATACTATCATTTTTTCAAAATTGATTTTATTTCTTAATTCAAATTCTTCTTTCTTGTATTTTTCATAAACGTAAGGTGAAACATAAAATTTTAATAATATAAAAAAAATAGACAAAATTAATGAAAATATTATAATTGGTAAACTTATTGTCTTTAATCTTAAACCTAAACTATAAATAGCTATTAGTTCTCTGTCTCTATTTAATTTGATAAAACAAAGCATTATTCCAAATATAATAACAAATGGCATTACTACTGTAATTAGATTTGGAAGAAGATATAAAGATAATAATACAATAGTTATTATATCTACTTGAATTAAATTTGTTAGACTAAGTAATCTGGTAACTTGCAAAAGCCATGAAATAGATATAAAAATGAAAAATATTAGTATACAAGATTTTAATATTTGCATAAATATGTAAAGGTTAATTTTATTAATCATATGGCTTCAATTTACTTTGTTAATAATTATTCATCAAAAAATGACAATATTGCTATTTTTATATCAAATTTAAAGGAATTAAATAATATTTCTTTACCTGAATTTGTTAACATCGATTTTAAAAATACATTATTTAGGGATAACTTAGAGATTACTAAAGAAATTACCTTAAATCATAGATCAAATAACAAAAAATATATCTCAATATATATTAAAATTATTGATAAAAATTCAAGCGGTTTGATTATTGGATCTGATGTATTAAACAAAGTGAGTTCTAAAAATAATAATATAACTTTAATTTTCTCTAATAATTTACAAAAATCAAAAAATAAAAATATTATACCTGATATTATTTTTGGCTTGGGCATTAAAAGTTATAGTTTTGATAAATATATGTCTAATAAAGAGCTAAAAAAATTTAATTTTTATATTAATAAATTAAGTAAAAATCTTATAAATAAAATTAATTATAATTCTAATCTTTTGTATTCAATGAATTATTGTAAAGATCTAGTATCTGAACCAGCAAATATTTTGAATCCTGTAACTTTTGCTAAAAAATGTCAAAATTTAAAAATTAAAAATTTAAATGTTAAAGTATTGAATATTTCTCAGTTAAAAAAATATAATATGAATTCAATTTTAGCAGTTGCAAAAGGAAGTGAAATTGAGCCTAAAGTTGTTATTTTGGAATGGAATATAAAGAAAACAAAAAAACCAACATTATTGATTGGCAAAGGAGTTACTTTTGACACTGGTGGCATATCATTAAAACCAAGTTCAGGAATGGAAGAAATGATTACTGATATGGGTGGCTCAGCTGTTGTGGTGGGTTCATTAATTAATGCAGCTTTAAATAATTTTAAATCATCTCTTGTTGGAATAGTTGGTTTAGTAGAAAATATGCCTGATGGTAAAGCTCAAAGGCCAGGTGATATTATTAAATCAATGTCTGGTAAAACTATTGAAGTTTTAAATACTGATGCTGAAGGTAGATTAGTATTAGCAGATTTACTATCCTATGCTCAAAAATTTTATAATCCTTCACAAATAATTGATTTTGCAACTCTTACAGGTGCTATAATGATTGCTTTAGGCACACATAAAGCTGGCATATTTTCTAATAATAATTCTCTTTCTTCAAAAATGCAAAAAGCAGGGGAGATAGTTAATGAAAATTTATGGAGAATGCCTTTAGGATCCGAATATGACTCAGAAATTAATACATTAAGAGCAGATATGAAAAATATTGGATCAAGTCGCTTTGGAGGGTCCACACATGCAGCACAATTTTTATATAGATTTATTGAGAACAATATTCCTTGGGCACATATAGATATTGCTGGAGTATCATGGACTTTAAAAGGAGGAATTAATTCTTCTTCCAAACTTCATAAACCAGGAGCAACTGCTTTTGGAATACGTTTAATAGATCAATTTTTGAAAGGATAATTAGTATGGAGATGACATTTTCTATAATTAAACCAGATGCAACAAAACGAAATATAACTGGAGGAATAAATAAAATTATTGAGGAAAATAATTTAAAAATAGTTGCCCAAAAAAAAATAAAAATGACTATTAATCAAGCTAAAGAATTTTATTCAATTCATTCAGATAAGCCTTTTTTTAATGATTTAATTGATTTTATGACTTCTGAACCTGTAGTACTTCAGGTTTTATATGGAAAAAATGCTATAGAAAATTATCGAAAAGTAATGGGCGCAACCAATCCAGAAAATGCAGAAGTAGGAACTATAAGGAAATCATACGGATTAAATGTTCAAGAAAATTCTGTTCATGGTTCAGATTCAAAAGAAAATGCAGAAAAAGAAATTAGTTTTTTCTTTAGTAATCAAGAAATTTTTATTTAATCACTAATATAGCTATTTTAGATTTTAATTATAGATTATATTGTGTTCAAATATTTAAATGAACTTATTATTTTATTTTATATTTATTTTTTTTATTTTATTTTCTAATATTTCTTATTCTAATAAATTATTTGAAACATCATCAGTTAATGTTAAATTCATCAATGAAAATATTGATGATTTCAAAAATAAAAAAATAGATGAAGTAAAATATTTAACATTAGATTTAATATTTAATAAAATTCTATTAAAAAAAAATTATAATAACTTAAAAAGAAATTTAGATATAGATTTTGCCAATATATTTATTAAAAATATTATAATTAATAATGAAAAAATTATAAATAATTCTTATAGTGCAGATATAAAAATTAATTATAATAAAAAATTAATTTTAGATTACTTAAGATTAAATAAAATTCCATATGTTGAGGAAATACCAAAAAATTACTTAACAATAATTTATTTTAAAAATGATTATAATAAACATATGTTGACTAAAAATAATAAATATTATGAATTTTTAATTAATAAAAGTTATAATTTTTATTTTATTCCAGATTTAAGTATTAATGACAGATATCTATTAGATTTTAAAGATATTGAAAATCTAGATGTTAATAAAATCAATAATTTTAAAAACAAATATAATAATATCGAAACTATAATTTTTAAAATACAAGAATCTAATAATATTTATGAAATTGAATATTATTTAGTTAATAAAAAAAATTTATATTTGATTGAGAAAACTCGTTTTGATAATCATCTTTCTGATAATTTTTTTATTAAAATACAAGATAATATAATTGATAAATGGAAAGAATTTAATTTAATTCAGAATGAATATTTAAATTATCTGACCTGCAAAATACACTATCTTAATTTACTAGAATTAAAAAAAATTAAATCTATTATTAATTCAATTTCTTTAACTCATAAAATAGAGTTAATTAAAATGTCTTATAACGTTAATACTTATAATTTAGAATACTATGGAAATAATGATATTTTAGTTGGTCTTTTAAATGCAAATAGAATTCGATTAAAATATGAAAATGAAAACTGTAATATTAAATTATTATGAAAAAACAAAAATTTTTTAATTTTGATTCTTATAATAATATGGATATAAATAATTTTTTTGTTAATGATACTAATATTCATTCTTTTGAAACTTTAACCAAAAATACTTTGAATAAAAATATTTTGTTAGTAGGGCCTAAAAAATCAGGAAAAACCCATCTTGCTAATATTTGGATGAAAAAAAATGATTCAGTTTTTTTTAATAAAAATTTTAAGGAAATTATTTCAATAAAAAAAAATATAATATTTGATACTGATTTAACTACTTCAAGTGAAGAAGATTTATTTCATATTATAAATCATTGTTTTTTAAATAGTCTTAAAATCTTAGTTATTACTAGTTTTGATTTATTTGAATATAATTTTAAATTACCAGATTTAAAATCAAGACTAAAATCTTTTTTTTATACACGAATTAAACTACCAGATGATGAAATGTTATTAAATATTTTAACTAAAAAATTAACTGAAAAACAATTTATTATTAACAATAAAGATATTTTTGATTATTTACTTAATCATGTTACTAGGTCATATGAAGAGATAAATAATGTTATTGATAAAATTGATAATTTGTCGCTTGAAAAAAAACGCCAATTAACAATACCATTAATCAAAGAAATATTGTAATACAAAAAAATGAACAAATATAGATCACATTACTGCTCAGATCTTTCATTAGAAAATTTAAATGAAACTGTAACTTTGAGTGGATGGATTGACACAATTAGAGATCATGGCAACCTTTTATTTATTGATTTAAGAGATAATTATGGAATAACTCAATGTGTTGTTGATTCAAAAAGTGATATTTTTACTGAAATAAGCAAATTAAGTAACGAATGTGTTATAACAATTACTGGTAAAGTATTTAAAAGATCATTAGAAACTGTTAACAAAAATTTAAAAACTGGTGAAATAGAAATTGCGATTTCAGCATATAAACTTTTATCTAGATCTAATGTTCTACCTCTTCCTGTGAATTCAGATATAGATTATGGAGAGGAAATTAGATTAAAATATAGATTTTTAGATTTAAGAAGAAAAAAACTTCATAATAATATTCTTTTAAGAAATAAAATAATTTATTCTATTAGAAAAAAAATGATTGAACAAGGATTTGTAGAATTTCAAACTCCAATATTAACTTCTACATCCCCTGAAGGCGCTAGAGATTACTTAGTTCCTTCCAGGATCCATCAAGGTAAATTTTATGCACTTCCTCAAGCACCGCAACAATTTAAACAATTATTGATGATAGCAGGATTTGATAAATATTTTCAAATTGCACCGTGTTTCAGAGATGAAGATAGTAGATCTGATCGTTCACCTGGTGAATTCTACCAATTAGATTTTGAAATGAGTTTTGTTACTCAAGAAGATGTTTTTATGGCTATTGAACCAGTATTATATGAAATTTTTGAAGAAAATAAATACTACAATAGAGAACAGCCTGCTAGAATTAGCAAATATCCTTTCAGAAAAATTTCTTTTGCAGAATCTATGCAAATGTATGGAACTGATAAACCAGATTTAAGAAATCCACTTATAATTGAAGATTATACAAATATATTTGAAAACTCAAATTTTAAAATATTTAGTGATCAAATAAAAAAAGGTTCAGTGGTAAAGGGTATAATTGTAAATAATACTGCAAACAAACCTAGAAGTTTTTTTGATAAACTAAATAAATGGGCTAGAGAAAATGGTTTAGCTGGCTTAGGTTACATTAATTTTATTGATAATTCGTACAAGGGGCCTATTGCAAAAAATTTAAATAATGATCAATTGCAATCATTGAAATTGACTAATGATCAATCAATATTTTTTATTTGTGACCGTCTTAATTCAGCTTTATTATTTTCTGGACTAGTAAGAAATAAATTATGTACAGAACTTGATTTGCTAGATAAAAATTCATTTGAATTTTGTTGGATTGTGGACTATCCAATGTATGAGATTGATGAGCAAACTAATAAATTACAATTTAGTCATAATCCATTTTCTATGCCACAGGGAGGTATGGAATCTTTATTAAATAAAGATCCACTTGACATCAAAGCTTTTCAATATGACATAGTTTGTAATGGTGTAGAATTATCTTCTGGAGCAATTAGAAATCATTTACCTGAAATTATGTACAAAGCTTTTGAAATAGCTGGTTATTCAAAAAAAGAACTAGAATCAAAATTTTCAGGTATGTTAAATGCATTAAAATTTGGTGCACCTCCGCACGGAGGTAGTGCACCAGGAATTGATCGAATAGTTATGTTGTTAGCCGATGAGCCTAATATTAGAGAAGTTATTGCATTCCCAATGAATCAGCAGGCTATGGATTTATTGATGGATTCACCAGCAGAAGTAGAAAAATCTAGATTAGAGGAGCTTGGAATAAAGTTAATAGATAAAAATTAGAGAGGTTCCTAATATAGCCATAATCGTCCCTATCCAAGCAGCTATTGAAGGAATTTTTTTAGTTAATATCCAGATTAAAAATAAAATCATTATAGGACTAGTTGATGATAATGTTGCTACTATTCCAGCATCAGCATTTTTCAATGCAATTAATAATAAACTCATTCCTAAAGCCATTCCTAGAAAACCGCTTAAGATTGATAGATAAATAATTTTTGTATTGATTTTTGTTTTAGATTTAAAAATTTTTAAATTAATAAAAAAAGTTAATGATAGTAAAATAAATGATACAAAAGTCCTAATAGAGGCAGAGGCTATAGGATCAGCTCCAGCATTTAATATTGGTTTCATAATGATTAATCCCAATGACTGACATAAAGCTGCTATTATTCCAAAAAGTAAACCTATAAATAATGATCCTTCTATTTTTTCCCATTTATGATTATTTTTTTCAGAATTTCCATATGCAATAGCTACAACTACTCCTATAAAAACAATAAAACAACCTATCAGTTGTATAAATGACATAAAGTGATCGAGAAAAATAATATTTAATATAACCGTAAAAGGAGCTGCTAATGAAAATAAAATATTATTTCTTCTTGGACCCAATTTTTGTAATGCTATGAATAAAAAAGTATCACCTAAGAAAATACCTATTATTCCTGATATAATTATTGTGATTAAAAAATTTGTATTAATAGTATGCCAAGTATTTGTATAAAATGTAAAACAAATTAACATTAATGAAACAAAAAATAATCTTATTCTATTAAAGGCTAGTCCACCTATTGATCTTGTTATATCTGCTGAAATAAGAGATGAAACTGACCAACATAAAGCTGAAAGAATAGCTAAACTAAAATAAAATAACATTAATTAAAAATTAAAAAAATTTTAAAATCGACTCTATAGGTAAAGATAAATAATACCCAAGTCCATGTTCTTGCATAGGTATTCTTTTAATCAGTCCAGTCATTCTAAAAAAAGCATAAATTATTAATATCCATAAATAAATTCCAAATAAAAAATTAATATATGATAATATTTTTTTTAATTTATTATAATAACCCATATGAAACCTAAATATTGGAATAAAGGTAAAATTTAC
>PBDN01000003.1 GCA_002718135.1 Pelagibacteraceae bacterium | reverse complement strand
GCAAAAAATAACAACAAAATAAATGTTATTGATTCTATCCCACAAATAAGTCAATATCTGAGGTGTAATAACGATATTGATATAGTATTAATATTGTCAAATAAAAACACTAATGATATTAAAGAATATTTAAAATGAATGATGATCTAAAAGATATATTGACTGATGATGAGTATAAAATCACACAACTTAAAGGTACTGAAGCTCCATTTACTGGGCGTTATCTAAATAATAAAGAGCCCGGCGTATATAAATGTATATGTTGTCAAGCTGACTTATTTTCATCAAAGCATAAATACGATTCCCATTCAGGGTGGCCTAGTTTTTATGATGTCATCAACTCAGATAACATTAAATTAATTACTGATACATCCCATGGAATGACAAGAACAGAAGTAGTTAGTTTGTAATCATTGTAAAGCTCATCTCGGTCATGTATTCAATGACGGGCCTGAACCAACAAACACAAGATATTGCATTAATTCTCTATCATTAAAATTTAAAAATGAATAATATCAAAAATATACCTATATTCCCTCTGAAAAGCATAATTCTACCTGGCGGACAATTTCCATTGAGAATATTTGAAAGGAGATATATTGACATGATAAGGAATGCTTTAAAAGATAATTCCGGATTCATTATTGCCCTTACAAAACAAGATGCAGAATATATATCATCTGTTCATGAATATGGATGTTATGTAGAAATAGTTGACTGGTCTCAACTTGATGGAGGGTTATTAGGAATTACAGTTGAGGGTAAATATATTGTTAAGTTAAGCAACTGCGAATTAGATGAAGGAAACCTTCTACGAGGCAATGCTATTGCAAGAGAACAAGAAGTAAATCATCTTGTACCAAAAAAATATCAAATTCTCTCCAAGTTTTATAAAAAGATATATCCTGAGATAAAATCTTATATATTTCATAATAATTCTAACTACAATGATGCAAACTGGATTGGTTTTAGATTAATAGAATGTCTTCCAATTGAAATAAATGATAAAGCTGATTTAATTTCAACAGATCAACCTCTAGATAGACTTGAAAAAATACTTCACATTATAAAAAGAATATATCCTAAGGAACTAAATATTTTAGATTAGTGTGTTGTGGCGCCTGTGTCAGCTTGACTAACTAATTTAGCATACTTCGTTAATGCACCAGAAACTGTCTTGATAGTTACCTTCTTTAATTTTTTCTGCCTATTAATAACCTCTTTTTTACTTATGAGTAAGTTTATCTCTTTAGATTTGGCATTAATTTCAATTTCATCACCATTTTTAATGATAGCAATAGGGCCTCCAACAGCAGCTTCAGGGGATATATGGCCAACACAAGCTCCTCTCGTACCTCCAGAGAATCGACCATCAGTTATTAAGGCAATCTTGGAGCCTAGCCCCATACCCATTATTGCACTGGTTGGCGCGAGCATCTCAGGCATTCCAGGCCCTCCTTTTGGGCCTTCATATCTTATTACTACAACATCACCATCACAAACCTCTCCATCCAGTATGCCTCTCATTGCCTCATCCTGAGACTCATAAATTCTAGCAGGACCTTCATGAACTAACATTTCTTTGTTTACTGCTGCAGTTTTTACGATCGATCCATGAGGTGCAATATTACCAAACAGAACAGCTAACCCGCCTTCCTTTGAAAAAGGGTCATCAACTGATCTAATTATATCTTTATTATAATTTTTAGCACCTGAAATTGACTCTCCCAATGTTACTCCCAGCACAGTTGGTCGATCGAGTTTTAAAAGTCCATTTTGTTTTGATAGCTCCATTAAAATAGCAGATATACCACCAGCTTTTAACACATCCTCCATGTGAACATTCGGAGTAGCAGGACTAACTTTGCACAAGTAAGGTGTTCTACGGCTAATTTTATTGATCTCTTTCATATCAAAAGACAGGCCTGCCTCTATGGATGCAGCAAGAGTATGAAGCACTGTATTCGTACTTCCCCCCATTGCCATATCCAATGCAAACGCATTTCTAATTGAATCATTATTTACAATATCTCGTGGCTTTAAATCTTTATCAACAAGATCAATAATCGCTTTGCCAGCTTGTTTAACAAGGTCTAGTCTGGATGGATCTGTTGCTAATATTGTACCATTGCCAGGCAGAGCAAGTCCTAAAACCTCTAATAAACAGTTCATTGAATTAGCCGTAAACATACCTGAACAAGAACCGCAAGTAGGACACCCATTTTCTTCAAGATCTTTTAAATCATCCTCATCAATACTCCCAGTTTTAAACTTACCGACACCTTCAAAAACTGAAACCAGGTCAACTTTTTCACCTCGTTTATTGGTCCCTGCCTCCATCGGGCCACCTGATACAAATACAGTAGGAATATTTACTCGAAGTGATGCCATAAGCATACCTGGAACTATTTTATCGCAATTAGAAATACATATTAGCCCATCCAATCTATGCGATTCTGCTACCGTCTCTACACTGTCAGCAATTAACTCACGACTTGCTAGTGAATATCGCATTCCTATATGCCCCATAGCTATACCATCATCTACTCCTATGGTGTTAAACTCAAAAGGTACACCTCCTGCTTCACGAACTGCTTTTTTTGCAACACTTCCAAACTCTTGGAGATGGACATGCCCTGGAATCAAATCAATATACGAGTTGGCCACACCAATAAATGGACGATCAAAATCCTCATCACTTTTTATTTGACCAGTCGCACGAAGGAGGCTCCTATGCGGGGCTTTTTCAAATCCTTTTTTTATTAAATCAGATCTCATGGCTATTTCTTTTTATTTAAAACACTACCCCAGCTTGTAAGTTAATTTTGTAGGTATAGGGTTTTTCCAGGGATTTAGCTCCATCCCAAATACCTAGTTATTATTTTTCCTTACTAGGCAGCTAGGATAGTGAAAGTAATAATTGAAATAATTGAGTAAATCAGACCTTCAATTACTATTGAGACATCTCTCCTGTAAATTTCTAAAGAGTTACTTGCCAATAGTTTATAATTATTTTGGTACTTATTACGCATTTATTCTTCTAGCTATAGAACTATTATTACTATTCTTGTTATGATAAAATTAGTCTGTAATAATGGATAGACAAATAATTATTTTTTTATAACCGTTATTTTACTAAACGTATTTTCCCCAGAATTATTAGTAATTGCTAAAAGGTAAACCCCGCTAGCGACATATTCTCCATTATTGTTTTTTCCATCCCAAACAAGTTGATCTCCATCTACACTAACCCCGCTGCTATTTATGTCCCTGATTACTAGGCCATCTAATGTCATTATTTTCATAGATGAGTTATACATCAGACCATCAACTATCATCTTTTCATGGGCGGGTATCAAAAATGGACTTGGAAAAATCTTTAGGTCATTATAATCACTATAACTATCCCCAAAAGGTATCCTAAGGATACTCACACCTTTGCTTGTTGCTATGTAAGCGAGTTTTCTCTGATAATCAAAATCTAGATCATATACCTCATCAGATAGCAAAGGGCTGTTACTCTTTCTTAGACCATTAATATCAGGCCAATAAGTAGTGTTTTCTAGCAATATATGAACTCCCTGTGTNGGAGATATGGTCCAAATATTTCCCAAAGGATCTACTTTGATTTCTGATCCGCCACCAAAAGAAATATTAGGAAAGTATGAATATAAATTCTCTCTTATTATTGGATCAGGTCCTGCATCTATATCATAATAATTCAACCCTGTAGGGGTTAGAAAATAAATCCTATTATTAAATCCCATCCCCAAAGACCATACAGTTGTATTAGATATGATACTCTTCCAATTAAATATGGATGGTTGAATAGGAGAATTTTCATAATCAAGCATAAATATACCCCCATCAGGATATATACCGATGTTCGCCTCTTGTGCTTTAAAAGCACTGACCCAAACTCTTGACCAAGTATCAAACACTATTGATATTGGAGACTGGCTAATTTTAACAGAAGTCTCTGAGGACCCGTATGATTTCCACTCATTATTTCTATTTCGCACATGAATAGGAAGGTTTTTATTGGTAACATAGCTATTCGCTACCCATAAATTTCCGCCAAAGTCAAACTCAATATCTTTTACAACCATATAAGGGTTATCAGATGTACCTGAGGTATAGTAGCTCAAAATACTTGTATCTATTACTGTAATATTCTCTGGATTATCGATATCTATGATAATAATTCCTCCGCCAATCCTTGCAGGATTATTCAGGATTGGGAAAGTTCCTTCTATAGCGCAGTAAATTAATCCATCAGGGCCCTCTTCTATATCAGCAACAGCATCTCCAAAATCATATGGTATAGTATCAGATATAAAAGTATTATAATCATAATTATAATTGATAACACTAGTATTTTCATTTTTGATTTCTAAAATATTTCTCCAACCATAAAAATCTTTAATACTCAACCCCTTAGAGCTAGCACCAACAAGCCTTCCATCTTGAAGTACTTTTATAGCTGAGAATTTTCCTGTGGCTGGAGAATTTGGAATCTGGACTATTTTTTCATAACTATTTCTATTTATTTCAATTAAACCCAAATCGGATCCAACTATAAGATTCCCTTGGCTATCTAACGCAATATCATATAGAATTTTACCTGTAGATATGGGATTAAAATTATTTTTCTGGCTATATATTTTTTTATTGTGTACACCCCAAATAAAATCTTCCTCATCAATCAGGAAATCTGAAAACTCCGCAGGAACCTGGACCTCTAATTGTTCATATTGGAAAGTATCATTATAATGATTGACACTAATTATATTCTGATTTGAAATAAAAGTGAATCCATTTTCAGTTCTTCGCATAGCATCAATAGAACTACTATAATCATTTGAAACTAATTCCCAATTATTTGGATCTTTTAGATTTTCTCCAAGGTGACCTACTAACAGACCATTATCTGTGCCCAAAAAGATATGCTGATTTAAAATTTCTATGCCATTTATTGACTCGATTAGAAAAGGAAAATTCCTGAAAATATCTCTGTAAGACCATTTATGATCAGAATAAATCCATTTGATTAAACCTAAATCTTGACCATCAACAAAAGATGCTAGAGCAATACTATCTGCAATATGAAATTTTGATATTTCTGTTAAACCATAATCAAATACACCAACACTATTTTTTTTGTTATTATATATCTGTATGAAACCAATGGGAGATTTTCCACCAATCCAAATATTATTGTAACTATCCTTAGAGATTGATAGGAGGTCAATACCATATAGTTCATTTACAGTTGTTAATACTTCAAAAGTTGAATTATGATACAATAATAAGCCCCCACCAGTCGCGCAATAAGTTGTATCGCCTAATTGAACTAGATCTCGAATTTCCAATGGACAAGTTAATGCCTCCCAATCACCAATCTTCACTTGTCCATTTGAGATTGATATCAAAATAAGAATCAAGAATAATTTTATGGTCTTTATTTTTTTCAGAATGATTTTTTTATTAATTTATTTCACTATTTACTATGAGAAAAATAATCATATTTATTATTACGCTCACAGCAATTACACTTTGTCAAGTAGAAATACCTTTTGAAATAGATTTAAAAACTAGAATTGTTAATGATTCGATAGCATTAGTTAATATTCAGGTGACGAATTTAATAGATAAACCACTAGACTACATTGAAGGCTTTGTTGCTGAACTTAATAGTGACAAAGAATTAATTAGTGAAAAAAGGCTCGTCCTGGTTTATGGCTATGAGCCACCACTCCAAACAGGTTTTTCAACTACAAGAAGTATGTCCTTCCCAATAGTGGATATCAGAAATCCAAGTATATATGAGTTTTATATCTCAAAAATTAAGTTCTTAGGAGAATCAAGAATATTTACCTGGCATTCTAAAACAGGATTTTTAAGAATAGATTAATCAGTTTTGTTATTTTTAAGGTATTTTTCCTCTATTAACCTACTGTAGTCTAACGTATCAAGCTCTAAAACCAAAGTATTAACCCAATCTCTAGAGTCTTGAGTATATTTTTCAATGATATCTATAGGGACTCTTTGACCATATAGGTTTGCTATGATAATAGCTGTGGGTATTGGGATGTAACTGTTTAATGGATCCTCATAAAAATAATTAAGATTATTTATAATTTCTCGAACTGATAAATAGTCTACGCTTTCTCCGAATACTTCATTCGCTAATGTTGCATTCTTCGACCAAGTTCTTAAATATCCATATAATCTACCATCTAATACACCGTTTATGTAAGTGCTCTTTATTTTGTGTTCTATAGAATTATCATAGTTTGCATTTTTTCTAATTTTATTCCATTCGCGGCCATCCCAAAAAATTCGATTTTCTTGTCCATTTAATAAAAGAACACAAAATACAATTAAACTTATTTTCCTACACATTGTCACGATTCTTCGGAAGGTGATTTTACAACAATAGTTTTTATATTAACAAACTCCATCATGCCAAAGTCAGAGAGTTCTCTACCATATCCAGACATTTTTATGCCTCCGAAAGGTAATCTTGGGTCAGATTTCACAAAGTCATTCACAAAACAAGCTCCGGATTGTAATTTTTCCTTTGCTATTTTCTCACCTTTTTCAATATCACTCGTAAAAATGGCAGAACCAAGCCCAAATTCAGATTGATTTGCTAAATCGATAGCATTTTCATTATTATCAGCAGCAATGATTGTAAAAACAGGTCCAAATATTTCTTCATCAAAAGCAGCCATCCCTGGAGTCACACCAGAGAGAATGGTTACTGGGTAAAATGCCCCCTCAATATCAGGTATTGACCCTCCTAAATTTAACTTTGCTCCTGCAGATACTGACCTTTGAACTTGTTCATGAACCTCATCTCTAGCTGCTATTGATACCATAGGGCCAATATCAACATCATCTAGCGGGTCTCCCATTATTTTTAAAGATAATTTACTTTTTAATTTTTCAGTGAATTCCTTTTCATTAATTTTAGTTACAATTAACCGCTTAGCCGCTATGCAACTTTGACCTGTGTTTAAAATTCTGCCAGCAATACATGCATCTACTGCATTTTCAATATCGGCATCATCAAAAATAACGTAAGGATCACTTCCACCAAGTTCCAGCACCGTCTTTTTTAAACACTCACCTGCTTTTTTAGCTACAGCTTTCCCAGCAGGAGTGCTCCCTGTTAGAGCAATGGCAGCAATATTATTATTTTCAATCACAGAGGCCACTTTAGATCCAGGTATGCGTAGATTACTAAATATATTTTCATAATAACCGGCATCTGTAAAACATTTTTCTATTGCAATAGCACATCCCTGAACATTTGAGGAGTGTTTTAAAACTACTCCATTACCTACTGTTAATGATGGAATTGCAAACCTAAAAACTTGCCAAAAAGGAAAATTCCAAGGCATTATGCCAAGTATTAAGCCTAAAGGTTGGAAAGTGACTAAACTTCTGTAGTATTCAGTATCAATACTTTTAGGCTTAAGAAAGTTTTCGGCATTTTCTTTATAGTATTGACATAACCAAGCACATTTTTCAATTTCTGCTAATCCTTGCGCTAGTGGCTTACCCATTTCATTAGCCATAAGAGTACCATATTCTTTTGACCTTTCTCTTAAAAGACCTGACATCTCCTCAAGACAATTTATCCTGAAAGAAAAATCGGTATTCATCCAGTCAAAATAAGCTTCATTAGCCCGCATCAATGTATTCGTAACATCATCTAGGGTATGGGTATCCCAGGAGTCAATTATTTTGTTATTCTTTGGATTTATTGATTTTAACTTCAATTCAATCCCTCATTGCTTTAGATATCCAGTCAAATCCAGCATATAGCGCAACTATTGATAGAGCCCATATGTGGTTATACTGCTGCCCTATTTTTTTTAAATCATATCCAATTAATCCGCCGAACAAGGATCCCATTATAAATATTATACCCACTGTATATCTTATTCTTTTATCTAGATTATTAAACATTATTGATTTTATTCCTATTTGAAATTTACTTATGTTAAAGTAAGAAATTTCGAATAAGTTTCAGGCCTTTAAAATAGTAATAATAAATTTATTGGATAGATATGAAATTAAAAAAGAAGTTAAAAGATAAAACTGCAAAAATTGGAGTAATAGGTCTTGGATATGTAGGACTTCCACTTGCTATTGAGTTCGTACAAACAGGGTATAATGTTGTGGGTATTGATGTTGATGAGAGTAAAAATAGGTTAATAAATTCTGGAAAGAACTACATTAAAGATATTGATGATAATATCTTAAAGAAATCTGTTGAAAATAATAAATTTAGTGCAACAAGTGATTTTTCTTTAGTTAAAGAAATGGATTCCATTTCTATATGTGTTCCTACCCCTTTGAATAAACAAAAGGATCCAGATATATCATATATTATTTCAGTCATGGAAAAAATAAAATCATTCATACATGAAGATATGTTAATCGTCCTAGAAAGCACTACATATCCTGGAAGTACCAAAGAATTGATTTTACCTTATCTAAATTCAAGTGGTTTTAGTATAGGAAAAAATATATTTTTGTGCTTCAGTCCTGAAAGAATTGACCCGGGAAATAAGGATTTTAATACTAGAAATACTCCCAAAGTAATAGGTGGTGTCACAAAAGATTGTGCAAAAATTGGCCGTAATCTTTATAAAACTATTGTGAATAAAGTTGTAATGGTCAGCTCAACCGAAACGGCAGAAATGGTTAAGCTACTAGAAAATACATTCAGAGCCATTAATATCGGACTAGCAAATGAAATTGCAATTATGTGTGAAAAGCTAGGGGTCAACGCATGGGAAGTAATTGATGCAGCTGCGACAAAACCTTTTGGTTTCATGAAATTTACTCCAGGGCCAGGTCTTGGCGGTCATTGTATCCCTATTGATCCTCATTATTTATCATGGAAATTAAAAACACTAGATTATGAAGCAAGATTCATTCAACTAGCTGGTGAAATCAACACTAATATGCCTAATCATGTTTTGAACCTAATATCCATTAATCTCAATAATAATGAACAATCTTTAAATGGTAGTAAAATTATCATTTTTGGTGTTGCCTATAAAAGAGATATAAATGATGTTCGTGAATCTCCTGCTATCGATATAATTCAATTGTTAATAAATGCAGGAGCTAAAGTAGATTATCATGATAAATATGTTCCTAAACTTGATTACGATGATTTATCAATGCGAGGCATAACCGGTTTGAACAATATTAAACTAAATAGCTACGATGCATGTGTTATCATAACTGATCATTCTAACGTTGATTATGAATTAATTTATAACCACTGTCATTTGATTATCGACACTAGAAATGTATTCCATGATAAAGATGGAAGCCATATTAAAAGACTTGGCCAAGGATAAATAAACATACATTAATATTTTGATTATTTTCAAAATATAAAACCATTTATCAATGACTTACTCTCTCATAATTCCAATATACAACGAGGTAAGAACACTTCCTGAACTACTTAGGAAACTTGAAAAGCTAAATGAAAATATAGAAGTAATAATAATTGACGATGGTAGTGATGATGGAACACAAGATTTGCTGTCAAATAATAGAAAATATATAATCATAAGCAATGATTCTAATTTAGGTAAAGGCATGTCAGTAAGGCTGGGTGCTAATGTTGCGTCAAACCAAAATATTATTTTAATGGATGGAGACCTTGAGGTAGATATAGATGACGTGCCAAACCTGATTGCTACTTTTGAAAAATCTGGCTCGGATGTTCTTATTGGTACCAGATGGAAGAAAAGTGAATTACATTATAACTTAAATAGTTTAGGGAACTTTTTTATAAATAGTTTTTTTAATATTTTATATAATTCAAATTTTTCTGATGTGCTTTCATGTGTAAGGATTTTAAATCTAAACCTATTTAAATCGCTAAAACTAAAAAGTAACAGATTTAGTATCGAAGTTGAAACCCTGGCAAAGCTAGCTAAAAAAAACACCAGAATCAGGGAAGTACAAATAAATTATAACAGAAGATCGTTAGAAGATGGAAAAAAAATAAAAATCTATGATGGATGGAGTATTATCTGGACAATGCTTAAAAATAAATTCTTTGCTTAATCGACTGATACAAATCTACGCTTCCGCTTTCAACCTTAGGTATATTGGTTCTTTGGAATTAAGGTCAGGTTTATACTCAGGCAAAATTGATGATAAAATTGTTCTTACTTGGTTTGCAGTTCTTTGAGATAAACCATTTTTTAAGTCTGATATACCTATAGCTATATCAGATAATGTTTTATCTGATATAGCAGGATCGTTTAATACAAAAATTTTATCATGTTTTGTTTTATCTAACTGCTCAGTCGGAAGAGAAAGCTCTTCAATCTTTTTCTCTCCAGGCCTAGTCCCCGTAAATTCAATAGAAATATCTAATTCAGGCTCATATCCTGAAAGACGAATTAGTTCATTAGCAATATCAATAATTTTGATAGGGTCGCCCATATCCAGAATAAAAACCTCACCTCCAATTCCTAGGGAACCAGCTTGTAGTATTAATTGGCTTGCTTCAGGGATAGACATAAAATATCTTTCCATATCAGGATCCGTAACAGTAACAGGGCCACCTTTTTTTATTTGATCTTGAAAAATTGGGATAACGCTACCTGAGCTACCTAACACATTTCCAAACCTCACAGCCATAAATTCTGTTTTATTTTGGATCCTATTATAATTTTGAGTTATCATTTCTGCTAGACGTTTTGTAGCTCCCATGACATTTACGGGTTTAACAGCTTTATCAGTACTAACTAGAACAAATTTTTCAACATTATAACTGACAGAAATTTCAGCTATATTAGAAGTTCCAAACACATTTGTTTTTACTGCTTCCCATGGAAAATACTCCTGCATTGGAACATGCTTGTATGCAGCTGCATGAAATACAACCTGAGGTTTAAACTCCTTAAAAACTTGTTCAACGACAGAGCGGTCTCGAATATCTGAAAGGACTGGTTTAAATAAAATATTAATTTGATTATTAGTAATGATTTCCCTGTCAATTTCAAATAGGTTTAACTCACTAATATCCATCATAACGAGCACAGAGGGTTCATATTTAACACATTGTCTTACCAATTCAGATCCAATGCTCCCTCCTGCTCCAGTCACTAAAACCCTCTTACCCTTAATAAATTTGCTGATTGCATTCTTGTCTAATTCCACTTCTTCTCTTCCCAACAAATCCACTATTGAAACTTCTCTAAATTGAGATATAGAGATCTTACCTTCCATAAGTTCTGACATCGAAGGAAGTGTCTTAAAAGGTTTTTTTGACTTTTTACATTCATCTACAATAGCTATCATTTGTTTTCTAGATGCAGAAGGTGCACATATGTAAATTTCATCAAAATCAATTTCTAAAACTGTTAAATCACTAGTAGTACCCAAAACTGGAATACCATGTAATCTTCGACCTATTTTTTTAATATCGTCATCTAAAATCCCAATTATTCCTACTGTACTATCTGATTTTTGTAAAGTTTGGCGTATGATAGTTTGTCCTGTATCTCCGGCGCCAATAAGAATTATCCTCTTTTTGAGATTTCTACTAATATCTGTTTTAAATAAGAATTTAATATGTGAAAAAAACATCCTTACACCTAATCGAGAAATACACACTAGTCCGGTACATATTATAAAATCAATGATAAGTAGAGATCTAGATATATCCTTGAAACCATAAAATTGAAAAACCAGAAAAAACAAAATAAGTGTAGAAAATGAATTAGCCTTAATAATATTAAACATATCCCAAATACTAGTATATCTCCACATTCCCCTATATAGAGCAAACAATCTAAAAAAGAATATCTTTACAATTATTAGGACGGTAAAGTTCTTAAGTGTAATAAGCTTACTTACTTCAAGTGGTATACTGAAATCAAAACGAAAAAGTGTACTTATGTATAATGATACAATAACGATAATCAAATCAATAGAAATCAAAAATAATAAGTTTTTATTAAGCAAGGATTTTAAATATTTGGTCATTTTTTAATAATTGTTTGAATGATAATCTAATTATATTTTTTAATAAAGATAAGTTAGAAACAAATTATTATTTTTCTATGCGGTCACTAATCAAAAATGATATTCATTAAGAAAATTTTTTGTTTTAGGAAGATATTCATCCTCAAAAATAATTGTAAGTATCCGCCATGAAAGATTAGGCAAAACTATTGATATCAAAGTAACTACCACCAATTTCAAATCAAGTAAAAACCTTTTATTTCTGGCATAATATTTAGCTAACTCAATTTTTATTGGTAGTAATATTGAATAAGGGTTTTCACCTCCGATTTTTTTTAAAATTCGTGATTCATTTCTAAAAAGTATTGAAGAATAATCCGATAAGCCGGGTTTGATTTCCATTAAAAAGTTAAATTCGAATTCATCAAAAAAGTCGGGAACTTCTGGCCTAGGACCGATAAATCTCATTTCACCTTTAATAATATTTATCAGCTGAGGTATTTCATCAATTTTTAATTTCCTAAGGACTCTACCAAGCAAAGTAATCCTATTATCTTGATGGCTTGTTATTATTTGCCCAGAATTAATAACCATCGTTCTGAATTTATAAATATTAAAAACCTCATAATTAAACCCAATTCTTTTTTGGACAAAAAGTATTGGAAATCCTTGAAATATTATGCAAAAAAGTGTGATAAAAAATATCACGGGAGATAAAGCAAGTAATAAAAGTAGAGCAATTAACCTTGAAAAATATTCCATTAATAGTTTATGCTTTAAATTCTTCCCATAACTCCATTATACATTCTATGATATATCTAATTTCTTCATTTTTTAAAAGCGGATAAAGAGGGATTGATATAACATTTTCTGAATAATCGTTTGCTCTTTTGAAGTCATCAGGAACATAGCCATATTTTTTAACATAATAACTGTGCTTGTGGATGGGGACATAATGTACAGAAGTCCCAATTCCCTTTTCATTTAATAGTTCAATAAATTTATTTCTCTTTATCTTCCACTTTTCTGGTATCAATCTAATAATGTACAAATGGTGTGCATGTTTTCCATCAATATCATTAATTTTTGGACATACTATCCCCTCTATATTTGATAGATGTTTCTGATATTTTTCTGCTAAAAAAGTTCTTTTTTTATGCCATTTATCAATATTATCAATTTGCCACATACCAAAAGATGCAGATAAGTCAGTCATATTATATTTGTACCCTAAATTAGAAATATCATATTGCCACTTTGCTCCGGTTTTGAATCTATTCCAACCATCTTTCGACATACCATGTAAAGATAGATTTCGCACTCTATCTGCTAATTTTTTATCGTTTGTTGATACCGAGCCACCCTCTCCCCCAGTTGTTATATTTTTATTCGCATAGTATGAATTAGCAGCTGCATGCATGGTATTCCCTATTTTACCAAAATTAGATCTTGTTTCTAAAGCATGAGCAGCATCTTCTAAAACAAATAAACCGTATTTATCTGCAATATTGAAAACACTTTTCATGTCAACAGGGTTTCCTGCAAAGTGAACAGGTATGATCGCTTTAACTTTGGAGTCACTCCTTACTAGATCTTCAACATAATTTAAATCAATATTATAATCATTATCACAGTCAACCAAAATTGGCCTCATACCTAGGTATTCGCCAACTTCCACTGATGCAGCGAAAGTATAGGTTGGTACGATAAATTTATCACCAACGCCAAAGTGTTTTGCAGCGAGTACTAAGTGTAAACCTGCGGTACATGAATTAACAGCAATAGTATATTCAGCTTCATTGTAATCAGAAATTCTATTTTCAAATTTCTTTACCTCTGGACCCGTGGTTAACCAGCCATCTTTAATAGATTGACAATAAATTTCATCGAGAGAATTGGGTATTATTGGTTTATGAAATGGAATGTTCATATTTCATCGTATTTTTAAATTAGATAGTATTTAATGTTTCAAAATAAAAATCAAACCCAAATTTAAATGCATTGTTTTTACCATAAAGGTTTGATTTCTCTATGACAATTTTATTATAGAATGAGAGTCTTTTCCAGATCCAATAGTTTAATGAAAAATCCATAAAGTCTACTTCATTAACTAACCCACTAGGGAATGCTCCGCCTTCGTAATTATCGTAGGCAGTGTACGGAGTACTTAAAATATTTCCTTGACCAGAATTTCTTCTTCCCACAACAAATGCATAATTGAATTTTTTAAATTTAAATAATTCAACGCCTACCCTGAATTCTTCAGTATCACTACCCCATTTCCAACCTAGAGGCGAATTTCTATTTACAAAATTATTATATCCATTATGCCTAAATGTATGGGGACCTACATGAATGAAGGAAGAATATGCTAACATTTTAAATCTTGGGTAACTAATCAAATACGAGCCCCTCAATGAAAAAGCTATTCCATTTATTTTTCCTTGTTCTTTTTCAATTTTATCAAGAATGAATTCATCAATCAAAAAATTTCCAGATATCCTAATCTTTGAATGCATTAAATAATCCAAGGAAAACTGCCAGACAGCATTCCCGCTTTCAGTTCCAAGCAGGTTTTGTCTATCATTTAGTTCAATTTCTAGATGAGATGATATAGGATTTAAATATGAAATATCTAATGGCCTACCATGTCCTGAATAGATTACTAATTCTGATAAGGATAATAATATATCGTTTCTATTATTCCATTCAATTCCCTTGCCAACAAGATATCTATTATTTTCATTATAATTTTCGAGAAATCCATGAAAGTAACAAAATTTAAAATCATTTATTTCAAACTTAAACAAGCCATAATCATATGGATTGGAATTATGGCTAATCGCTAATTGAATTCCATTTCCTGCACCCCACGATTGAGTACCACGCCCATATTGTAAAGTAATCCAATTATTTTGAAATCCTATTCCACCTAAATCCATTTCTCCAGATCTGAAACCAAATCTAGAAATATCTCTCGGTTTACCAGAATATCTATCAACTAAATCTGGATAATTTACAATCCTTGAATACAAATAAGTGTATAAGTACTTATTAAAAGTAAAGTGAGAAAAACCATAAATAATATTTACATTATCAAACTTATTAAACCCTAGTCTAGAATAGATATAATTTGTGTCAGAACTAAACAATTCATTTTCAAAATTTTGAAATCTATTGTATCCAAATGTTGAATTATATTTCCATGATTTACCTATATCTATTTGGAAATTATTTCTTTTAAATAATTCAAACTCCACTGGTATTTCTTGCGAAAAAATTGGAATACCAAGCAAAAAAATTAATACTAAGATTCTATTGTTCAAGATAATCTAATAAAATTTTTACGATTCTCTTGGAAGAGGAACCATCCCACTTCTTGGGTATTTTTCGTTTAGTATTATTATTATTTATTATTTCATCAACAGATTGTTCTAGTTTTAAAATATCATCTCCAATCAAAATATTTGTACCTTTTTCGATCGTTATAGGACGTTCCGTATTCTGGCGTAAAGTTATACATCTTACACCCAGAAAAGTTGTCTCCTCTTGTATACCACCACTATCAGTAATTACAGCTAAAGATTTTGCCATTAAACCTATAAATTCTATATATGGTAGAGGAGGAACCAAAAGAAAACTTTCTGGAATTACTATCTGGTATTTTTCAATTTTTCTCTTAGTCCTTGGATGAACAGGGAAAATAATTTTTACCTTTTTAGATATAATATTTAAATGGTTGAATATATTTTTTAAGTTTTCGGTATTATCGACATTTGATGGTCTATGTAGAGTAACAATTAAAAAATTTTGTGGTTGGAGATTGTATTTTTCCCATGGCTTAGAACTAATTGCACTTGGTAAAACCATTTTGAGACTATCGATCATACAATTACCAACAAAATGAATTTTATCTTTAGAAACACCCTCTTTTTTTAAATTTTTAACCGCACTTTTTTCAGTAACAAATAATATGTCAGATATTCTATCTGTCAAAATTCTATTTACTTCTTCAGGCATTTTCATATCATTTGATCTCAACCCTGCCTCAACATGTGCCAATGGGATATGGCATTTTACAGCGACTAGTGCACATGCTAATGTAGAATTAACATCACCAGCTACGATCACAACTCTTGGAGTAAGCTGATTACATATTTTTTCAAACTCTACCATAATTTTACTTGTTTGAACTGCATGACTGCCTGAACCTACACCCATAGAGATATCTGGTTTAGGCAGTTTTAAATCAGAAAAGAAACTATCTGACATATTTTTATCATAATGTTGACCAGTATGCACTAATATATTCTCAATACCTAAGAGATTAAATTGTCTTATAATGGGCGCAATTTTCATAAAGTTAGGTCTTGCGCCCACTACACTAATAATCTGATTTTTTTTTAAGGTAATCATAAAATTGTTCTAAAATAGTACTTCTATTAAACTCTCTGACAGCAACCTTACGCGAGCTGGATCTCATTTCATTTCTTAAATTAGGATCACTAGACAGCTTTCTCATTGCATCCGCTATTTTATTTGGGTCCCCTGGTTTTACGCTTATCCCACAATTATTTTTTGATACAATTTCTGAGGGTTCGCCCTCACCAATCATAATAACTGGTAAACCACTTGCCATAGCTTCGTATAGTTTTGAAGGAACAGCTCCAGGTATATGCTTTTTTAAACATACTAATCCAATATCTGCTGAGGCTAGTAATTCAGGAATTTTATCTCTTTTCTGCGGAGCGACAAAGGATATATTTTTTAAATCTAGCTTTGATTTTAGATCATCTAGATTATCTTTTTCAGGACCATCACCTATTAATATTATTTGGATATTTTCATCTTTTAATATTTTTGCACTGAGTAAAATTTGGTCTAATCCTTGAGCGATACCAAAAAGTCCTGCATATATTATTTTTATTTGTTTTCGGCTAGACCATTGATCTAGGATTAATGTTTTTTTTCTCGGATGAAACATATCGGTATTAACACCATTCGAAAATCTGTATGTTTCTATTTTAGGGTAACGACTTTTTATATTTGAAACAATTTCTCTACTCTGACCTGTAACCAACCATGATTTTTTATAACAAAACTTCTCCAACTTTAAACTAAGATTTAAAATATTACCCTTTTTCAAAATACCTAATTGAACAGCACTATCTGGCCATAAATCGGAAACATTAAATATTAGTTTATAGTTTTTAAATAATTTTAATAGATAACCACTTATTCCCAATAATAATGGTGGACTTTCTACTATTAAAAGACCTCCTCTCGACAACTTTATTAGTCCAATTATAGTTGAACTTATCACAAAAGAGAAATAATTCATTAATCTTGGAATAATTTTTACACTTTTTGATGGAAATATAAAAGATCTAATAATATTTATATTGTCAATTTTTTCAGTCATAGAAAGCCCACCATAACCTTCAAAAATATATCCAGTTGGATAATTAGGCATTGCTGTCAATATTGTAACTTCATTACCTAATTTTGAAAAATGTTTCGCTAGTTCTGACAATCTAGCTTGTGGAGCTCCAATCTCAGGTAAATAATATTGCGTTAATATTATTATTTTCATTTAGTTAATTTTCACTCAATCCAGCAGTTTATAAAAACAAGCCTCCATTCAAGTGAATTATTTGCCCAACTAAATACCTCGATGATATGATATATTTGACAAGATTAGAAATTTCTTCAGGGTCTCCAAAACTATTTAACGGTATCCTGTTTTTTACATCCTTAATTATTTTTTCATCCAACTTTTCACCCATTCCTATTCTAAAATAGCCAAGTGCAATGCAATTAACATACACATTATTTTTTAATAAACACTCAAGTGCAAAAGATTTTGTAAAAGCTTCCACACCGCCTTTTGCTGCTGCATAATTTGCTGCCCCAATAGAACCTATTCTTCCCAGCACACTAGATATATTTATAATATGTCCATGATTTCTTATTTTATTTTGAGCGTATTTACAGGATAAGAAAGTGGCTGTTAGATTAAAATTAATCACAGAATTCCATTCATCTAACTTCATATTTTTTATTAATTTATTTTTATTATATCCAAAAGTGTTTATAACAATATCTAAACTTTCTACTTGGCTATAAAGATTAATTACATCATCTTCATTTGAAAAGTCACATTTAATTATTTGATGTTTCATCCTTTGATTATCGTCAAAAGAATTATTTGAATTATATGTCAGTACAAGTTCGTTATTCGAACTTTCAAACGCTTTTACTAGTTGAGATCCAACACCACCACTAGCGCCTGCAATAAGTAATTTCAAGTTCTATTGCCCTCATTTCGTTTAATCATTAAAAATAAATCAATAAAATATTTTATAGCCCAATTTGGCCTCCTAAAGCTCATGTATTTACCATAAATAGGGTAACTACCAGGAATTGAACCATTGCTAGCCTGATGTTTGACTGTATAATCAATCATCGCTTTTGCATAGCTAATATAAGAATTTTGTCCAGTTATTTCATCTAATTCAATTAATATTAATCCTAATTGACAATTTCCCGTCAAACATGAATATGTCCAGTCTGGCTTTAAATCATTGTGAATTCCTCCTGGGACAAATTGTTTTTCATCATAATATTTTAAAATATCATCAATTATTTTTTTAGATAAATCCAAACTTTTGTTAATCATTTTTTCATCTAAATAGTTATAGCATTCAAGAATACCATGAAGTGTATAACAAAGGGTGTGAGTATGAATAATTTTATCTCCGGGAAAACTCATCGACTGTATAAATAAATCTAAATTATTTGAACTCAGAATAATTTTATTTAATGATTTCATTGAGCTTCTTATATACTTTTTCTCATTTATTATCTTACTTGCATCAATTAGTGGTTTTGCAATGTATGAAAAGTATGCAGGTGAAAATTCACCTGCGTATGCATCTTTTTTCCAAGAGCCATCTTCATTAATTGAATCACCTAAAAATTTAACTGCTCTTTCAATTGCTAAAAAAATATTCTTCGATTGATTTTCTTTAAATGCACGCACTAACCCCCTGAGAATTTGACCAGTGTTAAATAAAGACGGAATAGAATTTCTTTTTCTCCTAAAAATATAGTCAATACTATTCAAGCGGAAATCATCTTTATACCTACCATGACCCCCTGGAAACGCTCCTGAGTCTAATTGCAATCCAAGGAGCCATGAAATTGATGAGTTTATATAAGATTTTATTTCATCATTTCGATATTTTTCTTTATTTAATAAATCATATAGTGTGACAAGAATATAACCAGTAGTTTCTGGATAAGGAAGAGACCACCCTCTAAGAGGATGAAAATAACGAGATTCCCAACCTGAACTACCAGCCCCTTCATTTATTTTAAAACTATCTAATAGCCAATCTATTGAGCTTTCAAAAGAAATGTTATGATCTAATTGATTAGAATTCATTTCATCTCTCACATTAATCGATAGCTATGTTATTAATGGCCATCCATTTATCAAAATTATAGAGCCGAAAAACCAGATGTACATCATCATTTTTATAGTTAAGAAAATCATTAAAGATTCTGTATATATCCTTTCGATCAATAAAATCATAGATAGCATTATCCTGATTTAACCATTTAATTAAATCATCTCTCATATCATTTCTTAGCCATTTTTCTTTTGGTACCTCAAAGGCCCATTTAGTCTTCCTTTTTATTATCTTTCGAGGTAAATATTGATTCATTCCCAACCTGAGAGGGTATTTAGTCCAACCTTTGTTATACATATTTTCTTCAGGAAATGATAAGCATAACTCAATCAGATTATGATCTAAAAATGGATACCGACCTTCAACAGAGAAAGCCATCAAATTTCGATCATCCCATTTTAATAATCTGGGCAAAATAAATTCTCTAATGTTAAAAATCCTTTTTTCATTTGGATTCATTTGAAAGTATTTATCCATTTTACTCTGGTTTTGGAAATCAAGATCTGTGTTGCCAATATATGTTAATCTATTTGCTTTATTTTTATTTTTTAATTTTCGTAAAATGAAAAATAATTGTTTCAAGAGTTCGTTATTTCCACCTTTAAATAAGCTAGAGATGAAATGAGAAAAAATAGGCCTTAAATCAAATAATTTAATTCTACCGTAAATGTATCCATAATACAATTGCCAATAGCCACCAAAAATTTCATCTGCTCCCTGACCATTAAAAACTACTTTTATGTTTTTTTTATTTATTTCCCTAGCTAGACAATAATTGGAATATTGAGCAAAACTACCAACTGGCTCATCATTAGCATGTACAAAATTATCAAAATCTCTTGTGAAATCAGTCGAGTTTGGTTTAGAGAATATTTTTTCGGTATCTATTTTTTCCAAAACAGCATCAATATAATGAGATTCATTATACTTGTAGTTTGGATATATTGAGCTAAATGTATTTATTCTGCTTGCTTTTGAATTAAAATGATCCATTGCAAATAAAATAGAACTTGAATCTAAACCACCACTTAATTGACAGCCGATTGGGACATCGCTTCTCATTGATACTTCAACACTTTTAAAAAACTCTTTCTGAAATTGTAATCCAGATTCTGATTTACTCATTTTTTGGGTTTTCACGGTACTTGGATCCCAAAATGATTGTTTTTTGATAATATTTAAATTTTTACTATCAATAACTAACCAAGTACCCGGATCAATTTGATTTATATCATCATAAAAAGATGAATTATTTTTTTCATACCCACTGTCAATATAAGCTTTTGCTATATTTTTATTTAGCCTAGGTCTAAAATTATCCAATTTCATAATTTGTTTAATTTCTGAGCATAGTAATAATAGCTTATTGCTTTGGCTCCAAATATACAGTGGTTTAATTCCTAATCTATCTCTTGATACGACTATTTGATTAACTTTGGAATCAAATATCACAATACTCCACATACCATTGAACATTTTAAAACAATCAGGCCCCCATTCAACGTATGAAGCAAGAATCACCTCCGTATCACTGGTTGATTGAAACTTGTAGCCCTTTTTTATGAGTATATTTCTTATTTCAACATAATTATAAATTTCACCATTATACGTTATCCAATAGTTTCCTGTATCATAGCTCATTGGCTGGTTACCTGCCTTAGATAAATCAATTATGGATAGTCTCCTGTGGCAAAAAGCTATATTCCAATTACTTCCATCCTGATTAAATATTTCATAATTCCCTGATCCTTTTTTTACAAAAAACTTTGATCCAAATGCATCTGGCCCCCTGTGACTTACACTATTATTTATTTCCAAAACTTTTTTTGGAGATAAGGAATAATTAGAATTTTTAACTATTACAGTAATTCCGCACATAGAAGAATAAATTTGAAAAAATTAAATTGAATAATCATTTCTTTGCCCTAACCTCTAACCCAATTCCATCTTTTTTTATTGTAAAATTTTCGCAACCCATAGCTTTTAAGCACTTTTTAATTGAATACACTGAGGAATAATGTCTATGGAAATCAGTAAGACTATCATAACTATCTAATCTTGAAAGCCCTAAATGTTGTTTTTTACTTAAAAATGGAAAAGATGAATAGTAGAATAAGCATGGTGAGATTCTAGATAATAAAATTTGCAAAAAATATATATTCCTTACATACCAATGCAAGGGGAAAAATATATCAACAGCTTTATTCACTATTTTCATAGATAACTTTGGGTTTAATCTTTTTAATAACTGTCTGTATAAGCCACTAAGTTTTGTCATTTGGGAAATATTATACGTATAGCTATCAAAAATTAAATAACCACCCTTTTTAACTTTTTTGTACAACATCTTTATTGTCTCTTTTGGTCTTGGCGTATGTTGAAGAACACCTAAACAAATAACGTAATCAAAAACATTATCCTCATAAGGTATTGATCTTATATCTGCCTGAGCAATTTGATAATTTTCGTAATGCCCATTAAGATCTTTATTCGCATCAACTGCGCTACTCAAATCAAAGGCATGTGTATAGGCACCATTTTTTGTTAAATGTTCTGTAAATCTTCCAGCTCCACAACCAGCTTCTAATACTTGTTTCCCACGCAGTGAGCTGACAGAAACGCCGAGACATCTCTCTAATCTATCCAAACTAATATTATGACCATTGACGCTATCAATTTGGATATTTTTGTATGTATTCCATTGCAAACCAAATGCATCAGCGTAAGTATTAATAGGAACAAATCTAGGTATACCGTTGATTATTGGGATTTCTTTAGCTTGATTAATAAGCTTATCATTATTTTTTATTTCAAATTTTAAATTACTCTCATGATCATGATATTTTATCATACAAACTCACCTCTAATATTTAGGTCATACCATATTTGAAATACTAAAATTTGGTAAACTCTTTGACGAAGTTGATACGCACTTATATCAAGATTAATTGCATTTGGATTTCCAATTATCTGATCTCGATAATACATTACTGTATTTAAGTTGAAAATATTATCCGATTTAATCCTATCCTCAGATAAAGTATCTAATAACAAATTTTTCCAAGCTTTATTTTTAAACCAGTTATGAAATGGTATCTCAAAACCTCTTTTTTCCCTGTTAATAATCTCTTTGGGCAATGAATGCTTATAGCCCTGTTTTAAAATATGTTTATTATCATTTTTAAATAACTTATAGTCTGGGGGAATGGTCATCGAAAACTCCATTAATTTATGATCTAAAAATGGACATCTAGCTTCGAGCGAATTAGCCATTGATGCTCTATCTGTTTTGACCAATAAATCACCCGACAGATTATTGAAAATATCTTCAAGAAGAAAAGTATTTAATAAATCAGAAGAATCTAAAGCATTATCAATTTTCAACTTTTCATTCCTAGAAATCATTTGTTTCAAATCATTATCAAAAAGTTGCATTCTCTCCTCTAAGCTAAAATAGGTAACCAAATGTTTTATTTGATCCTCAGCGCTTAAATCATTTAAATATACAACTTTATTAATTTTTCGAATTAAGTCTGAAATAGAAACAGGTACGAAAGACTTTAAATTATTTAAGGCCACCATAAAAAATTTTAAAGTTTTTATAAAATTTTTATACTTATTTATATTCATTAAATAATTATATCTTTTATATCCGGCAAAAAATTCATCTCCGCCATCACCTGTAAGAGCCACCGTAACATGCTCTCTTGCAACTTTTGAAACCCAATATGTTGGGATATATGAGGAATCTCCAAATGGTCCATCCATGCTTTCAACATATCTTAAAAAATTATCTACTGAGACATTGTTTTCGTCCACAATATCTATAATATGATCAGCACCAAAGTTTTTTGACACTAATTGTGAAAAACGAGTTTCATCAAATTCAGCATCTTCAAATCCAATACTAAAAGTTTTAATCTTCTTATTATAATTTGATGCGATTGAGGTTATGATTGAAGAGTCTAAACCGCCACTTAACATTATACCGAGTGGAACATCGCTTTGGAGTCTTAACCTTACTGAGTCCTCTAAAATCTGCTTAACTCCATCTATAAAGTAATTTTTACTTTTCGAATAATCTGGCTTAGGCTTTAAAGTCCAATATTTTGTGATTTTATTTGTGTTATTTTCAAAATCTGTCTCCAAATAGCATCCAGGAGGCAGTTGTCTAATATCAGAAAATATTGAATCAGGAGAATTAATATACGAAAATTGAAAATAGTTGTTAACCGCGTTAAAGTCTAAATCAAATTTTATATCTGGAAGGTTTAACATAGATTTTACTTCTGATGAGAAATAAAAACGTTTCTTTGAAGAAGCATAATAAAGTGGTTTTTGCCCAATTCTATCGCGCAATAATATTAATTTTTTTAAGATTTTATCCCATATTGCAATCGCAAACATTCCTCTTAGTTTATTAACAAAACTTATTCCATAATGCTCATACGCACGTAATATTACCTCCGTATCTGATTTTGTACGAAAAATATAATTATATTTCGATAATTCTTTCTTTAATTCTAAGTAATTATAGATTTCTCCATTGAATATCATTACCACTGAATTGTCATCATTTCGCATAGGCTGGTTTCCATTTTCTAAATCAATTATTTTTAAGCGTCGAAAACCAAATTGAATTGTATCACCAAAATAATAGCCTTCATCATCTGGACCACGATGAACTAATTGATCAGTCATTTTTTTCACATTTGACTTCTCAAGAGGTTTATTTCCTTTGAATGTAAGTATGCCAGATATTCCACACATTTCGTGTTTATTTCCTTCCAGTTTTAAAAATTTGGATAGTCAGTCATTGAATAATACCTCATCCCACTTTTTTGAAACATTCTCCCAGGCATATTCTTTTACTTTTTCTTTTCCATTATAGGACAATTTTTCTGTCAATGCATTATTATTTATTAAACGAATACATTGCTGCGACATAGACACATAATCTTCTGAATTAATGATTATACTATCAATCTCGTTATTACAAAGACTTGTAATACCCCCTACTCCTGTGGCAATAATCGGTATACCGCATGCCCACATTTCTAATATTGAAACTGGCATATTTTCAACAATGTTGGTTTGAATATAGATATCGTGGTCATGGATAAGACTACTAATTTTGTCCTTTTCTATAAAACCAATTATAGAAATATTCTTCAAGTCTAACTCTTTAATCTTATTCTTTATTATTTGAAAAAGCTTTAAATCCGCAATATTACCAGCTATGGTTAAGCTCGCTGATGAATATTTAGCTTGTATTAAAGAGAATGCATCAATTGCCATCAATGGGTTGTAAATACCGTGAATTCCTCTTGTGTACAAAATTTTTGGCTTAATATCTTTCCTTAAACGAAAATCATATTTATCAATTTCAATAAAGTTTGGGATAATTTGATCAATGACATGCCCCCTTGAAGATAATTCATGAAATAAATAGTCACTTGGAACAATAATTTTATCAACCATGTTTAAAATAAACTTATAAAATCTTTTATACTTATCGTAATAATATGGGATATAACCTCCTCTTAATACAGCAACAATCTTTTTATTAAAAAAACGACTATATAAGATACTAATAGACTCATGAATAAACGCTTTACCACCAAAAATATTGATTAATATCACATCATTTTTTTTAATCAGAAACAAACCATTTATTATAATATCAAAAAGTCTTTTTAATCCTGAATCTTTGTCTGTTAAAGATTGGACTTTGTAACCATGAGCTATAAAATGCTTTTTTATTATTATTTCCTGCCTTGGTGCGGATTTATTTCCAAAAGGGGCTATGATCAATAATCTCTTCAACATTCTAATAGTTGTTATTACTTATTGAAAATATGCTAAAAAATCAGAAATAATGATGCTAAAAATGACAAACTACTACCATCTTAATAGCGCTGCACCCCATGTCCACCCTGAGCCCACTGCTGCAAATAAAATATTTTTTCTTTTCTTTAATAACTTTTTTTTATTTGATTCATCCAAGAGGATTGGGATGGTCCCTCCTGATGTATTTGCGTATGAATCCATATTTGTAAGGACCCTATCAAATGGTAACCCTAAAATACGACTAGTTTCTTTTAAGATCGCAATACTAGGCTGATGGGGTATTAAATAATCAATTTCATCTACATTTAATTTCTGCTCTTTTAATATTTTATTTATAACAACCGGAAGAACTTTAGTTCCAGTATCATAAACTGCTCTACCATTCATCTGAAAATAATGCATGCCTTTATTGATTGTATTGCTATTTGCAGGAAATTCTGAGCCACCTGCTGGTATTGTAAAATTGTGTTTTCCTCTTCCGTCTGAATGTAATTTAAAACTAAGAAAACCTCTATCATCGCCATTATAAGCTGAGAGCACTGCAGCACCGGCTCCATCTCCAAAAAATACACAATCTCGTCTTTCCCAATCAGTTATTCTGGAAAAGGTATCAGCACCAATTACTAATACGTTATCATAAGATCCATTTGCTATAAACTGATAGCCTACTGACATGCCATATAAAAAGCCAGAACAGACTGCTGAAATATCAAATGCTGCAGCCTGATATAATTTTAATTTATCTTGGACAATACAAGCTGTTGAGGGAGCTAAGCGATCTGGTGTTGCAGTAGCAACAATAATTAAATCTACATTTTCACCTGTAATATTGGAGTTCTCAATTGCCCTTCTAGCTGACTCAAATGCTAGGTCGCTAGTGCATTCATTTTCTGAAGCTATTCGTCTCTCTTTTATACCAAGATTTTTAAAGATCCAATCATCATTAGTATCAACTAAGGTTTCTAAATATTTATTTGTATAAATTTTTTCTGGTACATAGGAACCTGTTCCTGAAATAATTACTTGCCGTTGATTCTTTTTCATAAGAACTATTTAATGTTTTAATTATTTTTAATGACAACCAAGACTTTGCTTAGTTTTTACGATTAATGTTACATATGTTTTTTTTAAACACGAAGTCTAAAAAGTATAAAATCTTAAATAGTTGCTTTCCAGGTCAATTAATTTTAAAAAGGTGTTTTAAAATATTAAATCTTGATACCTTTACAATAATCCGCATATATGGTGATCCCCTCCGATAGCATATTTGTCATAACTCTAAACCATTCTTTAGATCTCATAGCATAAACGTATCCATCACCTAATTTTCTAGTTTTCAAGACACCACTGCTATTAAAATATTCTTTTATTTTATTTCTAACACCTTTATGCACCTCTAACCTATACCGAGACTTGTCCGGATCATGAACATACGTTTTCATTAACTTTTTTTTACCATCATTATTTATCACGTCTACTTTTATAGGATTTTTGATATAAGGGTTGAATGGGAAATTTTCAGATAAATCTTCAAATGTATGATACATTGTTAAACACCTAATATCTACGCCAATAAATAATAACCATGAATTTATATTTAATAATTTTTCGAATGGAGACCCATAACCAAATGGTTTTACGCAATTATCATGACCATCAATAATCGACTCTGAATCCTTTCCATATGCTATTACAGAATGTGTAGGGTGTATACTTCTAACAACGTTTTCTCTTTTTAAGAATAAATTAGATAGTCTACCTGTTGTTGGCAATGTCACTTTAGGATCAAAAATGACTCCTGATTGTAAATATTCTTTCGAATTTCCAATTGTTGTGAATGCAGGTAAGCACAGATTACCACTCTCTCCTAAAATGTTAGTTAAACTGTTTAATACCATTTCTCCACCCCCATTTATATGCCCTAGGCGACTTAGACTACTATGCACCAATACACTATCACCTTGATTGACCCCTAGGGAGCGAATACAATGAACGAATTCTTCGTTTTCTATAGTGCTATATTTGCCAAGAAATAAATTTGCATTGTAGTGTAATCTCCTATGATAACTCCTAATATTTCTAAGGCTTTTTTTTAATGAGGTAGGAATATATATATTAAATAGTTTCATTTATTGATTTAGATATAATTATAATTTTTAAAATAGTTTATGATAAAAACAATTTAAGAATTATAATTAATTTTAAATTTTTTCACATAAAGGTCTTTAGTCATTTATTAATTCATAAAATAATTTATCAATTTCTTTATTATATCTACTTAAAGAAAAATTATTTTTGATTGTGCTAATAGCATTATTTCTAATTTGGACTTTTAAACTATCATCATTTAATAACATAATAGAATATTTTATAAAATCTTTTTCATTGAATGTATCAACTATAAATCCATTCTTTTTATGGGATATTATTTCTGAAATATTTCCTACATTAGTAGTTATAACTGGCAAACCACATGCCATGGCCTCCCATACACAATTCGGCGAACCTTCATACTCAGATGTGAAAAGGAACAGATCAGAAGTTCTATAAAAATCTGAAATATTATCTACATCGCCTAACAATATTAATTCATCATTATTTAATCCAATATTTTTTATTTGATTTGACAGCTTTGATTTTAAATTTTCTGACTCTCTACCAGAACCACAAACTAACCCCACAATTTTAGTACTATCACCTACATGGTCTTTTATTTTTTTTATGATATTTATAAATCTATCAATTCTTTTTTCATTTGTAAGACGACCTACAGTTATTATCTTAATATTCTGGGACTTTTCTTTGCTTTTAAAATAAAAAACATCACTATTTATAAAGTTATTAATTAATCTAACTCTGGCATCACTATATTCTGTTTTCAAGTTTTTCATTCCCGCATTTGAATTAGCTATTATAATTGTTACTAGTTTTAAAGATAAAATTCTATGTAAGCTATTTATCTGAGCAACATCATTATAATAATCACTACGAATAGATCCAATCGATGGTATGTTAAATAATTGACCAGCTACTCCAGCATATACATTGGTATAAAAATGTGCAGAATATAAAAGATCAGGTTTAATTTTAGTTATCACCCTAGTCAAATTTAGTAATTTGAAAATTGCGTTATTTTTTGTTGATAGATCAATTAATAGAACACCTTTATCAATAAGCTTTTTTTCCATTTTATATTGATATTTATTTTTTGACATAATGATTAATACTGGTTCATATTTTTCATAATCAATATTTAATAAATAATTAAAGATTTGAGTTTCAGTCCCACCATATCCAAGACTGCCAAGTATAAAAAGTATTTTAATTTTTGATTGAGAATCCTTCATATAAAATTAACAGGCTATATAATGGCCATAACTGAGCTCTTATTTTGTATTAATCTTTTCTTATAGCCTACCCATAACACTTCAATAAGACCAAAGATTACCCATGGTATTTTTTCTGTTACTAAAATATCATGCCAAAATGATTTGATTAAATAATGTATCATAAATAAAAAAATCGTTATTGCACAAAATTCGATAACCTTATCATCTATAAGTTTCCCATAATTATGAACAATTAATACCGTACTTAGACATCTTATGATTAAAACCAGATATAATATTAGACCAATTATTCCACCTTCAAACAATGCTAATAAATATTGACTATGCATAGCAACATGGCCAGGGATTTTGGGAGCAACGTAGCTAGGGCGAAGTTCTGAAAAATTTAAAAAACTTTTAAATCCATAGCCGAAAAAAGGGTTTTCAGAAGATAAACTTATAGCAAATTGCCAAATATTCACTCTTGGTAGAATATTGAATAATATTTCTTTATCCATATCCATTAAAATTTTAACCCTTGTAGTAATTCCATGTAATGGTAAGATATTTATATTAAAAACATTCACTAACAGAAGAATTATCATTACAAGAGAAGAAACACCAACTACTCCCCTTGTTAGTTTTCCGTACTGTTTTAAACTAATTAAAACAATTAATAGGATCGCAATGAGAGCTGAAATTGAAACTGTGATCAATAAACCAATAAAATTATATATTATTAAAAAAAGATAAATATTTTTCTTCTCTTCAAGTAAAAAATATTTAACATAATAATAGATAAATGGAAGAGTAGCCATTGTTGCTGAAAAATTTGAATTTAATATAAATAACTTCCCTTGAGATCTATAAAATTCTATAGTACTGTCATTAATATATGAATCATAATTACCCAAATACTCCAGCAATAATAATGTAGTAACTACTGTGCCTGAAAGCGATAAAGTAGAAATGAATATATTTAAACCCTCCATGTCTTTAATAACTTTAAAAACCAAATAACTCAGTATAAATAATTGGATGTAAGATATAATATAAACAAATAAAATGTTTTCAGCCCATGACGTACTTAAAGTGAAATAAAAAACAAAGAGAAATAGTGGAAAAAACATTCTCCAAGACATAAAAAATAATTGATTAATATGATTAATATTGATCAAAAAATAAAACACAACTATAATCATAAAAAATAATTTTGCATTGCTAAGTCCAAATGAAGCTGCTTCAGAGGATGCTACCCTCTCAAGGAGAATGCTCATCATTACAAAAATAGAAAAAGCTCTCTTATTTTGAACTGTATAGATTAAAATAAATACTAAAAACGGTATTAAAGGTAGTAATATGTACCAATATTTTATAAGTAGATGAAACAAGCTAAATTTTAGTAATGTAGTATGATATATATTGTCTAGATATACACATTTTTACTTATTATCTATAAAATTTTTAAACCATAACTCTAACATCATTAGACTCCAAATCAGGTTACTATGATCCTTTTTTATAGATTTATGCTCATCTAGAATTTTACTAACCATTTTAGTATTGAAATAACCTCTATTTGTAGCGATCGAGCTCAATAAAATATCATTTGACATAGTATACAAGGGTCCTCTTAACCATTCTGATACTGGAATCCCAAATCCAGTTTTAGGCCTATTAAGAATTTCGTTAGGTATCATTTGACCATATGTTTTCCTTAAAAATCTTTTATTGGGACCATACCACAATAATTTTTCACTATCATCTAAATGGGAAGCTGCCTCTACTACATTATGATCTAAAAATGGTGACCGCACCTCCAAACTATTTGCCATAGACATTCTATCCATTTTCACAAGTAAATCACCTGGGAGATAATTCAATAGGTCATTTATCATTATTCGCGCTAATGGACTATTTAAATTATTTGGATCTAATTCAAACAAACTGTGATAATTATCGTTATTTTTTTTTATAACATGTTTTGTATCATCCGTATATAATTTCAATCGAGCATCGCGACGTTTTATCATCATTTTATCCATGTAATGATTTTGAAGAGACATTTCTGAAAACGCAACCATCTTTTTGATTCTATTAAAGTAATTGTTTTGGGGAAAATATTTTATAATATTTTTTAAAAAAATCCTGGCTAATGCTGGAGAACTTTTATATTTCAAAACTCTTAAAATAGCTTTATACCTATCATAGCCGCCAAATACCTCATCAGCACCATCTCCATTCAAGGCCACGGTAACTTCTTGAGCCGCCATTTTTGCAAGAAAATAAGTAGGCAATGCCGAAGAATCACCAAATGGCTCATCAGCATACCAAACAATATCCGGCAATATGCTTTTAATATCAGGTTTTAACACATATTCATGATGCTCTGTTCTATACCTCTTTGCTACTATTCTAGATAAAGGAAGCTCATTGAATTCTTGCTCCTCAAAACCTACAGTAAAAGTTTTTACAGGAACGTTACTGTATTTAGACATTAAAGCAACAACTATTGAAGAGTCAATACCACCACTTAAAAAAGCTCCTAAAGGAACATCACTTATCATTCTAAGTTTTACAGATGCTCCAATTATTTTATCTAAACTTTGATTAGGTATTTTATTTCTTTTATTTAGCTTTGGTGTCCAGTAATTCACAATTTCATATTCATCATTTTTATATGAATATCTAAGCAGGTTCCCAGGTTCAACACGTTTTATAGAATTAACAATAGTGTCTGATCCTGGAACATATCCAAAGGCTACAAATTGATCCAAAGATTTTAGTGAAATATCCCTATCAATATCATCCAGCTTTAAAAGTGATTTCATTTCTGATGAAAAAGAAAAACGTTTATTTGAATTATGATAAAATAAGGGTTTCTTACCTAAGCGATCCCTTACAAGTATTATTTCTCTTATGTTTTTATCTAAAATTGCAATGGCAAACATACCACGCAATTTTTCTATAAAATCTAATCCATAATAAATATAAGATTTTAAAACTACTTCAGTATCACTATTTGTTTTAAAAATGACCCCATTTTTCTTTAATTCATGTCGAAGAGTCTGATAATTATATATCTCACCATTGAATACTACAGTAACTGATTTATCATCGCTGAACATTGGCTGAGCACCATTGGCAATATCTATAATTGATAGTCTTTTAAATCCTAGCCCTATATTATCATCAATAAAGTACCCCTCATCATTTGGACCTCTGTGATGTAGCATTTTCGCCATTATTTTGACATTTTCCAGGCTGACTTTTTTACTATTTTTATTTATGATACCGCAAATACCACACATTTTTTTCTCCTAGGTCAAAAAGGATCCATTCATCTTGGGAATGGGTAATTTTGATCGTCATACCTGAATAAAAACAAATCAATTATACTTTTATATAAACTGATTTTTTCATTTTTTTCTTTTCCTATAATTTTTCTGAAAAAATTTTCTATTATTTTAAATAAATACTTGTAACTATATATGAAAATAATTAGGACTCTATGCAAAAAACCTTGCGCTCTACTTATTTTGCTAAAATAAATATTCATACTTTTATAATGTTGTAAGTACATTTTTTTATTTATCTTACTATTTGTTTCTCCACCAAAATGTATAATTTTACACAATGGGAAATATATAATTTTCCAATCCTTATTCTTAATTCTTCTGCACCAATCTAATCCCTCTCCAAACATAAAAAACTTTTCGTCCAATAAACCAATTTCCTCTAGAGTTTTACGCCTTATAATCATTCCTGATTCTTGAGGGCAATCTATTTCACTTATGATATTTTCTCCAGAATGCTCAATAATTGAAGTTGAATAACTTCTAAAAATATTAGAAATACCTGATTCTGCTATAAATGTTGATAAAAGGGTATCGAATCTTCTAGCTGAGCTTTTCTGTACTTTTCCATCTGGATCTATCATTCTACAACCCAAAATACCTACATCAGTATTTTTTTTCATAAAATTAATTGCTAGCTCAAGAGTATCATCAATAAGGAGGGTATCATCATTCAATAATAATATGAAATCACCGCTACTTTTTTTTAGATTTATATTATTATTCTTAGCAAAACCAAACCTTCTTTCATTGCATGACAAGATAACATCTGGAAATGATTCTCTAATCTTTTTTTTACTACCATCATCTGAGTGATTATCTACAACAAGAATTTCAAAATTCATTGCACTAATATTATCATAAATTGAATTCAAGCACGGACTCAAATACTTCCAATTTGATGTATTAACAATGGATATGCTTAGTTCAGGGCCTAACATATTACTTAATACTTTTTACTTTTATCTATATATCCAGATAAGAGATTAAATGAGGATATAGTTTTTGAATCAGTAATTAAATTTGTATCAATCAGAAATTTTAGTTTGTCTATAGATATTTTTGAAAAATAAATTTTATCTTCATCATCATACGTTTCAAATTCAGCAGAAAACGAATCAACTTTAGCGATGAAAACAAAATGTCTTTCTGATGATATTCCTGGATATGGATTTATAATTCCTATAAAAATTAAATTATCATTAATAGTATCAATATTAGACTCTTCTTTTAACTCGCGATGACAAGCATCTAAAATCTGCTCTTTCTCTTGAATTTTACCTGCAACGAACTCAAACATAAAAGCGTTAATAGTTTCTCGATAATGATTTAATATACCGATTTCCATTGAATTTTCGCTAAAAGGTATTATCACAACCGAATCAGGAATAGTGATAAAATTTTTTTTATTATTATTTTGAAATGTTTTGGGCATTTTTAAGATTACTTTATCATAAATATAAGCCCAGCTATTTGCAGAAAAAGGTACTGTTGGGGAACTACCATAATTTGAAAAATGTATGCTTTTTATATCTGGATATTTATCATTTAATGACTGAATTAATTTTTTATCGTCATCAATCACAATAGCTACATAATTATGAATCGTCGATATATATTTAAGTTTATCGCTTTCAAATACGATTTGATCAAAGTACATATTATTCTTATATAGCCAATTAATAGTCATCCTACTGATATTATTATATTTATAATGATTCCGTGCGGTAAGGATAGTAATACAATACCCATTTTCTTTTAATTTTTTGATTGATTTTTTTACATCGCTTTTCAGCTTGAAATTTTCTTGAATACCAGATGAACGATATTCATCTTTGTATTTATCAAATTCCTTTTTAGATACGTTGATTATATCGTCAAGACTTTCATAAGTCGTACCCGCATGATGATTAATCCATAAAACTAGTGTATTCGGATAATCATTTAGACAACCGTCGATATCAATTATTGCAATATTTTTCAAAATTCTTTGTTATCTAAATCACTTTATGATGCTGGACTCGATGCCATGGTTAATTAGATAATCTTTCAGTAATCTTTTTCTTATATTATTCCAAGTACCCAGATCCAATTGGTTTTTTATTTCGATACCTTCAGACATATGTAATGGGGATTGTTTAAATTGGTTATAATTAAGTTTTTTCCTTAAGGTACTAGATTCAATAATCTTAATAGATTCGTAATATTTATTTTTATCAAAAGCAAAACCTGCCCAAAATGCATTAAAATCATTGATTTTAGTGGTAGGTTTATCTTCATAATTTTCACATTTATTATCAATAATTTTTAAGCAGCCCATTTGTTTTAATTTGATTATACTATTCTCTTTTTTATATAAAAATGAAAACCCTGTTTTTTTTGTTCTATTGACCACTTCATCAAGAGATAAATACTTTCTCCTGTAAAGTTGTACTATAGTATCTGGTAGCAAGACAAGATTATAGTCAGAAAATAAATTTTCTGCACTTTTAATTGCGCCAGTAATTTCTTTATAGCGATCTTTTTGGAAAACAAAACTAATATTAAAAATATTTTTATACTTAGATAAATATTCAATCAATGAAAGTTTTTTCTCATTAATTACTACAACAAATTGAGCTTTACATTTTTTTTTAAATAAGTCAAAAGTATAATCAATTAGACTATGAGACTCGTTTATCTTCATCAATTCTTTTGGATATGGTAATAATAGCCTCGAACCTTTGCCTGCAGCAGGTAGTATTACTGTAATTCTTTTGTTCATATTTCTCCTAAAATTGAATTGTAATATTTTTTTTATTTTTTCTATCTGATTTTGTGAAAATAATCATTTTTATAATTTAATCTCAAAATTTTTTTGGGCATACTCTCATAAAAACTGATCCCAAACTTTTTAAAGAATTTTACGTATTTAAAGTTAAAAGCAATGAAATTGATTAACATATGTTAAAAGGAAAAATTTTCAGAATCTATTTTATACAATCTGTACTAGTTTTTATTAATAATCAAATTATATACTTCAATTATTTTTCTTAATTGCAACTCGATACCATATTCTTGATTTACTTTTTTTCTTCCAAATTCACCAAGGTTTTTTCTTTTCAAATTAGAATTAATCAATTCTGTTAATTCAAAAACCATTTCCTCTTGATTGTTTTCTGCTACTAAAATACCTGCTTCACCATTTGAGAGTATATCTCTAGCAGGTCCTGATGAATATGTGACAACAGGTACTCCAGCACCCATTGCCTCAATGTATACCCGACCAAATGATTCAATTACATTATTATGCACTAAAATATCCATCTTAGATAGCATGCTTGCCATATCATCTATGTGACCAGTAAGAATGAAATGATCAGAATAACCAGACTTACTAATTAAATTTTTTATGAGATTATAATAATTATTGTCTATAACAGCTCCAACAATATAAAATTCAATATTTTTTATTTCTTTCAATAATTTTACAGCAATCTCAACAAAATCTTTTTGGTTTTTCAATCTCTGTATTCCACCAACGTTAATTATTTTAATTTTACTATTTTTCCTGAGACTATCATTTTTATTTATACTGGTTTTATTATAACACTCTATATCAATTGCATTTACAATTGTAAATATTGGTTTTTTTATAAATGGTGCAATGTGATCCTTACATGTACTTGAATTTGCGATTACACTATCAGCAAAATTGATTATTTGAAAAAACAATTTTTCCCCAAATATGAATTTATAATCCATAGTATCCAGAATATCACGAAAATGAATTACCACTGGTATATTTAATATTTTAGCTGATATTAATGGTTCAATTAACCGATTTATATTTATATGAATAATATCTGGCCGAAACTCTCTGTAATATCTAATCCACCTAAATAAATTAATTAGAAACCTTGGTAAGAAGCTGATTATTCCTAGAACATAGCCTTTCCAATCTTTTACCCAAAGTCGCCAATTAATTGCATTCAATATTTCAACATTGATATTGTCTTTCTTTAATTTATTATAAAATTCGCCCTTTCCAGGAAGCACAATTACAAAATTATTTTTATTGGTATCTTTTAAATATTTCGCAATTAAATACAAGCTTATCTGTGAACCACCTAATCCAGTAATAAAGTCTATATATAGTATTTTCATTGTTTTATAACTTATAAAAGAGTTTTCAAATTAATTGTAAAAAAATTATTCACTAATTGAGGATTAATTTTTTCAGAATTAAAAAATATAAAAAAACTGATTTTCTATAAGTTTTGATCTTTTATCATTTTTGTGAAGATACCATCAGGCATTTTTATCAATACATCATAACTACCCTCTTCAGATATTTTGCCTTCATTGAGCACATAAACATAGTCGGCATTTTTAATTGTTGATAATCTATGCGATATACAAATTATTGTAATTTTACCAGATAATTTTTCAATAGAATTTTGAATCAATTTCTCAGACCTAGTATCTAATGAACTAGTAGCCTCATCAAGAATGAGAATATCTGGGTTCCTAATTAGTGCTCTTGCCAAAGAGATTCTTTGACGCTGACCGCCAGATAAACGCACACCTCCATCCCCTAATTGGGTTTCTAATTTTTCTGGTAAATTTTCAATAAATTTATCTATGTTCGCCATTTTACAAACACGATTAATATCGTTCATACTTGCATCAGGGTTAGACCAAATAAAATTTTCATAAATTGAAGATTTGAAAAGTTGACTATCTTGGGGAACGTAACCAATCTTATTTCGAAAAGATTCTAGATTATAAATCTGCATATTATGACCATCAATATTTATTGTACCATTTTCTTGTTCATATAAGCCTAATAACAGGTCAATTATTGTTGTTTTTCCTGAACCTGAGCCACCAACTATTGCAGTCATTTTTCCTTTTTCAAGTTTAATATTAATATTTTTCAGAGCATAATCCCTCTCAGGATATTTAAAAGAAATATTTTCAAATAAAATCTCATCTTTCAATCCATTAAAAATAATATCACCTGATTTTTCTTTAATTTTTTCAGCTTTTTCTCTCAAATCATTTATTTGTTTATATGAAGGTAAGAATATTGAGATACTTGTTTTATTTCCAATAATTAATCCAATTACTGGTATTAAACGGGTAAAAGAAAATAAAATTATGGATATTTTAGTTAAAGAAACCCCATCTAAGTATCCTACATAAACTGCTATGAGAGCAGATATTATACCAATAGGTCCATATAATTCAGGCGCACCTACTAATAAAGTTTTAAATTTTTTGCCAACCTTGGCATGATCTATTAATACCTTTCTATATAGTTCAATTGAACTTTTTCTTCGTGCATTTGCTACTATTATTTTTGAAGAATTTAGTAGCTCAAGCAATACTCCAGCAGATTTATTACTTTTTTCAAGATTCTTTAAACCAAGACTATTGGAAATTTTATTTAAAAACCATAACGGCAAACTTAAGACCGCTGTAACAATCACGAAAATACTTGAAAGTCTTGGATCAATAAAAAATGGTACAAAAATAAAAATACTAGCCTGAACTAGATTTGCAATGAATCTCGCTATATTTACAAAGTTTTCTCCAATCCTATGTACTTCTGCATTAAGGGAATTAAGGATTGTCCCCATCTCACCTTGACTAAAGAATAAAAATCTCGCTCGAAAAATCTTATTTAATACATCGCTCAAAAGATGGATGAGCACATCATACTTAATTCTCTGCAGATTATACTCTAGAATAATTTTTGAAATTCCATTCAAAATATTGAATAAGCCAAAAAATATAAATGCTGTTAATAAATTAAAATCTAATCCTAATGATGGAAATATCTTAAATAGATATTTGGTCACAGGATTTAATTCTGAACTTGAACTTTCTGTTAAAAAATCCGTAATTGGTGCAACCGCGATTACAGAGAGTGTATTAAAAATTGCTTGCGTGGAGACTATAAGAATTAGGCCTATAAATTGTAACGGGTAGGAGCTTATAATTTCTTTTAGTAACTTTTTTAACATAATCAAAATAACCTAGATCTGTTAACTACTTTATAATATTCATATGAACAATTTTGAAGAACTTTGATCCAAACCTTAAATAGTCATATCCCAAAATTCAACATTTAAAAAAGAATGTAAATCGGTTAATCAATGATAATTTATATTCTTTTTTATCAACTTCTTGAATCTTCATTTTTCAATTAATTGAATTAATAAATCTTAGAGATTCGGTCACTGAATTCTGATAATTTATAAACATATTTATTAAAATCATTATCAGCACAATACATATAATGTCTACATCACTAAATAAAATCCTCAGAGATTAAATCCTATTAGTTAAAATAAAGCATATATAAATGGTGCGATCGCAGTTCCTTCCGTTAATACTATTAATGTTCCAAAAAAAAGTAAGAAAAATACTATCGGAGCTAACCACCACTTTTTTCTTATTCTAAGAAATTCCCAGAATTCAACTAAAATTGAAAATTTTGACATATTTATTTCGCTCCTTTAGATTACTATGTATCTTGACTAAAAATTTTAAAATTGTTTTTCATAATTTTGATTTTTCTCAGTGTAGTTGTCCCGATTATTCCAATAGGTTTTAGAATCTGATATTTTTAATGCTAAAAAGTCTTTACCTAGTAATTTCACAATTAAACCAATGGGAGTCATAATTAGATAGAACACAATACTTAAAATTACTCTTGTCATAATCCAACCAAGAATGACAGCAAAAATCATCCAACCAATATATAAAGGTTTTAGTATTACGGGGAATAAAATACCCAACCCTAAAAATACTGCAGCTATGATTAAAATATTTTGATATAAAAGATGATTATAATAAAACAACATTAATGATAATAACGATAGAATTAGGCCCATTGTAATTCCAAAACTTTTTATGTCTTTCTTACTTGTTTTAATATTTTTTATTTCTTCAAACATATCTAGTCTAGTTCAAATTCAGACATCCAATCAGAATCTTTTTCTAAAGGTTTTTGTTTTTTCTTAGATAATAAATAATTATTTAGTAATAAATAATCCATTTCGGTTCTCATAAAGCAAAGGTATGCATCCTTTGGGGTACATACAATTGGCTCTCCTCTGACATTAAATGATGTGTTAACTATCACAGGACATCCATACTTTTCATTAAATATTGTCAACATGTCATGATATCTCTTATTTGTGTGCTTACTTACAGATTGAATTCTTGCTGAATAATCAACATGAGTGATGGCAGGTATCTCAGACCTTGGAATATTTAATTTTTGAAGTCCAAAATAGGATTCTTGCTCATTTGTCATAGGTATTTGCTTATCCTTTTTAACATCAGCGACTAATAACATATAAGGACTTGGTCGATCTATTTCAAAATAATCAGAAATATCTTCTTCCCTAACAGAGGGTGCAAATGGTCTAAAACTCTCTCTATATTTTATTTTTAGATTTATAGTTTTTTGAGTTTCAGGAGACCTCGAATCTCCAATAATTGTTCTACTCCCTAATGCTCTAGGACCGAATTCCATTCTACCCTGAAACCACCCAATTACATTTTGGTCATTTATAATATCAGCTATCTTTTCTGGCAATTCTTCATCAGAAAGTCTTTGATATGCATAATTATTTTTATCTAAATATTTTTTGATCTCATCATTGCTAAACTCAGGACCAAGATATGATCCTTTCATAAAATCATTTTTACCTTGTACCACCCTTTGATTATTTAAATGTTGGTACCAGGCAATATATGCGCATCCTAAAGCACCTCCAGCATCACCAGCAGCCGGCTGAATAAATATGTCATCAAAAATTTCTGAGCGAAGTAACTTTCCATTCGCTACACAATTCAGTGCAACGCCACCAGCCAAACAAAGATATTTTTGTTTTGTAATCTTTCTTACGTGATGAGCCATTTTCATTACAATTTCCTCAGTTACTTCTTGTATTGATCGAGCAAGATCCATCTCTTTCTGGGTTAGTTGAGACTCTGGCTCTCTAGGTGCTCCACCGAATAATTCGTCAAATTTTTTATTTGTCATTTTCAATCCAACATTATAGTCAAAATAACTCATGTCCATTTTAAAAGACCCATCATCTTTTACATCTATTAGATGATTATAAATCAAGTCTTTAAATTTAGGTTCACCATATGGGGCAAGTCCCATAACTTTATACTCTCCGGAATTGACCCGAAATCCTGTGTAGTATGTAAATGCAGAGTATAATAAACCAAGAGAATTGGGAAATTTTATGTCAGCCAGAACCTCCATTTTATTTCCGGTGCCAATACCATAGCTTGTAGTCGCCCATTCTCCAACTCCATCCATAGTAAGAAAAGCTGCATTTTGAAATGGCGAAGCATAAAATGCCGAAGCTGCATGGGAGGCATGATGCTCTGGAAACAATATTTTACCTTGAAATCCTATCTCATCTTGGATAAGTATTTTTATCCATAGTTTTTTCTTTATCCAAAGCGGCATAGCTTTCAAAAAAGAACTTATTCCCAATGGGGCGAATGATAGATAAGTCTCTAATATTCTTTCAAATTTTAGAAAAGGTTTATCATAAAAGGCGACACACTCTAAATCATTCGAAGTGATATTTGCTTTTTTCAAACAGAATTTTATAGCATTAATGGGGAAATTCTGATCATGCTTAATTCTCGTAAATCTTTCTTCCTGAGCAGCGGCAATGATTTCTCCATTTTTTAGTATGCAGGCTGCACTGTCATGATAATATGCTGAAATTCCAAGGATATACATTGACTAAATTTATTAAGAAAACAATATCATTTATAGCTATCTTTAGATAATTGGATAAATTTTATTTACTAATTCAAGCATTTTTTATAGTATACTAATTATTTATTATTGTCATGATTTTAGATGGAACACTTTAAAAGTTATATTTTATAAAAAAAAACCTCGGTTAAAATTAACCGAGGTTTTTTAAGGGTTTTTACTTCTACCTAGAAATTTACTGATACACCTAAGTTAAAATTCATTGGAAGACCAAAGAACACTTCTGCGTCATCAGCAGTATGATTTTTATTCCATGCATTATATGAACTATTATCAGTCGCATCTTGAATATAAGTTTCATCTAGTAGATTATATACATGCAAGAACACCTGAGGTTTTACAGGACCGAAACTCATAGGTAGATCATAGTAAGCATGTAAATCAATTACACCGTATGAAGGGGCAATCCAAGCAGGAAGTCTATCGATTGATTCACTATCAGGCGATAAACTTGCTTCATACTCTCTTCCACTCACACTCCAATCAGAGATATTTCTACCATAGAATTTATATAATGGCTGTATTGTAAGACCTTCTATTGGTTTAATCGTAGCCATTAAATTAAAAGTAGTCTGCGGCATGTCACCAACCAATAAATCTTTAAGTGAATAAGCATAACTTACATCAGCATCACCATCTCTATATGTTCCGCTTGCATCATCAGTGAATTTGTAATTTCCAAATCCAATTGCAGCATCTAAGCGAACCATTTCATGCACCTGAGCTGAAAGTTCATATTCTATTCCGCTATGATTTTGGCTGATACCCGTTAGGTATACAATCTCATCATCCCCATCAAGATTCTGAACCTGCCTTGTGGCTATCCTATCGGACCAGGTGGTATTAAAATAATTGAGTTTTGCTGCAACAGTGCCGTCATTTGATCTGCTATTAATACCAAATTCAAATGCTGTGAAATTTTCATTTTTAGGATCTGTTGACATTGTTGCATCCCAATCTTGAATGACTTGGTCAAAAATTGGCGCCTTATCGATTAAGCCAAAATTAAACCACGCATCTGCATTTTCACCAACCTTACCAACAACAGGTATAACATCTAAAAATGAAAATACATCACCAAGGGAGTACATTACACCACCCTTAAGCTGCGATGTTGTTATAGGGTCAGCCTCAATATATAATTCGCCCTCATGACCACCCATATCATCGCCTGGACGCTCTACCCAATCTGCATCACTTCCATCCTTAGATTGGACATAGGCATAATCGTAATTTTCTGCCTTCTTAAAATGATCCCACATTGTGTATTTAACAGTAGTTAAACCGGCCATTGCATATCCTGTTAGTGGTCCGGAGCTGTACTCTGCCTGACCAAAAAATCCCAACCAATCAACAGTATTTGTAAAGTTGTAGTCTATTGGATCACCAAGACCTTTTTGCTGGCCATCAGCATCAAAGTCACTATCCGTATTAACAAAATATTCTCCACCAAGAAGATCTCTAATTGTTTTTACGTGATAAATTTGAGCAGTCCTCCAATCAATACCTAATTGAGCCTTAAGATTGTTGTTAACATCATAGGTAAGCTTAGAAAGGGCACCAATCGTTGATTGCCTATTGTTACTATTTCTTAGTATACCAATAGATTCTTTATCACCTCTATCAAATTCTCTTTTGTATGCATAAGCCATGCCAGCAGGTGCAGAATTAATAGCAATTAATGAATTCCAGTCTCGCGTCCAAGGAGAAGGACCATAATAGAACTTATAATTATTTGACTCCGCTGTACCAGCATCACTAACACCTTCAGCATCAAAAGACGTAATAGTACCGTAAGTTCCGGTACCTCCGCCCATACCACCAGACCAGTAGAAGCTATTATTGACTTTCATTTTATCATTTACTGTCCAATAGTGATTCAGTGCAACCTGTGGTTTGTGAAAGAAATTTTCTCTTTCAGCAAGAGTTCCTTTTTCATGACGGTCTACCCCGTCATATGTGCCATACATTTGGTAGTGTTGACCAACACCTGCATCAAGTATTGCTTGTGATGCATCAGATAGATTAGCAACGTTTTGATTGAATTCACGTCCTGCTTCCATAAACTCACCGCCATTAGCAGCTAGAGCTTCCTGTTCGTAGGTTTCCAATCCCTTTGCAAACTCTTCGTCATAGGCAGCAATATTCTGTCTATATAAATTCTGTCCATGACGCTGAGGAGCACCCAGTGCATAAAATTGAAGCCTGTGTGCATCATTAATATTATAAGTAGCATCGAAATAATAAGCCCATGCATCTGTCCACGTCCCACTTACGTAGCCTTCACCAGTTTTCCTGACTAAAGTAGCACTCATAGCCAGCTTATCATCCATCATAAGACCGCTATGTAATGAGGCAGTAGTCTTAAGAAACCCCCACGCTCCAACTTCCTGTTTAAACAAACCGCGTCGCTCTTGTCCTGCAGGATCAGTGATAATGTTCATTGACCCACCAATTGATGGGGTGGCTAAATTTTGTGCACTCAAACCCTTTTGCATCTGTATGTTCTTTGTAGCATCTGCAAGACCGTCCCAATTGGACCAATAAACCCATCCATTCTCCATGTCATTCACAGGGATACCATTTATCATTATAGCAACATTACGCTGATTGAATCCTCTGACATTTATTCTTGCATCTCCAGCGCCACCACCTTGTCCAGTAGCATATACTGATGGAACTGTGTTAAGTACAAGAGGTATGTCTCTTGACCCTAATCTGAGCTTAATATCTTCTTGCGAAACATTTGTGTAAGCAACTGGTGTTTTTTCACTAGCTCTGGATGATAAAACTTCTAGTGGATCCATCTCTATTGTGATTGAAGCAAGCTCAAAATAAACTGTATCCGTATCAGCATATACTGACATATCAGCATATCCGATCATAGATGCAGTAATTGAAGAGCCCATATCAACTCCCTCAATGGAAAACATACCCTCTTCATCAGTTGCAGCACCAGCATCAGACCCATCGACAACAACATTTGCACCTGCCAAGGGAGACCCGCTACCTGAATCAGTAACATATCCGGTTATTGTAATAGTTCTATTTTGCTCATCAGAGAAATCGTCTTGTGCAAAAATCGTAAATGTAAAAAGTTGAGTAAGAATGAAGATTCTTAATAAAATGTCGCGCATTTGTTATGCTCCTTTTAGTTAAGTTTCAAAACTATTTTTTAGTCATAAGACATATTAAACGCTCAAAATTAAGTTTTATAAAACTACTAAGCAAATATTAAACTTAATTCTGCGAATATATCTATACCACATTCAAAACAATTTTAGAGAATCTATTCCTTGTCGAATATAGATAATTTAAAATACTTCTTATACTTTGAATGCGGCCTTATTTTGTTTGTACCAATCGAAAAAAATTAAAAAAATCACCGTAAATGTATATCCTAAAAAAATGGACATAAAAATTTGATACAATGGTCTTGGACTAATTGGATAATCAGGTCTAGTAGGAGCATCTAAAATTTGAAATATGCTAGACTTAGATGCCTCTTCAATCCTGACCATCTCATATTGACTTTTTAAGGTGACATAAACTTCCGTTGAAACAGTAAGGTCTCTTGCAATCCTTTCCTGCTCTAGCAACAGAGCGGGTGATGACATTATATTTCTATTCCTATCGCGAAAATCTTTTAATGATTCTTCAATCTCAACAAGCTCTTTCTTGATTTCTACAATTCTACCTTCAATAAAAACTTTTTTTTCTTTGACCTTTGAAAACTTATACTCCTCAACAATTTCTCTTAATACATTGAGTATCTTTGCAGATAGTTCTGATGCCAGCAGAGGATCATATGCAGAAACACTTAAGTTTAATAGCGAGGATTTCCTGTCCTTTCCAATACTTATCATTTTTGATATTTCATTTAGGCCACGTTTAATTTGACCATCTGTCCATTGCAAGGTATCAGAAGCAGGCTGTGTATTTTGTAGATAAAAAATTAAAGGTCTAGAGTACTCTGATGTAGAAATTTTGATATTCTTGTAGAGTAATTTTTCTGCTAATTTTTTGCTTTTTATTATACTGGGAAACATTGTAGCTGATGCTAAACTTTCAACAGCACCTACTCGTGAACCCAAATTTAGACCATATTGCTTTGCAACGCTATTTATTGAGCTACTGCTGTTTACATATAATGGTAAAATTGTACTGGAAGATACATAAACCGGTATAGCATAAAATTTTAGATAAATTACAGAAATTAAAAAACATACTATTGGCACTACTACCATGATGAGAGCGTGTTTTTTAATAAGTTTTGTGAAAAAGTTAACAATTTCTATTGCAGACTTTTCTACATCTCGAAATTGATTATAATAAGATCCACCAATTAATGTTGAAGCAGAATTATCAATTTTATGTATATTGATTTTTGAACGTAAAATTTTAACATATTTATAAGGAACTTGGTTGCGGGCCTTCCAATTATTTACAACTTGAGGAGATACGGCAAATTCTTTGGCAATGTCGGCCGGTCTACTAGATCCGAATTCTTTTGCTAAAATTATTTCCAGTTCTTGATATTTCATTTTATCCTTTATTGCCTACCAGCTACTAATATAACTAAATATGCCTGGCTTAAATCTGCCCATATTGATGTAAGATTTGTAACGTATTCTGTCAGAGAAAATGGCTCCATCTCCTCCTCAGGAATAATTTCTATGACTGAACCATCCTTAATTTTTGGATTTGAAAAAGGATTGAGCCCAATGGATTTGCCATTAGGAAATGTAACAAATGAACCCCTTCTTGTACCATTTTTATTTATTCCACCTGCTCCAGATATATAATCGTTAGCTCTATTTCCCTTTACAAATTGATAGAAGCCAGGAGCATTTACCTCACCTCTAATTTCAACTAGGCTTGGTTTTATTCCTATGTTTATTGAGTCGCCGGGCATGACTCGAAAATTATATTTAGTTTTTGGATTTTTCAGTAATCGACTAAATGAAATATTTATTTTATCACCATTCCTAATTACGGAAGAAGCATCAGGATATGCATCATCACTTAACCCTCCTGCTCTAGATATAATTTCAGAAACTTTTTCATTTGTACTTGTTACAACATAGTCACCCGGATATAAAACCGCACCTGTTATATTGACCGATTCCTGAAAAACAAAATTTGGACTTTTACGAATGACCACAAAATCATTAGGCTCCAAGACAATGTTATTTTTACTATTCCCAGTTGTAAAAGTGTTTAATGAATAGTCTAGATAAATAGTGATTACATCTGCAAATTTGTTTGCATCTTTGTTATGCTTATTAATTCTTGAAATATCCGCTCTAAAACTGTGAATATTTTCGTTAACACCACCTGCCTCTAATATCAAATCCTTAACTGACATGCTGGATTTATATTCGAAAGTACCTGGTGCTACAACTTCACCAGCTATACGCACATTTTGAATAATGGGGAAAAACAACTTGTCATAGACTCTAAGCAAATCACCTTCAATTAATTTTGTGCTCGAAAAATTTGTGTCAAGTTCCTTATTTAGATCAATATAAATAATTTCCTTATTTAATTTTTTAAAATTGGTCCTCACTAGATCTGCTCTTTCAAGCACCATTGATTCTACCCAAATAGAATCCTCATAACCACCTGCCATGATTACTAAATCTCTGATAGTCATATCAGCATGAAGGTCGAATACCCCTGGATACTTTACCCTACCTTCGATTTCTACGACCCCAGGCGGAATACCAGTAACATCCTCTCTAGAATAAATAATTATTTTGTCACCCATTTCCAATTCCATATCTGCAATGCCTTTTTTCACTAAAACAGAATCAAGTCTAAAGTTTATTTTTTTTGAACTCATTTTATTTACACTATTTCTGATTAATTCTGCTCTTTCAAGGTATGTATTTTTCAGGAATTCATCATTCTCAAAACCACCTCTATTAAAAATCAAGTCATAAACTTGCATATCTTTTTGGTATGGATAAATACCCGGGAATTTTACATGACCACTTAACTCAACGCCTTTTTTGTAAAGCGAGGTTGAAAAGTTATGAACTGTTACTTCATCAAGGGATTGAAGTTCTATATTATTTTCTGGGTCATTTTGAAGAGCTAATCTTAAGTTAACATCAATATGGGACTGTGTATTATCGGAGTTATATCTGACAATATCGACTCTTTCCGTATAGGCTTCACCTGTTACACCATCTGCTTTTGTAATTAAATCTTTTAACCTAAAACCTTTTTCATACTGATACTTACCAGGTCTTAATACTGGTCCATTTAATAACACATAATTTGACCTTTGATCAGATATTTTAAAAAACTCAATCAAATCTCCATCTAATAATTCAAAATTTTCTTTTGAATTAATAATAGATGTTAAATCAACATCTGAAATCAATCTATCAATACCTAAAGTCGTTCTTAATTCAGGATTGAGAATTCTATCTATTTGTGCCCTTTTTGTATATGTAGTTGACTTTATTCCTCCTGTCATTTTGATTATTTCAGCTAAACCCTCATCTTTTTTAAGTTCAAAATAAAATGGCTTATTTATTTCACCTGCTAATTTTACTGTTTTTCCTCGAGGTGGGATAAATATGACATCATCCCTTTGAAGACGAATATCATTTGTTTTTTTCCCAAGCAGCAGATAATCGTAAAAATCGATAGATGAAACTTCTTTTTCTTCTCTTATTAATTTTATATCCCTCAAAGAACCATCTATACTTGGACCATTAAAGTAATATAATGCAGAAAATAAGGTGGTCTCATTTTTAACAGCATATGCGCCAGGCTGATCTACATCACCAAGAACAAAAATACGAAGTGGTTTGAGTACTAATGAGCCAAGACTTACATCAAAAAAGGTGGTTGCAACTTGATTTTTTGGATCTAAGCTAGCGTAGACCTTTTTGAGTAATATAAATAATTTTTTTTCTAATTTTTCTAGAGTTAATCCGTTAACAAAAACTTGCCCTAGATTATTAATAAAAAGGTATCCGTCTTTTGTAACCGTATAGCCTTTATGAAATTCAGTCTCCCCCCATAGCATTATGATCACTTCATCACCGGGTCCTATTAAATAATTGGGGTCAACCGGACCTAACGTAGATTTTTGAAATAATTCCGGATTGCCTCTAAACACGTTATATCCAAAATATTCTTCAAATTTTAAATTGTTTGTCGAATCAGCTGGGTCCTGGACTTCTTCTGCAGGCTCTTCAGCATTTGAAAAGTCACTTTCGTCATTATTACTTATATCTTCCTGCAATTCTTCATTAATTTGTTCTACTATTTTTTTGTCATCAAGAGTCTTATTTTCATTATTTAATCCGTTTTCCAATAGCTGGAGTCCAGAATCATCTAGTTGATTAATATTACCTGATTGTCTTGCTTGATCTAAAAGATTTTTTGGAATATTTTGTTTTTTTAAAATTTCATCAATTTGACTTTTCATAATAGTCTGTGAAACTGCATTATTTAATATAAACAGGATAACAACAAATATTTTTATCATCTAATTCTACCTCGGTGTTTGTAATTTTTGGTCGTCTAATTTATAATATTTTATACATAAAATGAAAACATTTTATCCATAAAAATAAAACATATTATATACAATTAATATATAAATGGTTTAGTTTATACAAAGTATATTTAGAGAATATTTGACGCTTAAATAGCATTAAATATATTATTGTTGAAAAAATATAGTTTAAAATATTGAAGTAATGAATGATATTGAAGTGACTTAATAGTTTCAAATAATATTAATTATACTGTAATCAATATCCAAAATAGCATTGGATTATTAACTTTATATTAATTTGGAAACTCAAGCTCCATATTTAAAAATCACCGCAATAATTCAGACCAATATGATATTATTTTACCTGTTATTTCTATGATATTAGTACTAACTTAAAATAGACAATTAACAACTATCTATTATCAGATTATTTTCTATATTATTCTTTTATAGTTCAAAATTTTATATACTAAATCTTTTAAAAAATACATGAATAGGATATTAGTTACAGGCGGATCAGGTTTTTTAGGATCGCACTTATGTGAGCGATTATTGAATTCAAACAAAGAGGTAATTTGTTTGGATAACTTTTATTCAGGAACTAAACAAAATATAAAACATCTACTTAATCATTCTAATTTTGAGTTAATTAGACATGATATTACATTTCCTCTTTACATTGAAGTTGATCAAATTTACAACCTGGCATGCCCTGCTTCGCCTATACATTATCAAAAGGATCCAGTCCAAACCACAAAAACAAATGTACATGGGGCAATCAACATTCTTGGTTTAGCCAAAAGATGCAACGCAAAGGTCTTCCAGGCCTCAACTAGTGAAATTTATGGAAATCCTGAAATAAACCCTCAAAAAGAAACGTATTGGGGGAATGTCAATCCAATTGGTGTAAGGTCTTGCTATGATGAAGGGAAAAGATGTGCGGAAACCTTGTTTTTTGATTACCACAGACAGCATCATATAAAAATAAAAGTAGGAAGAATTTTTAATACATATGGACCAAGACTTATGCCTGAAGATGGTAGAGTTGTTTCAAATTTTATTACCCAAGCCCTCAGTGGAGAAGACCTTACTATTTACGGAGATGGTAGTCAAACCCGCTCTTTTTGCTATGTTGATGATTTGATTGATGCCATTATTTTATTTATGGATTCTAATGATGATATCACTGGACCCATTAATTTGGGTAATCCGAACGAAATATCTATTAAAGAATTGGCCGAAAAAATATTAAAATTAACAAATTCTAATTCAAAAATGACCTTTAATGAATTACCTCTTGACGACCCAGTGATACGGAGACCAGACATTAACCAAGCAAAATCAAAATTAAATTGGGAACCCAAAATAAATCTTGAAGCTGGTTTATTAAAAACCATCAATTATTTTGCATCAAATTACTAAATATTATTAGATGAATATACTAGTCACAGGTGGGGCCGGCTATATTGGGAGCCACACCTGCAAAATTTTACATAAAAATAATTACAAACCCATTACCATTGATAATTTATCGACTGGTAATGAATGGGCTGTGAAATGGGGACCCTTAATCAAAGGCAATATTAACAATCAAGAATTAATAAAATCAGTAATAAATGAATATGACATAAAGGCAGTTATACATTTTGCTGCAAATGCTTACGTTGGAGAATCTATTGAACATCCTAGAAAATATTTTAACAACAATATAATAAATTCTCTAAAATTTCTTAATTCAGTTATTGATTCAAAAATTAAGTATTTTGTTTTCTCATCTAGCTGTGCGACCTACGGAATTCCTAAAACTATTCCAATTGATGAAAATCATCAATGTAAACCAATCAATCCCTATGGTGAAACAAAGTTGATTTTTGAAAAAATACTTAAATCATATGGAAATGCTTATAACTTAAACTGGATTTCACTAAGGTACTTTAATGCTGCCGGTGCAGATCCTAATTCTGAAATTGGTGAATCCCATTCCCCTGAAACTCATTTAATTCCTTTAGCCATAAAATGCGCATTAAAACAAAAGAATGAACTTAAAATTTTTGGCACTGATTATCCAACTCCAGATGGCACTGCAATAAGAGATTACATTCATGTTGATGATTTAGCAGCGGCACATAAACTTTCAATAGATAAATTAGTTAATGGTTGTAAATCTAAAGTAATTAACTTAGGAAACGAAAAGGGCTACTCTATTTATGAAATTATTAATGTAATTGAAAAAATATCAAAGAGCGAAATAATTAAAAAAGAAACCGCGCGAAGAAAAGGTGACCCACCAAGTTTGATAGCTTCATCGAAAAAGGCCAAAGAAATTTTAGATTGGAAACCTAAGTATAAAACTATAGAAGATATTATAAAAACTGCTTGGGAATGGGAACTAAATAAACATAGTAATATTTTTAATTCGGAAAAATATTAATAAATAGCCATATCAGAGGCTATAATTATCACAATAAATTATGGAGAAATTAAATTGAATAATATACTAGCAGTGCTACCAACAATCAGAGATTTAGATAATTGTACAGAATGGGCGAATGTTTTTGAAAAAGATAATGTTACTTTGATTGTAATTCAGGATGGTGAAAAACAAGATGTAAATATTCCGAACCAATTTAAAGAAGCATGTAGGGAAGTTATATTGTTACGTTGGGCTGATATCGATAATATGTTGAAAAATGATAACTGGATTATATCCAGATATGACTCTGCAATACGATGTTTTGGATGGCTGTGGGCAACTAAGAACGGGTTAGATTTTGATTATATTTTCACTTTTGATGATGACACAAAACCTTTGAGTGAGGACCATATAAGTCAACATGTTAAAAACCTCAATTCAAAAGTAATTAATTCTACATTCAATACGATCCCTCAATTTGAAGAAAACGATATTTTTTATCCTAGAGGCATGCTAGGCAAGAGAAAAGAAACATTTCTTTCTCATGGTTTGTGGCTAACTGTACCTGATTTTGACGCAAAAACGCAAATAAGATTAAAGGATGGCTATCAATGGGATCTACCAAAATTTTTGCAAGAAGTTCCCCGTAATATTTTATTCCCCATGTGCGGAATGAATATATTATTCAAATCAGAATTAGCACCAATTATGTATTTTGGATTAATGGGAAATAACCCTGAAAAAACACCCTGGGGTGTTGGGCGCTGGGATGATATGTTTTGTGGATGGATGGCAAAACTTTGGATAGATTACATTGATGGAGCTGTAGTTAGCGGAATACCATTTTGTGATCATATAAGAGCAAGCGATCCCATATCTAATTTAGAGAAAGAACAACTCTGGCTTGATCATGATTTATCTGATTTCATTTTAGAAATTAATCATGCCAATAATAAAGGTTTAATTAATGGTGATAAAATTGCTGATTACACTCAAAGTTTATTGAGAATTGCTAAAGAGCTCTATTCAGATAATAATTCTAAAAAGAAATCAATTGACCATTTCTTGAAAAATATTGAAGCCTGTAATATTTTTTCAAGTTATTTTTAGAAATCATCCTCAAATAAAAAATTTTTGACATTAATTTTTTCTAAATTATCAATCATGAAATTTTAAAGGAACGCTACCATAAAAATAGAATACAAACCGAAAGAAATTAATGATAAGCAATTAGCTATAATTATGCCTTGCTATAATGAACAAGAGGTAATTGTAGATGTAATTAAAGAATGGTCACACGCTGCAAATACCTGCAAAGGTGTACTTGTAGTAATCAATGATGGAAGCAATGATGAAACGCTAAATATTATCAAAGATAATCTTCACTTATTTCCAAATATATATCTGATTAATAAAAAAAATTCTGGCCATGGTTCAACCTGCTTACAAGGATATAAATGGAGCATTAAAGAAAGATTTGAATGGATATTTCAAACAGATAGTGATGGACAAACCAATAGTAAAGAATTTTTAAATATTTGGGAATATAGAAATAGCCACGATTTCATTTTTGGCTTCAGAAAGGCTAGAGGAGATGGTTTCATCAGGCTAGTCATATCAAAGATATTAAAAATAGTTATCTATATAATTTTTAATACTATGGTCAAGGACTCTAATGTTCCTTTTCGGCTTATGAAATCGAAACCACTTTCAAAAATTTTAAGTAGAATAAATTATGATTTATTTTTGACTAACGCGTACATAGCAGCCTTAATTAATCATGATTACAAAATAAAATGGGTTCCAATTACATTTAAAACAAGAACTGGAGGAATACCATCTGTAAAAATAAGCCAATTCTTCTTTGTAGGCATCAAAGTAATTAAAGAATTTTGGTTTTTGAAGAATAATTTTAGAAAAAGAAACAACAACAATTAGAGTATAATTAAAAGGTCTCTATGTCAATTTATATCCATATAAAATTTTACATATCTAATAAAAATAAATTGGCTCAACGATAATAAAACAATTAATGATGAAAAAATATATTTATTCTGAAAATTAATTGTATAGTTGAAGTGTTTACCAGCAAATAGAGCAACAGGAAATACTAACAATCTACCATACCTAACTATTGCCCAAATCTCATACTCTTCTATTATAGCGCAGTAAAGGATAATAGCAGTTAAAATCCCCATACAAATTGACCAGCCAGGATCATTATATGGATATAATTTCTTTAGTAAAATTATTGATAATACAAAAATGCTAATTATTAATAACCACTTTACAATTGCAATAAAGTCAAAACTGTTTAGGATGGGACCTATTAGTCCATCAAATAAAAAAATAGATCCATCTGGCGAAAGTTCATTTCTAATATTGCTTTCAATAATCCAATAAATATTATTATGATGAATTGAGCCAAAAATCCATAAGATTATTAATGGCGTAAGATATAAAATTATATAAATAAATACGGTTCGAATCTTTAATGTCTTATAAAATTTTATAAAATGGAATGAAAATATAAAAAATGTAATTGGCCACATGGCTTTATGAGCTAAAATAGTAAAACCAAAAAATATTGCTCCAATATGTAATTCATTCGAGAGCATATAAAATACCCCTATGGAAAAAAGTGCAATCGCTACATAATCACTTCCGGGAATTATTGCACTAGTAACGCCAATAAATGGCCACAAGAAAAATAAAAATACCAAAGAGGTTGAAATTTTTCTATCAATGCATAGAATATTTACAGACTTGTAAATATATATTATTGATATGAAAAAATAGAAAAACAGAACAATTTGAATAATGCCCAAGGGGCTTATAAACGTTTCTAAAAAGATTCTTAATAGGCCGATACTAAAAACAAAAACGGGGACATGGAAAACATCAAATGGGTAAAATGTCTGACTATGGTTCCAATGGGTTATACCATCACTATATGGATTATTAATACCCATATATTTAGAATAAAAAAGAACAGCTACATAAATGATAAATATGTAAAGAATATAATTTAGCCAATAATTCTCTTTTAATTTTTCATAAAAATTTGTCTTATACATTATATCTCTTTGCAATATTATAAATGAATGAAATATATTATTAAAAATTAAATCATAATTTATTTAAAGCGGGAATGCCTGGGAATCGAACCCAGCTCTCAAATAAATTCGAGACATCGGCTTTGAAGGCCGTGGAAAGCACCAGCTACTCAATCATTCCCAATTAAACCACTAATTAATTGTTTTCAAAAATATTTTATTTATTTACTGGCCTATATAAAACTCTATAATCAACTCCAATTTTTGATTTTATATCCTTACCAATATACTCTGCTCTCTTTTTTGTTTTAAACCTATTTACTCTAACAGCATATAATATTCTTCCATTTGATTCAACATCATTGATTGATACATCATGCCCTAATTGTGAAATTTGTAATTTCAATTTTTTAGCATTTTCTTGTGTACTAAAGGCACCCATTTGAACAACATATGGACCTAAAACAGTTTTTCTCCTTTTATTAAAATCAAAAACCTGAGCTAAAGGTTTATTCTTCTCATTTATATTTTCAATACCAATGTCAACTTTCGGAAACATGCTTTTTATAATTAGACCGTAATAGCGCGCTGAGTCTGCTTCTCCTATAGCGTTAAAACTATTTGTCATTAAATTAGTTGCTCTTTGTATATCAGAAAATCTTGGATATTGTATCGGTATATTTTTTAATAATTTTGAGGCTTGAGTATATAGTCCTCTTGCATAAAAGTATTCCCCAATTTTCATAGCAGCATAAGGAGCATACTTAGTGTCCGGATGTATCTTTATTATTTCATTATAAATTTCTATTGCGGATTTCCCATCTTCCGTCATTAATGCTTTTATATAAATCACCCCGGGATCATTTGGATATTTTGAAATTAGTTCAGGCAAAGTTTCTATAACCCCTTCTGTTTTACCTTCATCAATTAGAGATAAATATAAATCAATGTTTTGACCATAAAAATGAGATGTCAGTAGAAGATAAAAAGTAAGGAATTTATTCATGATCGTTTTTTATTTGGTTTAAAATTTTATCTATTTGATGCCCTAGTTCAGCGGGAGTTTGAATTGATAATGAAAGTTTTAACTTCATCAGTAAAATAGGTATTTTAGTATTCCCACTATTAATAAGACCATCGATTAGTTTAATTGCAGCTTGATCTTCACCTTTTTCATTTAACACATTAGCTAATCGTAATGTAGCAGCTACATTAACTAAATCATTTTCTAAAACTTTACGATAAAATTTTTCAACTTCACTATAGCGTCCAAGATCAAATAGAGCAGACTCCATACTATCAAAAACCTTATGTGAATCTTTTGGAGACAAGTTTACGAATTTTTCCCAGTACTCTACTGCCTTAACTAAATCTCTGTTTACCATTTTAATTTCACCAAGATATTTATATGGAAGCCCAAATTCTGGTGCTTGCTTTATTGCATCATTTAATAGTGATTCAGCAGCCGAATGCTCTTTATTCTTAATTTTTTCCACACTTCGAAAAACTAAATATTTCACTAATTCTTTTTCATCATAATTACCTGTAATTTTTTGCAACCTTTTCGCTTTGTCCTCGGCATAGTCCCAATCATTTATTTTTTCCCCTAAATTCAATAGAAATAAGAGCGCCCACTGATTTTGTTTATCTATTGTTAATATTTGTTCTGCTTCAGTTTTTGATCTTTTTAGATCACCAATAGATTCATAATCCAACGCCAATGCTTTGTAGATTTCTATTCGAATATTGTTTTCTAAGTTTGGTCTGACTGTAAGCATCTGGTGTATTTTCAATGCTCGCTGTGGATTGTCATCTCTTAAAATACTACCAAGTTGCAAATAGGCATCAACGTGATCAGAGTCTTGTTTTACAATATTTTTTAATAATAATACAGCCTTATGCTTATCAGCCCTAAGCATTGCATTTAATGCATCTGTATATAAGAAATCAGTCTTTTTTTGTTTTTTTGGTCTATATTTAAAAAAGATCCAGAAACCAGCTGTTGTTATTAATATAATAACAACAAAAATAATGTAGTATGAATTCAATATTAATAATCCTCACCATCAGACTCATAAATACCCTCATCTATGGCAACATTTCTCAAGTCATTAAGTTCTTCAGTAAGTATTCGGTTTTTATTTTGTAGGCTTTTAATTTGAGTTTTACTGGAAATAATAGCAAAAACAGACGTCAGAAATCCCGATACCACACCAAATAATAAAGTAAATAGTAAAACTACATTTAAATAAGAATTTAGAATACTGTAATTGATAAAGTGTATATCTACTCGCTCAACAGAATTCTGCGTCATGAAAATAATAATAATAAGATTAAATAAAATTAATAAGAAGACTTTAATTAGATGCATCATGCTGCCTTTGCCTTGTTCATAATTTTTCCATGCAATGTAATATTTCTTGATTCAGTAATTAGTACAGGAACAATATCTTTAATTTTAGCACTATCCTTATCAAAAATAACCCATTTATTTGAGTCTGTCCTGCCTGCCCATTTTGAAGATTTTCTTTTGCTCTCTTTTTCAATAAGTACATTTTCAATTTTTCCTATATAACTCTGATTTCTAAATACTGTATGAGATTTTTGTAAATTGATTAATTCCTCCAATCTTTCTTGCTTTATTTTTTCATTTACCTGATCTTCATATTCTATAGCTTTAGTACCCTTTCTTGGAGAATATTTAAAGGTGAATGCAGAATCAAACATTACTTCTTCCATAACTCTAACGGTATCCGAAAAATCTTCTTTTGTTTCACCCGGAAAACCAACAATTATATCCGTACTTATACCAGCATTAGGTAATTTTTTTCTAATAATTTTGGCAAGTTCAATGAAATGCTTTTGTGTGTATGTTCTATTCATTCTTTTCAAAATCCTATCTGAGCCTGATTGCAGTGGAAGATGAATTGAATTACAGATATTATCATATTTACTCATAATATCTAAAAGCTCTAATGATATATCCTGTGGATGAGGAGATGTATATCTTATTCTTTTTAATCCAGGAACTTTTGCAACATTTTTCAATAAAGCAGGAAAGTTTTTACCCATAAAATTATATGAATTGACATTCTGACCAAGTAATGTTATTTCAGAAAATCCATTATTCACTGTATTTTTCACTTCATCAACAATTCCTTGAATGCTTCTACTCCTCTCCCTGCCTCTAGTAAATGGTACAATGCAAAACGTGCAGAATTTATCACAGCCTCTCATAATTGTAACCCAAGCATTTACACCTTCCTTGCGATTGGGAAATAGATCATCATAGACCTCAAATCTTGAGAGCTGAGTGTCTACAAGACTTTTATTGTTGAATTTATGACGATTTAATAATTCTGGTAATCTTCTGTAGGAGTCTGGCCCAAGAACAATATCAACATAAGATTTATTTTCAAGAATGTCATGTTTCAAACTCTGCGCCATACAGCCTAATACACCAATTACCATAGAAGGTTTATTTTTTTTTAAAAGGTTATATCTGCCTAGAAGGGAATGTACTTTATCCTCAGCGTGTTCTCTGATAGAACAAGTATTTATAAATAATAAATCTGCACTATCAGGAACATCAACAGATTTATAGCCTTCTTTTTTTAAAATAGATTCAACTAACTCAGAATCAGACACATTCATCTGACAACCGTATGTCTGAATATGGTAGGTCTTACTCAATGAATTTTTTCTTTAGTAAGTTATTCAGTTACCTGATTGAGAAAAAAAGTAATCAAGAGGGTCTTTAGGAGTACCATGGTAATGAACCTCATAATGCAAATGAGGTGCTGTAGATCTACCTGTATTTCCTGTCTCACCAATCACATCACCCCTTTTTATCTTCTGTCCATGCCTTACAAAAATCTTGGATAGATGCGAAAAAGTTGTAGTGTACCCCGATGAATGTTCAAGTTTAATATGATTTCCAAAACCACCAATATAATAGGCTCTTTTCACAATACCATCGGCTGGAGCAAATATAGGTGTACCTGTTGGAACTGCAAAATCCTGTCCTTGATGAAAACGCCTTACATTATCGATTGGGTCCTGCCTGTAACCAAAATTTGAATTTAGAAACCCCCCCTCTACAGGTCTAATCGATGGTATATGTCGAATCCGATTTATATCAGTCTTAACTCGTTCATAAATTTTTTCATAACTTGCTAATTCAAAATTAACCTGTCTCGAGAGTTTTTCTATATCTAAATGCAGATCTGAGATTTCTTTACTCACAGCAGGAGCTAGATTGTTTAATATGCTTGGCTCCTTTATAGCGACCCCACCTATACCTAATTTTCTAATATCCTTATCAACCTCAGGCATACCTGCATATGAACGGACTGCTCTATCTTTTTCTTCAATTTGTATAATTTGTTGATCGAGTTCTTTTAGTCTCAATTGTATTTCATCTATATTATTAACTACTGAAGCATAATTAGACTTGAATTCTTTGAGCCTCTTATCATAAAGGATTTGACTAACATAATCAGCACCTACCAATAGGAAGGAACTCAATACAACTAGTGATATGGTTACCAATGCTAATATTTTGGCATTGCTAAAATGCCATTGATTGATATCACTATCACTTTCAGCGTGTAAAATATATTTTCGTTTGAGAAACATTTTATTTATTAGTTGAAATTATTAGACAAAATTTGCGAATATTACATAGAATACTTGTTAGTAAACAACCGCTTTATTTATTGTTATTCTTCCTCTGTTTTTCCGGAATTACTAGGGTAATTTTTTTGGTAATCTATATCATCATCTTCAATGCCATAAACTTTTTTTATTTCTTCTATATTTTTATTCTTTAAGTCTACTTGAATTTTTTTATCATCTATTTGTTTAATTATCTCAAAAAATTCAGTATTTCCCGTAAAATTAACCATATTATCATCTTGAGCATAACGGTGAACTAATTTCCCAAGTTTTTCATGATTCTTTGTTATTTCTTTTTCAAGCTGCATAATCTCAATTTTAATTTTTGATATTTTGGTGAACTCCTCCCCTTTTGCCACGGCGACCCTACTTATCTCTTCAGCTTTTTCAACAGCGGAAGCGCCCCACTCTTTCATATTATCCTTTAAATCATCCCATAATTTATTCATCTAATATCCTTAATCGATTATTATTGAGTTTTTTACAAAACAAATCTAGCATTATGTAGCTTTATTTTTTTTAAAATATTTTTACTAATGTTTTAGATTTATTTGACGCACGAATTTTAATTCTTTAATACTGTTTAACATATCAATGATATTAGGTTCAACAGTGTCATCTAGTCTAATTACTGCAAACGCTAAATTTCTATTTTTCTCTCTACTTAATAAATATGCTGCAATATTTATTTTGTTATCACCTAATAGAGTCCCAACTTTTCCTATCACACCAGGAACATCATCATTTTGAACAAATAATAAAGTACCACTGAGATTTACTTCCATTTTATAACCAAAAATATTGACCAACCTAGGTAAATTATCGTCAAAAACACTACCATCTAATTGAACCTTTTTATCAGAAAGAACTGTAGCTGATATTAAATTTGAATAATTTGAATCCGATGTGGAAAAATTAATAGAAACCTCCATTCCTAACTCTTTTGAAAGAGCATCTGCATTAATATAGTTTACCCTTTCGGGAACCCTGTTTTGAAGCAAACTTCTCAAGAATGAGAGTCCTATAGGTTTTGTATCCTTGATACTGCCGTAACAGTTTATATCAATCTTTTTAATCGGGCCATCAGAAACTTGACTATGGATATCACCAAGTAGCTCAGATAGCTGCAAAAATGGAGCCATTTCTTTTAGATGTGCAAAATTCTTAAATGGCATATTAATTGCATTATCCAGTTCTTCGTTAATTAAGAAGTTTTTAACCTGATTACATATTGATATACTTACTCCTTTTTTTGCTTCTTTAGTTGAAGCACCCAAATGCGGTGTCAATATAATATTTGGAGAAGATAATAAAGGACTATCACTATCTAAAGGTTCAGATTCAAAAACATCTAAAGCGGCACCAGTTATTTTTTTTTCCTTGAGTACTTTTGATAAATCAGCTTCATTAATGATTCCACCTCTAGCAACATTTATTATCCTTGCTTCTTTTTTCATTTTTATAAGATTTTCATAATCAAAGAGATTATTGGTATCATTCGTCAGAGGAATATGCAATGTGATGTAATCTGATTTTTTTATTAAATATTCTAAATTACATATTTTCAATTCGTCTTCACGAAAAATATCTTCTGGAATAAATGGATCATAACCTAAAACTTGCATATTGAATGCCCTACATCGCTTTATTACCTCTCTACCAATTTTGCCAAGCCCAACTACACCAATTATTTTACCATGTAACTCAGAACCTATTAGTGAATGACGGTTCCATTCGCCTTTTGACAATCCATTATGGCCTGTACTAACATTTCTTGATAATGCTAAAATTAGTGCCATTGTATGCTCAGCAGCGCTTATGGTATTTGCATCTGGCGTATTCATCACTACAATACCTCTTCTGGTTGCTGCTGAGATATCTATATTATCTATCCCAACCCCTGCACGACCTATTACAGTCAGATTATCAGCTTTATCAATTATCTTTGAATCTAAAGTGGTTCCACTTCTAATTATCCACCCGTCAGCTGTTTTGATATCACTTAAGCTTTCATCAATATTCTTCCCATTTGTATTGACAATTTCAATATTATTATCCTTAAAAATTCTTAATCCATCTTCAGATATTGGATCGGAGATAATTACTTTCATTTGGTCTTCTTAAGTTAAATATTACGTTTTTGATCTAATTAGATTCAATGCTGATCCAGCCCGAAACCATTCTATCTGAGAAATATTATATGTATGGTTGCAACTTATAATATCACTTGAACCATCAGAGTGTGTAATTTTTATTTTTAAGGGCTTCCCTACGCTAAATTCATCTAAATTAATTAAATTAAAAGTATCATCTTCAAAGATTTTATTATAGTCCTCTTTATTTTTAAATGTAAGTGCTAGCATACCTTGTTTTTTTAGGTTTGTTTCATGAATTCTAGCAAAAGATTTAACCAGAATCACCCTCACTCCAAGGTGCCTTGGCTCCATTGCCGCATGCTCTCTGGAAGAGCCCTCACCATAGTTTTCATCCCCAACAACAATGGTAGGTATATTTTTCGATTTATATATTCTTTGAACATCAGGCACTTGCCCATACGAACCATCAATTTGATTTTTTATATGATTTGATTTATCATTAAAGTAATTGATAGCTCCAATTAATAAGTTATTGGATATGTTATCTAAATGCCCTCTATAGAAAAGCCATGGTCCAGCCATCGAAATATGATCAGTAGTACATTTACCCTTTGCCTTTATTAATAGCTTTAGATTTTTAATATTTTTACCATCCCATGCTTTAAAAGGCTCAAGCAATTGAAGGCGCTTTGAATTAGAATCAATATTTATTTTAACTTCTTTGCCAGAAAATTTCTCAGGATCAATAAAACCATTATTTTCTACCGAAAAACCTCTTGGTGGAGATTCTACTCCTGATGGTTCCTTAAGCATTACATTATAACCATCTTCATTAACCAGGGTGTCCTTTAATGGATTAAAACGCAGATCTCCAGCAATTGCCATTGCCGTGACTATTTCAGGGGATGCAACAAAACCATGTGTATTTGGATTGCCATCAGCTCGTTTTGCAAAATTTCGATTGAATGAGGTTATTATCGAATTTTTCTCTTGCTTTTCTGCTCCATGCCTAGCCCATTGACCTATACAAGGACCGCATGCATTGGCCAATACCATTCCCCCAATATCTTTAAAAATATCAAGGTAGCCGTCTCTATCTACAGTGTAACGTACCTGTTCGGAACCAGGAGTTACTGTAAATTCAGATTTGATCTTTAATTTCTTTTCTTTAGCCTGCTTGGCAATTGACGCTGCTCTTGTAATATCTTCATACGAGGAATTCGTGCATGATCCTATCAGTCCAACATCTAGCTTTAACGGCCAATCATTTTTTTTAGCTATATCTGCAAATTCAGAGATTGGTGTAGCTAAGTCTGGAGTAAATGGACCGTTAATATGGGGCTCTAGTGTATCTAAATCTATAGTTATAACCTCATCAAAATATTCTTCAGGGTCTTTATATACTTCAATATCTCCACATAAAAACTCAGCATTTTGATCTGCAAGATCTGCAAGCTCATACCTATCAGTCGATTTAAGATAATTTGACATACTTTGATCGTAAGAAAAAATTGATGTTGTAGCACCTATCTCTGCACCCATGTTGCATATGGTTCCTTTTCCAGTGCAGGATAATTTTTCCGCACCGGAACCAAAATATTCTAGTATATGTCCGGTACCACCTTTTACTGTCAATATACCTGCTACCTTCAATATAACATCCTTTGCTGAAGCCCATCCACCAAGCTCACCTTTTAGACAAACACCAATGAGCTTTGGAAATTTTAACTCCCATGGCATTCCAACCATTACATCAACAGCATCTGCACCTCCAACTCCTATGGCAACCATGCCGAGACCACCAGCATTTACAGTATGACTATCCGTGCCAACCATCATTCCACCAGGAAAAGCATAATTTTCCAAAACAACTTGATGAATGATACCAGCACCAGGTTCCCAGAAACCAATACCATATTTTTTTGAAACAGATTCAAGAAAATCGTATACCTCAGAATTAGATTCTTTGGCATTTAAGAGATCTTCTTCGGCACCTAATTTGGCCTGAATAAGATGATCACAATGTACAGTTGTTGGAACAGCAACTTTTTCTTTACCTGCCATAATAAATTGCAGCAATGCCATCTGAGCTGTTGCATCCTGCATTGCTACACGATCTGGATTAAAGTTAACATATGAAGACCCACGTCCAAGTTCAGATAGCATAAGACTTTCATCAATATCGATATGATTAAAGAGCACCTTTTCGGTAAATGTGAGAGGCCTTTTCAACGCATCTCTAGTAGCTTTGGTTTTAGCCTCAAAGTCATTATATAAATTTTTTATTATCTCTAAATCAAACATATCCGTTATCTTTTGTTGGTTGTTTGGAACATAAAATGATTAAAATCATTGAATATTCTTAAGATGAAATTAATCTTTTTTTTACTTTATAATAAAATTAGTTAACTAAGCATTAGATAAAATCTTGCACCACAAAATTAAATACCCATTAGTAGGATTTATTTTTTTCATTACCTTATATGGCAAGACAGATATTAAAATAATATCAAGCACTGAAAAAAGGTTGCTTATTGAACTGGATATTTCTGTAACTACAGCAGCAGATCTATTTCCAAAAAGTATTTTTGTCGGTCTGCCAAATGGAATAATGCCTAAAGCTGAAATTATTCTAAGTGAAGAGTCTCAAATCCCTTTCCGGTCAGATAATACTAATTTGAATATCCTTGAATGGGCAAATATTCAGATACTAAAAAATTTAAATACAGCAACATTAAAAGTATTTCCTAAAACAAGTGCTAATTCATATTTAAATAAAATTCGAATTAGCATAATTTTTTCAAAGGGTGAGAATTCATACCGCCCTGCTGATAAAAATGAATCAAAAATTTTGTCCAATAAAATTATTAATTGGAATCAAGCAAAAAATTGGGTTTTAAAAGAAGATAGGAAATCTAAAAGAACTGAAGCATTGCCAGCAGGTATTTGGTTGAACTTTTTGGTTTACAAAGATGATTTATACTCAATTAGTTACGAATTACTAAAAAACAATATTGATAATATTGATGACTACGATCCAAGATCTGTAATGCTATTTATGACGCCGGAGCTTGGAAGGTCTAAAAGCCAAGAAACCAACCTTAGTTTATCTGAAAATATGATTGAGGTACCAATAATATTTGAAGGGGAAACTGATGGTCTTTTTGAAGAAAATGATAGGATAATATTTTATGGAAGAAGTCAATCTGGGTTTGATGTAAATGGGGACAATGTGGATTGGAATCAAAATCTTTATTTCAACCATAATAAATGCTGGATATTATTTCCAGATGATAGTTCAATTAGGGGGAAAAGAATTGCACAATCAAACGCACCTGATGAAGTATTTTTAACTCTTGATTATGGAATCTCATATAATCACTATGAAAATGATATTGTTAATTTAGAATTATCCGGGCTCAATTGGTATGGCTCGCCTATTACCTTTGGAAGTTCTCAGCCTATATCAACAAATACTCCAAATGCTAAAGAAAATGTCGATGGAACCATTGAATTAAAAATAAAAGGTCACTCAACAAGCGGTTCATTAAATACCTTCCATAACATTGAAGTATATCTCAATGAACCAAGTTCAAATAAAATTGGAAATACTGCCTCATGGTCAGGAAATGGTACTAGAACTATTTCTGCTTCATTACTAGGCCAAGATTTAAATAGACTTGAAAACACATTTTTCATTAATAATACTAGTAGCGATAATAATTCATCACCATACCTTGACTATTTGACGATTAAGTATGGTAGAGAGCTCATCTTTAACTCTGATGGTATAGAATTTTTTTCGCCAATAAAAAACACAAATGTAAGATTTAATTTTCACTCCAATCTTCCAAGCAATGTTTTAGCACTGGACATTACTTACCCCAATCAACCTAAAACGATAGAAATTATAGATAATCAAAAATTAGAAGTGGTACTTGAAGGTGAAAATACAGGAAGATTCATCGTGGTTGACCGTTCAGAAATACTGAATATTGATGAAATAAATTATGAACCTGGAATAAATTTTAATTCTTTAAGAAATGAAAATCTGGCTGCCAATTATATTATTATTGGTCCAGAAGTTTTTTATGAAGCTGCAAAGCCAATACTTGATCTTAGAAGTCCATCAATCTACGCATCACTTGAAAATATATATAAAGAATTTTCGGCAGGAAATGAAGATCCTATGGCAATAAGATCATTTCTCCAATGGACTCAAGAACATTGGATGAATCCAAAACCTATTCATCTATTACTGCTTGGTGATTCTGGATATGATTATCGTAATATTAATGGCGAATCAAGCATCATAGTTCCCACAGTGCAAGTCCAATCATATATTAGCTATCCATCAGATGACCGATTATCAACAATATACGGAACCATGCCAGAATTTAGTACTGGCCGGTTTCCTGCAAAAAATTCTAATGAAGTAGAAAATTTTGCTGAAAAGATTTTATTCATTGAGTCAAACCCAAATTATGGTTCTTGGAAACAAAAAATAACTTTAGTAGCAGATGATGCAGCGAGACCTGAACCCAATCACGGTGGCATTGCTACAGGAAAAAGTCACACCTTGAATTCTGAAACCATAGCATCAATAATTCCATCAAAAATAGACATAGAAAAAATTTATATGCTTGAATACCCTGAAGTAAGTGATGCATCAGCGTATGGAGTAGTTAAACCTGATGCAACTGAAGCCGTTTTTCAATCGCTTAAAAACGGGACATCAATAATTAACTATATTGGGCATGGTTCTGCTTCTCAACTCGCACAAGAAAAATTATTATATTTGAATAGAGGTGATATTGATAACATAAAAACAAACTTTAAAATGCCGCTTTGGATAGTAGGTACTTGTTCATTTGGACATTTTGATGATCCTCTAGCAGAATCATTTGGCGAACAGCTAATACGCTATCCAATGGATGGTGCGGCTGCTGTTATATCAACCTGCAGACCAATAACAGTAACCGGCAATGAAAGATATACGCAAGAAATATTTGAAAGAATTTTTAATGATAATCAAGTTACCCAACAAAATCTAGGAGTTATCTTACAATCAATAAAAAATGGATCAAGCGAAAGTGAATACTTTCATCTTTTTGGTGACCCTGCAATGCGACTATCAATACCTCATAATTACTTCGAAACCATAAGCGTTGATAAAGATACATTATCAACACTAGAAATTGCATCTGTTGATTTTTATCAAAATCTCATTGTCAATAATGGTAGCGGCATAATTTTACTTAAAGATGCGAATAGAGATGTTACCAGAACCTATAATATTGCCTCAACCGAGCAAAGCATAACTTACACTCTTCCTGGGCCAACTTTGTTTAGAGGTAATTTCACTTTTTCTAACTCTCAGTCGTCAGTCCAAATAAGGATACCACAAGATATATCCTATTCAAGCTCTCCTGGTAAAATCCTAGTTTATTTGTATGATAATGAGACCGATGCCTTAAGCGAAATAAACAATATATTTTTGATTGGTGGGGAAAATTCAATAGATAATCTGGGCCCTATAATTGAGTTTAAGACTTCTACTGGAAGAATTTTAAGAAATGGTGATCATAAAGGGATTAATGAGAACTTAATTCTAAGTATATCAGATCCGTTAGGAATAAACTTGACTAAAGAACTCGGACACTCGATTATTTTAGAAAACCTTAGCACAGGCGAATCATTAGATATTACTGATCAATTTTATTATAATATAAATAGTATCACTACAGGAGAAATAATGCTTGATAACCTTGGTGAATCAGACATTAACGTTAAAATTTATGCATGGGATAATGCAAATAACCCCAGTCAAAATGAAATATATCTGTACATAAGTAAAAATGATAAACTAAAAATATATAATGTATTTAATTTTCCTAATCCAATAATTGATAATACGAAATTTACTTTTGAACTTTCCTTAAGTGCAGAAGTAGAAATTTTTATTTACACAATTGGGGGAAGAAAAATAAAACATATTAGAAGTAGGTCATTCACTCAGGGTTTTAATTCAATTTTATGGGATGGAAAGAATGAATTTGGTAGAGTGTTGTCCAATGGGGTATATGTGTATAAAATAATTGCAAAAAATAATAACAAAAAAATCTCTCATATTGGGAGATGTGCAGTTTTAAAATAAACAGGTTATTTATTAATGTCCAAACCGCTAGTAGTTCTAGCTTCTAAATCACCCAGAAGAGAGACTATTCTTAAAAAGATTGGACTAAAATTTGAAATAATTCCAAGTAATATATTAGAAAAAATAAACCCTGAAATAAGCCCTAAAAAATTGGCTGAATTTTTAAGCCAAGAAAAAGCAGAAAAAGTTTCAGAAAATAATAGGAATAAAATTATTATTGGAGCGGATACAATTGTTTATCTTGACAAAGTAATTTTAGGAAAACCAAGAAATAAAGATGAAAGTTATAGAATGCTAAAATCCCTTTCGGGTAAAACTCATAATGTTATAACTGGAGTATCTATCATTCACAAAAATAAAGGTGTTCAAGAAACATTTAGTCAAATTACGAAGGTAACTGTTCGAAACATCCCGAGCAATGAATTATTATACTATATTGATAACTACTCAACATTGGATAAAGCAGGTGGCTATGGAATACAAGACTGGTTTTCAGTTTGGATAAAAAAAATTGACGGATGTTATTACAATGTTATGGGACTTCCCTTGTCAAAATTCTATAAAATTTACAGTCTGATACTTAATGATATTAAAAATCAATAAAAATTTTGTAATTAAAAAGAAAGAGCTAAAATATAAATCTATAAAATCGTCAGGTCCTGGAGGACAAAATATTAATAAAAATTCTACTGCTATCAGTCTTCATTTTGATATTGCAAATAGCAATTCTCTAAACCATGATATAAAACAAAAACTATTAAATAAAAAACATAAGTATTTAACTAAATCTGGAAAAATAATTATAAAAGTAAATACTTATAAATCACAAAAAAACAATAAATCTGAAGCAATTTCAAGATTAAAAGCCTATTTAGAAAATTCTTTGGCTTTTAAAAAAAAAAGAATTAAAACATCACCAAAAAAGTCATCCAACGAAAAAAGATTAGATTATAAAAGAAAAAAAAGCATCAAAAAGAAATTAAGAAAAAATCCTAAGTATGAATAATTATAAACTTGCTATAGTGATGGATATATCAAACTGTTAAATTTAGATTAAATATGGCGCAATTTTATAAAGAGTTAAAAGAGCTAAGGCTTGCAAAAGAGATTAGTTTAGAAGAATTAGAAACTCGAACAAAAATAAATATTAAATATCTCGTTGCAATTGAAGAGGGTGATTTTAAAATATTGCCAGTCCCCTATCTCAGGCTTTTTCTGAGAGCATACGCCATTGAAATTGGTGGCGATGCGGACAGGGCACTTGAACAATTAGATTCATTTGCTGGACATACAAAGCCAAATTTGAATACCAACAATATTAAAGATGAAATAAAAGATGAAATTCAAATATCCAAAAAATTAAACATTAATGGTCTTCTCTCTAACACTAACTTAAAACTTCGTAAGGATATAATAACGGTAGCAATACTATCAATTTTATTTATTTTTTCAATAATAATCATAAAAAAACTATCTAATGAGACAATGCCTAAACCAATTTCAACGAATGAAAAAAATATCAGAAAAGTAGATTTAATTAGCGAAGAATTACTAATAACAAATTTCACTGAGGACAAGTTCATTGAAGAATCATTATCAATAGAACCACCTTTCTTTTTGACTCTTCTATCAGGTAGTGATATTGGTGTCAGTATTGAGCAAGATACACTAGAGCCTTATGTAAAATACCTCAACCCTGGCACAGAACTGAATCTCAAAGGTTTTGTATCTAAATCTGAATTATTATTTACTAACACGACTAAACTAAGGATACGTTTAAATGGAGTTGAATTAAACCCAATAAAAAATTATCCACATCCTCTAAGGTTAATAATTAGATCCTCACCGTCAAGCTTTACAGCAAAGCTGTACAAGCCAATTAATTAATAAAAAGTATAAAAAAATTACCATCTTTATACATATGTATAAATCCTTGCATTTATATACTGTAATAATTTCAAAATTTTATTGAAATTTATTTCCTAATTATTTAAGATTGTGGTGAATTGTGGGGAATTTACCCTACTTTTGCTAAAACCATGACGTTAACATCTAATACTTTTATTGGAGAGTATCAATACTCTCTAGACTCAAAAGGTAGGATTAATATTCCTGCAAAATTTAGACAATCATTATCTGAAGATAATGAAAATACCTTTATAGCAACTCGTGGACAGGATCCATGTATATGGGTTTACCCAATTAATGAGTGGAAAAAAATTGAAGATGAGTTAAGAAAATTATCCTCAATTTCAGGAATTCATAGAACTTTTGTCCGGCAGATTGCAAGATCTGCCACCCCTTCCACATGCGATAAACAGGGGCGGATAATAATTAGTCCGTCCCTGTTATCTTATGCCGGGCTTACAAAAGAAACATTAATACTTGGAATGATTAACAAAATTGAAATATGGAATCCGAACACATTGGAAAAAGTAGATAAAAATAACATAAATGATGACCCCAATGAATTCAATGCTCTTGCTGAAAAGATTGTCATATGACACAAAGTCATTCAGTTGATAGTTCTCTAATTCATTATCCAGTATTGAAAAATGAGCTTATTTCATTTCTTAATATTCATCCAGATGGTATATACGTAGATGGCACCTGCGGCCCCGGTGGTCACTCAAAAATTATTTTAAAAAACCTTTCCTCAAAGGGAACTTTAATCAGCATGGATATTGATCAAGAAGCCCTAAACATATATGGGAAGTCATTAAAAAGCAGCTTCGAAAATTTTTATATAATAAAGAATTCGTATTCAAATCTCCCATCAATATTGAAAGCGATGGATATAAAGAAAGTAAATGGAATAATATTGGACCTTGGGCTTTCTTCGATGCAACTTGATTCTAGTGATAGGGGATTTAGTTATAAAAATGATTGCCATCTTGATATGCGTTTTGATCAATCAAATACATTCACTGCAGCAAAACTTATCAATAATTCCACACAAACTGAACTAGCAGATATCATTTTTTATTATGGGGAAGAAAAAAGGTCCAGGTCTATTGCTAAAAAGTTAGCTAAGTCATTGCCAATTAATAATGTCCAGGAACTAGTAAGCGTGATAACAAACTGTACTCCTCCAAATATGAGAAATAGAACAATCGCAAGAGTTTTTCAAGCATTTAGGATTGCAGTAAACAATGAATTAGAAAAACTCTCAGAATTTTTATCTAGTTATATAGATTTTCTAGAAAAAGGAGGAAAAATAGTAATAATTAGCTTTCACTCCCTTGAAGATAGATTAGTAAAAAGAAATTTTAAAGAATATAGTAAAAATGGTTTATTAAAAATCTTGACTAAGAAGCCAATTATGGCTACCAATGAAGAAGTTAATGAAAATCGTAGATCAAAGAGCGCGAAAATGAGATGTGCTGAAAAAATATGAGGAGAAAAAAGCAAAGACGTTCTGTTAAAACAGGAAACTTCATGCAAGGGATATTATTCTTTCTATTTACAATTGGTAGTATAGCGTGCTTAATTGTTTATCTATGGATTTTTAAATACATTGACGAATCTATGTTGGCAATTGAAATTCAAAACACTACTGCAAGAGAATTGAGAAGCGAAATTGATGAATTAAAAAATAAGATTGAGAAACTAAGTAGATCTGATGTGATTACTTACAAGGCAATGGAAGAGTTAGGTATGGTCGTAGCGGTTCCAGAAACACTTATTGTCGCAATCAATAAGCAAAAGAGTACCGATCTTTGACTAAGTCTTTCACAAAATACAGATCCAGAATAAGAGTAATTAGCTTTGTAATTATTTCTTTTTGGGTTGTGCTTTGCGGAAAATTATTTAGTGTTCAAATATTACAAGCAGATGAAAACAGAAAAAAACTTACTGCTCAAGCTCATCGAAAAGAATTAATTCCTGCAGAAAGAGGGAATATTTTTGATAGAAACGGTGATGCTCTTACTAGAAATATAGCTCACTATACTTTAAGCATAAATCCCTCAATAGTGAAAAATAAGGATGCTTTAGCAAAAGATTTAAATAAAATTACTGGCAGGCCTCATGAATACTATATCAAAAAGCTTAATTCAGGTAAAAATTTTGAATATTTAGAGAGGAATCTCAAATATGATGTGAGGGAAAGCAACCTGGAATCAGCATTTAACGTAAAAATAAAAAAACATTACAGAAGAACTTATCCTCATGGCTCAATAGCCAGTCAAATACTCGGCTATACAGACACTGAAGACAAAGGGATATCAGGTATAGAAAAAGATTATGATAAATTTTTATCTGGAACACCAGGTCAAGTTATTAAGAGCAGAGGCTGGCAAGGGAAATACCAATCTAGGAGCGGACTTCCATATATCCCATCAGTGGATGGTAAGAATATTAAACTTACAATAGATTTAAATTATCAAAGCATACTACAGGAAGAGCTTAAAAAAAGAAAAAAAGAGACAAATTCTTTATCTGCGATGGGTATTATTATGAACCCTCAAACAGGTGCGATTCTTGCCATGGCTTCTGTGCCAGACTTTGATAATAATTATTTTTTTGAATATAAAATAGACAATCATCATTGTCGTGCAATTACAGATCAATTTGAGCCAGGGTCTACATTTAAAATTGTTACTGCAGTTGCAGCTTTATCAGAAAATAAAATAAGTCTAGCAGAAGAGTTTAATTGTGAAAATGGTGAGTTTGAATATTTCAATCAAATTGTTAAAGATCATGTGCCCTATGACCAGCTTACACTTCCTCAAATTATTAAGCATTCAAGTAATATAGGAATAATAAAGATTGCAGAAAGATTAGGTAGCAAGACGATTCATAAATATGCAAAGCTTTTTGGATTTGGCTCTGCTACAAATATTGGCATAAGAGGAGAAACATCGGGTAGTTTAAAACCTTACAAGAATTGGAGCAGAATATCAGTAGGGCAAATATCAATGGGTCATGAAGTTGCGGTAAGTGCCATGCAACTAGCAACAGCGTTTGCAGCTATTGCCAATGGAGGATTTTTAGTTAAACCATACTTAGTTGAACAAATAATAAGTGTAAATAATAAAATAGATAAGAATGTCGAAATCCGATTTAAAAGAAAAATTTCTAACCAGAAAATTATGAATGAAGTAAAAAAAATGCTTAGGCAAGTTGTTTCTGATGGAACAGGGGTGGAAGCCGACATAGCTGGATGGGAAATAGCTGGGAAAACTGGTACTGCCCAAAAATATATTGATGGGAAATACTCAGATAATGAGTTTATTTCAAACTTTGTAGGCTTCTTCCCTTTAAATGAACCTCAAATTTTAGGTGCCATAATTCTTGATGAGCCGGATGCGCCAATGCACTGGGGTGGTCAGGGAGCTGCGGTAGCTTTCAAAAGGATAATTAATAGAATAATTAATATGGATGACAAAATAAGACCGCCAGAAAAAAAACAAGATGCGTTAGCAACCAGTCAATTCAAATTGCCATTAGATACAGAACTATTAAAAAACCATTTACCTATATCTTTAAGCACAAAAGCAAGTGTAAGAACCATTAAGGTTCCAAATCTAAAAGGAAAAAGTTTAAAGAAAGCGATGGAAATAATTAACCAAACCGGATTAAAAATAAAAATAGAAGGCTCTGGCAAAGTCGTATCTCAAATGCCGAAGCCTGGCACTACTTTAAGATATAATGATATTTGTTTGGTAAAACTAAAATGAGAAAATCTTTATTTTACTTAGTTGAGGATTTAATTGAACCCGATAATAGTTACAAAAGCATTAACATATCTGGAATCAAAACTGATTCAAATAAAGTTCACCCTGGTGATTTATTTATAGCTGTGCCAGGAACGAATTTTGATGGTCATGATTTTATCGATCAGGCAATATGTAATGGTGCAAGTGCTGTAATTACAAATGGTAGAGACATGGATATTGATCCTATTCCTCAGATAAAAGTAGCTAATCCTAGAAAGGCAGTTTCTCTTGTATCATCAAAATTATTTAATAGTCCTTCTAAAGATATTATAGTAATTGGTATCACGGGTACGAATGGAAAAACTACAACAGCATATTTAATTGCAAATGCTTTGAATAAAGCAGGGTTTAAAACAGCACAAATCGGTACCACTGGCATCATTGCGGAAGGTTTTGATCAGAAAAAAACACTTACTACTCCAGATGCTATTAGCCTACAAAAATTATTTTTTGAATTAAAAAATTCAGGATTTACCCATATCGTAATGGAAGTTTCTTCGCATGCCCTGGATCAATACCGAGTAGCAGATATATGTTTTAATTTTGCTGTTTTTACTAACATTACGCCAGAGCACTTAGACTATCACCCATCAATGGAAGCCTATTACCAGGCCAAATCTCGTTTATTTAAAATGTTAAGTATTGATGGAGCAGCAATAATTAATAGTAGCGACTTAAATGGAAAAAGGATAGCGAAAGAGACAGTTGCCACGGTATTATTTTTTTCCAAAGGAAATGGCGATACAATACACTTTCTAAATGCAAATTCAACTTTAAAGGGTATCAAAGGAACTATAAAAGCTGGTGATTTTTATTACAATATAAATTCAAGTTTAATCGGAGATTTTAATAAAGAAAATATACTTGCTTCTGTATCATTATTGCATGCTATGGGATTAGATAGTAAAGCTATAGCTCAAGGAATTAATTCTTGTACATCTATTTCTGGCAGGTTGGAGATATTCAAATTATCAAATGGTGCAAAAGTCGTTATAGACTATGCTCATACACCTGATGCATACGAAAAAGTTTTAGGTGCTCTTAAAGAACTTATAAATAAAGAAAATAAAATATACGGAATCTTTGGAGCAGGCGGGGAAAGAGATAAAAATAAAAGGCCTGAAATGGCAAAAATCGCTGAAATATTCTGTTATAAGTGCTTCATTACTCCGGATAATCCGAGATATGAAGACCAAGATAAAATCAATAAAGATATAATCTCTGGATTCACCAAAAACTGTTATGAGGTATTTAACGACAGAGCAGAAGCATTAAACACGGCTATCAAATTAGTTTCGGAAAATGATATGATTGTAATACTTGGAAAGGGTCGAGAAGAATATCAAGAGGTTAAAGGTGAAAAATTATTTTACTCTGATTATAAAATCATTAATGAATGGCGATGAGAGTAGATATTAAAAATTCGAACAGATTAGCCGAGACCATAAAAATATTAACTGGTGAATCTTTAGATATTCCAATAACTGGCATAACAACTGACAGTAGAAATTGTAAACCCGGAGACTTATATATAGCATTAAATGGTATTCGAAGTGATGGCCATCAGTATATCAATGAGGTCCAGAAAAAAAATGCTTCAGCTGCACTAGTCAGCGAATTGAGTGTCAACGAAGAACTTAAAATGAAGCAGATTTTAGTTAAAGATACTCGTATAGCTTTAGGCTTAATTGCAAATATATGGAGAAACACCTTTGATATCCCAGTTATAGCAATAACTGGTTCTAACGGTAAAACATCTACAAAAGAGTTACTAAGTCATGTATTAAATAATAAATATAATGTCCATGCAACTCAAGGGAACTATAATACATCTATTGGACTACCATTATCTTTACTGGAAATAAATAAATATCACGATATATCAATAATCGAAATGGGGGCTAATCAACCTGGAGACATTCAATACCTATGTGATATCGCTAATCCAACTCACGGACTCATTACAAATATATCTTCCGCACATTTAGAAGGATTTCATTCAGTAGAAAATATTTTAGAGACTAAAGTTGCACTTTTCAATTATCTAGATAAAGGAATAGCATATGTTAATTATGCAGATGAGAGATTGAGGTCGATAAAAATAAAAGGTGAAAAAATATCTTATGGACTAAATGCAGAGTGTGATTTTCCTGCTGACATTCACCATGATGATGATGGTTCAATAGTACTGACGATTGATTCAAAAGAAATAAAGACAAAATCAAAAAATCTTTCCTTTGCAAAGAATATTATAGCTGTATCTGCAGTATCAACTACACTTGGGTTAGAATGGGATTTTCTTCAAGAGAAAATATTAACATTTAAACCACCTGGAGGAAGATGCAGAATACTAAACTACAAATCAGTAACGATTATCGATGATACATATAATGCAAATCTAGAATCATGCCTTGCAGCAATAGAATACTTGATGGCATTCGCAGGGGATGGAAGGAAAATTGTTGTTCTCGGCGATATGATGGAATTAGGTGATGCTTCTAAAGACCAACATGAAAAACTAGGATTCAAATGTTCTAACGTGGGACTAGATGCCGTTTTTACCATTGGTCATGAAATGAAATATGCACAATCAGTAATTAACGGGGTGTCACTAAATGTTCATTACGACGAAAGGAAAGATCTGATCTCTCATTTGAGAACGGAGCTAAAGGATAATGACAAAATTCTTTTTAAGGGATCTAGAGGGATGAAAATGGAGAATATTTTATCTGGAGTTTTTAAAAAATAATGTTAAATAACTATTTTTTATCTTTAAAAGAATCAATTACTGTTTTCAATCTATTTGAATACATCACATTTCGCTCAGCTCTAGCAGCAATAACTGCACTTATACTATCTTTTATCATTGGTCCATTTATAATAAAAAAATTAAAAGAAAATCAAATTGGTGAAGAGATACGTGATAATGGTCCAATGACACACCTCGTTAAAAGGGGCACGCCTACTATGGGAGGAGTGATTATAATTTTAGCTGCACTCCTCCCTACCCTTATGTTCTCTAACTTAGATAATACAATGATAAAAATAGTTATCATATCTACAGTATGGATGGGAATTATTGGATTTATTGATGATTACTTAAAAGTTATTAAAAAAGTTGAAAAAGGAATGATTGCTCGTTATAAAATGATCGGTCAGATTACATTGGGTATATTAATTAGCTATTGGATAGTAAACAGTAATGAGTTTATGAATTTCAATACGAAGACCACCGTGCCATTTTTAAAAAATATAGAAATTGACCTAAGTTATATTTATCCTCTTTTTGTTATAATTGTTATCAGCGCCACATCTAATGCAGTTAATCTTACAGATGGATTAGATGGTTTAGCTATTGGACTTTTAGCTATCTGCTTCTCTGTGTTTGCTGCAGTTTCTTACATAACTGGGAGGATAGATTTTTCTGATTATTTGAATATCTTATATCTTCCCGATGCTGGTGAATTGAGTGTTTTCTCCAGTGCTATGGTTGGTGCTTGCTTAGGATTTCTTTGGTTTAATACTTCTCCAGCTGAAATTTTCATGGGCGACACTGGGTCTCTATCAACAGGGGCTGCCCTTGGGACACTTGCTATAGTCCTAAAAAAAGAACTCTTATTATTTATTATTGGAGGGGTTTTTGTATTTGAAACAGTATCAGTTATTATCCAAGTTTTATTTTTCAGGTATACCAAGTATAAATTTGGAAAAGGCGAGCGATTTTTTAGGATGGCTCCTATACACCATCATTATGAACTCGGCGGAATAAAGGAAAGTAAAATTGTTGTAAGATTCTGGATAGTCGGGGTTCTATTGGCACTTTTTTCACTCACAACTTTTAAGATACGATAGCAATGATTGAAAAAATCAATAGGACAAATCAAAAAGGAAAAAAAATTACAATAATTGGCTTGAAAAAAAGCGGTTATGCAGCTGCATTACTAGGTAATCAATTGGGGGCAACGATTTTTGTTAGTGATTTTAGTAAAGATAAAGAAATAATCAATAATAGAAATATCCTAATTAAAAAAGGTATTGATTGCGAGATAGGAAAGCATACGAATAAAATCTATGATGCAGATTATTGGGTTGTCTCCCCAGGCGTACCAAGTGACATAGATATAATAAAAAAAGCTAAAAAAATAACTATTCCAATTATTGGAGAGATAGAATTTGCAAGTAGCCTAACAAATATTCCAATTGTCGCAGTTACAGGATCAAACGGAAAATCCACAACTGTAAGCATAATACATAATATGCTAAAAACAAAAAAACTAAGTCCTATTCTCGCCGGCAATATCGGAATACCTTTGTCAAAAATAATCTTAGAGGAAATAAAGAACCCAGATATTGGCAATATTTTAATATTAGAAATATCCAGCTTCCAGTTAGAATTCATAAATCAATTCAGACCAATAATTAGTGTCTTTCTGAATATTTCCCCAGATCATTTAGACCGCCATAAAAGTATGGATGAATATATAAAAATGAAGTTGAAAATGATTACTAATTCAAAAGAAGATGATAAAATTGTTTATAATGAGGATGATGACACTTTTAGAAAAGAGTTTAGTGGCCGCAGACCAAATCAAATTCCATTTAGTTTAAAAAATAAGACACAATTTTTTAATGTTTGCGAAACAAAAATTTATGATGAAAGAAATGAACTAATTTGTTCTTTAGATGAAATATTATTAAAAGGGGAACATAATTTGTCAAACCTGATTGCCTCAGCAACTGTTGCTAGAATATTAAATGTAGATAATAAAACAATAAAAAATACTATGAAAAATTATAGTGGAATTGATCATAGGCTTCAGACCATTAGAAAATTAAAAGGGGTAACATATATTAATGATTCAAAAGCAACAAACGTCCATTCAGTTATTGTCGCAACAAATAGTTTTGATAACCCTATTATTCTCATTTTAGGGGGTAAAAATAAAAATTCAGATTTTCGGCTACTTCTTCCGCATACCAAACGTCATGTAAAGCACATAGTATCTTATGGAGAAGCCGGAGGGGAGATTGCTACCGCTATTGGGGATGCGGTGAGACTCAATCGTGTAAGTAGTCTTAGACAAGCGGTGGCATCTGCCCATAAGCTAGCTGCTCCCGGTGACATAGTACTTATGTCTCCGGGATGCGCCAGCTTTGATCAATTTAATAATTTTGAAGAAAGAGGAAATAAATTTGCTTATTTGGTTAACAACCTAGATTAATTATGAGATTAAACATATCAATACAAAACTATGATAAGCCATTGTTGTTTTTGGTATTATTTCTTAGTGCTTTTGGTACAATAATGCTTTACAGTGCTAGCTGGAATGAGTCTTTTGTCAGGTCTGGAGGCCTTACAGAATCTTTATATCTAAAAAATCATCTGAAAAGAATTTCTATTGGCTTTTTATGCTTATTTGTTGCTTTAGTTTGTGATTATAGAAATCTTAAATACATAGCGCCATATATATTAGTGGGTTCTATAGTCTTATTAATAATTACTAAAGGATATTATTTAATAAATGGTGTGGATAGTCCAGCCAGGTGGCTATATCTAGGTCTATTCTCAGTTCAAACTTCAGATATTGCAAGGCTATCTTTAATAATATTTCTTTCCTATTACTTAGATGAAATCAAAGCTCGTATAAAAAATCTATATGATGGGTTTTTACCATGTATTACTGCTATTGGTATCATGATGGCATTTATAGTTATTCAACCTGATTTTAGTACCGCTTTCATGTTAGGATTAATTGGAATACTTCTTTTATTTATCAGTGGAGCTAGAATATTTCATATTTTGACTTCAATTTTTGTAGGATTATTGATCAGTTTTCCGGTTATTTACTTTTCTCCTTATAGATGGGCGAGAATTCGTTCTTTTTTTACTCCTGATATTAAATCCGATGGTTACCAGGCATATCAGGCAGAATTAAGTATGAGTAATGGTGGCTGGTTAGGGTCTGGTTTGGGAAATAGCACAGAGAAAAATCACCTCCTTCCTACCCCGCATACAGACTTTATTTTCTCTATCATTGGTGAAGAGCTTGGATTTTTATTAGGAACTTTTCCTTTATTATTAGTGTTTTTATTTATTTTTTTTAGAGGTATTAAAATAGCTAAAAGATGTACAGACCCATTTGGAATATTTTTAGCAATGGGTATATGCATAAATATTGTTCTTTATGCTTTTGTTAATGCTGCTGTTGCTACTGGACTTTTTCCCGTTACTGGTTTACCAATGCCTCTTATTAGTTATGGTGGATCAGGTATGCTAATTAATATGGTAATGATTGGTATTCTACTAAATATAAGTAAAGCAAAACGAAGTATTAACAGTACCAAATCTTGGAGCAGTCTAAATTTTGGATAATTTTAGAATAGTTATAGCTGGTGGAGGAACTGGCGGGCACCTATTCCCCGCAATCGCTATAGGTGAAGAAATTAAAGAAAGATTCCCTAAAGCCGAAATACACTTTATTGGCTCTAATTTTGGATTGGAGGCTAAAGTTTATCCAGTGAAAGACTTATTGCATACATTATTACCTATAAGAGGTTTGCAAAGGGGATTTAGTTTGGCTAGTATAATGAAAAATTTAATTCTACCTTATAGAATTTTACGATCATTATTAAAAGTTAGCGCACTTTTTAAAGAATTTAATCCGACATTGATTATAGGAACCGGAGGCTACGCCAGTGCGCTTCCACTATTTATGGCAACAATACAAAAAAGATCTATTCCAATCGTATTACAAGAGCAAAATTCTTTCCCAGGAATAACTACAAGATGGTTTTCAAAAAAAGCCAATTTAATCTGCGCTGCATTCAAAACTGATAATCTAAATTTTGATAATAAACTAGTCTTAACAGGAAATCCAATAAGAAACAATATTGTTTCAGGAAATAAGACAATAGCCATAAAAGCATATGGCATGGATATTAAAAAGAATACTCTTTTTGTTTTTGGTGGTAGTCAAGGGTCAGCTGTTTTAAATAAATCCATGGAAAGTATTATAAATAAATTTGACAATGAATCTATTCAGGTATTATGGCAAACTGGTGATAATGATTATAGTAAATACAAGAAATACAAAAATAACACAATAAAAATAGTCCCATTTATTAACGATATGGCTAGTGCATATGCGTTATCTAACCTAGTGGTTTGTAGAAGCGGAGCACTAACCTTGTCTGAGGTTACAACATGTGGTAAACCAAGTATATTAATACCATTTGCTGCGGCTGCAGGTAATCATCAAATGAAAAATGCTGAAACACTCTATCAAGCTGGGGCATCAATTCTAATTGAAGAAAAAGATTTAAACTCAAATGAACTGTTTAAGAAAATCAACCATTTGATAAATAATAAAAAAACTTTAGAAAGAATGTCTATTGCTGCGAAGGCATTAGGTAAGCCTAATGCCACAAAAAAAATAGCTGATCATATAATTGATATGGTATCAAATGTTTAAAAAGGTAAAATCTATTCATTTTATTGGCATTGGTGGTATTGGAATGAGCGGTATAGCTGAATTACTTAATAATCTTGGATTTAAGATTACAGGCTCTGATTTAATAGCTTCAGAAAATGTTGTAAGATTAGAATCACTAGGCATTAATATTTCAATTGGGCATGATTTAAATAACCTTGGAGGCGCTGATGCGGTAGTTTATTCAAGTGCTGTACCATTGGATAATCCTGAAATCTTATCAGCAATCGACAGGTCCATACCTGTCATAAGGCGTGCAGAGATGCTTGGAGAATTAATAAACTTAAAACGAACAAGTATCGCAGTAGGAGGAACTCATGGAAAAACGACCACATCCTCAATGATTGGTATGATATTAGAAAAATCTGGCTACGACCCAACTTTAGTTGTTGGTGGACTAGTTAGTAACCTTAATACAAATGTGAAGCTTGGATCAGGTGAATTGATCGTCGTTGAAGCCGATGAGTATGATAGAAGTTTTTTAGCTCTAAACCCGACTATTGCAATTGTTACAAATCTAGAAATGGAACACACTGATTGTTACAAAGATATAAATGATATTGAAGATGCTTTTTTACAATTTTGTAAATCAGTTCCGTTTTACGGAACTGTGATATTATGCGCTGATTCAGATTCTTTAATGAGAATTATGCCAAAAATAAAAAAACCTACCACAACATATGGACTATCTGATAATGCTGATTATCGTGCGAAAAATATTGAGTATGCTAGAAACAAATCCAAGTACAGTCTATTTCATAAAAATAAAGATTTAGGCGAAATTAAAATTAATGTTCCTGGAAAACATAATGTTTTGAATTCTTTAGCTTCAATAGCTTTGGGATTAGAGATAGATACCCCATTAGAATTATTAAAAAAGGGTATAAATAGCTATACAGGTGTAAGAAGAAGATTTGAAATAAAAAAAAATAAAACAGATATTTTGGTTGTTGATGATTACGCACATCACCCCACTGAAGTAAAAGCTACAATCAATGCTGCAAAAAATGGATGGAATAAGAGAATCGTTAGTGTTTTTCAGCCTCATCTTTTTAGCAGAACAAGAGATTTCTTCAAAGAATTTGCAGAATCCCTTTTTAAATCGGATTTAATTATAATTACTGAAATATACCCAGCCAGAGAAAAACCAATTGATAGTATAAGCTCTAAATTAATTATAAATGAATTAAATCATCTAGGTCATAACAACACACACCACCTAAAAGATCTGAACGATTTAAACAATATTTTAGAGCAATTAGTTCAACCTAAAGATATGGTAATTACAATGGGTGCAGGCGATATATGGCGCTTCAGTGATAAATATAATGAATACCTAATTGAAAATTATGGCAATTAAATATCAATGATTATATCAGAAATAAAAAAAAATCTACGAGGAATTCTTTTAGAAAATGAAAGTATGGCAAAGCACACATCATATGGCATTGGTGGGGAGGTCAAAGCCTATATAACACCATATGATGTAAAGGATTTAATAAAAATAATAAGAATAATAAATAAAAATAATTTAAAATTTTATTTCGTTGGTTCAGGATCTAACCTATTGGTTAATGATAAAAAAATTAATGGAATTATCATTACTCCCGCTAAAGCTTTGAAATCATTGACTATCAAAAAAAGCACAGTAAATGCTGAATCAGGTGTCATGCTTGGTAGGTTAGTAAAAGAGTCTATAAAGCATAATTTAACTGGTTTAGAAAGTTTGGTAGGTGTTCCTGGAACTTTAGGAGGTGCACTGATGATGAATGCAGGAGCATGGGGGTCAGAAATATCAAATTTTTTGGTATCTGTGAATGTTATTAATACCGATGGAAAAATAAAAACATTGTATCCTGAGGACCTAGAGTTTAAATATAGATACTCATCATTTAATTCAAACGAATTTATTTTATCAGCCAAGTTCGAATTAAGTAAAGCTACAAAAGCAGAGATTAAAAAAAAGAAAGTTATAGCTAGCAAAGGCAGAATTAGCAGTCAGCCTCTCAAATTCAGATCTGCAGGTAGCGTTTTCAAAAACCCTCATGATAAGCTAGCAGCAGGGTTTTTAATTGATGAAGTTGGCTTAAAAGGAACACGAATTGGAGGAGCAGAAATATCTACCCATCATGCAAACTTTTTTATTAATCATGGAAACGCAAAAGCAATTGATATTACTGGTTTAATTAGACTAAGCAGAAAAAAAATATATGAAAAATTTGGAATAATGCTAGAATTAGAAATAAAAACAATAGGCTTTGAAAGTTCAGATTTATATCCCTATGAAAGCTAATAGAGCGCACATAAAAGATTTACTAACTGCCATCACTAGGGTTTTTACCGTATCATCGATAATAATGTTAATCTGGTTATCATACTTCTGGGGTGAAAAAAAATCTTCATTAAATCAAACTAATATTTATATTTGTGGAACTTCAGTTTTAGGAAGTGATTACTATTTACAATACTTGGAAAGCTCTTTTGATGCCGGAAATTTTCATTCAGATATTAATATCTTATTAGATAAAATTTATGAACATCCATTTATAAAAGGAGCAAGACTCAGCCATAGGTATCCTGATAAAGTAATTCTAGAAATTTCCGAAAGAGTTCCATTTGCAAGAGTTAACAGTGGTCCAGATCAAATGATAATGCTTGATGAGCACTGCTTTGTAATACCACATATTGAACAAGTCAAAAGCTACAGTGTTCCTACACTATCTAGGTTTAATTCGGAACCAAAACTCTATCCAATTGGGGAAAAAGCTTTATCTGTAAAAATAAAAGATACAATCGACTGGCTTAGGCTTCTTAATCAAAACCATCCTGATTTATACCATAATATTTCAGAAATATTTTTAACTAATAATGATGAAATCAATTTGGTTCTTGCTGAGAATCCAACGAAAATAATGCTTGGAAATAGTGATACGCATTATAAAATAGATTTATTGCGAGCTTTTGAAAAAACCATGGGCAACAAAAAAAATATCACTGACTTTGCTTACCTCGATATGAGATACAATAATCAAGTCATTGTAAAAGAGTAAAATGCAAGGTATAAATAATATTAGAAATAATACTTTAGTCGCTGGTATAGATATAGGCTCAGAGAATATTTACTGCGCCATAGGTTCCTTCGACCCAGAAAGTTTAAGGATTAAATTACTGGGCATTGGAAAATGTGCAGTAAAAGAAAGTTTCAATCAAGGAGCAATTACAAATAGAAATCAATTAATTGAACAATTGGAAGTAGCAGTAAATGAAGCAGAGATTATGGCCGATAAAAAAATTAATACTGCATTTATATCACTTACTGGTAACCACATTAAATGTATGAATACTCAAGGTGCAGTTGCTCTAAACAGAAACACAACAAATAGAGAAATTGAAAATAACTCTATCACTCAAAAAGACATAAATCGAGTTTTGGAGCTAACACAAGGAATTGCATTGCCTCCAGATAGAGACATATTACATACTATTCCTCAAGAATTCATTGTTGATACTCTCGAAAAAATTGATAACCCTATTGGACTATCTGGCAGGAGGCTTGAAGGTCATGTGCACTTAGTAACAGCTGCAACTTCTGCAATGAAAAATTTAGTTGAATCTGCTGAAGAGATTGGAATAAACATAAGTGGCTTGGTTTTCAAACCTCTTGCTGCAGCAATATCTACTCTTACGAAAGATGAAATAAAATTGGGCGTTTCTTTGATTGACATTGGATCAACAACAACTGGGGTAGCAATTTTTAAGGATGGCGCAGTACGTCATTCAGCGGTTATTCCAATTGGTTCGGCAAGTATAACAAATGACATAGCAGTTATGCTTAGAATTAGTATTGATCAGGCTGAAGAAATAAAAATTCAATATGCATCAGCAAAAGCCTCTCTTTCTTCATCCAAGCTAGACATTGAGATTCCATCAAATAATAATGATAGCGATGTCCAGAAAATATCTGAAAATGAACTATCTAAATATGTAGAGGCTAGAATGGAAGAGATTTTCCAGCTAGCTCAGAATGAAATAAATAGATCTGGTATTAATAATTCGCTTACATATGGTGCAGTATTAACTGGCGGTGGATCCCAGCTAAAAAATATTATTCCTTTTGCTAAAGAAATGTTAAGAATACCAATTAGAATAGGAAAACCAACTATAAATATTCAAGGTAACAAAAACTTTGCAGATAATCCAATAAATTCAACATTACTGGGCCTATTACTATGGCCCCTGCATTCTAATGAACAAAAAAGATTAAATGGGACATCTACATCTTTTTTTGAAAAACTTAAACAATTATTTAAAGATTTTTTTTAATCCACAAACCAAAGGAGAATATATATGTTATTCGAATTCGATAGTTTATCAGAGCAAAAAGCAAACCTAAAAGTTGTCGGAGTTGGCGGTGCAGGAGGAAATGCAGTAAATCGTATGATTACATCTGGAATGCAGGGAGTCGATTTTATCGCAATCAATACCGATGCACAAGATTTAGATAATAATCCAGCAGAACACAAGATACAAATCGGTAAAAACCTAACAAAAGGATTGGGTGCAGGAGCCAATTCAAGTGTTGGTAAAAATGCAGCCGAAGCCGATAGTGAAATTATCTATAATTTACTTGAAGGTGCAGACATGGCATTTATTACCGGTGGAATGGGCGGCGGAACAGGTACTGGTGCGGCTCCTATGATTGCTCAAATTTCAAGAGAATTAGGGATATTAACAGTTGGCATCGTTACATTACCATTTAAATTTGAGGGTCCGAAAAGATATAATCGTGCATTAGAGGGAATAGCAGAAATGAAAAAATCCTGCGATACATTGATTGCAATTCCAAATCAAAAACTTTTATCAGTTGTTGATAAATCTACTACCCTACCAGAAGCTTTCAAAATGGCTGATGGTATACTACATCAAGCAGCCAAAGGCATCTCTGATTTGATAAATGTTCATGGTATGATCAATCTAGATTTTGCTGATGTTGAAACAATTATGAAAAACATGGGAGAAGCTATTATGGGTACTGGGATTGCACAAGGAGAAGAACGTGCTGCGCTCGCTGCACAACAGGCAATTTCAAGCCCACTATTAGACAATGCGTCAATAGCTGGAGCACAAGGTGTTTTAGTGAATATTACTGGAGGCGATAATATTACCTTACATGAGATTGACGAGGCTACAAGTATTATCCTTGAAGAGGCTGGAGAATCTGCAAATATTATTGTTGGAGCAGTTATCGATCCGAATATGAAAGATGATATTCAGGTGACAGTAATTTCAACCGGATTCAACACTATGAGTATAGATGCAGAAGCATTAAAAACTGTTGAAAAGTCCGTACCAACCAGAGAACTTCTAGATCAAGTAAATGAGCCGCTTCATTATCAAAAAGAAAATGCTATAGAATCAGTAAGTGAGGAGGACGATCAGAGGCTGATTTTTGATGATACAAAAGATTCACCTGCGATATATGAAAAAAGGCTTGAAGTTCCTGCTTTTTTAAGAAAGCAACAAGATGGGTAAGATAATACTAAAGCTATATTTGAAAATTTAATGACATGGTTTTAAACGAGAAGTAATTAAAACCTATTTAAAGAAAGGGCTAAATCTTTTTACCCTTTGCCTTTAGTTCATTAAGTACTTTTCTGATACCTTTTTTATCAATGATACGTAAACCACGTGTGGAAACTCGAAGTGTTACATATCTTTTTTCATCTGCTAACCAGAAACGTTTTTTTTGAAGATTGATATTAAACCTTCTACGAGATTTATTGTGCGCATGACTAACGTTGTTACCAAACATCGGCTTCTTTCCTGTTACATCACAAACTCTACTCATTATTTCTCTCTGTATTTATTTTTTATTTAATTTTAAGTTATTCAAATGCTAATAATATAGCCAGAAAAATTACATTTTCTTTTTTAATAGACAAATGAAAATTGGAAAAATCAAGATTGACTTTCCTGTGCTCCTTGCTCCGATGGCGGGATTTACAGATTATCCATTCAGAGTATTATGCAAAAGAATGGGTGCGGGTCTGGTTTATTCAGAATTCGTATCAGCAGATGGAATCATTCGTGAAAATATCCGCACACTTGAAATGATACGTTTTTCAGATGAGGAAAGACCTATTGGAATTCAAATTTTTGGTAACGACCCAGAAACAATGAGCAAAGCAGCATCATTTGTTAAAAATAATTTTAACCCTGATATCATTGATATTAACTATGGCTGCCCAGTACCTAAGGTGACAAAGAAAGGAGGCGGTTCTGCAGCGTTAAAGGACCTATGTTTAATGGATGAGATCACCAAGGCAGTTATCGAGGCAGTGCCCGATACTCCAGTTACTGTAAAAATGAGAGCTGGCTGGGATGATAAAAATATTATTGTATCAGAGGTTGGATACAGATTGCAAAATATTGGTGTGAAAGCAATCACACTTCATCCAAGGACTACTAAACAAAGATACAGAGGAAGAGCGAACTGGGATCTAATCAAAACCCTAAAAGAGAATGTTTCGATACCAGTAATTGGAAACGGAGATATATTTTGTGTAGATGACATTAAAAAAATGTTTGATTATACGCAATGTGATGCTGTCATGATTGCACGTGCAGCTCAGGGTAATCCATGGATTTTTAGACAAGCTAAAAATTTATTTAATGAATTAAATCATTTAGGTCCACCATCATTAGTGGAAATTGCAAAAATGTGTAATATCCATTTCAGATTACTAATAGAAGATCGTGGAAGTTCGACTGGAATGAATCTAATGAGGAAACATCTGTCAAACTATTTAAAAGGATTTCCTGGAGCAGCGCATTTAAGACAAAAGCTAGTGACCGCTGGAACATTTGAAGTGATGAAAAATGAATTAAAATTATTTGAAAGTTTTGCTAACGAAAATCTTTAATATATCGCTCAACTTTATATAATCTTTTCTTAAAATAAAGTGCAATTTTTCCAATAATAAACAACGATATATAACAAAAAAATTATGAATCAAATAAAAAGCTTAATCAATGAACCAGTAAAATCTTATGAAATTGGCTCCAAAGAAAGATCATCATTGCAAAAAAGGTACGATGAGCTTTGTTCAAATGAGATTGAAATACCAATAATAATCAATGGAGAAAAAATTTTAACGAATGATACTGAAAAATGCGTAATGCCGCATGACCATCAACATGTTCTAGCCAATTATCATAAGGCCGATAAAGATTTAGCGCTTCAGGCAATTGAATCTTCGCTCGAGACCTGGAATGAATGGTCTAAAACTGATCTTGATTACAGAATCGATATTTTTCATAAAGCCGCTACCCTACTTGCTGGTAAATGGAGAGATACAATGAACGCTGCCACAATGCTTAATCAAAGTAAAAATGCATTCCAAGCAGAGATTGATGCTGCCTGCGAACTTATAGATTTTTTTAATTTCAATGCGCTATATGCAAAAAATATACATAATAAACAGGAATTGATTTCACCTGCTGGAATGAAAAATTCACTTGAATATAGACCACTTGAAGGTTTTATTTTTGCAATCACTCCGTTCAATTTTACCTCAATTGCTGGCAACCTGCCCACGGCTCCCGCAATTATGGGTAATGTTTCAGTTTGGAAACCTGCCTCTTCCGCAGTTTATGCTTGCTATTTCTTGATGAAATTACTTAAGGAAGCGGGTTTACCTGACGGAGTAATTAATTTTTTACCTGGTTCTGGCTCTACTGTTGGTGACCCAATATTAAATCATTCCTCATTGGCAGGTGTTCACTTTACAGGATCAACAAATACTTTTAATCATATTTGGGAAACGATTGGATCAAATATTAGTCAATATAAAACGTACCCAAGAATTGTTGGAGAAACTGGCGGCAAAGATTATTGTTTAGCGCATGAATCTTGTGATATTG
>PBDN01000002.1 GCA_002718135.1 Pelagibacteraceae bacterium | reverse complement strand
TAAAAAATTTCTAATCTAGGATGAAGCCCAAAATCACTATTCAGCTTAAGCACATCTTCTAAAATAAGTTTTTTTCTTAATTTTTTTAGGCGCTTATCTCCAATTACTGGAACAGCTGTTAAACCATCCATGCCTCCACGAAGTGAAATTATAATTAGATTTTTTTTCTTCATTGAAGCAAAACTTATTTTTGGAAAGTATCCTGAAAGAAATAATGTTGTTGATCCCCCAATAAGAAAATTTCTTCTTGTACAGTTCATACTTTAAGTACTCCTGGTAAATTACATATAACTCCATATTTTCTACCTAAATCTTTGTCTGATGTACCAAACCTAAATTGATGAATAAGTGAAGCCATATTTTCGTGATCTTCAAAATTTTTTTTAAGACAAGCTAAAATAAAATCATGGGATCTATTTCCAGACTTAATAAGTATTGGTAGCTCTACTGAAGCAAACCACAACCGTCTCAATAATAATTCTGGTGATACCCAATCAACCTCAAAGTCACTCCATCCATTAGGTTGTTTAGCGCGATATGGTGAATTGCCAATTTCCCTAAGTATCCATGATAACTGTCTTTGTTTATTTGTTGGTCTAAATTTAAAAGCATATTCCATTTTTTTTGCAGAAAGTGGAGTATTTAAATCAAACATTCTAGCTAATTGCATCAACCATATTTCAGGTGGATGAAATTTATGTGTAATCTCATTATACTTATAAGCTTGGGTTATAACTGCTTTATGAATTTCAGCTAAGCTACCATTTGATTTGTTCCATGCTTCTATTACTGGGTTTATCATTTCTTCAGTTGGTTCATCTGTAATAAAATGCCTGCATAATTTAGTTGAAACAAATTTTATACAAGTTGGGTGAGTTGCCAAATCATGAATAACTTTTGCAAGTTCTCTCTTTGCATCGTTTTTATATTTAACTCCTAAAACTACCTTGTCACCTTTTTGATGCATCTCTTGATCAAACCATACATCTCCTGTCTCTAGGTTTTTTCTACTCCATTTATGGCTCCAACCTGTCATGATATAAGCTAACTGAATAACATCTTCCTGGGTGTACCCAGCATTTGGCGATACAGTATGCAGTTCTAGTAATTCTCTTGCATGATTTTCATTTATCGTCTCCCTCCACTCCATTCCTTTTTTAGAATTCGGTCCAAAAGACTCTGAGTTATCTAGATGGTGAATCATACACCAGGAAGTCGTAACAGACAGAACCATATCTTCAAAAGTTTTAATCATATTAGGTCTTATAATTTCACGTTGATAAGGCCCCGTGCTAAACTCAGCCAAAAAATCTTTTTCACTTATAGCAAAATGATTTCCCCAAAAAAGCCAGAAACGTTCAAATACAGGTTGAGCGCTATACTTCGTTTGATAGTGACGAATAGCGTGTTCATTTAATTCAAAATATCTCTCACCAGTTTTTATTCTCAATTCATCTTTTGCTCTTTTGTAAGCATTTTTGTCATTTTTATATTTTTTTCTTAAAACTTCTCTATCTCCAAAAACCCATTCTCCATATTTTTTTCTTAGATTTTTTTCTGATGGAATTAAGCCTGACCATAAAAGGTCGGGTATAGTATTCAGTTGACTTAATGCCCAATTAAGAGGATCTTTGTCTTGTTTTTCATTTGGTGATAAACCAAATGCAACTCGTCTATAAAATTTTAATGACATATTTTAAAAAAGTAGTTTACATATATTAAGAATATTTAAAACCAAAATTGATGAAAAAAATACCTTTAAAAATTTGTGGCATCACAAATGTTAAATCAGTTGAGATGGCTCATAAAAATAAAATAAAATCTTTAGGGTTTGCAAGTAAAAATTTAAATGGTCCAAACACAGTTAGTGATAAAAAGATACAATCATTAATTAAAGAATGCAAAAATTATAAAATAGAATCAGTTCTCTTAACTCAATATGTTTCTTTAAATAAATTAATCGAACAAATAGATTTTACTAAACCAAAAACAATTTCTTGTTCATTTCACTTTAGTAAAGTCGAACTCAAAACTATAAGAAATACTTTTAAAAAATTGAGAATTGGTATTGCCGTTAATCCAGAAAATTTTAATGTTAGTTATCTTAGAAGCATAAAAGATATAGTTAATGTAATTTATTATGATTTAAATGTTTATAAAACTAAATCTATTAGAAAGTATTCACTTAAAAAGAACTTGGACCAAATAAATTTGATTAAGGCACTTAAGATTCCTATATTCATTGGTGGAGGTATAAATCAAAGTAATGTCAGCAAAATTATAAATTCTGTCAAACCTGATGGTCTAGATATCTCACGCAGTCTTAAAAATTCTAAAAATATTTTATCTTCTAAAAAGTTAAACTCTTTTTTATCTCAAATTTCTGCTGCTTAATTTTCTAAAAATAAAATTTTCATCTAGTTCAGTTATCAAATTTCTTATTGATATTTTTTTTGTAGGATGAATAAAATTGCTATCAATATCTGAAATAGGTCGGAGAACAAAGTCTCTTAGATGAGCTCTTGGATGAGGAATTGTAAGTTTTTTATTTGATATATTTTTTTTTCCGTAAAAAATTATATCCATATCAATTTTTCGAGGACCATTTTCAATTTTTTTATTCTTTTTTAGTTTTGTTTCTATCAATGAAAGTTTTTTCATAAGCTCCATTGGTTGAAGATTAGTAAAGAAAAGAATAGCTGTGTTAAAAAAATTTTGCTGATTTTTAAATCCACAAGGTTTTGAAATATAAATGTCTCCGTATTTAACTACATTGCCGTATTTTTTGATTTCATTTATACTTTGTTTTATATTAAAAATTTTGTCACCAATATTTGACCCAAGTGCAATGAATACTTTAGTTTGATACACTTACTGAATCAGCGCCATATTTTTTTGCTACGGCTGTTTTATTAATAATTATCTTAATATCTTTAATTTTAAATTTTTTTTCTAGGTCTTTTGATATTTTGGTTATTAAGTGTTCCAAAGTATGTGAGTTCGAATTTTTGATTTTTTCTTTTAAGTATTTTGTTATTGATGAATAATCTTTTACATTTTCTAGATTATTTAAATCAAGTGAATTCTTAACAGAATATTTGAATGATAATGTTACTTTTAAAAGTTGTTTTTTTAGTCTCTCTTTAGCTGTAATCCCTATATTAGCTTTTATAGATAAGTTTTTAATTTCTATTTTAAACATAGTCTCTTAAAAACTTTCAAAGATTGTGAGGTTTCTTTAACATCATGTACTCTAAATATATCAACCCCTTTTTGATAACAATATAATGCTGAAGCCAATGACCCACCTATTCTTTCACTAGAGTCACTTTTATCAATTTTATCAATCCAGCTCTTTCTTGACGAGCCTAACAAAAGTCCATAATTTTTAAATTTAAACTGGTTTATTTGTTTCATAATTTGAATATTTTGTTTTAAATTTTTGCCAAAACCAATACCTGGGTCAAACCAAACTTTAGAAGGTGTTACCTTAGATTTTTCTAATTTTATAATCGTCTTTTTAAAAATTTTTTTAATATCATTAACAACATTATAATATGAATTTACCATAGATTGCATATTTTTAGGTGGTGCTGGTGTATGCATCAAAATTAAACCTGTTTTAAATCTTTTTGTTAAATCAAAGAGGTCTTGTGAACCACCAAATATATCATTAATTATATGTGCCCCATTATTTAATGCATATTCTTGAGTTTCAATTTTATAAGAGTCAATCGATATTATAAATTTGTTTTTTGGCAGTTTTTTTAATATTGGATCTAATCTTTTAATTTCTTCTTTGTAGCTTAGGGGATCGGATCCCGGTCTTGCACTTTCTGCACCGATATCAATTATTTGCGCACCATTTTTAAGCATATTCTTAATATTCTTAAGAGCATCTTGTTGTTTGAAACTTTTACCTCCATCACTAAAAGAGTCTGGTGTTACATTGCATATACCCATAACAATTGGAGTATCTAATTTAAAATTATTTTTTCCTAACTTCATTCTACTAAAAGCTTAGAATATTTTTTAGATAAAAAATTATATATCTTCATAGAAGACCTATACCAATTTAATTTTTGAATGGAAGAAATACTAATCACGCCCTTGCCCGAGCCAACTAAAAGTAATTCAGTGAATTCATTTAGACTTTTTATATTAATGTCTTTTTTTTGAACTTTATAAGGCAATTTTTTAATTAAATATTCAAGCGTAATTCCATAATAATATGAGTTTTTCGGAATAAATAATTTATCATTTCTTACAAATATTATGTTTGTTGTTGAGCCCTCAAGAATTTTATTTTTACTATAAAAGATAATTTCTTCTTTTTTTAGATTTATTTTTTTTTGTAAGGAAATTATTTTTTTATATTGTAAATTTTTAAATGTAGGTGAAATTCTTTGATATCTATAGACTTTAGCTTTAAACAATTTATCTTCATTATTTCTTTTACGTAAGGAAATAGATAAGATTTTTTTAGTAACTGCTATTCTTAATAAGTGATCATAATTTCTAATTTTTGAATTATTATTAATAAAATTTAATAAAAATTGTTTAGATAATTTATAATTTATACCAAATCGACTAGTATCCCTGTTAAATTTTTTTAGGTGTTCTTCAGCTAAAATTAATTTTGGTTTTTTTCCAACTAATCTTATAGTGGTAAATATACCTTTATATCCCCAAAGAGAGTTAAAATTAATTATTTTTAAATCTTTAACGCGATATGATTTTTTTAATAAAATTTTTTCCATTTGGTGTTAAAAAAGAATCTGGGTGAAATTGAAATCCATAGACTTGATTAATATCATCTTCGACAGCCATTGCTACATTTGTTTTTTTACAACGCATTGTAATATACATAGATTTAGAAATAAAAGGTTCTGCCATTTTTAGTGAGTGATATCTGCCAGCAAAAAATTCTGAATTTTTTTTAAAGATTGATTTATTATTTGTTATTTTTATGTCACTTTGATAACCATGTAAGATATTCTTTTGTTGAACTATTTTTGCTCCTTCAGAATAAACAATTTGTTGAAAGCCTAAACAAATCCCAAGAATTTTTTTCTTTCCTTTATATTTTTTATAAATCTTAGTAGTTTTAGGGTAGTCTTTAGGTTCTCCAGGTCCCGGTGATAAAACTATTGTTGATGATTTCTCAAGTTTTTTTAAATTTAGGTCATAATAATTAGATACGAATGTTGGCTCGATACTGTCAAGTAAGTGGGCTAAATTATATGTAAATGAGTCTTCGTGGTCTATAAGGTAAATCATCAGCGAAATAACTCCAATAGTGATTTTGCCTTTATATAATTTTCATTATACTCTTTTTTAGCAGTGCTACCCAAAATAACTCCACTAGCAACAGATAAATTTATATTATTTTTAAAATTCAAAAGTGTTCTTATCATTATATTAAAACGCATGTCACCGTTCGCATGTATTACACCAAAACTTCCTGTATAAATGTTTCTATCATTTTTTTCTTTACTATTAAGAAGTTGAATAGTGCTAATTTTTGGACACCCAATTACTGAGCCTCCAGGCATTAATGATGATATGATTTCATGATTAGTAATATTTTTTTTTATCAGGCCTTTTATGGTGGTAACATAATGAAATAGATCTCTGTATTCTTCAACTTTTTTTAATTTTTCTAATTTTACAGATCCAGTTTTACAAATTTTTGATAGATCATTTCGCTCCATATCAACAATCATATTGTGTTCTTTTGTTTCTTTTTCGTTGTTTCTAAAAAAAGATAATGCTTTATTTGTATTTAAACTTTTTGTTTTTCTCAGCGTTCCTGCAATAGGCTTTGTTTTTATTAAATTTTTCTTTTTTATAATCAGTGTCTCTGGTGAACAACTAATTATGCTGTAATTTTTATCTCTAATTAAAAAACTTTCTGGTGACTCATTCATTTGCATTAATTTCCAAAAAAGCTCCACTGCATTTACTTTTCCTTTTTTTGAATAGGTTTGGGCAATTTTAATTTGATAAGTTTTACCTTGTTGAATATTTTTAGAAAAATCATCAAAAAGTTTACTATACTGTTTTAAGGATAAATTGAGATCAAATTTATTATTTAACAATGAATATTTTTTTTTATTAATTTTTATTTCTTTAAAATTTTTTTTGATACTTTGAATATAAATATTTTTTCTTATACTTACCTTAGTTGAAGGTTTATAAAAAATACCATCATAAAAACTGTTAGTTTTTTGTTTAGGAAACTTTATACCGATATTCTCACAAAGAACTTTGTATCCAAAAAATCCAATATAGCAGTTAAGGCTATCTAATTGTGATTGTTTCTTTTTTGTCTGGATATTTAAAAAATTTTTTATATTTCTCTTGTTTATCAAATATTTTTTTGAAAAATCTGTATAAACATCAAATCCATTAGCAGTTTTATATATAATAAGGGGTTGCTCTGATTGATAGAGCTTATTTAGATATTCGTTATTGTTCAGCACTTGATTCTATTATATTTAGGTTACTTAAATGAAAAGTACTATTTCTAAAATATTCTGTTTTTGCATATCTTTCATAGTTTCATTTAGCGCATATAGTCATGGAACTATAATTTTTCCCAATGTTGAGCATGGAGATGGATTTATAGACGTTAAAATATATGACTCAAAAGAAAGTTTTTTAAATGAAGATCTTGCAATAGAAAGTGTAAGAAAAAGGGTTAACAAAGGTAAAGTTGTTGTTCCTTTAAGTAAAATACATGAGGGAAAAATAGCAATTGTGGCTTATCACGATGAAGATTCTGATGGGAAGCTTAAGACTGGATTATTTTGGCGTCCTAAAGAAGGCTTTGCATTTAGTAATAATTATCGGCCAAAGGGTCCTCCGAAATTTTCAAAAGCGGCAATTAATTTAATACATGGAGAACCGGTCTATATAGAACTTAATTATTAAGGTTATCCTTTACGCCTTAGGGTAGATCTACCTCCATCAATGTTGAATATTTGACCAGTAATCCAGGCGTTTGCATCACTTAATAAATAAGCCGCTAGTTTACTATGGTCACTTGGTTGTCCAATTCTAGGTATAGGATGTAATAATTCAATAGCCTTCTTTATATTTTGATTTGAAGTAATTGCTTTAGTCATACCTGATTCTGTTAAACTGGGGGCAATACAATTAACTCTTATATCTGGGGCAAGTTCAGCTGCTAATGAAACTGTTAAGGCCTCAATTCCTCCTTTAGAGGTTGATATTATAGAATGATTCATAAATCCATTTTTTACAGCTATTGAAGAAAACAATAGTATTGAGCCCTTATTTTTTTTTAAAATATCTTTAGTTGCCTTGATGGCTGAAATTGCACCTAGTGTATTTACCTTAAAACTTTCAATATAATCATTTTCATGAGCAAGAGATAAGGGTTTTAGATCAATTGATCCTGCGCAGTATGCTAATCCAAAAATATTTTCTCCACATTTGCCAATTGCTTTTATTAAATCATCGGTTTTTGTAACATCAGCTACTTCATAAGAACAATTTAACTCCTCTGATACATTCTTTAAAGCGGAAAAGTTTCTTCCGATTAAATGTGGTTCAAACTGATTATTTACAAATTCTCTAGCTATAGTTGAGCCAATAGATCCAGAGCCTCCAACGATAACAATTTTTTTTTTTGGACATATAATTTTTTAACTTAACTAGATTTTGAATCTTTAATAGCTGCATTCCATATAATTAACCCAAATAATATCTTATTAATAAAATCTGCTAAGTTATATGTAATGTTTAGAAAATTAATATTAACAGTTCCCAAACCAATCATTGGTGTTAACAGGCCAAATATATATCCTATAGGATAAATTGACCATCCTATAACAACAATTAGACCCATTGCGCGAAAGGCATATTTAATTGAATCATTTTTTGTAGCAATTACACTAGATTCACCTCTAAAAATTTCAAAAACTATAAATATCCAGCCAGCCATTCCTATTACAAATCCTAGAGTTGGAGATATCCATCCGTTTTCTCCTGCATATCCTCCAAGAAGCATAACTAGTGTACCTATTAAAAGTCTCCAAAAAACATTTGAAGAAACAGCTAAACCTGCCGCTACCAATATTAAATAAAATTCTATCATTTGCAAAGGAACAGTTAGAAGCCAGTCAATATATCGATAAACTATAGGGGATTCTCCAGTGTTTACCCACAACTCTCTCATGTAGTAATAATGGACAGTTGCTATTAGAGTTACTAATCCTACAACAAGCATTGAAACTCTCCAGGATGATTTTACATTCATGCCTTCATATAAAAAAAATACAGTAGCAGCAAACATTGCGACTGATACTATCCAAAATGAGATGCCAACATAATCTGTTGATTGCAAATAATAATATGTCATAAATAGATTCCTACATATGTTAACTATATCAATCTGGATATTTTCAAGTAAATTTTTTATAAATTAATACTAGTGCGACAAAATATATCATCAAATTTTAATTATAATATATATCAATAAATTTTATTAGTTTTTAATTATATAATACAGCTTATACATTTAATTAATATCACCTTTATTGAATAAAAAAATTTAATGCTTACTTTATCATTGATTTAAAATTTAATTTATAAAAAAAGAAATAAACACGAACTTATGAAAAAACAAAAACTTTTAAATAAAGAAGAGGAATACAAACTAATAAGTAGTTGGCAAAATACAAAAGATAATAAGTCTCTTGTAAAACTATTAGATGCTTATAAAAAACTAGTTGTCTCTTTGTGCAAAAAATTTTCTAGTTATGGTCTACCTAATGAAGACCTAGTACAAGAGGGAACTATGGGTCTAATGTATGCAATAGAAAAGTTTGACACTTCAAAGGGGTTTAGACTATCAACTTATTCACGGTGGTGGATAAGAGCTATGATACAAGATTATATTATAAAAAACTGGTCAATAGTAAAAAATGGATCAACAGCTTCTCAAAAAATTTTATTTTTTAGTTTTAATAAAATAAAAAAAATGATTAATTTTGATAGTTTAAAAACGATGAATATTAATGATGTAGAAAAAATATCTAAAATGTTAAATATGAAACCTCTAGATATTGAGCATTTAGATTCTAGACTAAAAATGGGAGATCAATCATTAAATCAAACTATTAAAGAAAATGAAAGTACTGTTGAATTAATAGATCTTTTAAAAGATGAATCAGATACTCAGCATAATATTGTACAAAAAAATAATGATGGTAAACTTAAAAAAAAATGGATTTCGCATGCAATTAATAATTTAGATGAAAGAGAACAATATATAATTAATTCTAGGAAATTTACTGACTCCCCAACAACATTAGATCATATAGGTAAAAAATTAAAAATAAGTAAAGAAAGAGTAAGACAAATTGAAGTTATGACTTTACAAAAACTAAAAAAAAATATTTTGCAAATATCTAATCAAACAAAAGATTTTTTTATTAACTGATTAAAGTGGATAAAAAGGTTGCTTTCTATAAAGACTTTAAACCTGACCTAACTCCAAAAAAAATGCTTGAGTACGGTGTTTTTGGTGGCTCTTATCTAGGAAATACCATTGATGAGTATCCTAGATCATGGTTTATTAAGGCCAAATTAAGTAAAACTTTTGACACTAATTTAAATTATTTCCAAATTAGAGCTGGTTTAAGTTTGAAAGAATGGAAAAAAAATGGATGGATTATGGAAGAAGATCCACGGGGTTGGTTCCAATGGTATTGTCGTTTTACACTTGGAAGAAGGATCCCAGAAATTGATAAAATTCAAATTTCAAGATGGAAAGCATTTGGTCCCAGACATATTGGAGGAATCAAAAAAAATTGTCCAAAAAAATTTTATAGTTGTAGAAAAAAGCAAAGACAAGCCTTACTTCAATGGGCATATAATCCTTTTTTTTAATTTTAAATTTCAAAACCCCCTTTTCAATAATATAAGGTATTTTAATAATTATGAGTATATTAAAGATTCACAATTCATTAGGTAATAAGTCAGAAGAGTTCATTCCTATAGATAAAAATAATGTTCGAATTTATGCATGTGGTCCTACTGTATACAATTACGCACATATTGGAAATGCACGAATGGCTGTTGTTAATGATCTTTTAGTTAGATTTCTTCGCACTATTTATCCTAAAGTAACTTATGTATCTAACATAACTGACATAGATGATAAAATTATTGCTGCGTCTGAAGAAACTAATATTCCAATTATAGATTTAACAACAAAATTTACAAATATTTATAATGATGACATGTCTATACTTGGAGTCAACTTACCTAACTTACAACCTAAAGCGACAGAACATATTAGTGAAATGATAGAGCTAATAATGTTATTAATTCAAAAAAAATTTGCTTATGAAAAAGAAGGGCATGTATTGTTTCATGTTCCCAAGTTTAAAAAATACGGATCTCTCTCTGGTCGGAATAAAGAAGAACAAATTGTGGGAAGTAGAGTTGAGGTTGCCCCTTATAAAAAAGACCCTACAGATTTTGTTTTGTGGAAACCTAGTCAATCTAATAAACCTGGATGGAAATCCCCCTGGGGATTTGGCAGACCGGGTTGGCATTTAGAATGTTCAGCAATGTCTGAAAAAACATTGGGATTACCCTTTGATATACATTCCGGTGGTGCTGATTTAATTTTCCCTCATCATGAAAATGAAATAGCCCAAACATGTGCGGCTCATAATAAAATGAATGACTTAAAATCTTTTGCAAGATACTGGGTCCATAATGGATTTGTAAATGTTGAGGGTGAAAAAATGTCAAAGTCTTTAGGTAATATTCGACTAGTTAATAATTTAGTTAAAGAATTTAAAGGAGAGGTGTTAAGACTAACGCTGATTTCAGCTCATTACAGACAACCTTTAAACTGGACAGTTAATATTATAAAACAAAATAATATAATGTTGGATAGATTATATCGCAATTTGAAAGAGCTAGAAAATATTGATGCTTATGAAGATAATCATCAAATAGAAGAAAAAATTATTGAGGGTTTATGTGATGATTTAAATACCCCAAAGGTAATTGCTGAATTAAATATTTTAAGTAATAAGATAAGCAGTGCAGATAAAAAACTTAGAAGTAAAATAAAATATAATTTATTGGAAGTTGGCAAAATAATCGGCATTCTTCAAGATAGCCCAGATAAATGGCTTGGTTATGGAAATTCTCCAAATCTTGATGAAACTACTATAGAAAGCTTGATAAAAAAACGCAATGAGGCTAGAGGCAACAAAAATTTTGCTTTGGCTGATGATATTCGTAATGAACTTAAAGAAAAAGGAATTGAAATTGAAGATACTAAAAATGGGACAATTTGGAAAAGCTCCTAATAATTATTTATGACTGATACAATTACTATTACATTTCCTGATGGCAATACAAAAAATTTCAAAAAAGCAATTAGTGGCTTTGAAATTGCTGAATCAATTTCAAAATCTCTATCAAAAGAATCTGTTGCTATAAAATTAAATAATGAAATTTTAGATCTTTCTACAAGAATTGAATCAGATTCTAAAATACAAATAATTAAAAAAAATGATGAAGAAGCATTAAATATTATTAGGCACGACTGTGCACATGTTATGGCAGAAGCTGTACAATCATTGTTTCCTAATACACAAGTTACAATAGGTCCAGCAATTGAAAATGGTTTCTATTATGACTTTGCTAGGGATACTCCCTTCACAACTTCTGATTTAGAAAGAATAGAAAGAAAAATGCATGAAATTATTAATAAAGGTGATAATTTTGTTAGAGAGGTGTGGACGAGAAAAGAAGCAATTGATTTTTTTAATAATAAAGGTGAAAAATATAAAACAGAATTAATTAGAGATTTGCCTAAAGATGAAACTTTATCAATTTATAAACAAGGTAAATGGCTAGATTTGTGCAAAGGACCTCATATGCCTTCAACAAAATATGTGGGGAAAGCCTTTAAATTAATGAAAGTAGCTGGTGCTTATTGGAGAGGTGACTCAAAAAATGCAATGCTAACAAGAATTTATGGAACTGCTTGGAGAAGTGAAAAAGAGTTATCACAATACCTTCAACAAATTGAAGAGGCAGAAAAACGGGATCACCGAAAATTAGGAAAGGAAATGGATTTATTTCATTTTCAAGAAGAAGCGCCTGGAGCAGTTTTTTGGCATCCTAAAGGATGGTCATTATTTCAATCATTGATAAATTATATGCGTCTTAGACAAGATAGAGCAGGATATCTTGAAACCAACACTCCTGATCTACTTGATAAATCTCTGTGGGAAACTTCAGGTCATTGGGATAAATTTGGTGAAAATATGTTTACAACTGACGCAAAAGAGGAAAAAATATTTGCAATTAAGCCTATGAATTGTCCAGGGGCAGTTGAAATTTATAAACAGGGTTTAAAAAGTTATAGGGACTTACCTATTCGAATGTCTGAATTTGGTAAGGTTCATCGCTATGAACCATCAGGTGCATTACACGGTTTGATGAGAGTGAGAGCATTTACTCAAGATGACGCACACATATTTTGTACTGAAGATCAAATAACAGAAGAAAGTAAAACTGTATGTGATCTTATTCTAAGTATTTATAAAGATTTTGGATTTGCTGATGTTACTATTAAATTCTCTGATCGTCCTGAGAACCGTGTAGGAGAGGACACAATTTGGGATAAAGCAGAAACTGCTTTAAAAGAAGCAATGGAAGCGACTGGCCTAAAATATAGTTTAAATCCAGGAGAAGGGGCGTTTTATGGTCCAAAACTTGAATTTGTATTAAGAGATGCAATTGGAAGGGACTGGCAATGTGGTACCCTACAGGTAGATTTAAATCTTCCAGGTAGATTAGGGGCGGCATATGTAGCTGAAGATGGACAGAAAAAAATACCAGTAATGCTACATCGTGCTTTGTTTGGTTCTTTAGAGAGATTTGCAGGAATATTGATTGAACATTATGCTGGTTATTTGCCGTTATGGCTTGCACCAACACAGGTTGTTGTTGCTACGATAACTTCAGAAACTGATAATTATGCAAAAAAAATCAACGATGTCTTAGTAAAAAAAGGTTTTCGAGTAGAGCTTGATATAAGAAATGAAAAAATTGGTTATAAAATAAGGGAGCATAGTAATATGAAAATACCTTTAATTTTAGCTGTTGGTAAAAAAGAAAATGATAATGAAACAGTTTCGGTAAGAAAGTTGGGAAGCAACAAAACTGAAACAGAATCTTTTAAAAACTTTTTAGAAAAGTTAGAAAAACAAAGCTTATCACCAATTGAAGAAAAAATAAAAAAATAATATGAATGAAATAAATTTTGAGAAAAGAAAGAGTATAGAACAAATTGAAGAGTCAAATGAATTGGCGCCTAAGTTTAATGAAGAGGGATTAATTCCTGTTGTAACAACTGATCATTCTTCAGGTGAAGTTTTGATGCTAGGATATATGAACGAAGAATCTTTTAAAAAAACTATTCAGCTTGGCGAAGCTGTATATTACTCAAGGAGTAGAAAAAAATTGTGGCATAAAGGAAAGTCTAGTGGTTTAATTCAAAAAGTAAGAGAAATTAGAATTGATGATGATCAAGATTCTGTTTGGTTAAAAGTAGAGGTTTTAGGTGGCGCTAGCTGTCATGTCGGCTATAGATCCTGTTTTTATAGAAGCATAGCTGTAGACACAAACAAAGCAAAAGTAATTTTAAAATTTGAAGAAAAAGAGAAGGTTTTTGATCCCAAAAAGGTATATGGTGACACACCTAATCCAACAAAGATATAAAAACATTTACAAATTAAACTAAAAGAATAAAGCAATATTTTATTTATGACTCCAGATTTAAAGTTTATTGAAACAAGTAACCTACCTACTGACCTTGGTGAATTTAAAGTTCATGCTTTTACTGATGAAATGAAATCTAAAGATCATTTAGCTATAAGCATGGGTGATTTATTAACAAATGAACCTGTATTATGCAGAATACATTCTCAATGTATAACAGGTGAGTCATTTTTTAGCATGCGTTGCGACTGTAGATTTCAATTAACAGAATCTTTATCACTAATTGCAGAAAGAAAGCGTGGTGTAATTTTTTATCTTCAGCAGGAAGGCAGAGGTATTGGCTTATCAAATAAAATAAGGGCTTACAATCTTCAAGATAAGGGGCTCGATACAGTTGAAGCAAATCATCAACTAGGATTTAAAGAGGATGAAAGAGATTATGAGATTATATCAGAAATGATTAATTTCCTTGCAATAAAAAAAGTTGATTTAATGACAAACAACCCAAAAAAAATAGACGCGCTAAAAGCTATGGGTGTAATTATAAATGAGAGAGTGCCTCTTTCAACAAACACTAATAAATATAACGAAAAATATATTTCAACAAAAATAAAAAAGCTTGGTCATTTATTATAAAATAAATGAATGATGCAAAATCTATTATCAAAGAATTAAATTTAGAGCCTCATCCTGAAGGTGGGCACTTTGTTGAATGCTTCAAAAACAAGTATATAAGTATTATTTACTATCTTCTTCAAAAAAATGAAAAGTCACATTGGCACCGTTTGAGTAAAAATGAGAATTTACATTTTTATAAAGGAGACCCTTTAAATATTTATATTTCAGAAAATGGTTTTAGCTTTTCATCATTTATTCTTGGAGAAAAAAGAAATTTTAATTATACTATAAAAGCTGGAAATTGGTTTGCTATGAAATCATCGGGGGAATATAGCTTAATAGGGTGCACGGTCTCTCCAGCTTTTGACTATAAAGATTTTGAATTGGCTCCCCCAGATTGGAAACCCAAATATTTTGATATTAAAATTTAATTAATAAATTTGAATTTTATTATTAATTTCCTTTGCTTTGATGATTTTTATTTATATATTTATTATACAAAATATTATTAAAGAGAGGAAGTAATATGGATATAGAAAGTAAGTGCCCTGTAATGCATGGGGCAAATACCCAAAATAAAGGAGAGGGAACATCAAATAGAGATTGGTGGCCAGATCAACTAGACCTAACTATTCTTCACCAACACGATATAAAATCTAATCCAATGGATAAAAATTTTAATTATAAAGAAGAGTTTAAAAAAATTGATTATAATTCTCTAAAAAAAGATATTACAAATCTTATGACTGAGTCTCAAGATTGGTGGCCAGCTGATTATGGCCATTATGGACCTTTCTTTATTCGTATGACTTGGCATGCCGCCGGGACTTATAGAACCGGTGATGGTCGTGGTGGAGGTGGTACTGGGGCACAAAGATTTGCTCCTTTAAACAGTTGGCCAGATAATGGTAATTTAGACAAGGCACGAAGATTGCTTTGGCCAATTAAACAAAAATATGGAAATAAAATTAGTTGGGCTGATTTAATAATTTTAGCTGGTAATGTAGCAATAGAATCAATGGGCGGTAAGACTTTTGGTTTTAGTGGTGGACGAGAAGATATTTGGGCTCCAGAACAAGATATTTATTGGGGTGTTGAAAAAGAATGGCTTGATAACAAAAGATATAAAGGAGACAGAGAATTAGACAATCCTCTTGCAGCAGTTCAAATGGGTTTAATCTACGTTAATCCAGAAGGGCCAGATGGGAACCCAGATCCGCTTGCTAGTGCAAGAGATATTCGCGAAACATTTGCACGTATGGCAATGAATGATGAAGAAACTGTGGCCCTTACTGCAGGTGGTCATACGTTTGGAAAGGCACATGGTGCAGGAGATGCTGATCTTGTTGGCCCTGAACCAGAAGGTGCGCCAATTGAAGAGATGGGTTTTGGGTGGATTAGCAAACACGGATCTGGAAAAGGAAGTGATTCAATAACAAGTGGGATTGAAGGTGCTTGGACAGCAAATCCCACTCAATGGGATAATGGTTATTTTGATATTCTCCTAGGATATGATTGGAAGCTTACAAAAAGTCCAGCTGGGGCAAATATTTGGCATGCAATTAACCCAAAAGAGGAACACCTTGCCCCTGATGCTGAAGACTCATCAAAACGTGTTCCCACAATGATGACAACTGCGGATATGGCAATGAGAGAAGATCCTGAATATAGAAAAATTTCTGAACGATATCATAAAAATCCTGAAGAGTTTCAAGATGCTTTTGCACGTGCATGGTTTAAACTTCTTCATCGAGATATGGGCCCTAAATCACGTTATGTTGGGCCAGAAGTTCCAAAAGAAGACTTAATTTGGCAGGATCCAGTGCCTAAAGGAAATTTAAATTATGATCTTAGTACTGTAAAAACAGCAATTGCTGAAAGTGGGTTATCAATCCAAGAAATGGTAGAGACTGCTTGGGCGAGCGCATCAACTTATCGTGGAACTGATATGCGCGGTGGTGCAAATGGCGCACGAATTCGACTTGAGCCGCAAAAAAATTGGAAGGTAAATAAACCTGAACAGCTTTCAAAAGTAATAAGTAAACTTGAAGTTATAGCTTCTGAAAGTGGAGCAAGTGTTGCAGATGTAATTGTCCTTGCAGGCAATGTAGGAATAGAGATGGCATCTGGTTTGACTGTTCCGTTTATCCCAGGCAGGGGGGATGCAACACAAGCACACACTGATGTTCAATCATTTGATGTTCTAGAACCTGAGGCAGATGGATTTAGAAATTATCTTAAGAAAAACTTTACAATAACTCCAGAAAATTTAATGTTAGATAAAGCACATCTTCTTGGTCTTACTGCTCCTGAGATGACAGTATTAATTGGTGGAATGCGTTCACTTGGCATTAGTTCAGATGACCGTGGTATTTTCTCTGATAATACAAAAAAATTAACAAATGATTTTTTTGTCAAACTACTAGATATGTCTGTGAAATGGGAAGCAACGGGTAGTAACTCTTATGAAGCCACTGATCGTAAATCTGGTAAAAAAATAAGAAGGGCATCAAGAACTGATCTTGTTTTTGGATCTAATTCTCAATTACGTGCGTTAGTAGAAGTGTATGCTCAGCCTGATAATAGTGAAAAATTTTTAAATGATTTCATTAATGCATGGAACAAGGTTATGAATGCTGACCGCTTCGATATTAATTAATTAAAAATATATAAACAAAAAATGATAATTGATATTTGTTTGTAATATATTCATCTATAATAGAATGTTTAGAAGAAATTTCTTAAAAAAAATACTTTTATCAACTTTTGGATTAATACTTATGTCTAATAAATTAATTGCAAAAGATTTTTTTAATAAACCAGTTATTAAAGATGGTATATTTTATAATAACTATATTGATCATAAAATGGCTTCATTTAAAGAGTTCTGGAAATGGAGAAAGGAGTCCAACAGACCTGAGCCAGTGTCATTTCCTTTGGCTCAAAATGATCCAAGTTTTTTAAAAGATAACAGGACAAAAAAAACACTTACTTGGATTGGACATGCATCATTTTTATTACAAATAGATGGCGTTAATATTCTTACTGACCCTCATTTAACCAAAAGGGCTTCACCTGTAAGTTTTGCAGGACCTAAAAGAACTACAGCACCAGGTCTTAAAATTAATGAATTGCCTAACATTGATATTATTGTTATTTCACACAATCACTATGATCATCTAGACAAAAAAACTATACAAGAAATAATTAAAAAACAAAAAAATAACCAACCTTTAATTTTGGTACCTTTAAGACTTAAGGGGCTTATAGAAAGTTTTGGTGGGACAAATGTAAAAGAGCTTGGTTGGTGGGATTATAAAGAATTAAAAAGTCTAAAGATTCATTCTGTGCCCGTGCAACATTGGAGCAATAGATCTTTTAACACCAATAAAACATTGTGGTGTGGATGGGTATTTGAAACCTTTAACTACAAATGTTTTTTTTGTGGTGATACTGGTTATTCAAAAGACTTTTCAGTAATTCAAAAGAAATTTAATTATATGGATCTATCTCTAATTCCTATTGGGGCATACGCACCAAGATGGTTTATGAAGGATCATCATTGTAATGTAGAAGAGGCAATTCAAATTCATAAAGATGTAAAATCAAAATTATCTGTAGCAATGCATTGGGGTACTTTTCAACTAACAGATGAACCAATGCAAGAACCTCCTAGACTTTTAAAATCTCTTTCCATTAAAAACAATTTATCTAAAAATAAATTTATAACCATGAAACATGGGGAGACTAATATAATTTAAAAAAATGGGCAGAGCAAAGCTCTGCCCTAATCTAGTTATTACGAATATTTTTTTATTTAGGCATATTTGTTGCGCCAGTTTCTAAAGAAAAGATTTTACCGTCTTTGTATTTATAAACTGCCATTACTGCTTGAGTATTTCCATCTTTAAAAGTAACAAAAGCATGATGTATTCCAATTTCATCATTCTCATACACAATCCTAGATTTATCTTCATTAATATCATCACTCATTGCCCAAGCTATTACATCTGACTTTGATAAAACATTGCCTGATGCATGCATTGTAAATTTGAAATCATCATGAATAATTTCATTCATTCCTGCTTCATCTTTTTCTGCAAAAACTTTATGATATTTTTCTAATATAGACATATTTTTTCCTTTCTTTTCTAACCTGAAAAATTAGTAACTGCTTCACCTGTCATGGGTGTCATTACTGTAGTTTCTACTATAGCACCAGCGTCAATTCTTCTTTGGGTTAACTCTTCATCATTTTTAAAAGCCATCATGCCTTCCGGGGTTGCAAAGTCAATAATCACCATCAACTTATTATCATTATCTTTCTCAGTACCTGCAAAAATACAAGTCATTCCATGTTTTTTAAGTTTATCTCCATTTGCATGAAGCATCTCTTTCCATGGCAAAAAACCATTTTTTAAGTCTTGAGTCAGTTTGACTAACATATACTTCTCCTTAAAATTTTTTTATTGTTACAGTTTAAGTATGTATCAAATATTATAATTAAAGTAAGAATTTAGATTTATTATCTTTCTTTGATATAAGGTTGTCCAATAGCTCTTGGAGCAATAGCCTTACCAACAAAACCGGCAAGTAGCACTACAGTTAGAACATATGGAACGGCTTGAATTAATTGTACTGGGATTGTGCCAATATTAGGCAATTCAACTCCCTGTAATCTTATCTGAAGAGCATCAGTAAATCCAAATAGTAAACATGCTATTAAAGCCGTCTTGGGATGCCATTTTCCAAAGATCATTGCAGCTAGAGCTAAGTATCCTCTTCCAGCAGACATCTCTCTAAAGAAGTTAGCATTAACTGCAGTTGATAGGTGGGCTCCAGCAAAAGCAATTAAAACACCGTTGATTGCCAGTGCTTTATATCTCATTGCAAAAACATTAATTCCCGCAGTGTCGACTGCACTTGGGTTTTCACCTACTGCTCTTACGCGTAAACCAAAACTAGTTTTAAATACTACCCAATAAACAATTGGAACTGATAAATAAGCCAGATAAACAAAAATATAATGGCCGCTTAATATATCGCTATATATTATACCAATCAGTGGGACATCTTGTAAGGTATCTGCAAATGGTAATGTAATTTCTAAAAATCGTTGTTCATCTGTGAGGGTTGGTGTCAAACCTGCTTGCCCAAACCAAGCTGCAGCTAAGGCAGTTGTTAAACCAATTATTAAAATATTAATAGCCACACAAGATACAACTTGATCTCCTTTGTGAGTTACTGATGCAAAACCATGTAACATTGATAGACTTACACAGGCAACAATAGCCATTGATAATCCAATCCATGGATTGCCAAAAAAATATGAACCAACTGCAGCCACAAAAGCAGCCATTAGCATTTTACCTTCTAAACTGAAATCTATAACGCCTGATCGCTCAGCAAATATACCTGCCATTGCAGCAAATACTAATGGGGTTGAAATTCTTAGTGTAGAATTTGTTAAAGAAGCTATATCTGATAAAAATTCCATTAAGCATTAACCTCTCTATTAAGCCTATTTACAAAAAAACTTTCAATTTGAGGTCTAAATAAATTCTCTAGAGCTCCACTAAATAAAATTATAACACCTTGAACAGCAACAAACATATATCTCGTTATATTTGGCATATCAAAAGTTACCTCTGATCCACCTTGATATAAAATTCCAAATAAAAATGCTGCTGGAAATATTCCTATCGGGTGGTTTCTTCCCATCAGGGCAACTGCAATTCCTGTAAATCCATATCCCGCGGGAAAACCTGAAACTATTTTATGATGAACGCCTAAAATTTCGTTAACACTTAATAACCCCGCTAAACCTCCAGAAATAAGCATCGCTATAATAATATTTTTATAAGGAGAAATACCTGCATATATTGCTGCTTGCATATTGTGTCCAACAGCTCTCATTTCATATCCCCATTTTGTTTTCCAAACCAAAAACCAAACAAAAAAAGACGATACGATTGCTAAAAGAAAAGACAGGTTAAGAGGAGAGTATCTGATTTTAATACCAAATAAAGCAGCAAAATCTTTGAAGCTTGGTAGCCACATTTCTTTTGGCAAAGCTACTGTATGAGGTCCCATCTGATCCATATCACGTATAACATCGACCAACAAATAAACCATTAATGATGATGCTATAAAATTAAACATGATTGTTGTAATAACTACGTGACTCCCTCTTTTTGCTTGTAAGTAAGCTGGGATAAATGCCCAAGCCGCTCCAAAAATAAAGGCCCCAGCTATAGAAAGAAGCCAAATAATTGGTATAGGAAGAAAACTAACATTAATTGCGACAAGAAAAACTCCAAGACCCCCTATATAAGCTTGCCCCTCTCCACCAATATTGAAAAGTCGACAATGAAAAGCAACTGCAAAAGCCAGACCAGTGAAAATAAAATTCGTTGTATAATAAAGAGTATAAGCAAATCCTTCTAAATAACCAAAGGATCCGTAAATAATTAGTTTAATGGCCTGTACCGGGTTTTCGCCTGCAACAAAAATAAATAAAGCAGAAACAAGAAGGGCTAAAGTTAAATTTACTAGCGGAACTATTAAGTTTGAAACCCACCAAGGTACTTTTGACTTATCTACTGCATTACTCATTAAGCTACCCCAGCCATCAACAAACCAAGTTCACGGTCTGTCACATTTTTATTAATTCTTTCTCCAACAATATTGCCATCAAACATGACCACTATTCTGTCAGATAAAGAAAGCACCTCTTCTAACTCTACGGAAACCAATAATATAGCGGCGCCTTTATCGCGCATATCTATTAATCTTTGATGAATAAATTCTATTGCACCTATGTCCACACCTCTTGTTGGTTGGCCCACAAGTAATACTTTAGGATTTTCATTTAACTCTCTGCTTAAAATAAGTTTTTGCTGATTACCGCCAGAAAAGTTAGAGGTAATTAAATGTGGAGACCTTGGTCTTACATCATATTCTTCCATAACTTTTTTTGAAAAATCTATAATCTTTTTATCTTTCATTATTGAAGATTTTGAATATGGTTCTTGATCATGATATCCAAAAATCAAATTTTCATAGGCCTTAAAATCAGTTACTAATCCCATTCTTTGACGGTCCTCAGGAACGTGTGCTAGCCCTCTTTCTTTAAGCTCTCTTGGATTAAGCAACTCTGAATTATCAGAAATTTTTTCATCATTGAGATAAATTTCACCTGACTCAACTTGTCTTATACCTGACAAAGCTTCTAATAGTTCAGTCTGTCCATTACCTGTAACGCCGGCTAAACCCAAAATTTCTCCAGCATGTATTTCTAAATTAACATTTTTAACCCTTGTAACATCAAGATCATCTTTAACTTTTAAATTTTCCACCCTAAAAACAACATCACCTCTATCAAGTTTTGATTTATTAATTCTTAGTAGCACACTCCTGCCCACCATCATTTCTGCAAGCTTTTCTCTGTTTGTAGTTTCAGTTGTGGTATGTCCTACAACTTCCCCTTGACGCATAACTGACACTTCACTTGTTAAGTCCATTATTTCATTTAACTTGTGTGTAATTAACACAATTGTTTTTCCCTCACCTTTTAGAGAGCGAAGAATTTTAAATAATTCATCTACTTCTTGAGGTGTTAAGACTCCTGTCGGCTCATCTAAAATAAATATTTCTGCGCCACGGTATAGTGATTTTAAAATCTCTACTCGTTGACGAAATCCTACAGATAAATCTGAAATTATAGAATCTAGATCAACATTTAAATTATAGTTATCGCAAAGTTTTTTTAGATCTGATTTTGCTTTTTCTAATTTTGCTCCAAATATCATTTCACCCTCAAAACCTAAAACTATGTTTTCAAGAACAGTAAAATTCTCAACAAGCATAAAGTGCTGGTGTACCATACCAATACCATTTTCTATTGAATCTCTTGGTGATTTAAGTTTAATCTCTTTTTGGTTAACAGAAATTGTACCTGAATCAGCTTGATAGAGTCCATACACAATACTCATTAATGTGGATTTACCCGCCCCATTTTCACCAATTATACCGTGAATAGTTCCTTTATTAATTGTTAAATTGATATCTTTGTTGGCCTGAACGTGACCAAATGATTTATTTATATTTTTTAATTCTAAAATAGGTGAGACCATATAAAACTATGTTTTAGGATTTGGTCTCACCAATTATTAAAAAGTAATTATTCTTGTGACCAGTCAGCAACTGCCATTGTGCCACTTACAATTTCTGCAGCAGCAGCTTCTACCGCAGCAGCCATTTCATCTGTTACCATACCATCTTCAGTAGCATAGCCAACAGCGCCTTCTGCAAGACCAAGAATATGTATTCCTGGCTCAAAAGTACCAGCAGCAGTTTTTTCAGCCTGTTCAAAAATTGTTAAGTCCAAACGTTTAAGCATTGAAGTTAACATATTTCCAGGATGCATATAATTTTGGTTCGTATCAACACCAATTCCCATGATGCCAGCATCAGCTGCTGCTTGAAGAACACCAATACCTGTTCCGCCAGCCGCTTGGTAAACTACGTCAGCACCTTTATCAATCTGTGCTTTGGTAAGCTCTGCGCCTTTAGTTGGATTGTTCCAAGCTTCTGGTGTTGTGCCAGTCATATTAGCATGTATTTCAATATCAGGATTAACATAAAGTGCGCCTTGCTCATAACCACCTTGGAATTTTCTTATTAGTGGAATGTCCATTCCTCCAACAAAACCAATTTTTCCAGATTTAGAAGCCATAGCAGCAATCATTCCAACAAGAAATGAACCTTCATGTTCTTTATAACATGCTTGGTAAATATTTCCTGCAGGATCATCTACCCAACAAACATCCACAGCAACAAAATTTACATCTGGGTATTGTGGAGCAACTGCAGCAACTGCATCAGCTTGTGCAAATCCCATTGCAACAACTAGATTGGCGCCTCTGTCAGCAACTTTTCTCATACCTTGTTCAATTTGAGTGTTATTTGCAGCTTCAAACTCGATCATATCCCAGCCTAATTCATTTTTAACTCTTTCAGCAGTTCTATAAGCTAATTCATTAAATGACTTATCAAATTTACCTCCAGAATCGTAAATGACTCCAATTTTATTTGCAAACGAGCTTGTAGAAAAAACAAGCGCGAAAGAAACAACAAAAATACTAAAAATTCTCTTCATACCAAAAATCTCCCTTTTTTTATTAGAATTATAGATAGTACCTTGATAACATTTTTATGACAAAAAAAAATTAATTTAAAATTGAGATGGTGGATAAATAATAAAATTTATTGTTTAAGTCCCCATATAACGATCTCCAGCATCACCCAATCCAGGAACAATGAACTTTTTTTTGTTTAATTTCCTATCTATCTTGCATGTAAAAATATGAAGGGACTTATGATGTTTTTGTAAATTTTTAAGACCCTCTGGAGCTGCTAAAATAGATACTAAAAATATATCTTTTATTTTAACTCCTTTATTTAAGATTAAATTGATAGCAGCAATGGATGAATTACCCGTAGCCAACATAGGATCAAGCACTAAAATCTTTTTGTTTTTTGTTTTTGGTAATTTAAACAAATATTCAACTGGCCTATATGTTTGCTCATCGCGATATAGACCAATGTGTCCTTTTTCAGCATCAGGTAAAAATTTAACAAAACCCTCTAAAAGTCCCAATCCGGCACGCAATATTGGAACCAATATTATTTGTGCAGATAATTTTTTACCTGATGCTTTGGTAATTGGAGTTTGAACACTAATTTTTTTATATGGCATAAATTTTAAAACCTCTGATGCAATCAAATAGCTTATTTCATTCATTGTTTGTCTAAAAAATGAGTTTGATGTATTTTTATTTCTCAAAATAGTCATTTTATGTTCTAGGAATGGTGATTGAATTGATGTAATCATTTGTTATTACTTACAATTATTTTATCATAAGAGCAATGCGGTTATTTTTATTTTTTTCTATATTTATTTTCATTTGGGGGTGTTCGACTGTTGAGGTCACCAAAGAAGTTATAAAAGCAACAAGTAGTGTAAAAAAAACTGTTGAAGAAATTCTTCCAAAAAATGAAATTCAAAATGCTGAAAAAGAAGAGGAATTAATAAAGGCAAAAGAAATTATAGAAGATGAACAAAAAAAACAAAAGTCAATTATCCAAAATCAACAAAGACTTGCAGAAATAAATTTTATTGGAAATACTGAAGATCAAATAAATTTAAAAATGGGTAAACCTGAATTAACTCGCTCTGATGATCCTATATATATGTTTCGATATGATAGTGAAAGTTGCCGACTTTTCATTTTTTTTAATAATGGCGCTGAAAAAAAACGTGTAGAATATTTTGAAATTAGGAACGACTTAGGCACCCTTCTAAATTCTAAACAATCTCTTGAGCAGTGTTATCGAGAATTCAAATTAATAAATTAATCAATTTCAACTAATAAATCTTTAGTCTCAACGTTATCACCAGAATTAACATATAATTTCTTTATAGTACCACTTTTCTCTACGGTAATAGTTGTTTCCATCTTCATAGCCTCAATCACCAACACTCTATCGCCTTTAATTACCTTATCATTTTCACTGACAAATATTTTTGCTACCTGTCCTGGCAAAGGAGATCCAACCTGACTAATGTTTCCATCTTCTGCTTTAATTTTTATAGCAACATTTTTTGAAAATTCTTTGTTGATAATCTCAACAGTTCTTGGCTGCCCATTTAATTCAAAAAATACTGAACTTGTTCCATTAGAATTAGTCTCTCCTTTTGCTAAATAGCGAACGATAAGATTTTTACCTTTATCAATAGGTAAAGAATATTCTTTATCAGGAAGAGGTCCGTAAAAAAATAGTTCAGTTGACAACACAGATGTATCACTAAAGTTTTTTCGATGATCCATAAATTCTTCAAAAACTTTTGGATACATAAGATATGAACATAATTGTTGATCAGATATTTTTTCTTCATAAGTTTTTTCTAGTTTATTTTTTACAGCAGTCAGATCAACACTTGGCAAAACTGATCCTGCTCTTTTAGTTAATTGCTTTTCATTTCCCAAAATTTTTTTTTGCAGATCTTTTGGAAATCCTCCAACTGGTATTCCTATTTCGCCTTTGAAAAACTGAACAACAGAAGAGGGGAAGGAAATCTCTTTTTTTGGGTCCAAAACATCTTTAGGGGTTAAGTCATTAGTAATCATATATAAAGCCATATCGCCAACAATTTTTGATGATGGCGTAACCTTAATAATATCTCCAAACATTTTATTTACCTCTGCATACATATTAGACACTAAGCCCCATTTATCAGTAGTAATTCCAAGAGATCTGGCCTGTTCTTTTAAATTGGTAAATTGACCACCTGGCATTTGGTGAAAATAAACATCTGAACTACCTCCTTTGAAATCTGTTTCAAAAGCTCTATAGTTATGTCGTGCCTGCTCCCAATATAAAGAGGCTGCTTTAATTTTATCTTCTTCTAAAATAGGATCAGGGTGCTTATTTTTCAGTATAGATAAAATAGACCCAAGTGCAGGTTGTGATGTTAGTCCACTCATTGAATCCATTGCCAAATCAACAATATCTATACCATCTTCAATTGCAGTTAAAACAGTTGCGGAAGATGTTCCAGATGTATCGTGTGTATGGAAATGAATTGGTAAAGAAACTTCATTGCGTAATTCTTTTAATAATAATTTTATCGAAGCTGGCTTACATATCCCTGCCATATCTTTAATTGCAATTATGTGTGAGCCTGCACTTTCCAATTCTTTAGCAAGGTTAATGTAATATTTTAGGTTATATTTTTTTTCTTTTGGATTGGTAAGATCATTTGTATAACAAATAGTTCCTTCACATATTTTATCTTGCAAACGAACCTCTTCAATCGAAACTTTCATATTTTCAATCAGGTTTAAAGAATCAAAGATTCTGAAAACATCAATACCGGCTTGAGCAGCTTCTTTTACAAAAAATTTTACAACATTATCAGGGTAATTTTTATAACCTACTGCATTTGCACCCCTTAAAAGCATTTGCTTCAATATATTTGGGGCTTGTTTATTTAATTTTGCCAACCTATCCCATGGATCTTCTTTAAGAAATCTCATAGAGGTATCAAATGTAGCGCCTCCCCAGCACTCGATTGAAAATAAATCAGACAAATTGTTGCTGTAAAATGAAGCAATATTAACAATGTCATCTGTTCTCATTCTTGTTGCAAGAAGTGATTGATGGGCATCTCGCATAGTTGTGTCTGTTATTAATGTGTGTCTTGTATTTTTTATTTTTTGACAAAATTTTTCAGGACCAAGTCTTTTTAATTCTGAAACATAGTCTTTTGAATTATTGTTTATTTCATAATTTGGGACAACTGGATCTGCTAGATTTATGTTTTTAGTCCTACCAACTATATCTGGATGTCCATTAACAATAATATCACCCAAGTATGAAATTATTTTTGATGCACGATCTTTTTTTGGTTTAAAATTATATATATTTTTATTAGTATCTACGAAGTCAGTGTTATAATTACCTGATTTGAAATCAACATTATTAATAAGAGATTCTAGAAAAACAAGATTGGTTTTTACTCCTCTGATCCTAAATTCACGAAGAGCTCTATCCATTCTTCTTATGCAATCATTTGTAGTTTGTGCCCAAGTTGTAACCTTTACTAAAAGAGAGTCGTAGTAAGGAGTGATAATAGATCCTGCAGCTGCAGTAGCACCATCAAGTCTTACACCAAAACCTGAGGCAGAACGATAAGTCATTATTTTACCGTAATCTGGCATAAAATTATTTAAAGGGTCTTCTGTGGTAACCCGGCATTGAATTGCAAAACCATCTAATTTAATATTTTTTTGATTTGGTAAAGATGGATCAGATCCAATTTTATAACCTTCAGCAATTTTTATTTGAGCCTTAACAATGTCAATACCCGTCACTTCTTCTGTGACGGTATGTTCAACTTGTATTCTAGGATTAACTTCAATAAAATAATATTTATTATTTTTTTTATCAAATAAAAATTCAACGGTGCCCGCTCCGCAATAATTTACATGTTTTGCAATATTAACTGCTGAATCACATATACTCTCTCTATAAGAATCTTTTAAAAAATTAGCCGGGGCTCTTTCAATTATTTTTTGATGTCTTCTTTGTAAAGAACAATCCCTTTCATACAAATGAACTACGTTGCCATGTTTATCACCTAAAATTTGAACTTCTATATGTGCAGCATCTTCTAAGAACTTCTCAATGAAAACCTCATCTTTCCCAAAAGCTTTTTTTGATTCACTCTGAGCTAATTCTATTTGTTGATTCAGTTCATCAGCAGAATGAACAACTCTCATTCCTCTTCCGCCTCCACCCCAGCTAGCTTTTACAATTACTGGATATCCAATTTCATTAACTTGTTCATTAAAACTTTTTTTATTTTCTTTAGTAACTTTAACTGACGGGATAGTGCTTACGCCAGCTTCGTTTGCAACCTCTTTTGCAACAATCTTATTCCCAAGTTTACTAAGTATTTCTTTGCTAGGACCTATAAAAGTAAGGTTGTTTTTTTCACATAAATCAGCAAAGTCAGGATTTTCAGATAAAAAACCATAACCTGGGTGAATTGCATCAACATCTGCTTTTTTTGCTATATTAATAATAGAGTTAATATCTAAATAAGCTTGTATGGGACCTTTACCTTCGCCAACAAGATAGCTTTCATCTGTTTTAAAACGATGTAAAGCAAATCTATCTTCTTTTGAATAAATTGCCACAGTTTGTATTCCAGATTCTTCCGCAGCTCTAAAAATTCTAATAGCAATTTCACTTCTATTAGCCGCTAATATTTTATTTATTTTTTTCATTTTTCAAATACAAACAATATTTAATAATTATACATTTTTAACAAATCATTTTTTTGCGATTTGCATGTATATCTTCCATGCAAAATAAGCAAGTAGAGGTGTTTTTTTGCAGATTATTTATATTATTTTAACTTCAATAAAGCCTTCATATCAAAATAACCAATTTTCTGTTTTGAAATAAAAAATGCTGCTCTCAGAGCGCCTGAAACAAAAATAGACCTATTGTTCGCCTTATGAACAAGATCAAATCTGTCATTCTTACTAATAAAACTTACAGTGTGTTCACCTGCTATTTCACCTCCTCTAGTAACAGAAAAACCAATGTCTCCTTTTTTTCTTTTTTTTAAACTTTTGGTTCGGTCTAGAACTTTTGTTTTATTTAGATTTGTTTTTCTTCCCTCAGCCGCACATTGTCCTAAAGAAAGCGCTGTTCCTGATGGCGCATCAATTTTATGCTTATGATGTGCCTCTGCTATTTCAATATCATATTCAGAAGCATTAAGAGATGAAGCTGCTTGCTTTACCAAATCAAACAAAAGATTAACCCCCATGCTCATGTTAGAAGAAATAAGAATAGGAGTTTTTTTTGAAAAATCTTTTATTTTGTTTTTTTGACCATTGTTAATACCAGTAGTGCCTATTACTAATGCGGTCTTAGTTATACTGGCAATTTTAGCATTTGATAAAGATGACTGCGGTGTTGTAAAATCTATTACTACATCTGCTAGTTTAAAAACTGACTTAGCGTTATTTGTTACAACAAATGTTGAGTCTAAATCTGTAACCGCATTAATTTTTTTTCCAATACTTGGATGAGATCGGTGTTCAAATCCACCGACAAATTTAAATTTTTTTTCAGATAATATTTGTCTAATAAGATCTTGGCCCATTCGCCCTAAACAACCAGCAATACCAATTTTAACTTTTGCCATAACTCAATCTTATACTTGGAGTGAACTTGAATTAAAAGAAATTATGTTAAATCTTCCCAAACTTCTTTTAATTTTGAGAAGAAGCCTTGGGATTTAGGGCTATGTTTTTTTGATGTGCCGCCTTCTTTTTCAAATTCTAGTAAAATTGCTTTCTGTTTATTGCTGAGATTGACTGGGATTTCAACATTTGTCTCAACATACATATCGCCTCTTCTATTTTGACGAAGAACGCTCATGCCCTTTCCTCTTAATCGAAATTGTGTTTCTGATTGAGTGCCTGAGGGTATATTTAATCTTGCTTTCTTACCTTCTATTGTGGGAACTTCAATTTCTCCACCTAATATTGCTGTTGTTATAGATATAGGAATTTGACAAAAAAGATTGTCTTCTTCTCTTTCAAATAATTTATCCTTTTGAACTTCAACAAATAAATAAAGATCTCCATTTCCTGCACCGCGCTGCCCAGGTTCACCCTCTCCAGTTATTCTAATTCTTGTTCCAGTATCAACACCTGCAGGTATAGTCACTGAAATAGTTTTTTGTTTTTTTAATTGTCCTGTTCCTGAACATTTCAAACATGGATTTTTGATACTTGAACCTTCTCCGCCACATGTGGGACACGGTCTCTCAATAGAAAAAAATCCTTGTTGTGACCTTACTTTACCAAGGCCATTGCATGTTGAACATGTACTTGGACCAGCTTTATCAGCACTCCCAGTTGAAGCACATAAATCACAACCCACATAACTGGGAATTTTTATTTTTGGTTTTTTACCTGTAAAAGCTTCGTAAAGTGAAACAGACATATTGTATCGTAAATCACTACCTCTTTGAGGACCCCTTCTTCTTGATGACTGTCCACCAAAACCTCCACCAAAAAATTCTTCAAAAATATCTGAAAATCCGCCTGCAAAATCTCCAAAACCTTGTGCACCACCCATACCCCCCTGTCTAAAGGCATCGTGGCCATATTGATCATATGCAGATCTTTTTTCAGGATCTTTTAATGCTTCATAAGCTGCGGTTGCTTCTTTAAATTTTCTTTCAGCCTTTTTGTCATCTTTATTTCTATCTGGATGATATTTCATGGCTTGCTTTCTATAAGCTTTTTTAATTTCTTCATCACTAGCGTTTTTTTGAACACCTAGTATTTCGTAGAAATCTCTTTCCGCCACTTCGCCTCCTTTTAAAATATGGAGCGTTATTCTTTTTTGTTTTCGTCTATTTCTTCAAACTCAGCATCCACAACTTTTTCATCTTTTTCATCTTTTTTTTCATCAGATGATGGTTCTGCACCTGAAGGATCTGGTTGTGGGCCAGGACCTTGAGGATTTTGTTTGTAAATTGCTTCTCCCATTTTTAGTGAAGATTGAACCAAAGCCTCTGTTTTAGATTTAATTTTTTCTAAATCATCAGTGTCTTTAACACTTTTTAACTCTTCAATATCTGCAGAAATTTTATTTCTATCTGTTTCAGGAATCTTGTCACCATGTTCTTTTAAATTTTTTTCAGTTTCATTAATTAAGCTATCTGCATGATTTCTTGTATCAACTGCCTCTCTTTTTTTCTTATCTGCTTCAGCATTTTCTTCTGCCTCCTTTACCATTCTTTCAATATCTTCATCTGATAAACCTCCAGAAGCCTGAATTCTGATTTGTTGTTCTTTGCCGGTTGACTTATCTTTAGCTGAAACATTAACTATACCATTTGCATCAATATCAAATGTAACTTCAATTTGAGGCATACCTCTTGGTGATGGTGGGATCCCAACCAAATCAAATTGTCCTAATAGCTTATTGTCACTTGCCATTTCTCTTTCACCTTGGAAAACCCTAATAGTTACAGCACTTTGGTTGTCTTCAGCAGTTGAAAAAACCTGACTTTTTTTAGTGGGTATAGTTGTGTTTTTATCAATCAAACGTGTGAATACACCACCTAATGTCTCAATGCCCAAGGATAAAGGGGTAACATCTAAAAGAAGAACATCTTTTACATCACCCTGAAGCACGCCTCCTTGAATTGCAGCACCAGAGGCCACAACTTCATCTGGATTGACACCTTTATTCGGTTCTTTACCAAAGAAATTTTTAACAATCTCTGAAACCTTAGGCATTCTTGTCATGCCACCAACAAGTATTACATCATTTATATCAGCTGCTTGTAGTCCGGCATCTTTTAGAGCCAGCTCACAAGGCTTTAAACTTTTTTTAAGTAGTTCACCAATTATAGCCTCAAGCTTGGCTCTCGATAATTTAATGGTTAAGTGTTTTGGTCCAGATTGATCAGCAGTAATAAATGGCAAATTTACCTCTGTTTCAGTTGAGCTTGATAATTCAATTTTTGCTTTTTCTGCAGCTTCTTTTAATCGTTGAAGTGCGAGTTTATCTTTTCTCAAATCAATCCCATTATCCTTTTTAAATTCATCAGCTAAATAATCAATAATTTGAAGATCGAAATCTTCACCACCTAAGTGAGTATCACCATTTGTCGATTTAACCTCAAAAACACCGTCTCCTATTTCTAAAATAGATATATCAAATGTACCACCGCCTAAATCGTAAACGGCAACTGTGCCTGTTTTCTTTTTATCTAAGCCATATGCTAAAGCTGCTGCAGTAGGCTCGTTTATAATTCTAAGAACTTCGAGTCCAGCAATTTTACCAGCATCTTTTGTTGCTTGTCTCTGAGCATCATTAAAATAAGCTGGAACTGTTATAACCGCCTGAGTAACAGTTTCACCAAGATAACTTTCTGCAGTTTCTTTCATTTTTTGGAGAACAAAGGCGCTAATTTGACTTGGACTATATTTATCACCTCTTGATTCAACCCATGCATCACCATTTTCTCCTTTAATTATTTTATAAGGAACTAATCCGCTATCAGATTTCACAATTTTATCTTCAAAATTTCTACCTATTAATCTTTTTATGGCAAACAATGTATTTTCAGGATTTGTTACAGCCTGTCTTTTTGCAGATTGTCCAACAAGCTTTTCTTTAGATTCTGTGAAGGCAACCATAGAGGGCGTTGTTCTTCCGCCTTCTGAATTTTCAATTACCTTTGCTTCTTTTCCTTCCATTACCGCAACACAAGAGTTTGTGGTGCCTAAATCAATCCCTATTACTTTTGCCATAAATTATTTTTCCTAAAATTTTAAGTTGTTAGTCTGATATTACTGACTTATTATGATATGGGAAAAAAGTTTAAAATTACAAGATCTAATAGAAAATTATAATTGTACTAACAAAATTTACTTGTTTTCTTGTGTTTTTTTGTCATTTTCTGAATTCTTTTGCCCAGATTCGTCATTATCGTCTTTTTTCTTTAGGTTATCCGGTTTTTTAGATACCGCAACCATTGATGGTCTTAATAAGCGATCATGCATTGTATACCCGGCTTGTATTTCCTGAACAACAATTCCCTCTTCAATATCTTCTCTTTCTATTTCCATCATCGCCTGATGGAAGTTGTGGTCAAATTTTTCATTAATTGAGATTATTTTTTTTATACTATTTTTTTCTAATATAGATGAAAATTCTTTTTGAACCATTTTTAAACCTTCTACTAAATTTTTTATTGATTGAGAATTGTTTTTGTCTTCGGGAAAAGAAGCTAGGGCTCTTTCTAAATTGTCACCAGGGGATAAAATATCTCTTGCAAAATTTATATTTCCAAATTTTATCGTCTCAGTTTTTTCTTTTTCAAATCTTTTTCTTAAATTTTCCATTTCAGCTAAAAGTCTTATTTTTTCTTCCTTGAAGTCTTCTAATTGAGAATTTAAATCCTTTATTTTTTGACTTTCTTTTTTATTTATTTTTTCTTTATCATTAGAAACTGTATCATCTTCTGAAAGTTTTTTGACGCTATCCTTATCTTTATCCTTATCTTTTGAAATATCGCCAGAATCAGTATTTTTCTTACCATTAGACCTTGGATCATTTTTAATTTTTTCCTTTTTTGAGCTCATTTTAATCAATTACCTTTCCAATAATTTTAGATGTATAATCTACAAGTGGTACTATTTTTGCATAATTCAATCTCGTTGGACCAACTACACCAATTGCACCAACTATTTCTTGGTTTTTATTTTTATATGGGGCCATTACCATAGAAAGTCCTGAGTGCTTAAATAAAAAATTTTTTGAACCAATAAAAATTTGAACCCCCTTCGCATTCGCTGCATTTTCTAAAATATCAATAAACGTTTTTTTATTTTCTATTTCATCAAAAAGATCTCTAATTTGATCAAGATCCTTAGAAACAATTTCATCTTGAAGTAAATTTGACTGACCATGAAGAAATATATAGGGATTATCCATATCTGGTAAAGTTTCCAATATTCCTTTTTTAAGTAATTTTGATGATATGCTATCAAATTTGTTTTTAGATTGCTTTATTTCATTTTCAATCAAAGACTTAATTTGAGAAATGTTTTTATTTTCAAATTTAGAGCTTAAATATTTTGATGCTTGTAAAAGAGCAGATTGTGTATATTTGCCTTTGTCTAAAATAATTCTATTCTCAACTTCACCATTTTCATATGCTAAAATTGACATAATTTGTGAATCATTTATTCTAATAAATTCCAAGTGTTTAAGATTTTTTTGAAATTTTGGAGCTATAACAATACCTGCATAGTTTGATAGACCAGATATAGCCTTTGAGGCAGTGTTTAAAACTTCTTGATAAGATTTTCCTCTGTTAACACATTTTTGTTTTATAAGTTCTTTTTCTGTATTTGAAACTCTTCCAAACTCTAGTAGTCCATCAACAAAAAATCGAATTCCTTTGTCTGTGGGCATCCTTCCCGCAGAAGTATGTGGGGCATAAAGTAAACCTTCTTTTTGTAAATTTGAAAGAATAGCCCTTATAGAAGATGATGACATTTCTAAGCCACCGCGCTTAAGGATGGTTTCAGAACCTGATGGGAATCCTGTTTTAAGATATGTTTCTACAACGTGTTTAAAAACTTCTTTAGTACGATCGTTAAGCTCTGTATATAAATTATCAGACATTTTGCATATATTGGTTTAATAAATTTATTTTTCTATTATTAATAAATTAAAATGAGAAAAAATAGAGCCTTTAATGAATTACGTGCTATTTCTTTTGAAAAAAATGTAAATTTACATGCAGAGGGTTCTTGTTTGGTTAAATTTGGTAATACCCATGTTTTATGTACTGCTAGTATAGAAGAAAAAACACCACATTGGCTTAAAAACTCTGGTAGGGGGTGGGTTACTGCCGAATATGGTATGCTTCCAAGATCAACAAATACCAGATCAGATCGTGAAGCCACAAAAGGCAAACAAAGTGGAAGAACACAAGAAATACAGCGCTTAATAGGTAGAAGCCTACGATCTATAACAGATTTGAGAAATTTAGGCGAAAGACAAATTAAAATTGATTGTGACGTAATTCAAGCTGATGGTGGAACTAGAACGGCATCAATTAGTGGGGCTTTTGTTGCTTTGTATTTAGCAGTTGAAAAACTTAGATCAAGTTATAACATTGAAAAAATTATAATCAAAGATTTTATTGCTGCGGTTTCTGCTGGAATAAAAGATGGGAAACCAATTTTGGATCTTGATTATGAAGAAGACTCTGAGGCACAAGCAGACGCTAATTTTGTAATATGCAAAAGTGGAAAAATTTCAGAAATACAAATGACTGGTGAAGAGTATTTTTTTAGCGAAAACGAATTTGACGAAGTCTTTAATTTAGCTAAAAAGGGTATTGAGGAAATTATAAAAAAACAAAATCAAATTTTAGATCTTGAAAAATAAAATACTTTTTTTTACTAGCAATAATTCTAAAATTAAAGAAGCTAACAAAATTATTGGTGATAAAATTAAAGTTATAAGTTTAAAAAATTTACCAAAAACGAAAGAACCGATTGAAAATGGTAAAACTTTTGTGGAAAATGCAAAAATCAAATCTATTTTTGGATTTAAAAAATTTCAAATACCCTGTTTTGCTGATGATTCAGGGATTTGCATAGAGGCGTTAAATAACAAACCGGGCATAGGGTCTAAAAGATATTTATCAAAATTCAAAAATAATAAAGAAGCTTTTAATTTTATATTATCAAAAACTAAATTAAATACAAAGGCATGCTTTGTGTGCAGTATTTGCCTAACTCTTAAATTAGGTCACTATTTAATTTTCGAAGGTAGAGTTCATGGAAACATTGCGGCAAAACCCAAAGGTTTTAATGGATTTGGGTATGATCCAATTTTTATTCCAGATGGTCATGAAAAAACTTTTTCTGAAATGACTTCTAATAAAAAAAATAGTTTAAGTCACAGATGTATAGCTATAAAAAAAATGCTTAATTTTTTGAAAAATTAAATTAGTTTATTTTTTTTGCTATTCCATTCGATATTTGCAAAATATCTAGATCTCTTTCAATAATATTTTTTTTAAAATAAAAACTACCATCAACACCCTCAAATCTTATTTCACTGTTATTTAATAGATTGTAGAATTCACTTAATGAATTTTTGTTTTGAAACGCATAAGATAAAATACCTAATAAGTCATAGGGCAGTGTCGATATTCTCAAAAATTTATTATTATAAATTTTTTCAAATTCTCCCTGAATTGTCTCTCGTTTTTTTTTCTCAACCCCAGGAAAAATTGATTTTTGCAAAGATGGCTCTAGGAAAAAGGCTTCATCGTCCCAAACGCCTGTTCCTACAAATCTAACTATATTTGGATCAATATCATAATATGGTAATAGGGGTGCAACTTGTAACAAGCGCAGACCATAATCTGGTAAAATCAGATGTGTGAAATCAAAATCTCTTGTTGTTTTAAATTTTTTAAGTTTTTTTAGTCTTTTTATAGATTCACTATCTTTTTTATTAGCTAATATTTGTTTTTGTCTATCAAGCTCATATTTTCTTAACTCATATTTGCCAAGCTCTTTTATAGCCCCTCTTACGTTGCTCATATCATCTTTGTATGAAGATCTGTTAACAATAATTGAATCACTATAATTTGCAATTTCATCAATAATACTATTGATTTTATAGCCATATTTATTTTGAGGATAAAGAAAGGCGACTTTAGAATTTGTGGGAAGATATTTAAATATTGATCTTAGTTCGTTCTCAGGAAAAAAATTTACTAAATAAACGCAATCTTTAGCTAAGCTTTTTTTTGATGCAAAAGAAAAAAAAATAGCACCTTCATTACAATAATTTTTTACAACCAAAGTATCCTCAGCATTTATTGGACCGATATAAATCTTACCCAGATTGTTAGAATTTTTGATAATTTCATCAAGTTCATTTTTATTTGAATACATAGCAATGTTAAAATTTATACCTTTTAATTGCTTATTATAAACAGCCATCTCAATTACATTAATAAATTGATTTACAACATTCTCTTTATCTGAGTTTGAAAAAATAATTGTTACATTTTTGTTAAGAATACTTTCAGAATGCTGAATGGTTTTTTTGTCCTGATTCAATACATCGGCAGTATTTTGTTGTTCTTTTTTATTATTAATATTTTCTTCTGAATTATTTTCTTTATTATAAACTTCAGTTTTTTTAATTAAAGAATCTACTGGAGAACACGATATTAAAAATATAAAAAAAAGAAAAATTATGAAAAAAGGTTTATATATAGTCGCTACTCCAATAGGCAATTTGAAAGACATAACTTATAGGGCCAAAGAAACATTAAGTGGTGTTGATATAATTATTTGTGAAAACATAAAGCGCTCACTTAAACTATTATCAAATTTAGACATTAATAAGAAATTATATTCCCTTCACGATCATAATGAAGAGAAAATCATAGAAAAAGTAAAAAAATATCACATAAACAATTCTATAGCACTTATTTCTGATGCTGGATCTCCACTTATTTCAGACCCAGGTTATAATCTAGTTAAATTTTATATAAAAAATAATCTTTATGTTACTTCTGTCCCCGGGCCATGTTCATTAATAAATGCGCTACAAGTATCATCAATTGCTTCAAATCAGTTTCAATATCTGGGATTTGCTCCAAAAACAAAAAAGGCAATGGACGAGTTTCTTAATGAAATTCTAACATCTTCAAAAACTAGTGTTTTTTTTGTGTCTAGTCATAAAATTTTGTTGTGTTTAAAGTTAATTAACAAAAATATCTCAAGTAGAGAAATTTGTGTTTGCAAGGAATTAACCAAATTAAATGAAAAAATATTTGTGGGTTTATCAGATGATGTCATAAAAAAATTCACAAAAGATGCAAATAACACTCGGGGAGAATTTGTTGTTATAATAGGTCCTGATGTAAAAAAACAAGACGATTCAGAGATATTAATTGAATCTCATAAAAATAACATATTAAAATTATTAAAAAAATTTTCTTTGACTGACGTCGTTGAAATAGTGCATAAATTTACAAAAATATCAAAAAAAGAAATATATAGAAAAGCTTTAGAATTAAAAAAATGAAACCTTTAATTATCTTAGTGGCAATACTTTTTGTTATTATAAATAATTATGGTTGTTCGCCAACAGGAATTATAGCTAGTGGTGGCGCCACAACTATGGTTGTGGCAGAAGGAGATAGGTCTTTAGGAACTGTTGTAGATGATGCAACAATTAAAGTTAATATAGCTGCAAAATTTTTAGGCTCTAACGAAAATTTATTTGTCAATATTAATACAACAGTTTTAGAAGGTCGTATACTTTTAACTGGACTTGTTGATAATCAAGAAACACGAATAGAGGCAGTAAGACTAGTGTGGGAGGTTGAAGGAATAAATGAAGTAATTAACGAAATCCAAATAGGCGAAAGGGCAACTTTAAAAGAATATGCTAATGATTTGTGGATAAATACACAAGCAAAAGCATTAGCTGCCAAAACTGTTGGTTTAAGATCAGCTGGTTATAATTTTGAAACAATTCAAGGTAAGTTGTATGTTGCCGGAATAACAAAAGATCAAAAAACATTAAACAATTTATTAGACTCACTAAAGTCAATCAAAGGTGTAAAGGAAATTGTTAATTATGTTATAGTAAAATAAAATTTATTTTATTTTAGTACCTAATTTTTCTCCACCAATTATATGAACATGAAAATGAGGTATTTCTTGTCCGCCATCTTTACCTGAATTTGTGATTAATCTATATCCCAGTTTGTTTATTCCAAGCAAATTAATGACCTTATTAACTTTTTTAAAAAAACTATAAACATTCTTTTCATTTGAATTTGAAATAAAATCTTCGAAATCGACACATTCAACCTTAGGTATTCCTAAAACATGAATCTTGGCTATTGGGTTTATGTCATAAAAAAACAGCACCCCTTCATCTTCATAAACCTTATTGCATGGAATTTCAGATCTTAGTATTTTTGCAAAAATGTTATTTTTATCATACATTTTTTCTTTTCCTTATTTCTTTGTAAATGTCATTTATTGATATTTTTTTTGAATTAAGCAGAACAACGAGATGGTATATAACATCAACTGCCTCTTCAACAGTTCTTTTTTTTGAACCTTTTAAATAATCTACAATAAGTTCAGTGCATTCTTCACCTAATTTTTGAGAAATTTTTTTTGGTCCTTCTTTTATAAGTTTTTTTGTATATGATTTTGATTTATCTTGTTTTATTCTGTTTGAAACAGTTTTAAATAATAATTTAAATTCATCTTCCATATTATATCCTAATATTAATATTTTTTTCTGATAAATATTTTTTAACCTCAATTATACTAAATTTATTAAAATGGAATACAGAAGCTGCTAACAATGCGCTTGCTCCACCATGAACAATACCCTCATAAAAATGTTGTAAAGAGCCAACCCCACCACTTGCAATTACAGGTATATTAACAGAATCAGTAACTAATTTTAATATATCTAAATCAAAACCAGTTTTTGTTCCATCTCGATCCATAGAGGTTAATAAAATTTCTCCAGCACCTAATAATTCCACTTGTTTTACCCAATCAATAGCATTTAAATTGGTGTTAATAGTGCCACCATGAGAAAATACATTCCAATGGTTTTTATTTTTTTTAACATCTATAGCGAGAACAATACATTGACTCCCAAAATGAGAAGTTGCCTCTTTAATAAGATTGGGATCTTTTATAGCTGAAGAATTTATTGAAACTTTATCAGCACCGGCTTTAAGTAAAGATCTAATATTTTCTATTGAACTTATGCCCCCTCCAACAGTTAAGGGAATAAAAACTTTAGAAGCTGTTTTTTCAACAATATCTAGCATTGTTGATCTGTTTTCTAGTGATGCATTTATATCTAAAAAACATATTTCATCTGCTCCATTTTCTGAGTAATATTTTGCTTGTTCTACAGGATCTCCTGCATCTATTAGATCTATAAAATTTATTCCCTTTACCACCCTTCCGTCCTTTACATCAAGACAGGGTATTATTCTTTTTTTAAGCATTTTTATCTAATATTTTTTGAGCGTGCTTTAAATCTATATTTCCAATATAAAAAGATTTCCCAGCTATAACCCCCTCCAAATTTTTTTTGGATAATTTATTTAATTTTTTTAAATCAATGTAAGATGTCAGCCCTCCACCAACTACAAGATTTTTATTTGTAAGATTTTGATAATAATTAATCAAATCAATATCTAAACCATTAAGCATCCCATCATTATTTATATCTGTTAATACGTAACCTCTAATATTAGAAGGGTTATATTTTTTTAATAAATCATCAGTTTTAATTTTAGCCTCATCCCTCCACCCACGTATCATCAGTTTATGATTTAAAATATCTAAAGCAACATAAACTCTATTAGAAAAGCTTTTTGCTAAATCAAGAACATCATTTACATTTGTAATAGAGTAAGAACCAATTATTAAATAATCAATATATAAGTTAAATAATGAATTAGCATAATCTTTGCTTCTGATTCCTCCACCCATCTGAATTGGAATGCTAATCGCCTTTCTTATTTCTTTTATTGTTTTTGAATTTATATTTAATCTTCCAAAAGCAGAATCAAGATCAACAAGATGCAGTCTTTTACATCCTTGTTGTTCAAAATATATTGCCTGATCTACTGGGTTTTCATTAAACACTACAGAGGACTCATCTTTACCCCTAGACAGCCTAACACATTTATTATCTTTAAGATCTATTGCTGGAAAGAGTTTCACTATAACTTTTTATAATAATAAAAACCTTTAATAAAGCTTCCATTTATATAAGCATAATAAGGGTTTTCCCCCCATTTAATAAAGCCCTTGGTTTTAAAAAGTTGTATGGCTGCTTCTTGTGTTTCTCGAATGTCCAATTGAATACACTTAGCATTATTTTCCTTAGAAATATTAAAAGAATTATCTATCATAGATTTGGCAAGGCCGTAGCCCCTGGCCCAAGGTGCCACAAAATGAGAACGAATTTTCGCAATATTTTTTTGTGCTTCGTTATTGCTGTCCTTGAATGAAATTTGAAGGGCCCCTGCGATAACACCATTTAATCTACCAACTAACAAAATGTTTGTATTTATTAAAACCAATCCCTGCCAATATTTTTTTAAATTGTCTCTTTTGGGAACTGTTAACCACCCAAAGCCTCCGCCAGCCTTAATGGCTTGTTCTGTTATGTTACAAAGATCTGCTAAATCTAAATCATTAATTTTTTTTAAATTCTCAACCCTTATTTCAAAGTTTTCTTTTACTTGTGTGTTCATAAACTTATAAAATCTTTAATAAATTTTAATCCTTGATTTGAGCTTTTCTCAGGATGGAATTGTACGCCATATATATTTTCTTTATAGACAATAGAAGAAAAATTTATTCCATAGTCGGTTTCCGCCAAAACATTTTTTTCATGCTTACATTTAAAATAATAACTGTGCACAAAATAAAAGTCTTCTTCAGGGATTTTAATTTCAGAATTATTGTTTTTTTTTATCTTAACGGTGTTCCAGCCCATATGTGGAAGTTTTTTATTTTTGGATGGAAGTTTTTTAATTTTTCCCCTAATCCAACCTAGGCCTTTGTGAAGTCCATTTTCTTCACTTTCATTAGCCAAAAGCTGCATACCAACACATATACCTAAAAATGGTTTTTTTTTATTAAGCGCAAAATTATGTAACTCATCAACCATCCCATCTATTTTTTTTAAACCATCAATACAAGATTTAAAAGCTCCTTGACCCGGTAGAACAACGTGTGTGGCATTTACAATTGATTCTGGAGAATTGGTAACATGCACACTTCCATGAATATTGTTTTCATTTATTATTCTTAAAAATGATTGTTTTGCAGACAAAATATTGCCCAAACCATAATCTACTATGGTAATTTTTTTATCCATTCAAATTATAAAGTTCCTTTTGATGAGGGTATTATGTTTTTTGCCCTTTGATCAATTGTGATGGCCATTCTTATGCTTTTTGCAAAAGCCTTAAAACAGGACTCAATTATGTGATGATTGTTTTTTCCATACAAACATTCAATGTGTAGATTGCACTTCGCTTCATTGGCAAAGGTTTTAAAAAATTCAAGGAATAATTCAGTATCCATTTCACCAATTTTTTCTAAACCAAGCTCAACCTTCCAATAAAGCTCAGACCTTCCAGAAAAATCAATCACACATCTTGATAGGCAGTCATCCATTGGAATGTATGAAAAACCATATCTAAATATGCCTCTTTTGTTTCCTAACGCTTCTAATATTGTTTTAGCTATACAAAAGGCCGCATCTTCTACAGTATGATGAAAATCAACATGTGTATCTCCTTTGACTATCAAGTCTAAATCTATGAGACTATGATGTGTTAATAGTTCAAGCATGTGATCAAAAAAACCTACACCAGTAGAAATATTAGATTTTCCCTCACCATCTAGATTGATTGAACAAGATATATTCGTTTCTTTGGTATTCCTTTGAATATTGCCTTTTCGCATAAACTGCCTAATACCAGCGAATTTGAATTTATTCTAGGTAAATCCCCTTGATAAAAACAATAAAGTAGCCATTTTAAAATATATATAAAAATATGGTAAAAAACTTAATTAAATCAACCACTATTATCGGAATTAGAAAAGACAACCTGGTAGTTATTGCAGGTGATGGACAAGCAAGCTTTGGAAACACGGTGATGAAAGCTAATGTAAAAAAAATAAGAAGATTAGGATCAGATAATTTAGTTATATCAGGTTTTGCTGGTTCTACAGCAGATGCATTTGCGCTTTTTGAAAGATTAGAGGGGAAATTAGAACAATATAAAAACCAGTTAAAAAGAGCTTGTGTCGAGCTTGCTAAAGATTGGAGAACGGATAGATATCTTAGAAGACTAGAAGCAATGATGATTGTCGCTGATAAAGATGTTAGTCTTTTATTATCTGGAACTGGTGATGTAATTGAATCAGATGATGGTATTCTTGCTATAGGCTCAGGCGGACCATATGCTAATAGTGCTGCAAAAGCATTGATAAAAAATACCTCTATGAATGCTAAAGAAATTGCAGAAGAATCTCTAAATATTGCGGCTGATATTTGTATTTATACAAATCATAATATCATATCTGAAACTATAGAAATTTAATGGAATCTAGTTTTAGTCCAAGAGAAATTGTATCGGAGCTGGATAAGTTTATTATTGGTCAAAAAAATGCCAAGAGATCGGTTGCTGTTGCTTTGAGAAACAGATGGCGGAGAAAACAATTGGAAGAAAGTTTAAAGGATGAAATTGTTCCTAAAAACATTTTAATGGTAGGTCCAACCGGTTGTGGCAAAACAGAAATTTCAAGAAGGTTAGCCAAACTGGCCAATGCTCCATTCATTAAGGTTGAGGCTACAAAATTTACAGAGGTAGGTTATGTTGGTAGAGATGTTGAGCAAATAATACGTGATCTTGTTGAAATAAGCATTACTAAAACTAAGATCAAAATGGGTGATGAAGTAAAAGCAAAAGCAGAAAAAAATGCTGAGGAAAAAATTTTAGATATATTGGTTTCTAAAACTGCTGGATCGTCAACAAGAGATAATTTTAGACAAAAACTAAGAAGCGGTGAATTAAATGACAAAGAGGTGGAAATACCAGTTTCGTCAAATTCTTCATTAAATTTACCAACCATGGACATTCCAGGAATGCCTGGTTCTCAAATGGGAATGATAAATCTTGGTGATGTTTTTGGAAAAGGTTTTGGTAAACAAAAAAAAATGAAAAAAATGTCTGTAAAAGATTCTCACAGTTATTTACTAAATGAAGAAACAGATAAACTATTAGATCAAGATAAAATAACATCTAGGGCGCTTGATGATGTTGAACAAAATGGAATAGTTTTTATTGATGAAATTGATAAAATAACTTCTAGAAGTGAAAAAAGTGGTGCGGATGTATCTAGAGAAGGTGTTCAGAGAGATTTGCTACCTTTAATTGAAGGAACAGCAGTAAACACAAAACATGGGGTTGTTAAAACAGATTATATATTATTTATAGCCTCTGGAGCATTTCACTTATCCAAACCATCTGATATGCTTCCCGAACTTCAAGGGAGACTACCAATTAGAGTGGAGTTAGACAGTCTTAGCAAAAATGATTTTAAACTTATACTAACAGAAACTCAGCACAGCCTAATAAAACAGTATGTTGGCTTACTTGGGACCGAAAAAGTTGATTTAGATTTTAAGGAATCTGGCATTGACTCAATCGCAACACTAGCAACAGAAATTAATCAGAATGTTGAGAATATAGGGGCCAGAAGACTGCACACTATTATGGAAAAATTGCTTGAAGAAGTTAGTTTTAGTGCCTCAGACATAGGTCCAAAAAAAATAACTATTGATCAAAATTTTGTAAAAACAAACCTGGGTGAGTTAATTAAAAGTCAGGACCTATCTAAATTTATACTTTAAGCATTGATTTTATATTAATCATTACCTAACCAATGTTTATGATTAAAAATATTAGATTGGAACTTTTTGTTTTTGCTCTAATCACAATAAATATTTTTGTTTCTTATAAGTTTGACAACAACATAAATGATCTTTTTCACTCCTTATATAGTGATTATAATAAAGATTATATTATAGAGTTTTTTGTTAAAATTACTGAGCTTGGGGATTCGCTGTGGTTTTTTTCTATTTTTTTTGCTCTTTTGTTTTTTTCACTTTTTTTTAAAAAAACAAATTTGTTAAATAACAGTTTGTTTCAGTATATTAAAAATTTTTCATTGTCTGGAATTGTTTATTTGGCAGCAACAGGAATAGTAATTCAATTAATAAAACATCTTGTTGGTAGGCCTAGACCCAATCACACAAACTCTTTTGAAGTTTTGGAGTTTAATTTTTTCACCCTTAACTCAGATTTTCATTCCTTTCCCTCTGGTCATGCCTCAACTATATTTATAGTGTGTTTATTGTGTGGTGCTTTGTTGCCAAGATTAAAATATTTTTTTTATTCTTTTGGTATCTTGGTTGCAATAAGTAGAGTGGTGGTTGGGGCTCATTTTGTAACAGATATAGTTGGGGGTATTTTGGTTTCTATTATTGTTTACAAAACTCTAAACTTTTTTTTTCAAAAAAATTTTTCATTTTTAAAACTACGCTCAATAACAAATGATAGATTAAGTTTAAATATTTATTTTATTATTATATTTAGTTTAATTGCCTTGTTGCTAACTATTGGGCCCACAATTGATTTATATATAAGTAGTTTGTTTTATTTTGGAGACAGGCAGTTCTTATTACAAAGCTATTTTTTAATTACTACAATTTTTAGAAAGTTTTTAATGCCTTTAATACTAATTTATATACTTTTTTTACCCATGCTATCTAAACAAAATCTGGTTAAAAAAATTTTTTTTAAATATGTTTTTTCTTTAAAAGATATAGCTTTTATATGGGTGGCCATGTTGTTTTCTCTTGTGGGGGTTGTTAATTTTTTATTAAAAGATTTTTGGGGTCGCGCAAGACCCAATGATATTTTACAGTTAGGGGGGGAGGGAATTTTTACTCCATGGTATAAATTAAGTTACAGCTGTTATACAAATTGTTCTTTTGTTTCTGGTGATGCTTCAGTAGGATTTTCAATAATAGTCTTATACTTCATAACTAAAAAAATAATTTATATCTATTTATCTGTTTTATTGGGCTCATTACTTGGTTTTATTAGAATTGCAGAAGGTGGTCATTTTTTTAGTGACGTAATTTTTTCATACTTAGTGGTAACTGTAGCCACTATGTTTTTGGGTTTCTTGTATTATAAACAATATGACAAATAGGTTTTTTTTTATTCTTATAGTTGGGTTAATTATATTAAAAATTATTGCAGCCAATTTTACCAATTTTGACCTCTTTGGAGACGAGGCTCAATACTGGCTTTGGTCTAGATCTTTAGAGTTTGGTTACTTTTCTAAACCCCCATTACTTGCATGGAGTATTAGGGTTTTCACCGAAATATTTGGGAATGGGTTTGCCTCACTTAAAGGATTTCCAATTCTTATTTATTGTATTACTACTTATTTCTTTTATACCCTCTGCAAAAGACTGGGTTTAGATAAATTTGATTCTTTTTCTTGTTCTATAATTTTTTTTATTGTTCCAGCGGTTAGTTTTTCATCATTTGTAATCTCGACAGATGTAATGCTTTTGTTTTTTTGGGTTCTTATGATGATTATGTTGTTAAACATAAGATCAAATCCAAAAAATATAAATTTTGTTATTTTGGGATTGTGGTTTGGTCTTGCGTTATTATCAAAATACGCAGCTATATATTTTTTAATATGTTTAGCTGTGCTATTTTTTTTAGATAAAAAAACAAGAGACTCTTTTTATAATAATTTTTTTGGAGTTTTTTTGTTTATTCTCATATTGGCTATCATAATTTTACCAAATTTATTATGGAACTATCAAAATGATTGGGTTACCTTTTCACACACTTCTTCAAATGCAAATTTAGAAAATTATAAAATAAACATTTTTAGAGGTTTAGTTTTTTTGTTAACACAAATATTAATAATGGGCCCTGTTTTGTTTTTTGGCTTTATTTTAAATATTAAAAAAATTAAAATAGATTTTCAGAATGTTTTTTTGCTAAGCTTTTCAATCCCAATCATGGTGATTGTTTTCGTTGAGAGTGTTTTGGTTAGGGCCAATGCTAATTGGGCTGCCCCTGCTCTCTTATCATTAATTATTGTTTTTTATAGATCTCTAAAAAAACATAAAAGCTTAATAATAAATATAAATTTTATGTTTAATTTTTTAATTAGTTGTTTTTTCTTTTATGCAGTGGCGGCCAGCTTTCCACTAAAGATATTTGATAGAATAAGTGGTATAAACAAATTTGCTTTAGATGTTTTGTCTATCTCAAAAGATAAAAATATTGTTATTAGTGACAGAATGTTGTTCTCAAGTATTTCTTATATACTTAAGGACGATCCTGTAAAAATATATATGCCTTATCGTCTAGGTGAAACAATAACAAACCACTTTCAAATTAGTTCTCGATTAAAAAAAGATTTCAATAAAAACTTTATCTTAATTGGCTCTCCTCAAAATATTGATTATATGTTAGGTGACTACAAAATAAATCTAATACAAACTTTAGATAAAAAATTTACATCAGAACAGGTAAAAATATATGAAGTTTTATTTTAGTTGTTTTTTATTTTTTGTTTTATTTGTGGCGCCCTACAGGGTTGTTGCTGAAACACTTATATCTAATTATAATGTTATCACAAAAGGTGTCAAAATTGGTGAACTTGTTTGGGAGATAAAAGCTGACAATAAAAAATATGAGAACAGTTTATTATTAAAAAGTAAAGGTCTACTATCTTCAATATATAAATTTGAGGGCAGATATTTCTCTAATGGAAAAATTGAAAATAATTTTTTTATACCTGAGTCTTATTCTCACTTTTGGAAAACTAAAAAAAAAGAAAAGGAGGTTAAAATCACCTTTATAAAAAATAAAGTGTTTGCATTAGAGCAACAACCGAGAGAAAGTGAAAAACAAAGAATAGATATATTTAAATTAAAAAATTTTTTTGATCCACTTACCTCTTTTATAAATATCTTAAACAATAAACTATCTTCAGACACAATTGATGGTAGAAGGATTTATAAAATGTCGACCATGAAAAGCTTGGAAAAAGACAATGTAAAAACTATATATATTGAAAACTACATAAATATATGGGCCGACCACAAAAGAAATGATTTGGAAAAAATAATATTTTATAATAACAAAAATTCATTTTTTCCTAATAAAATTGAAATATATTTTAAGGGTAACTTGTTCAGCATTTATAAAGTTTAAGGTTTTTGTTTTCTAAGATAAATAAAAACTGCCCCATCCCCACCATTTTGTGGGTTTGCTCTCTCGGTTGTTAAAATATATTTTGACATTTTGGGGCTTGCAGCCCAATCATTAACAGCTGCTTTTATCTTTCCATAGAAGAGCTTTGGTGTTTTTATTTCTGATAACTCTTTGTCGTTTTCTTTATTGTGAAGCCCCTTTCCTGTTATAAATAAAATACATCTTAGGTTTTTTTTATATGAGTCAATTATTATATTGTAAAAAGTTTGCTCTGCTTCCTGAACTGAGCGTCCGTGTAAATCAACTCTTTTGTCTATAATTATATCACCTCTTTTTAGGGCTTTGTTTATGTTTGTTTTTTGTTGTGTATATTCTTTCTTATTTAAAACTGGTTCTTTATTATTGGGTTTTATTGTTTTTGTTATTTTTTTATTTTTTAAAATATTTTTTAAATTTGTTTTTTTGGTATTTTTTTTTATTTTATTATTATCTTTTAATCTAACCACACCCTTCATTTTTTCTAAAAAAATATCTTCTTCTGATGTCATGAATATAAAAAATATTTAATTAAATTCTCAACTCTCGCAGGGGTTTGTTTATACCAAATACTTTTCTTCATTTCTAATGCAGCCATATATTTTTTATTATTTTTTATGTTGTTTATCATTTTCTTAAACTTTAGTACTCCCGGTCCCCCTATTTGAAAAATCATTTCAATTAAAAGCTCTCTTTCATTTTTTTTAAAACTATTACTACAAAAAAACTTTTTATAAAAGTTTACAGCCAAGCAAAAGTCTTTCTCAAAAAGATGTTCAAAATGTTTTTTTGTAAAGTTTTTTTTTAAATAAGTGGATTCATTTTTTTTTATTAAATGACCATAGCCAATAGTATAATAGCCTAGCTGGTCTTTATAAGGCCTGGCGGAAAAACCTTCATTTGTTTTTATTCTTTTTTTTAAATTAATATATTTCAATTTTATGTAGCTGATAAAATCCAAATTGGGCTTTTTGAAGATATATGTTTTTCAAAAGTCCACGTATCCTTTTTTTTGATAATCGAGCCTTCGTCATTGTTTATAATTTGTTCGCTAATAAAATTTACAGAAATAGTTATTTTTTCCTGGCTTATGTTTGCATCTTGTACACCATCAACAACAAGAGAGTAAAATTGCGAATTTGGGTTGTTTAGTTTCTTATCAATTGCTGACTCAAAAGCATCGTAAACATTTTTAGAAACAAGTGGTTTTAGTGTTTTTTTATCTCCATTGTTAAAAGAGGTGATAATGATCTCAAAAGCCTTTTTAGCTCCGTCTAGAAAAGTTTTGTGATCAAATTGATCAACTTCAGAATATATTTTTTCAAATTTTTGTTCATTTTCTTTTAGTTGGGGAACTTTTTTTATATTGGTATCTTTGTTACTTTGTTGGCTTTGTTCCTCAGAAATACTTTTTTCATGTCCAGTTCTTTTGCCTAGCACATTTCTCAGTCTAAATATTAAAAAAGCAGCAATACCCGCAAATATAATAATATCAAAAAACTGAAGGTCTCCATAAACCATAAGTTTTATATAGTTTTTTTTTTTAATTTTAATAGTTAAATTTTTTCCACAAAGGGTCTTTTATGCTTTTTGTCATTTTCTTGTGATCAAGAATGTCTTCTTTGGATATTTGAATTTTTTTTGTTTGATTTTTGGTATTTTTTTCTAAACTTGGGCTGTCTTGCTGTATATTTTGACTATATGAAAGATTCATTGAAAACTGCTTACCCCCTCTTAATTCTAAATATACATCAGCTAATAATTTTGAGTCTAAAAGGGCGCTGTGCGTGCCCCTTTCTGTTAAATCTATATTGAAATATCTACAAAGATAATCAAGGTTTGCTATTCTGGTGTTAAGAGTTTTTCTTGCTAGCTCAACAGTATCAACAATATTATTTTTTATAGGGGCCTTTCCAATTAATTTAAGCTCATTGTTTATAAATCCTAAATCAAAGCTTGCATTATGAATAATAAGCGTATCGTTTTTAATAAAGTTTAAAAAATTGGTATGGTTTTCTTCGAAAGTTTTTTTATCTTTTAGAAATTTGTTAGTAATTCCAGAAATTTTTGATGCACTTTCTGAAATTTGCTTATCGACCTTGCAGTAAAACTGTAATGTATTTTTTGTTGCTATATGATTAATTAACTCAACACAACCCACCTCGGTTATTCTGTCACCTTCTTTGTGATTTAATCCTGTTGTCTCAGTGTCTATTACCACTTCTCTCATTGTGTTTTTTCTTTAAGATATTTGTCAACCTTCTTTATTAAATCTTTTTTTGAAAGATTGTTTAAAATTATAAGATCTGCCCTTTTTTTTCTTATTTTGTCAGTTGTTTGTAGTTTTATAATTTCATTAAAATAAAATCTAGATATTTTTTTGTTTTTTTTAAGTCTTGTTAGTCTTTTAGACTTACTTGAAATAACACATATTATTTCATCAAAACTTGAATCTAATTTTTTTTCAAACAACAGGGGTACGTCCATAAAAATAATTTTCGTTTTGGTTCTTTTATTTTGTAATATAAATTTTTTTCTTTTTATAGCTAGCTCATTGTGGATATATTTTTCAAGATTTTTTCTTATTTCTTTGTTTGAAAAAAAATATTTTGATATTTTTTTTTTAATTATTTTTTCGCCACTAAAACATTTCTCTAATCCAATCATTTTTAAATATTTAATAAATTTGTGTGTGGGTTTAAGATAAAGGCTTGACACCTCTTTATCAGAGTCATGAACCACATAGCCTTTTTTTATCAAATGTTCGCAAAGTGTAGATTTCCCAGATCCGATACCCCCAGTTATTCCAACAACAAAAGTCATTTAATTATCTCTAGTAGATTTTTTTTTAGTGCTGTGTCTACCTTGGGTCTAAACCCAAACCAATACTCAAAACAGTATATTGCTTGGTTAATTAGCATTGATATCCCATAAACTTTTTTGTTTGTATGAAAATTTTCTAGGAAAACTGTGTTTTGTGGTCTGTATACAATGTCGCTAATAATTGTTTTTTTGTTAACCATGTTACATTGATTTTCAGACAGGGGGTTTAGTGGTGTGGTGTTTATGATTAAATTACAGTTTTTAAAATATTTATCACAGTCTTTGTATTTTTGGGTAAAAACTTGACCCCCTTTGGTTTCTATTAATTTTTTAGTCCTGTTAAAAACGTTGATATTTTTATAACCCCTAAGAATAAAAGAGTAATAGATTGCTTGGGCGGCTCCCCCGTATCCCAAAATAATTATACTGCTTTTTTTGTTAATGTTGTTCTTAGATAATGATTCTTGGTATCCCAACCAATCGGTGTTGGTGCCTCTTTTAATTTTTCCAAACAAAACACAGTTTACTGCATTTATTTCTGTCGCCTGTTTGTCAAGGTCATCAAGGTGTTTTATTATTTTTTTTTTGTAGGGGTTGGTTATGTTTAGGCCTCCAACTTGTTTATTTTGAAATAATTCTTTAATTTTTTTATCAAAGTTTGGCGGCTTAATTTCTACAAAAGAATATTTTGCATTAATTTTATATTTTTTAAACCAGTAATTGAATATAAGTGGGGAAAGACTGTTTGATGTGTTGTCTCCGACCACGTAATATCTTTTCATTTTTTGCTCTCTATATAATCTAATAGTGAAAAAAGGGGTAGCCCCATAACATTAAAAAAATCCCCCTTTATGTTCTTGATTATTTGCGGACCCATATTTTCAATTTGATAACACCCCACAGAACTTAAAATTTGTTTGCCGGCTCTTTTCAAGTAATTGTTTATTTGTTTTGGGTTTAGTTTTTTCATCGTTATCGTTGTTGACTCCTGGTGTGACCATACGCTTTTACTGTTAAGACATACAGTTACTGCTGAGATGATCTTGTGATCTTTTCCAGAAAGTTTGATAAGTTTTTTTTTTGCCTCCTCTACTGTTTTTGCTTTATCAATCAGTTTGTTTTCAAAAACTATAACAGTATCACAACCCACAACTAAATAATTTTTTTTCAAACAGCTGACGCTCATTGCTTTTTCTAAGGAGAGAGCCTTAGCTATATTCTTTGGTTTTGTATTAATTTTTTTTAGTTTTGCTTTGATATAATCCTCATTACACTTAGGCTTTACAACAGAGAAGGGTATCCCGGATTTTTTTAAAATGTTAAACCTAGACTTGCTGGAGCTGGCTAAAATAAAAGGCTTGTTCAAAAACATGTTAATAAAAAGTATACTTATAAACATTATTCATAGATTTTATTTTTTTTTTTCAATTTGCTTTTATTTATTCAAAGAAACACACAGGGTTTTATTTTTTTATTTTTTAATAAACAGCATGTTTATAAATAGATATTATGATAAAATCACAGGTTACTTACATATGTCTTATAATAAATAAATTAATAAAATCATAATATTAATAAGTTATAAAATGCCTGTGTATTTCGTAACAAGATTTATTCAATGTTAAAAAATGCTTATATAAAGCGTTAATTTTATTAAATTAAGGTAATAAAGCCCACAACTACAACTACATATATTAAAAAAAATAAATAATATTATTTTGACATTAATAACCATATTTTGTAAACATAAACCTCATTTCTAACAAAACCCCAAAAAAAAATGAACTTGCAAGATCTAAAAAATAAAAATCCTGAAGAATTATTAAAACAAGCAGATGAGCTAGAAATTGAAAACCCTTCTGCTTTAAGAAAACAAGATTTAATGTTTGCTATTCTAAAAAAAATAGCAACAGATGGAGAGGTAATTACTGGTTTAGGTGTTATAGAGATAATGCAAGATGGTTTTGGTTTTTTAAGATCTCCCGAGTCTAATTATTTACCTGGACCTGATGATATTTATGTTTCACCATCGCAAATTAAAAAATTCAGTTTAAGAACAGGAGATAGTGTTGAAGGTGAAATTAGAGCACCAAAACATGGTGAGAGATATTTTGCAATAATCAAAATAAACACAATAAATAATGAAAAAACGGACCTGGTTAAAAACAGAGTTAATTTTGAAGATTTGACCCCTCTATACCCCGATTCTAGATTTAAACTGGAACAAGAAAAACCAACACCGGATTTGACAGAGAGAATAGCAGATATAATTGCACCGCTTGGCAAAGGGCAAAGACAACTTATAGTTGCACAACCGTTTACTGGTAAAACTATCATAATGCAAAAAATTGCAAATGCAATAACAGCAAATAGTCCTGATACAAAATTAATAGTTTTACTTATAGATGAGAGACCTGAAGAAGTAACAGATATGCAAAGATCAGTTAAGGGCGAGGTTGTTAGCTCAACCTTTGACGAACCAGCTTCTAGACATGTTCAGGTTGCAGAAATGGTTATTGAAAAAGCAAAAAGATTGGTTGAATATAAAAACAACGTTGTTATTCTTTTAGATTCATTAACGAGATTGGGAAGAGCATACAATACTGTAGTACCATCAAGTGGAAAAGTTTTAACAGGTGGCGTAGATGCAAACGCGCTCCAGAGACCTAAAAGGTTTTTTGGTGCGGCTAGAAATGTTGAGAAAGGCGGATCTTTGACTATAATAGCAACAGCTTTGATTGATACAGGGAGCAGAATGGATGAAGTTATTTTTGAAGAATTTAAAGGTACAGGAAATAGTGAAATTGTATTAGATAGAAAACTAAGTCAAAAAAGGACGTTTCCAGCATTTGATATTGGTAAATCAGGTACAAGAAAAGAAGAGCTTTTATTAGACAAAGATGAATTAGGTAAAATATTTATATTAAGAAAAATATTAGCGCCAATGGGAACCACTGAAGCTATGGATTTTTTATTGGATAAGATGAAAAATACAAAAACCAATAATGATTTTTTTCAAAGCATGGGGACAAAAAGTTAATTAAACTTTTCAGAATAATACCAAGGAACAAATATTGTTAGTAGAAAATATAAAGAAAAAAACAACATTATTGGTGTCAAAATATTTAAAAAACCAATAGCTGCTATAGGCCCAAAAAAAGATGTATAAATTAAATAAACAAACTGAGAACCCAAAAACCAATAACCCCCTGTTTTTTTTAAATTATACAATAAATAAATTCCATAAATAATAAAAGTCTGAGCAAATACAAACACAATCAAATCTAATGAAGTTGGTTTTATAATAGAATCAACCCCAGGAAAAGCTGATCCACCACCCAAGTAGCCAACAAAAAAAAATCGATAAATTGTGTCTAGGGTGTCCCAAGTTAGTAACAGGAGCGTAACCCAATAAACAAGTTTAAAAGATTTTTCTTTAAGGTTTTTTTCCACAACCCTAAACTATATTATTTTTTTAAAGTTAAAAAACTATTAATAAAGAATTTTTAAACAAACTTAATAACTAGACTTATTAAAACTAAAAGTTTAATTGCTCAAACTATGATTAGAGAAAAGAACCCTATCTATGCCCTGGCAACTTCCAAAACAAGGTCTGCAATAGCTGTGTTTAGAATTTCAGGAAAGGGTTCTCACAAAATTATCACAAAAATATCTTCAAACAAAAAATGGAAAGCAAACACCGCTAAAATTAATTACTTAGTAGATGAAAACAACGAAAAAATAGACAAAACTCTAACAACTTTTTTTAAAAAACCAAAGACATATACGGGTGAAGACATGGTAGAAATATCGTGTCACGGCGGTTTAGCAATAATTAACAAAATATCAGATATTCTAAATAAAAGCGGACTAAGAGAAGCTGAGCCTGGTGAATTTACAAAAAGATCGTTGCAAAACAACAAAATTGATTTAACGCAGGCGGAGGGTGTTTCAGATATAGTAAATGCTGAAACTGAAAAACAAAGAATCTTAGCTTTGAACAATGTCGACGGGCACACCTCATCATTTTCTAAAGAGTTAAATAAAAAAGTAATGAAATTATTAGCAGACACAGAGGCTTTAATTGATTTTTCAGATGAGGAGCTCCCTGATAATACGTTGTCTAATATTAAGGAACAAAACAAGAACATAATAAGAATAATAAAAAAGAGCCTACTGAGATCAAAGATTGCAAAGCCTCTAAGAGAAGGTTTTTTAGTGTCGGTTATTGGTAAACCTAATACCGGAAAGTCGTCCTTTATCAATTATATTTCTCAAAGAGAGGTTGCAATAGTTACAAGTATACCTGGCACAACAACGGATTCACTAGAGATTCAAATTGACATAGACGGTTATAAGTTTAGATTTATTGATACTGCCGGTATCAGAAAGCACAAGAATATTATTGAAAAAATTGGAATTGAAAAGGCCCACAAAACAACCTTAATTTCTGATATTAACTTGGTGTTTTTAAACAGTGTTGAAAAATCTAAATATTCAAAAATCAACAATAAAATTTTTGTGAGATCTAAGTTCGACATAAGAAAAAAGAAAGTTTTAGATAAAGAAATTATTGATATTTCTTCAAAAAATGGACATGGCATAAAAAAACTTATACAAAATATAAAAAAAAGACTGACCATTACAGATGCAGAAAAAATACCAATATTTTCACGTGAAAGACATATTGAAAAAATTACTAACTGTTTAAAAATACTGGAATCTATAAATTTTAAAAGCAGTCCTGATAAAATAGCAGAAGATATTAGAGCGGCATTAAAAGAAAACACACAAATATATGAAAAGTTTGATATTGAAAAAATATTAGATATAATATTTGCTGATTTTTGTATAGGAAAGTGATTTCACGTGAAATGATAAATAGATTATATGATGTTGTTGTTATCGGAGGTGGTCATGCGGGTGTTGAATCAGCATGTGCTTCTGCAAGAATTGGCGCAATAACCGCTCTAATTACCCATAAAGTCGATAAAATTGGTGAAATGTCATGTAATCCTGCCATTGGTGGGCTTGGAAAGGGACACTTGGTTAGGGAGATTGACGCACTTGATGGGATTATGGCTAGGGCTATTGATGAAGCCGGCATACAATTTAGAATGCTTAATACAAGCAGGGGTGAGGCAGTAAGGGGTCCAAGAGCCCAGGCTGACAGAGATCTTTATAAGAAAGCTATATCTAATTTAATAAAAAATCAAAAAAACCTTACAGTTATTGAAAACTCTGTTGAAAATATTCATGTTAAAAATAATGAGGTACAAGGAGTTGTTTTACAAGATGGTAGAACAATTAAGTGCAAGACACTAGTATTAACAACGGGGACCTTTTTAAGAGGAAAAATTCGTGTTGGAAAAACATCTAAATCAGCGGGAAGGGTTGGTGACAAACCTTCCATTAATCTTGCCAAAACAATTGAAAGATTAAAGTTTTCAATAGGCAGACTAAAGACAGGAACACCACCAAGAATTTTAAAAAAATCTATAAATTTCAATAATTTAGAAGAGCAACTACCTGATCAAAACCCAATACCATTCTCATTTATCAACAAAGATATCCACACTAAACAAATTTCTTGCTTTATAACGCACACCAATAAAAAAACACATAAAATTATTTCAAAAAACATACATTTGTCCCCCATGTATTCAGGTCTTATAAAATCAATGGGGGCAAGGTACTGTCCTTCAATAGAGGATAAAATATCCAAATTTCCTAATAAAAACTCCCACCAAATATTTTTAGAACCAGAGGGCCTTAATAGTGAAATAATATACCCAAATGGAATATCATCATCTCTACCACTTAAGGTACAAGAAGAGTTTGTTAGGTCAATTAAAGGTTTAGAAAACTCAATAATAACACAACCCGCTTATGCAATTGAATATGATTTTGTTAACCCACAAGAGCTCAATCACACACTTGAAACAAAAAAAGTTAAAAATCTTTTTTTTGCTGGTCAAATAAATGGAACCACAGGATATGAAGAGGCAGCAGCCCAAGGCATTGTTGCTGGAATAAATGCAGCACTTAAACACAAAACCAACAATGAGTTTGTTATTGGTCGATCAGATGGTTACATAGGGGTCTTGATAGATGACTTGGTCTTAAAGGGAACCAAGGAACCTTATAGAATGTTTACTTCTAGATCTGAGCACAGACTTTTACTTAGATCAGACAACGCAGATCAACGTTTAACGCCGATGGGCATAAAGATCGGCTGTGTTTCTGATAAGAGAAAAAATCTATTTTTAGAAAAAAAAGAAAAAATTGGCAAAGGTTTTGAATTAGCTGCAAAATTGATAGCAAGCCCAAATCAACTTTCAAACAAAGGAATTAAAATTAATCACGATGGCAGAAAAAGGTCTATTATAGAGTTACTAGCTTTTTCAAACATAAATTTTTCAAAACTAGAAAAGGTTTGGCCAGAAATAGAATGTTTAGATAAAGAAACTAGAGAACAAATTTTGATTGAGGCACGTTATGCCGGCTATCTTAATAGGCAAAGATCAGATATAAAAGATTTAAAAAAAGATGAAAACTTAAAAATACCAAAAATTACAAACTATAAAAAAATAGGTAGCTTGTCTAACGAGGTTGTTGAAAAGCTTACTAAAATACAACCCCCCACCCTGGGTGCCGCATCAAGAATTTCCGGAGTCACCCCCGCAGCCATAATTGCTCTATTAAGGCACATAAAAAAAAATAATAAAAACAAAATGGCTCAAACTTGACAAAAAACGAGATTATAAAATTGTATGATATTAAAAAAGATAAAGTGATTTTAATAGACAGGTACTTAAAACATTTAAAAAAAAATAACACACAGATAAATCTTGTTGGAAGGTCCACTCTTTTTAACGCGTGGGACAGACATGTTTCTGACTCTTTACAGCTTACGCAATTTATTAAAAATAAAAAAAGTAAAATAATTGATCTTGGAACAGGAGCGGGAATTCCAGGAATTATAATTTCTATAATGGGATATAACAATATAGTTATGGTTGATTCAAAGAAGAAAAAAATTGAATTTGTAAAAAGTTGTCTTTCATTACTCCCTATAAAACCAACATTAATAAATTCAAGAATTGAAGATATGAAAAAAATAACTGCTGACTTTATTGTAGCAAGAGCCCTATCCCCATTGTTTAAACTAATTAATTATTCACTTTTTTTTGCAAATAATAATACAACTATGGTTTTTCTAAAAGGAAGAAGTGTTAATATCGAAATAAATGAAGCTAAAAAAAAATTTTTTTTTAACTATAATCTCTATAAGACAAAAACCTCTGGTGATGGATTTGTTGTTAAAATAAAAAATATTAAAAGAAAATGACAAAAATTATTTCAGTGACAAACCAAAAGGGTGGGGTTGGCAAAACTACAACAGCAATAAATCTAGCAACATCTTTAGCGGCAATAAACAAGAAAGTTTTAATAGTTGACGCCGACCCCCAAGGAAACGCAAGCACAGGAATGGGAATTGATTATGAAGATAGATCACCATCATTGTATGACCTTATTACAAAAAATAAATTTGATGCATTAAGCATTAAAAATACCATTGTGCCAGATTTGAAAATAATAACCGCAAACACTGACCTGGCAGCATCTGAAGTAGAGCTAGCAGATATTGATAATAGAGAGTCTAGAATAAAGACTATTATTTCTGAAATTCAAGGGTTTGAGTATATTATAATTGATTGTCCCCCAACGTTAAGTTTATTAACAATAAATTCACTGGTGGCCTCTCACTCAGTAATAATTCCATTGCAATCAGAATTTTTTGCTCTCGAGGGTCTCTCTTCTTTAACAACAACAATTAATTTAATCAAAGAAAATTATAATAAAAATTTATATATTGAAGGTATTTTATTAACAATGTCCGACAAAAGAAATTCATTAAGCGGACTTGTTGAAAAAGATGTTAGGAGTCATTTTGGAAAAAAAGTTTATAAAACAACCATTCCAAGAAATGTTAAGGTATCTGAGGCTCCTAGCCACGGCAAGCCAGCTCTTTTATATGATGTTAGTTGTTCTGGATCTTTAGCGTATATTGAGCTTGCAAAAGAATTAATTATAAATCAAAAGCAGTTATATGAATAAAGATAATAAAAAATTAGGAAAAGGATTGGGGGCGCTTCTTTCTTCTTCAAAAAATACAAACGAAAGTGCCAATAAACTGAATATCTCACAAATCTATCCAAACAAAAATCAGCCTAGAAAAAATTTTGATGACAAGGAAATAAATCAATTAGCCCTTTCAATTAAAACACAGGGACTTTTACAGCCTATAATTGTAAGATTTGTAGAAAAAGACAAGTATGAAATTATAGCTGGTGAAAGAAGATGGAGAGCCTCACAGCTCGCAGGACTGCACGAAATAGAGTGTGTAGTTAAAGACCTACCAGATGATATTGTTTTTGAGGCTGCATTGATTGAGAATATACAAAGAGAAGATCTTAATGCTATAGAAGAGGCAGGAGCATACAAAAAACTTATAGAGCTAAAAAAAATTACAAATGATGGATTGGCAAAACAAATAGGTAAAAGCGCAAGCCATGTGTCAAACATGTTGAGATTGCTTGAACTGGATATAGAAATTCAAGACATGATTATCTCAGGTCAACTGTCAATGGGACACGCAAGGGCTTTAATTGGTGTGCCAGACGCTCTTTCTATAGCTAAAAACATAATAGATAAAAAGTTAAGCGTTAGAGATGTTGAGCGCAAAACTTCAAAATTTAAAAAATCAAAAACACAAAAGGGTAAAGATGCAAATATTTTAGATTTAGAGAGAGAACTATCTGCTAAAATAGGCTTGAAAACATCAATCCACTTCAATGAAGGCGGTTCTTCAGGATCTTTAACTTTGTATTATTCAGACCTCAATCAGCTTGATGAAATAATGAAAAGACTTAAGAAGTAATGGTTTTTTTTAAATTAAACAAAAGCCGCATTCCTATTGAATGGTATTGAGAATTATTTTTTCTTACAAGAATTTCAGTTTTTTGAAAAAGTTTTATGATTAATGATTTTTTGTGATCATTAATATTTTTGTAAATTTTTATGAAATCATTTTTTTCCCTAAACAAATATCTGGGAAACTTAGAAAGCGCATCATTCTCACTTTGACTTTCAATGATTATATTAAAAAACAACTTAATATTGTTAAAAAAAATATAGAAGTCTGAAATTTGAAGAATTGAAGAATTGTATATTTTTAGAAGTTTTTGATTATTAGAAAAAATATTAAACAAAACTTTTTGTGCGTTCTGATCAAATTTTGGACTAACTATTTTCTTAATTAAAGTCAAATTGTTAATTTCTTTTTTTAAATTAATTAAATGAAGCAATTTATTTTCTAGAAATACATATTTGTCATCTAAGTTGTCAAGAAGGTACCAGAAAACTTCTTTATCAATTTCTAAATTTTCTTTTTGAAGAGTGTAATTTATAATTTTGGATTTTAAATCTCTATTTAACTCATAACAATCAACAAAAATATAGCTTTTATTTTCAATAAAGGTTTTTTTTAGATTTTTTTCCCTACTTGGATTTTGTGTTGATATTATCAGAGCGTCACCATGGTCGATTATTTTTTTAATATATGAAACGTCATCTACAGCCCCAGCTTTAACTAAAATTATTTTTGAATTTGTAAAAAGTTCTTTAGAGGCGTTATATAGGCTAATTTTTTCTAAATATTTACAATCATCATAATCAATTTTTTTTAAGTCAAAGACTATTCTTCTTTCAAGATAACCAATTAAACCTTCTTCGTTGCCTGATAAGTAAAATGCCCTGCCCTCTTTTATAAATTTTGCATTAAATAAAATATTTTCTAAACTAACCTTCATTTATACAACTTGCCGCATGTAAGTTTTCATAAACATGATTGGTGAAATCCTGTATATTTTCATTGTATGCATTTTCGTAAAGTCTTTCTAGAGATTGATCACTTCCAAAATTATATCCGAAAGCCTTAGGAACAAAATAAAAACTTGATGTATTTACAACATTAATAATATTGCAGTTTTTTACAATGCTAAAGACTGAATATTGAACAACTATCTCATATTTTTTTTTGGTAGTTCTTTGATCGTTTGATACCGCTATGTTTGTTTCTTTTTCAGATATTTCAATATTTACCTCATATTCAGGTTCGTCAGATTTGCCAAAGTTATCTATTAATTGCTTTTTAAAATCATGATCATCTTTATTTTTTATAACAAAACTACTTTTGTTTTTTAATAGGTTAATTTCAGAATCATCTTGAAGCACAAACTCAAACCCAGAACATGAAAACAAAAAAAAGAAAGACATTAAGGTTATAATAAGCGTTTTCATTTTATCAACAGATTAATAATTTTTTCTTTAACATATATTTTTCTAAATATCGTTTTGTCTTTTATATATTTTGCTACTTTTTTATCTTTCTTAGCCAAACTTTCAACCTCATCTTCGCCCAATCCTTTTTTAAGCTCTAATACAGATCTTGTTCTGCCGTTAACTTGAATTGCAATTTTACTTTTTTCTTCAATTGCAATGTTTTCTATTTCTGGCCAACTAGTATTAATGCATAAACCCCTTCCCCCAACAGTCATCCAAATTTCTTCACTTATATGGGGTATGAATGGATGTATTATTTTAGCAAGATTTTTAATAAATAATAAAATATCTGTATTGTTGATTTTTTTTGATTCAAGTGCACCTGTTACAATATTAACGTATTCATAAATTTTTGCTACACACTTGTTAAAATGAAAAGATTCAATATTTTTAGAAACATCAATTATGATTTTATTAAGATCATTTTTTATTTTATGGACATAAATATTTTCTGATTTTGTATTATTGAACTCAGTTGATTTTTTTGTAAGCTCCCATATTTTACTAATGAATTTGTAAGAAGATAATATACCCTTATCAGTCCATTCCAAATCTCTGTTGGGAGGGCTGTCTGAAAGCATAAACCATCTTGCCGTATCAGCTCCATAAAGCTCAATTATATTATTTGGATCGATAACATTTTTTTTAGATTTGCTCATTTTTTCAACCTTGCCCTCAATTACCTTGTTACCATCTAAATCAGTGTAATAATTTTCTTTTTCTGATTTTATTTCTTCAGGCTCCAACCATTCACCTGTTTCATTTTTAAAAGTTTTGTGCGTAACCATGCCCTGAGTAAACAACCCTTTAAATGGCTCATCTAAATCAACATAACCAATATCTCTTAGTGCTTTAGTAAAAAATCTTGAATATAATAAATGAAGGATTGCATGTTCAATGCCCCCTATGTACTGATCAACAGGCAGCCAATACTTAATATCTTCTTTAACAAACGGTTGATTTAAACGAGGATTACAATATCTTAAAAAGTACCAAGAGGATTCAAAAAATGTATCAAATGTATCCGTTTCTCTTACCGCTTTCATTCCTGTTTCAGGACATGTTGTTTCCTTCCACTTTTCAATTGATGAAAGAGATATTACTGACCCATCAAAATTGTTAATTTTTGGAAGAGTGACAGGAAGATCTGTTTTTTTAACTGGTAAGACCTCCCCATCTTCACGGTAAATTATCGGGATTGGGCACCCCCAGTAACGCTGTCTAGAAATACCCCAGTCTCTAAGTTTGTAATTTATTTTCTTTGTGCCAATTTTTTTTAATTCAAAATAATTATTTATTTCTTTTTTTGCCTCTTCAATATTTTTTCCATTTAAAAATTCTGAATTAATCATTACACCATCTTCGGTAAAAGCCTTATTATTAATACTAAAGTTTTTTTCATCTAGGTTTTTTGGTTTAACAACTGGAATTACATCAAGGCCATATTCTAAAGCAAAGTCCAAATCTCTTTGATCATGAGCCGGACACCCAAAGATTGCCCCCAATCCGTAATCCATTAATACAAAATTTGCTATAAAAACTGGTAGTTCTTTTTGTAAAATAGGATGTTTAACACTTATCTCCGTTTTATACCCCAGCTTATTTTTTTCATGATTGATTTCTTTACAATTTTTTACAAATTCGAAAGCCGCATTATCAAAATTACAAATTTCTTTTGATAAATTATGGTCTGGAGAAATGGCAACAAAGGTAGCGCCAAAAATTGTATCTGGTCGAGTGGTGAAAATTTTAATACTTTTTTTAGAAAATTTGTTATTTTTTGAAATCACAAAATCCATTTCAGTGCCTGTTGATTTACCTATCCAGTTTGATTGCATTATTTTTACCTTATTGGGCCAATCATGGAGGCTGTTAAGATCAGACAATAATTCTTCTGAATAATTGCTAATTTTTAAAAACCACTGAGATAAATTTTTTTTCTCTACTAGGGCACCGGACCGCCAGCCACGTCCATCAATCACCTGCTCATTTGCAAGAACTGTTTTATCAACAGGGTCCCAATTTACCTCAGATTTTTTTTTATATGCTAAACCACTGTTAAACATATCAATAAAAAATAATTGCTCGTGCCTATAATACTCTGGATGACAAGTTGCAATTTCCCTTTTCCAATCCAATGATAATCCCATTTGTTGCAACTGATGTTTCATTGTTTTAATATTATGGTAAGTCCAAACAGACGGGTCCTTTTTTTCTGTTATTGCTGCATTCTCTGCAGGCAGACCAAATGCATCCCATCCCATAGGGTGCATTACATTATAACCCTGCATTTTTTTATATCTTGCCACAACATCACCCAATGTGTAGTTTCGTACATGCCCCATGTGAATTTTTCCCGAAGGGTAAGGAAACATTTCTAAAACATAATATTTTTTCTTATTTTTGTTTACATCTGCAGCAAATATATTTTGATCCAACCATTTTTTTTGCCAGTGTTTCTCAACTATTTTGTGATTGTATCTTGATGACAATTTTTTAACCAGTACCAAGTCTTAATTTTTTAGCTTTGTTTAGAATTGCATTTTCTAATTTTATATTGTTATCATCTACACTTTCGATGCTAACCCATTTATTGTTTTTAAATATTTGGCAAAACGAACTAACTTTTAAGTTTTGAGTTTGAAGCTCAACACCTTTAATAAATACATTTAATTTACATCTTTCATCCTCATTTGCCTCAGTTGTATGCCAGTCGGTAATTATTACACCACCTATAGGATCCGCTGAAGAAAGAGGGATAAAATCCAATACCTCTAATGAGGCTTGCCAAAGATGTTGATTTAAGGGCATGCCTATTCGAGTTGAAGATATATTGGCCCCATCCTTTTTTTCATTTCCGAGACTTAAGCCTTTTTTTCCAAATAATCCCCCCCCGGTTTGAAGTCTTGTTTCTGCATCTCTTAACGCTAATTCTTTATTAACACCGGGATTGAAAACAGTTCCAGATCGATTAATGATTTCACCTGTTGTTTGAGCCTTGCTCCACAACTCTTTTTTTTCCTCTTCTGTTAGATTTTTATTACAAGAAATAACAAAAATTAAAGATATTAAAACTAATGTTTTTAGAAAATAAAACATTCCTTATAACTATTGCATTGTTAATAAAATGTAAAACACAAAAAAAAACGGCACAATTAATGTGCCGTTTTTAAAAATTAATTAGTTAATTAAAATGCCATGTTAGCACCGATGTACCAAGCAGAACCGTCACCAGCTCCATCATCATCAGGGCTACCTTCGTCAGTAGACTCATTTGTAGTGTAACCAAGCACTGCTGTTACACCAGAAGCAACTGCATAAGATACACTTGCATCTGTTTGGTCAATAGAGTCAGCAGTAGTACCTGCAGTACCGAATGTATCACTATCTTTTGCTTCAGAAGATAATACACCTAAGTTAAACGTAATGTCGCCAGACACATATTTAACACCAGCTCTTGTAATGTCAGCGTCAACCTGAGTAGAACCAGCATTACCAGTTCCGTTATCCTCAATACTGTCACCATCACCATAACCAACAGCTACTGTTAAGTCACCTGTTACAGCACTAGCACCAATGTGGAAACCACCCTCATCATTTGTAAGAGCAGTACCAGTGTTTGCATAGTCAACAGAAGATAAACCAGCACCAATAGTTACTGCAGTATCACCCGCGTCTGTAACGTATGTAGCACCAATACCCCAAGAAGACTGAGCCGTAGCCGTAGCTGTTGCAGCAGCACCATTATCAGTTGAATAAGATGCAGATACTTTTAAACCATCTGCCATGAAGTCAGCAGCTGAATGCCACTCAACACCAAGAACAGTTGAACCAGCTGTGAAAGCTAGGCCAGTTGGAGCGCTCTGAGTTGTAGTAAGAGCGATACCTTCTTCACCACCAGATCCTGGGATAGAAATATCATGACTGTCTGATGCGTTACCAGCATTAAACACATCTAGCTTAGAGCCGTCAGTGAAAGTTAATGTGATAGCTGTATCATTATCAAGTCCACCACCTTCGTTTTGAAGCATGAAGCTTGAATCAATTGTTGTACCAGCATCAGTAGTTTCAGTAAGTGCAACAGAGAAAGATGATGCCTGCATTACTGTGCTTGTATCAGCAGTACCATTAACACTGTTGTTTTCGTGTTCAACACCAACTCTGTGATTACCTGACATTGTAGCAGTTACTGCTTCAGCAACTGATGCAACGCCCATAGTAGATACTAGAGCCGATGCTACTAATAGTTCTTTTTTCATAATTACTCCTTTTGAGTTAATGAATATTCATTAAATAAAGGTAACAAAACCTTCATTGAGAGATTGTTTATTAAAAAATTGATAAAAATTCAAAAAAAGCATACAAATTAAAATACTTTTTTTAAAAGTGTTGTAAATATACAACAATATAAGGCATAAAATGTTTAATTTTCATAAATATACCGAAATTAAAGAATTTATAGAAAAAAATGGAAAAAAAACGAAGATTATTGCTATTTCAAAAAATCACCCAAAAACGGCTGTTTCTCAAGCTTTATCACATGGAATAAGGGTTTTTGGGGAAAACAGAGTACAAGAAGCTATTGATAAGTTCCAGGATTTAAAAAAAAATTACAGTGATATACAAATACATTTAACCGGCACCCTTCAAACAAATAAGGTAAAATTAGCCCTTGATTGGTTTGATGTCTTTCATACAGTCGATAGAGAAAAACTTGTAAAGGAATTTTTGAGGTACCCCGATAAATTAAATGGTAAAGATTTTTTTATTCAGATTAATACAGGTCTTGAAGGCACAAAATCGGGCATTGATCCAGATGAAGCATATGATTTTATAAATTATTGTATTTCAGAAGCAAAAATAAACGTTGTAGGTTTAATGTGTATACCCCCAAAAGATGATGACCCACTAATTCATTTTGGCATTTTAGAAAAAATAGCTACTAAAAATAACTTAAAGGAACTCAGTATAGGAATGAGTAATGATTACAAACAAGCAATAATGCAAAATGCCAAATATATAAGATTGGGAACTATTTTATTTGGAGAAAGAAAATATGACTAAAGATATATTAATATACTGTGATTTACAAAATCCCAATTTTATTGAAAGCATATTTCCCAATCACACTTTAAGTTTTCAAAAAATAGATAGTACGAATGAAAAATTTGTTTTTAAAAAAAATAGCATAGTTATAGTCTCAAAAAAAATTAAAAAAAATTTTTTAAAAAAAATACAAAACAATAATGATATTTTTTTAATTCTTCACAAATCACAAGTTACGGAAAATAATCTCCCAAAAACTTTATCTTACCCATTGGCCATAGATGAATTTAAAGATAAGATTTTAAATTTTTTAAATAGTTCGCAAATTTATTTTGATATAAGGATTGATGATGACAAATTGACCAATATTAATAATAAAAGGCTATGTCACCTTACCCAATTAGAAAGGGAGTTATTGCTTGAGTTATTGAAATATAAAAAAACAGAAAAAAGACATTTAGAAGATAAGGTTTTAAAAATTAATATAAATGTAGAGACGCAAACTTTGATTAGTCACCTATCTAGAATCAGAAAAAAATTAAAAATAATTAATTCGAAAATACAAATTAAAACTAAAAAAAATCAAGTTGTAATTTTTAATTAACAATAAGAGGATTTACCATAGAAAAAAAATTATCCCTAAATGTAACGTTGTATTGATGATTAACAAATGTGATAGTGTATTGTTTGCCCCCATATTCAAGTTTTATTTTTCTTAACAAATAAGGAGATTTTTCAAAAAAAATATTTATTACATATTTATCTTCTCCAACAAATCCATCTTTATTTAATATTAGAGTTTTCTCTTTTTTTACAATTTTGGAATTTGATAAAAAAAGATTGTTTTTAAATATTTCGAACAAAACTCCCCCAGGTGTTTTTAGAGGGTTAAAGTACTCTACTTCATATAAATCGTAATTAACATACATCGCTTTTTTTTCACTCATTACAAAAGTTATATTTGATGGTGAAAAATATTTTATTTTTAGTCTTTTTTCCCCAAGATGTATTGTGCCTTCTTGTATTGTTCCGTCGTTTGATTGTATGAAATTAGCAGAAAAAAATTCTAAACTATTTAAGTGTTCATTTATTTTATTTATATCATATTCTGCTGCATATAACATTTGGGTTTTTGCAAAGAATATTAATAAAAAAAAAACAAATATATATATTTTATTTTTTTTTAAGAACTTGTCTTTTGCCAGCATTGTTAGCTTCTGAGATGACTCCATTTTCTTCCATTTTTTCAATTATTCTTGCAGCCCTATTATAACCTATTTGTAAATATCTTTGTATAAAGCTGGTTGAAACTTTTTGTTGCTCCAATATTATATTTACAGCTTTATTGTAAAGCTCATCTACTTCTTCATTAATTAATTTCAGCCCATTATTCTCCTTTTCTGAATTATCTAAAAGAGATATTTCTTTATTGGGGTCAAATTTTGACTGATTTTTAATGTGATTAACTATTTTTTCTACTTCATTTTCTGAAACAAAACCGCCGTGTAAGCGGGTTATTGTTGAGCCATTTTCTAAAAACAACATATCACCACTTCCTAAAAGTTGTTCAGCACCCATTTCATTTAAAATTGTTCTACTGTCAAACTTACTGGCAACTTTGTAACTGATTCGACTGGGAAAATTTGCTTTTATTGTTCCTGTAATAACGTCAACGCTTGGTCTTTGCGTTGCTGTAATCAAATGGATTCCAGATGCTCTGGCCATTTGAGCAAGCCTTTGAACTAAACTTTCAACTTCTTTTCCAGCAACCATCATTAGATCAGCCATTTCATCAATCACCACAACTATTAAAGGCATGTTTTCAAGCGGTATTTCTCTTTTTTCAATTATAGGAACTTTCTTTTCATTATCAACTCCAGTTTGCACTTCTCTATATAATTTTCTTCCAGTTGAGAGCGTTTTATTAACTTTTTCATTATATGTCTGAATGTTTTTAACATTAATGGAGCTCATTAATTTATATCTATTTTCCATTTCTTTAACAACCCACTTTAATGCAAAAACAGCTTTGTTTGGATTGGTTACCACAGGTGTTAATAGATGTGGAATATCTTCATAAACACTTAATTCTAACATTTTTGGATCAATTAATATTAGCTTACATTCGTTTGGTTTAAATCTGAACAATAAACTTAAAATCATTGTATTAATCCCAACAGATTTTCCCGAACCTGTTGTACCAGCAATTAAAAGATGGGGCATTTTTTCTAAATCCGCATAGACTTTTTCACCAGATATATTTTTACCTAAAGCTAATTTAAGATTGTTACTAGAAAGTTTAAATCTTTCATCTTCAACAATATCACCAAAGTATACATTTTCTCTTTTTGCATTAGGTATTTCAATTCCTAAACTTGTTTTTCCAGGCTGAGATGAAATTCTGGCAGAAAAAGATGACATAGCTCTAGCAATATCATCAGCGAGCCCAATAATTTTACTTGCTTTGATTCCTGCCTTAGGAACAAATTCAAAAAGTGTTACAATGGGACCACATTTAAAACCAATAATTTTACCCTCTATTCCATATTCTAACAAAGTTTTTTCTAACTTGACTGAAGAAAGTTTATTTATTTTATCAAGTTCTTTATTAAGCAAATCCTGTCTTGAGGATTTTATTAATAAACTAGAATTTGGAAGTATAAATGAGTATAGGTTTTTTGATATCTCATTAGACCCGTTTTGATTAACTTTACTATTTTCAAATTTTTTATTACTAAATGAAATTGTCGGTTCATTTCTTGTGCTATTCAGACCCTTTTTTGTTTTGTATGTAAATAAATTTTTCAAACTTTTTAAAAAAGCAAAAGGACTAAATTTAAGAAAATATTTTAATGGATAAAATATATATAGAATTCTAAAATAATTTCTTAACTTTATTTTAAAAGAAAATAAAATAAAAAATATTCCAATTAAAAATATGGCAAACCATAAAGCATTGTATGTGATTAAGCTGTCAAAATTTTTAAAAAAAATATTATAGGTTAAGTCTGATAATATTAATGGAAATAAACCAATTTTATAATAGTTTATATCATATATGCTGATGAAAGAATCTACTAAGACTAAACCAAAAAATAGAAAAAAAAATCTTAATATAAATAATTTAGTTTTTATGCCCAATAAATGTTTTGATCCTTCAAGTAATAAAAAAAGAGAATATATGTATGAACAATGACCTATAAAAGCCAAAATATAACTTGAAAAAATTGCACCAGAGTATCCAAAATAATTATTTATGTTTTGCTGACTGTTATTAACGTTAAATCCTGGATCCAAAATGTTGTGAGACAACAAGCTGCCAAAAATAAAAAAAGATAAGCTTAATAATATTATGCCAAATACAACTTTTAAAAAAAATAACCTAACTGTTCCATAATTAAACATAATTATTAATTGTATTATATATAAAATAAGGTAATTCGAAGTAAAGTATGAAACAAATTAATTCACAAGTCTTAATAATTGGCACAGGCTTAATTGGATTAATAACCTCATATTGCCTTTTACGCCAAGGTTACAAGATTGTTATAGTTGAAAAAAACAACATATTTAAACAGAAAATAGGAAGTTTAAACGATATTAGAACCGTAGCAATAGCAGAGGGATCAAAACTTTTTTTAAACAAAATAGGCATTTGGAAAAAAATTAAACATTTTGCGCAGCCAATAAATAAAATTGATGTTATAGACAGATCGCCTTTAAGCAAAATTGACTTTATCAATAATAAACAAAAAAATCTCGGATACATTATTAAAAACAGTATATTTCATAATATTTTGTTAAAGGAACTAATTAAAGAAAAAAAATTAACAATATTAGACAATTCTTTTTTATATGAAATTCAGTATGCTGCTGACAAGGTAGTCGGTTGTTCAAATAAATATAGAATTAGTTCAGACTTGTTAATTGCAGCCGATGGAAAAAATAGTAGTATTAGAAAAATGCTTAGTACACCTATATTTAAAAAAGCTTATCCTGAAAAGGCACTTGTTTTGAATTTTACACATAAAGAAAATCATCAAAATACCGCTTATGAATTTTTTTATAAAAATGGTCCTATGGCTATTTTGCCAATGAAAAAAACTAAAAATCAATTTTGTAGCTCTATGGTTTGGTCAAATAAGCCAGATTTTCTTGAGTCGCTTTTCAATTCTAATAATAATTTTATAAAAGAGTTTCTTAATGATCAAAAAAAGTTACCCGGTGGAAAGATTATAAATGTTATATCCAAACAACTATTTCCTTTGTCAGCACACATAAATTCAAGATTTTATGAAAAAAGAGTAATTTATATTGGTGACTCCGCACACTCAATTCACCCAATTGCGGGTCAGGGGTGGAACCTGGGTTTAAGAGATATAATTAAATTAAACAAGTTAATTTCTGAGCAAAAAAAATTTGGCATTCCTTTGGGGGCAGAAAATTTTTGTGAAAATTATAATTCAAGTTTATATTTTGATACTTTTGAAATGTATCAAATTACAGATAAATTAAACTGGTTATTCAAAAATAATTTTTTCATACTTAATTTATTTAGAAAAACAGGTTTTAATATTATAAATGATAATAATAAATTAAAAAATAAAATTACAAAATTTGCAATGGGTTTTTAATTTATTAATTGTTGTTTGCTTTGTATAGCAGTTTCAATATCTAGAATTGACAATAGCTTAATATAAAACTCATCAGCTTTTTTTAATTCTAGCAACATTTGTTTATCAACATTGTCGAAAGGGGATATCATTGCTATAAGTTTACACATTTGATCGACATCGAGTTCTTTAATATCTTTGAGGTTAATATTTACATTTTTTTTATTTAAATATAGTGAAAATTTTGTAATTAGTTTTTGCTTATCTATTTTTTTGGAAATTATTTTATTGTTCAAAATTGTTTCTCCCTCTACAATTCTAAAATCACTTGAGCTTTTAATTTCTTTTGTAACAGAAAATCGATTAACACCATCCAAATTTATCAAATATCTTCCATCTTCTGTTTCATTAAAACTTGTTATTTTTCCCAAACACCCTATTTTGTATAATTCATTATTTGAATCTGTTTGTATCATGCCAATTAATCTTTTGTTTGATAGGGCATAATCAACCATTTTTAAGTACCTATTTTCAAATATATTTAGTGGTAAATTAGTGCCTGGGAATAATACAGCCCCATTTAAAGGAAAAATTGGAAATTTCATTTTTAGGAAAAAATAATAGATGAAAGTATTTTTCTATATTTAATTGTATATTCATTAGAATTACCCAATGCGTCAAAAAACTCTATCATTTTTGTTTTAATTTTGTTTCTTTCAAGTGAATATTTTTCAATTAAAAGATTAAATGCCTCATCATATTTTTTGGATGAAAAAAATTTTTCTGAAATTTTTATAACTAAATCAATATTTTTTTTATCTTTAGCAAGTTGATCGAACATTTCTTCAATTGTTGGACCCGATGAGCTTTTATTTATTATTTCTAATTTTTTTATAATTTTTTGTATCTCTAAATCTTGCACTATTTGTTCATCTAAAGATTGTATAAATTGATTTATTTCATCATATTGATTTAAGTTTAATAAATTTTCTAAATATAAAGATATGGCTTTTACCTCTTCAGAATTTTTAGAAATAAAATCTAAAAGGTTATCATTTGCTTCATCATATTTTTTGTTTGATAAAAGTTCATCTATGTTTCTGTAAAATTCACTAAAATCTTCAGATAATTTTTCTCCAAGAGCTTTTTCAATAAACTCAATAATCTTATTTTCAGGTATTACACCTTGAAATCCATTAACTATTTGTTTGTCTTTAAATGCAATTACGGTTGGAATTGATTGAATTTTTAACTGCGATGCCACTTGTTGGTTTTCATCAATATTGATTTTTGCAAGTATCACTTTGTCAGAATTATTTACAATTTTTTCAAGAACTGGAGTGAGTTGTTTGCATGGCTCACACCACGGTGCCCAAAAATCCACAACTACTAATTTATTTGAACTTTGATTAATAACCTCGTCGTTAAATTTTTCTTCACTTACTTCTATAATGTTGTTACTCATAAAGTTTCTAATAATTTATATTCTTTAAATGAATAGATATTAATTTTTTTCTTATTTTCAATCATGAATTCTAAAAATTTATTAGTTTCTAAGGTAATAGTATAATTATTTTGAAGTGGATGGTAATTAATTTTAAAACTTTTAAATAATGTTTTGTCTAAATAAAAAGAAACTTTATTATTAATATCATTTAAAAGACCAAAAGGAGATACCGAACCCGGTTTTATACCAAGCAAATCTTTTAAGAATTCTTCTCTAGCAAAAGATAAATTTCCTAAATTTATAGACTTTGCAAATTTTTTTAAATCAATTAACTCTTTTTCCTCACAAGAAATTAAAAAAAAATTGTTTTTTTTATTTTTTAAAAAAAGATTTTTTGTATGTGCTCCTTCTATTTTTTTTTTAAAATATCCCAGATCGTTAACTGTAAAAGCCGGTTTGTGCATATAAACATCATATTTTATTTGTTTATTTATAAGGCTTTCTAAAAGATCTTTTTTTTCAATCATAATTCCTTTAAAGGTTAACTGTAGTAAAAAAAAACTTTAATGTATTACAAAAAAAAGCATGAGTACATCAAATAAAAAAATATTCAACAATAAGGTAATACTAATTACAGGTGGAACCGGTTCATTTGGCCACCATTTTGTTGCTATGACTTTAAAACATTTTAAGCCTAAAAAACTAATAATATTTTCAAGAGATGAAATGAAACAATGGGAAATGCAAAAACTTTATAATGACAATCCTATTATTAGATTTTTTATTGGAGATGTTAGAGATAAAGATAGGTTACATAGATCGCTAGATGGTGTTGATTATGTAGTTCATGCAGCTGCTACAAAAATAGTTCCAACTGCAGAGTATAATCCTTTTGAGGCTGTTAAAACAAATATAGAAGGAGCGATGAACCTAATAGATGCAGCTATTAATCAAGGAATAAAAAAAGTTGTTGCACTTTCTACAGACAAAGCCTGCAATCCAATAAATTTTTATGGGGCTACAAAATTAGCCTCTGATAAACTTTTTATTTCTTCAAATGTTTATTCGGGAATTAAGGGTACAAAATTTTCTATTGTTAGATATGGCAACGTAATGGGATCAAGAGGATCAGTTATTCCTTTTTTTTTAACTCAAAAAAAGCAAGGCTACTTTACTATTACGGACAAAAGAATGACAAGATTTATGATAACATTAGAGGAAGGTGTTAATTTGGTTTGGCAAGCTTTCGAAGATATGAATGGTGGTGAAATTTATGTAAAAAAAATACCTTCCATGAATATTATGGATATTGCAAAATCAGTTAATAAAAATGCGAAATACAAATTTATAGGGATTCGCCCGGGTGAAAAAATACATGAACAGATGATTAGCTCAGAAGATTCTATGTATACATATGAATACAAGGAATATTATAAAATTTTACCTTTAATTGCCGATAAAAAATATTTAAAAAAATATATAAAAAAAGGAAAAAAGGTTAAAAATAATTTCATATATTCTTCAGAAACTAATCCTAAATGGATGAAGCCCGAAGAGCTTTCAAGGTGGATTAAAAAAAATCAAAACAAGCTTATTACATAGTCTGACTTTAGTGAAAAATAATATTTTAATTACAGGAGGCTCAGGTCTTCTGGGTGTTAATTTAGCAATAAAGTTACGCAATATATTTAATGTTTTTTTGCTCATAAACAAAAGATATATCGTTATTGAAAATACAAAGAATATTAGACTCAACTTATTTAAAACAAATGAACTTAATAATTTTGTTAAGCAGAATAATATCAAATTCATAATTAACACCATTGCACTAACAGATGTAGATTTGTGTGAAAAAAACAAATCAAATGCAAAAAAAATCAATGCTGAATTGACAAAAAAAATAGCTAAAATTTGCAAAAAACAAAAAATAAAAATTATACATATATCAACTGATCAATTGTTTAACGGTAAGAAGAAATTGATGAACGAAAGATCTAAGCCCAATCCAATAAACCACTATGGAAAAACCAAGTTATTAGCCGAAAAATATATTAAGAAATTTTCTAAAAATTTTTTAATTATAAGAACAAACTTTTTTGGTGTTGGAACTTCTTATAGAAGATCTTACAGTGAATATATTATGTATAATGTTAATAAAGGGAAGGTCATAAAATTGACTGATGACATTTTTTTTACACCTATTTCTATATATTTGTTAATTGACATTTTAATGAAACTTATTATTCAAAACAAAAAAGGAATATTTAATATTGTTGGTAATGAACGAATCTCCAAATATCAATTTGGAAAAATTATAGCTAAAGAGTTTAATTTAAATCAAAAATTTATTTATAAAATTAAAAGTGTCTATAATAAAAAAAATGCATTAAGACCCAAAGATATGAGCTTAAGTAATGAAAAAATAAAAAATAACCTAAATATTAAAATTCCAAGCATAAAAAACCAGATAAAATATATAAAAACAATTTATCAAAATAAAAAAAATTTTGATATTTTTAAATTATAATTTCTATGATTAAAATGAATTATTAATAATTAAATATTGTGAACAAGCTATTAAACAAAAAACTTTCTATAGGAACTGCTCAAATTGGTTTTAATTACGGTGCTTTTAATAAGGGCAAAAGAATGCCACTGAATGAAATAAAAAAAATTATTTATCAATTAAATAAAAAAAAAATAATAAATATTGATACAGCATCAGATTATAAAAAAAGTGAATCAGTTTTAGGTAAATTTAATTTAAAAAAAATTAACGTAACAACAAAAATATCTTTTAAGGATGTGAAAAATATAGAAGTGTATTCCAAAAATAAAATAAATGATTCACTTAAAAAACTTAAAATAAAAAAAATTTACGGAGTTTTGATACATGATTTTGATTTGTTAAAGGCAAGCCAATTAAGCAAAATATTTAAAAGTTTATCTATATTGAAAAAAAAAGGACTAATTTCTAAAATTGGTATTTCAGTATACAATGTGGACAATTTAATTAAAATTTTACCAATTTATAAATCAATATCTATTGTCCAATTAAGTTATAATGTATTCGATAGGAGGCTAGAAAATAAAACACTCAAACTTTTATTAAAAAAAAATAAAATTGAGATTCATGCACGCTCAATTTTTCTTCAAGGAGTCTTGCTACAAGATCCAAAATTTTTACCAATTAAATTTAAAAAATGGAAAAATATTCTTAATGATTGGCATAAATTTTTGCAAAAAAACAATTATAAAGCCCTTTACTATTGCCTACATTTTGCATTAATTAATAAGGACGCAAAATATTTAGTTTGTGGAATTGATAATTTTGAACAATTAAATGAAATATTAAATTATAAACCTCCTAAAAAATACAAAAAATATCAATTTAAAAGATCAAAGAATATTATTTCTTTAATTAATCCATCCTTATGGTAAATGCATAAACTTTAGTAATATAAAATGAGCAGCAAAAACAAAGGACCAAAACTTTGGTCTAAAGCGAAAAAAATTATACCTGGTGGATCAATGCTGTTTTCAAAAAAAGCGGAACTTTGGCTGCCAGATAGATGGCCTACTTATTTTAAAAAATCTAAAGATATTAATATTTGGGACCTAAATGATAATAGATACAAAGACTTTCTTTTTGCTGTTGGCACAAACATTTTAGGATATTCAAATGAAGAAATAGATGATGAAGTTAAAAAGACAATATCCTTAGGAAATATTTCTACTTTAAATTCATATGAAGAAGTAGATTTAGCAAATGAATTAATAGAAATTAATAATTGGTCACATATGGTAAGATTTGCTCGAACAGGAGGAGAGGCAAATTCTATTGCAGTTAGAATTGCGAGGGCCGCTACGAATAAAACTAATATTGCTGTATGTGGTTATCATGGCTGGCATGATTGGTATATCGCAGCTAATATTTCAAGTTCAAATAATTTAGATGGTCACTTGATGTCAGGACTTAAATCGAATGGTGTGCCTAAAAATCTCTCAGAAACAATTTTTACATTCAAGTATGGATTCATAGATGAATTGGAAAATCTTATTATTAACAAATCTATTGGTATTATAAAAATGGAAGTTGCTAGAACAAAGAAGATTGATATTACTTTTCTAAAAAATATAAGAAAAATTTGTAATAAACATAATATTATACTTATTTTTGATGAATGCACATCTGGATTTAGGCAAACATTAGGAGGTTTATATAAAGTCTGTGATGTAGAACCAGATATGGTTATGTTTGGTAAAGCACTTGGTAACGGCTACCCAATTACTGCAGTTGTTGGAAAAAAAGATATAATGTCTTGCGCAGAACAAACATTTATAAGTAGTACATTTTGGACAGAAAGACTTGGATCTGTAGCGGCTCTTAAATCATTAGAGGTTATGAAAAGAATTAAATCATGGGAAATAATTTCCAGTACTGGAAGGTACATTAAAGATCAATGGAAAAATATTGCTGATAAAAATGAATTAGAAGTAGTAATTGAAGGAATTGACGCAATACCAAGTATAAATTTTATTTCTAAAAAAAATTTAGAATACAAAACACTGATAGCTCAAGAAATGCTAAAAGAAGGCTATCTTGCATCAAATATGATTTTTGTATCTATAGGTCATACAAAAAAGTTAGTAGATGAATATATAGAAAATTTAAATTTAATTTTCAAAAAAATAAAGGAATGTGAAGAGGGGAGAGATGTTAATAAAATATTAGAAGTCCCTGTTTGCCAGGCGGGATTTAAAAGATTTAATTAATTTTTTTTAAATTATATAATTTTTATTTAAATTGTATAAAGATAGGTAAATTAATTTTATGAAAAATAAAAACAAAAAAAAAGTTCAAATTATTGCAGAAATTGCTCAGGGCTTTGAAGGCAATCCGTACTTAGCAAATCTTTTATTAGATGCTTTTTTAAAAACCAATGCAGACATTGTGAAATTTCAACTAGTTTTTGCTGATGAGTTATGCACTAACTTATATGAACACTACAAATTATTTAAAAGTTTAGAAATGAGCACAGCCGTATGGTTAAATTTAGTAAAAACAACACATAAACATAACAAAAAAATTTTTTTTGATATTTATGGTCCAAAAAGTTTTAAAATTGCAAAACAAATAGGTGCTGATGGAGTAAAAATATCTACTGCAGATTTTTTTAACTATTCATTAATCAAAGAATCTTTTAAAAATTTTAAGAATATATTAATATCTGTTTCTGGAAGAAAGATTGAAGATATTGATAAATTACTAAGTTTAAATATTTATAAAAACAATGTAACAATTTTACATGGAATACAATCAGAGCCAACTTTATTGAAAGACAACAATTTGTTAAAAATTAATGAATACAAAGAAAAATACCCAAATACAAATGTAGGTTTTATGGATCACTCTTTGGGTAACTCTGATGCCTCTAAATTATTACCATTGGTTGCTATTGGTGCTGGGGCTGATGCTATTGAAAAACATCTTACGTTAGATAGAGAATTAAAAATAGAAGATTATATTTCTGCTTTAGATGTAGGTGAGTTTACTAATTTTGTTAAATCAATTAGAAATATGGAGAAATCTTTAGGTGTTAAAAGTCTAAATGTTTCAAAAAAAGAAACAGAATATGTAAACAAATCAAGTAAAATTATATTGGCTAAAAAGAATTTATCAAGAAAAACAATTATAAATAAACAACATATTAATTTCAAAAGAACTAAAGTAATGTCATTAAAGCATGTAATTTTTAATCCAGATATGGTTTTTGGTAAGACTTTGAATAAAAGTATAAAGAAAGGTTTACCTATTTTAACAAAGGACTTAAATTGAAAAAATTAATAGCTTGTTTAGCCTGTCGGAACAGTGGTTCAAGATTGTATGGCAAGCCTCTTCAAAACTTAGATATAAAAAATAATATTTCAATTCTTGATTACATAATTTCTTATTTAAAAAAATCTAAATCAATAGATGAGATTGTATTAGGTGTTGCAGAGGGTGCTGAAAATGATGTCTATCACTCAATAGCAAAAAAACACAATATTTCTTCAATAAGTGGAGACGAAAAAGATGTTTTATTTAGGCTAATAAAATGCTGTAAACACGTTAATGGAACAGATGTGTTTAGGGTAACATCTGAATCCCCATTTTGTTTATACGAGTATATCGATAATGTTTGGCTTAATCATAGAGAAAAAAATTTTGATTTATCTACAATAGATAACGTTCCAAATGGAAGTGGTTTTGAAATAATAAATTTAAACTCTTTAGAAAAATCATGGAACAATGGATCGGCAAAACACAGATCAGAATTATGCACTCTTTACATAAGAGAAAACAAAAAAGATTTTAAAATAAACTTTGTCAGTACAGAAAATAAATTACAAAGAGAAGATATTCGTTTAACTGCTGATTATCCAGAGGATCTTGTTTTGTTAAGAAGTGTTTATGAAAAATTTAAAAAATTGAGTCCAAATATTCCTGTAAATTTAATTATTGATTATTTGGATCATAATAATGAAATAAAAAATTTAGTGAACAAATATGTATCTGATGGGATAACAACAATGTACATTTAAAATTTTTTATAAAAAATATTTTTATCTAAATTAAATCTATCAACTAAATGATCAATAAATCTATTATTTACATTTCTATTTTTAGACATGTTATTATTATGCATTCTATAATTCAATAATGGTTTATTAATTTTTAATCCTTTATAATTTTTTTCAATTATTCTTAAAATATAATCATAATTTTCATATCCACTATTTTTAAATTTTTCATTGTATAAGCCAATTATGTTAACTATATCTTTTTTGTACATTACTGCACCTGGTAAAAAGTCACCCATTGATCTTATTGTTTGAACATCACAATCAGGCATAACAATCGTTTTCAAATAATTTTTATTTTTATCAACTAAAAAATGATCACCATAATAAAAACTATAATCTAAGTGTAAATATTCAGAAACAATTTCAAAATAGTTATCTGTAAAGTAATCATCGGCATCTAGTCTTACCCAATATAAGCCATTAGAGTTTGTAATACCAAGATTCACTGCTTTTTCTAAACCTTCGTTTTTTTTCTCTATAACCTTTATTTTATCTTTATATTTTTTAAGCTTATCTAAAGTTTTATCCGTACTACCATCATCAATTACTATTATTTCCTTTTTTAAATTTTGTCCAGAAACGAAACAGGAATCAACTGCATCACATATAAAACTTTCGTAATTATATGATGTGATAATTATAGAAATATGAGGAATACTATTCAATGTTTTCAAAATTTATTTCTTCTCCCTCAACTATATTTTTTTTTACCTTTTTTCCAATTACATCTTGTATTTTATAAGGAGCCAAACCTTTCTCAGAAATTGGCCTTAGCACAATAAGATCATCATATGATATAACATGATCTTTGCTTAAATCCTTAAATGCTCTTATTGCTCTTCTTTGAACTATTACCGATTCTTTTTCATTTTCTTCAATTTTTTTATTTTCATATCCTAATGCTAATTCTAATTCTCTTGTTTTTAAAACCATATTTTTCCAAGTTGATGGAGTCATAGAAAATTGATGATCAGGGCCTTCCCTGTTATTGTCATCAGTAAAATGTTTTTCAATAACTTTTGCCCCTAATGCTACTGCACCAAGTACAGTAGTATCCCCAGGAGTATGATCAGATAAGCCCAGAATAGTATTAGGAAATTTTTGTTTATATAAATTTAAAACATTTAAATTTATATATTTGAAATTATCTATACTGCCTGTGTAGTTTGTATTACATTGCATCAAAACAACATTGTTGTTGTTTTTTTTAGCTATTTGCATTGCCATTTCTACCTCATTGAAGTTAGATGCTCCTGTTGCTATAATTAATGGCTTATTATCTTTAGACAATTTTTCAACTAACTCATGCCATGTTATATCTCCAGAGCCAATTTTCCATGCAGCAACATATTTTGATAATATATCCACATCATCAATATCATAAGGTGTAGTAAAATAATCAATTCCTGATTCAGCACACACCTCTTTTAATTCTTTGGTCCATTCAATTGGTAAAGAAGCATCTTTATAAACTTCATAAACTGACTTTTTCCATTTTGCTTGATGCGCTACATTACCCAAATTATCAAATCCATATTTGCTTACAATTGTTGATGCTTTAAAATTTTGGAATTTTGCAGCATTTGCACCTGCTTTGGCACATAACTCTATCAATTTTTTAGCTCTGTCCAAACTACCATCCCAGTTTGCAGCAATGTCAGCTATAAAATATGTATTTGATTTACTTGAAATTGAAGTACCTCCAATTTTAATTGATTGTTCATTCATATATTTTTTAAGGAAGATTTTATTATCAATAAAATTCAAGAAATCAAAGGATTTAAATCATTTTTTCTTCTTATGTTTTTAAACATTGGCTGTCTTAAAATATTCATTTGCTATTAAGTTACTAATTAATTAATATTATTCACAAATATATTTTATAAAATAATAAAAAATAAACGGTTTTTGTGTTTGGCTTTAATTTTAACCCTTTTTCCAATGCTATTTTTAACTTAATTAATCATAATAAAAGTTTTGCCAGATCTATATTGAAAGGATCTTCCTATTTAAAAAAAAAAAATAAATTTTTCTTAATAAATGATATTAAAAATATTGTATTTGTTGAAACAAAACTTTCTGCAAATATAAAAAAAAACCATCCAATATTTTATGATATAGATAATCCCGAACTTTCTATAAAGCAATTCGTTTCTAGTATTTTTGGCAAAATAGCTTTTAATCAAGCTTTGTTAAATTTTTACAGTAAAAAAAATAAAAAAATATTTTATCCAATGCCGGCTGAATTTTTAAACAAGCTGTCAAAACAAAACATTAAAGTGAATTATGTTTTAAGCTTGTCTATTTGGTATTTAATTTTAACTTTTTTTTATTTTAAGGGAATACTTTATTATTTTAAGATATTGTTTTCTTTTTTATTTAAAAAAAATATTTGTACAAATCACTCGATTGTTTTAGCAAATATTACTTTAGAACCTATTAATTCAATAAATAAATCAAATTATAATTTTTTTAATTGGTTAATTAACTATTATAAAAAAGAAAAATTAGATACGATCTATCATAACTTAAATATAGTTGAAAAAAATTTAGGAAAAGTAAAGATTATAGGTTCGTACGAAAAATACTTATTTCAACTTAATAACTTCTATCAATTTTGGTCTTTTTTAATTTATGGAATCAAAATAATTTTATATTCTTTTTATGAGTTATTAAGAGGTCATTGGTGGAGTCCTTTTATGTTAAGTGAAGGTTTAAGAAGAAAAATTATAAATATTAAAAATGAGAACAATCTACCAAAGAAAATTCTTTTTTCCAACATTAACTGGTTTTATAGACCGATATGGACCCACCTAGATACCTCTAAAAAAAATATTAAAATAATTTTATTTTTTTATTCAACTAATATTTTACATTATAGGGACAGTAGATCTAAATCTAAGTATAAGAATTCTGATCGTTGGCATCTCATCAGTTGGCCTCATTATCTTCTTTGGGACAAAAATCAAAAAACAACGATAGAAAAATATGACAAGAATAATTTACATACCAAGGAAATAACAGGACCTATTTGGTGGTCTGATTTCCACACCATATCATTTTCAAAATTTACAAAAAAAATTAATATTAGCGTATTTGATGTGCAACCTCTTAGAAGGTTTGTTTTTTGCTCGTTAGGTATGGATTATGAGTATTATACCTATGAATTGTCAAAATATTTCTTAAATGATATTGTAAATATATTTAGCGGCAATCAATTTAATATTATTTTTAAAACAAAAAGAAAACATTTATATACTGATAAAAGATACTTTAATTTAATTAAAAATATTGATCAAAGAAAAAATTTTCAAATAGTTGATAATAAGATATCGCCTTTTCAAATAATTAAAAATAGCGACATCGTTATTTCAATGCCTTTCACTTCAACTTCTTTGATTGCTAAAGATTATTTAGTAAAAACTTTTTTTTATGATCCATTAAAATTGATAGCAAAAGATGATCCAGCTCTTGGGGGCATTGATTTAGTTTCTGGAAAAAAAGATTTAGAAATAAAATATAATAAAATTGTAAAACTAAAATAAATTGGTAATTTCCCAAATTTAAAGAATATTCATTCTTATTTAAATATTTTATTAAGTTAAATCAATTTTTTGTTATAGTATCACTAGTATATATTATTTTAATCAAACTATGGAAGTTACTCGTTATAAATTTAAGGATAAAGCCAGTTCATCAAGCTTTACTTTTTTAAAAAACTTAAGATCAAAAATTATTTGTAATTATCATGGAATTAAATACGGCAACAATATTAATATTGAAAAAAAAGTTGAATTTAGATTAACAGATAATTCTAAAATTAGTATTGGTGATTATGTTGTTATTGAATCATATTCATTAATTTTGTTAACTAAACCAAAGCCAAACTTAAAAATAGGCAACCATGTTTCAATAGGTAGAGGATCTATTATTTCTGCCAAAGGTAATATATCAATAGGTAACTATACTTTGATAGCTCCTAATTGTAATATTTATGATCAAGACCATAATAAAGACAAAAATAATATAATATTAAACCAACAATCGATAGTAGATGATATAAATATTGGAAGTGATTGTTGGATAGGTGTGGGTTCAACTATTTTAAAAGGAGTTAATATCGGTGATGGATCAGTTATTGCAGCAGGATCTATTGTTACAAAAAGTATACCATCATTTGAAATATGGGGAGGCAACCCTGCTAAATTTATAAAAAAAAGAATCTAAAAGTCAATTTTATATATTTATTTTGTAGTTATTGACTTAAAGGTTTAAAGATTTATTAATTATAGCACAAATGCGGGCGTAGCTCAGGGGTAGAGCGCAACCTTGCCAAGGTTGAAGTCGAGGGTTCGAATCCCTTCGCCCGCTCCAAATTTTAACCCCCTTACCTCTTTTAGTTGTAATATAGTTGCACTTCATATTTAATAATCGCTTCGTTGGTGTTAGTATAATCTTAATTAATTAATTTTTATGAATATTAACCGTTGGTTTTATAGAATTTGTTTACTTCTAATTTTTGGAAGTATTGGATTTGGCTTTATCAATAATGATTTTAAAATCATCGGTTTTTTATTTTATTTTTTAGCGTTTTTCTCTCTCTTTGTATTTAGAAATTAAAATCTAGAAGAGCGACCACTCTTTCCAAGTAAATAACCACCAAAAAACACAACCAAAAGAGCAACTACAATACCTATAGGAAGCGCCCAATACCAATCAAGGCCACTAAATATTACAAAGCCAATAACTATTGCAACTCCAAGTATATTCCAAAACATATTTGATAACATATATTTAGAATAACAAATTTAACTAAAATTAAAAGTATTTATTTTTTATCTTAACTATAATTCTTCTTATATTCTTTAAAATCAAAACTACAAAATACATTGGTAATAAGTAAAATATTAAAATTTCGGTAATCATAAATATAATTAATTTAATAGGTATTTCTTTTTTAAGTATATTATGAATTGTTTTAGTCTTTTAAAAAGAATTATAAGAAGATAAGCAAAAGCAATTTCATAAATTGTCATGTATTAAATAGTATCTATCGAAGTCGTCAAAATTAAGAAAATAATTGGATTCACTAGAGATTCATTTGAGACTCAAAAAATCAATTTTCTAATTTTAAAATCCGCGTAATACTTAATGTATTTTTACGCTATTGGTACTAAACAACCTTGCCAAGGTTGAAGTCGAGGGTTCGAATCCCTTCGCCCGCTCCAAATTTTTCTACAAACCCTCTCTTTTGTCTTTTAAGTTTTACTTATAAATTGTGTTATAAATATTTTCAATGTGACACCAGTGTGACAAGTTTTTTTAAAATATTAATTTAGATTTGTATTGGGTCCCAATTATGAATAAATGTTTTTTATTACCCCCATCCCCATTAAACCCATATGTTAACCTAAAAATAACCCTCTTAACCTTTGGGGGAATAGTGGTATATGTTTCAAGATTATTTTGATAAAGTTTTTGCTAATATTCTTAAGAAATTCATTGAAAAATTATTGTAAATAGTGGTATTTATTTACCGCTTACTGAATTTATATTTATAATTTGATATGTTTTTTCAGTGGTATTTAGGCTACGTATTAACAATAAATCGTGATAAACTAGTTGAAGGATTTATAGCTGATCAAATATGTGATTTTGTTAGTGGAATGATTTTAGATGAAGCTTAAATTAAAAGGATTGTAGAAAATTTGTAAGTGATTAGTTATTCAAAACAATTCATAGATAAAAGTGATGTAGATTACGTAAAAAGAAGTCTTGATAAAGATTTTATAACTCAAGGGCCTCTTATTGAAAAATTTGAAAAAAAATTATGTAAATTTTTTAAATCAAATTATTGTATTGCAGTAAGCTCTGGAACTGCAGGGTTGCATTTATCTGGAATGGCTTTAGGATGGAATAAAGATGATTTAATTCTATTATCAGCTAATACTTTCGTAGCAACTGCAAATGCTGCAATTTACTCAAAAGCAAAAATCAATTTAATTGATATAGATCCTGAAACAAATAATATTGATGTTTATAAATTAGAAAAAGAAATAAAAAGAAATAAAAAAAAAGGAATAAATATAAGTGCTGTGGTTGCTACCGACTATGGAGGACATCCTTGTTATTGGCAAGAATTAAACAATTTAAAGAAAAAATATAAATTTAAATTAGTAAATGACAATTGTCATTCTATTGGATCTACAATAAATAGGAATATAGGCTATGCAGTAAAATATTCTGATATGGTGGTTCACAGTTATCATCCTGTAAAAGCTTTTACTACTGGAGAAGGTGGGAGTATTTTAACAAATAATAAAAAATATTATGAATTTTTAAAAAAAGCTCGCTCTCATGGAATAGTAAGAGATTATAAAGCTCAAAAAAGCAATGGTTCATGGTATTATGACATTAAATCAATTGGATATAATTATAGATTATCAGAAATAAATGCTGCTTTGGGAATATCTCAATTGAATAAATTAAAACAAACTATTAACAAAAGAAGACTTGTTGCGAAAAAATATAATAAATTATTTAAAGATCTAGATTTTTTTGATTTACCAGTTGAAAAGCATAATTATAAACATTCGTATCATCTTTATGTTTTAAAATTTGACTTTGAAAAATATAAAATTTCAAAAAAACATTTTTTTGAATATATGTTGAAAAAAAATATTAAACTACAAGTTCATTATGTCCCATTATATAAATTTACATACTTTAAAAATAAATTTAAATTTAATAAAAAAAATTATAAAAATTGTGAAAAATTTTATAAGTCTGCATTTTCAATTCCTAATTTTTATGAAATAACAAATAAACAAATTGAGTATGTTTCATTTGAAATTAAAAAATATTTTTTAAATAGAATATAAATATTCTAAATATTCCAGCTAGAACAAGATGCAGAAGAATAAAAAATCAAAATTTAAAATTTAAATTTTGCATATATCCAAAATCAATTTTTATCTAGATAAACTAATTTTAATTAATCAACATTAAAAAACAAATGCAGTGTAATTGTTTATAAAATAAGCTACAACTAAGGACATGGAAGAAAAATTTATAGATACTACTATTTTTATTTAGGAACAACTTTAAGTTGGAAAAATAAAAAAAAACATATATCTTTCAAATTCTTATCCAGTTGATATTACAGAATGTAATTTTGTTGATAATGGTAATATTTACAATTGTGAATAAGCGGAGAAGATAAATATGAATAAAAAAAAATTAAATCTAAATAATGAATTAAATGTAATAGATAAAATAGAAAAAATACGATCAAAAAATAATATTAATTGGATGGATATACTTAGGATAGCAATGAAACATTCACCTAGAGAAACTAAATTAATTTTAAGAAATATTAATGAAAAAGACAAAAATATCTCAAAATTACTCAACTCACTCTCAAAGAAATAATTCTGAAAAGAAATTTTCTTTAAAAAAAGTAAAATTTAAAGATTATTTAATTATATTTAATTGGATAAATGATACAACAACTAGAGAAAACTCTATCAATAAAAAAAAAATATCTATTGAAACTCATAAAAATTGGTTAAGAAAAAAAGTTAATAGCAAAAATGATTATTTTAAATTTTTTTTTATTTTAAATAAAAAAATTGGTTTAATTAGATATGATGATTGTGGAGATTATTTCAAATTGAATTATTTAATAGAAAAAAATTATCGTGGTAAAAATTTTTCTAGTATTATGATAAATATGTCTTTAGAAGATAATTTTAAGAATTTTACAAAGCCAATAGTTGCAGAAGTGATGGAGAATAATCAAGTCTCAAAAAAAGTTTTGTTAAAATGTGGATTTAAGCAAGTAATTAATGAAAAAAATAATAAACTTATAAAATTTATTTACAAATCAAATGAAGTTTAATTTACAGAAATTCAAAAATTCAAATACTAAACCTTTTTTTATAGCTGAAATGTCATCTAATCATAAACAATCACTTCAACGTGCTTTAAAAATAATTGATCAAGTTGCAAAAAATGGAGCCGATGCAATTAAAATTCAAACTTTTATACCTAATGAAATTACCTTAAATATTAAAAATAAATATTTTAAAATAAATGATAAAAATAGCCTTTGGAATGGTAAATATTTAATAGATTTGTATGAAGAAGCAAAAACCCCTCTAGATTGGCACGAAAAAATTTTTAACCGTGCAAAAAAAAATGGAATCATTTGTTTTAGTTCTGTATTTGATGATCTATCATTTGAATTTCTTGAAAAACTAAATGTTCCTGCATACAAAATTGCATCCTTTGAAAATAATCATTTTCCTTTAATTGAAAAAGTGGCTCAAACAAATAAACCTGTAATTATCTCAACGGGTTTAGCAGAATACGATGATCTTGATGAATTAGTTAAGATATTTAAAAAAAATAATAATAATAATTTTTGCTTATTAAAATGCACAAGTAATTACCCAGCCAAATTATCTGATGCGAATTTAAGTACAATAACGTTTTTGAAAGAAAAATATAAATGTGCAATAGGTTTATCTGATCATACACTTGAAAATATAGCTGCAATTACATCTATTGGTTTGGGTGTGAGAATTTTTGAGAAACATGTTAAATTAAACAATAAAGTTAAAACTTTAGATAGCAAATTTTCATTGAATATTAATGATTTTAAAAAATATACTGATTCAATAAAATCTGCATATGTTGCTATAGGTAAAAAAAGTCAATTAATTTCAAAAAATGAAAAAAATTCATTAATGTTTAAACGTTCAATATTTATTTCAAAGGATGTAAATAAAAATGATAAAATAAATAAAAATAATATTAAAATCATTAGACCGAATAATGGTCTTCACCCAAAATTTTATAAACAGGTGATAGGTAAAAAATTTCAATCTAAACAAAAAAAAGGTACACCTCTTAATTTCAAAATGATTAAGTTATGAAATTTATCTTAATTTTACTTTTCTTAGTTTTTTATTCTTTTATGAATGTATATGCTAAACCACCATACGATGGAACCATTTGGTACTTTCCAGATGTAATTAATTCTAATGATCCAACAACATTTAAGGAACTAATTTATATTGGTAAAGATTATCGCGAAATGTTTGATCGAAGAAGAGGTGGTAGATGGTTAAATAAAGAAGCATTTTTGTTTAATGCAGTATACGAGGAAAGAATAATTGAAATACAGGTAAATCCTGAATTTAAAAATGTTGATAATGCATTTAAGGAAGCGTTTTACTACTCTGAAGTGATTGGAAGATTGCCAAATTTTTTACTAACCAATGTAAAAACTGTATGGATCCATAAAGGAAAAAAAAACTATGGTGGCGGTAATGAAAATTTATTGATTCACACTGGTAGAAGTAAAGAATATATTTCTAAAGGAATTCTTGAAGAAGTGTTTATCCATGAAGCAGGTCATACGTCTTTAGATTGGGATTTTGGAGGATTACTAAGTAAAACACAATGGCAAAAAGCAAAAAGAAAAGACAAAGAACATATTTCCGATTATGCCAAAGAATTTCCTCGTAGAGAAGACGTGGCTGAGAGTATTTTGACATGGATAGCTGTGCGTTATCGTTTAGACAGAATATCAAAAGAAAATAACGAAATAATTCTAAATACAATACCTAATCGTTTGAAGTTTTTTGATGAACAAAATTTTGATATGTACCCTTTGGTATCTCGGAAGTAACATACGATTAATTTTTTTAATTTTTATCGGCAATATATCGGCACTTTAGATAAATAATATTAATTATTAGTTGTTTTTAAAATATCTTCTAATTTCTGGACGAGAGGCAAAATGTAATATTATTGCTACTATAAAGAAAAACAGCACAAACCAATATTCTCTAAGCTCCATTTGAAAAGTATAATAAATAAACAGTGAACTTATTGCTAAACTTTTTAAAATAACATTTAAAAATTGAATAGGGTACATTTTCACTGAATTCCAAAACAAGTAACGAATACCAAAATAGACAAAGCTTATAACTGCAGATAATCGAACAGATTGCATTCTGTGATAAGGTATTTTCTCATTTTCACTTACGCTAAGAGGGAAATATATATGAACGTTTATTAGCTCGCCTAACAAAATTACAATGCCAACTAATGTTAAGAAAATAATTAGTATTTTTGATAAAAACTGACTCATTATATAATCATCTGATGTATTAAAACTAACACATTTATAATTTAGATCAAATAAATTTCTTATTTTTACCAGTTTTTATATACTCTTTTGTTGAAATTTAATAAAATCAAATTAGGTGTTATTAAATAATTTAAAGGGAGAATTTTTATGAAAATAATTATGAATGTAAAAATTAACGAGGGTTATGAAAAATGGAAAGAACTTTTCTTAAGTGCAGATTCTGCAAGAGAAAAGTATGGAATCAAAGTTCTAGCATATGGGCATCCCAAAGATAATGAAAACAAAATTTACCAAGTTTTAGAAGTAGAATCTATGGAGAAAATGCAAGAAGCTATGCAAGATCCAGAAATAGCAAAGGCAAGAACAGATGCAGGGGTTAATTTGGATACTCAAGAGCTTGTTTTCTTAGTTGAATAAATTAAACTATTCACTTGTTGGAAACAGTGCCAAGGTTGAAACCCATGGTTTAAGGCTTTACATTTTTCTACAAATTTTACTTTTATTTAGAAGCCTTTTTCAATGCACTTAGGTTATATTTTTATAGTATAGGAAATTATGACAATTTTTTATAATTTAAAAGAAAGTAGATTATTTCAAAATTTAGTAATTTCAATAATAATTTTTAATGCATTTACAATTGGTTTTAATACTTATGATTTAAGTGAATTTACAAAAAATATTATAAACTTTCTAGATTATTCCATTACTATTTTTTTTGTTATAGAAATTGTAATACGTTTTATAGGCGAACCAAAAAAAATTAATTTTTTTAAAAATGGTTGGAATTTATTTGATAGTATTATTGTTTTAATATCTTTGATTCCAATTCCCAATAATTCAAGTTATCTTTTATTGAGACTTCTTAGAGTTTTTAGGGTGCTTAGAATAATTTCGGTAATTCCTGAACTTAAATTGATAATTGAAGCCTTATTAAGCTCAATAAAAAGAGTTTTTTATGTTGGCTTATTGCTTTTCATAATACTTTATATTTATGCGACCATTGGTTCAATTTTATTTAGCAATGATATTCCACAAAGATGGAGTGACGTGGGTGTTGCAATGATAACACTTTTTCAAGTATTAACCTTGTCTTCTTGGGAGCAAGTAATGTTGCCACTTCAAGAAATATACTGGTGGTCATGGATTTATTTTTTTAGCTTTATAATTATTTGTGGTATTACAATGTTGAATTTGCTTATTGCTATTCTTGTAGACGTTGTAATAAATCAAAAAAAACTATAATAAAGATGGTTAGGTTGAAATATTTTTAGTTTATCGGTTTTTTTATTCTTTTACAAAAATAGCTGTTTCCATACTTTCAAAGAAAATTTTATTTTTAACTGGTTTTTTTTATTTTATAAACATATAGAAAGCAACAGTGATAACAAAATATAGATATAATTTTGATTTTTTTAAATGGATAAAAAAAACAGAATTAGTTGAATTAAATGAAATTAATCCTGAAGACGACCCTGTAAGACCAGAATTAGATAATAATTTTAGAACCGCTAACGGTAGAAAAATATTTGGACTAAAATATAATAATGAAATTGAAGGGGTAGTTTGTATTGCTTTTACTAATGACCTTCCAGCTACTGTAAAAGAATTAGATCTTATGAGTGTGATTGAAGAAGATAGTAAAATTGCTATAGCATACACATTGTGGTCATTGAAAAAAGGAGCTGGTAAAAAAATAATGAAAGAACTATTAAAATATATGAAAGAAAATAATAATATTGATAGTATTATGACATTGTCTCCTTTGACACCTATGGCAACTCATTATCATATTAGAAATGGTGCAAAATTAATAAAAATTAATCCAACAACCCAAAATTTTGAATATAGGATTTAAAATTTTAATATTTAAAAAAATTAAAAATGTTTTATAAAGTTTTATTTTTAGCATTAGTTTTATTTTCTTCTTCAGCTGTTACAGAAATTTACTCTTGTAAATATAATCAAGCAGGAAGTGAAAAAATCATTACTTTTGATAGAGTGAATCATTCTCATTTTAAAATATGTTATGCAAAAAACTGTGACGATAAACTGTATATGGTTATATACGCAGACAATGATAGTTTAATTTTTGGAGACGTGATAAAAAAAGAAAAAAATTTAAATAGTTTTAAAATAATAATTCTTGATAAAAATAAAAATTTATTTACTTCTAATAAAATTAAATTCCCAAATAGTAATTTTAAAAATGAATTCATAAGTGGTGGTTGTACTATAAACTAAAAATAAATAACCACTCTATGAAAAAAATGTAATTTTACATTTAAAATTATTTATTAGATGATATTGATTTGTAAAGCCAATATAAAAATGAAAAATACTATTTTACCAAAACATAAAGCAATAACAATTTTTCTGATATTTGCTTTTGGATATTATATTTCTAATGTACTAAGAGCAATTACAGCAACAATATCTCCAAAACTTTTATTAGAATTTAATCTTTCAGCTTCTGAATTGGGACTTTTGGGGGGAGGATATTTTTTAGGTTTTGCATTAGTGCAAATACCATTGGGATATCTTTTAGATAACAAGGGTCCAAAAAAAATTGTTTCAATTTTTTTATTTATAGCAACACTAGGAATTATTGCATTTTCTCTTTCATCAAATTTTACTACTCTTTTAATTTCTAGAATATTAATAGGTGTAGGTGTTGGTGCTTGCTTAATGGGACCATTAACTGCTTATAGAGTATGGTTTAAAGATGAAGTTCAACAAAGAACAAATTCATGGATGTTAATGACAGGTGCAGTGGGATTGCTCTCATCAAGTCTACCAGTGCAATTATTATTACCAGTTATAGGCTGGAGATTCATATTTGTAATTTTAGCTTTATTAACTTTATTATGTATTATTTTAACTATTATTTTTATACCCAGCTGGAACTTAAGGGAAACTAGAGGCGGTTTAGAGCACAAAGGATCTTTAAAAGAAATATGGCAAAATAAATTTTTTAAAAGTTTAGTACCAATTGGTTTTTTTAGTTTTGGAGGTTTATACGCGATACAAACTCTTTGGGCTGCTCCCTGGATGGTTAGAGTTTCTGGATACACACCTAAAGAAAGTGCAAATGGTCTTTTTATGATTTATATGTCCCTTTTATTATCTTTTTTGTGCTGGGGTTATATAGTTCCTAGAATTTCAAAAAATATAACTGATGCAATAAGATTATTAAAGCTTGGAGCCCCTTTAAATTTAATAATTTTATTTTTTATTATTTATTTAGGCTCTAAAGCTGGTGCTTTTCAACTCTCAATATTTGTAGTTAGTTGTATATTTTTATCTTTGGCTCAACCAGCAGTGGGATTAGCTTTTCCACTTTATAATGTTGGTAAAGCATTAACCTCTTTCAATCTACTTGTATTTATTGGGGCTTTTTTTATGCAATGGATGATAGGCATCATAATAGATTTTACAATTTATATTGGTTTTTCAGAAATAGCAGGTTTTAAAGCTGGTTTTTCTTTTGTTTTATTTACTTCTTTTTTTTCTTATATATATTTTTTTATAAAAAATTTTAATAAAAAATAAATTAATTATATATTAATAAATTAATGCTATACATAATTAGATATTACAAGTAATGACTTCTTATTATGGAATTTTTAAAAATAAATTTAATAAAACTCTAGTTTATTATCCCTGTCCAAAAAATGGAAACTCTTCCGTTAAACTTTTTTTAGTAAAGCAACTTAAAATTGAAAATAATTTTATTTTCTTAAGTGATAAAATTTCTGAAAGTGCACATAAAGAAAGTGATTTTATGGGAAAAAAAAATTTAGTAAATTTTTTACCGTCTAAGCAGCCATTTCAAAAAATTAATGCTGATATTAAATGTTGTATAATTAGAGATCCAGTAAAAAGATTTTTATCTGCGTATAAAAACAGAGTACTTTTTCACAAAGATAAGGAATTTAATGGAAATAGCATTGATCAAATTTTGGAAAAATTAGAAAATAATTTATTTGAAAACAAGCATTTCTTACCCCAAAGTTTTTTTTTGGGAAATGATATTAATTATTACTCATTTTATACCGACTTAAATAAAATAAAAATATTTCAAGACAAGGTTAATGATTTTTTTGGAAATAAAATAGTATTCCCTCAAATTCAAACTGGTGGAAATAAATTTGAAATAAATTTGTCAAATTTACAAGTAAATAAGATAAAAGAAATTTATAAGAAAGATTATGAAATGATAAACAAAAAAAATTAATTAAAATGATTTTTGTTTAATAATATTACATTAAAACTTATAACAACTCTTTCTTCAGAAGAAGTATTAGGATCAACAGAGTGATCAAGATAACTAGGAAATAATATCAATGAACCATCTTTTGGTTTGATAGAATGAACAGTCGAATTTAACCTATTAGGTTCTGTAGCTATGGGATGACTATAAACAGGAGCTGGTCTTGGATCATAAAAAACAATATTACCGCAATTTTCTGGTGCTTTTACATAATAAGCTGCACTGAGCGAGCTATTACCATGATGATGCCTAGCATTATGTGCATTTTTATTATTAATAATTGCCCACATGTTAGAAATTTTTACAGTTTGCCTATTTAAATCCCAACGCATAGATTCCATAGCAACGCTTAAACTATTTTTAATTTGTTGAATAAATTCTTTTGGAGCACCTTCGTTTGCATTAAAATTTTTAGAGTGCCATCCATTTACATTACTTATTTTAACTCCATCTGGATCATTAATCCTCATGTTATTAATATAGTCATATAATTCATTATTAATTTTTTGATAATTATCAATCGTTGATACCCATACTGGAGTAGAAAAAAATAGGTTTAAAGATGCATCATTCATATAAAATATATATTACATTAATTAGCTCAATAATATAATAATCATTAATAATATGAAAAAATAATTTTCAAATTGATAAAGAATGTCAGAAAATTACTCAAAAATAATAAATAATGGAATAAGAGAAGCAAAAAATAATAATTTTATTTCTTCCAAATTACACTTTGAAAATGCAATAAAATTAAATTTTAAAAAAAATCAAGCATATATAAATTTATCAAATCTATACTTTATTCAAAAAAAACATAGAGAGGCACTATCTGTATTAATTAATTATATACTTAATATTAAATATGATGAAAATATAGCAAGACATCTTTTAAGTTTAACTAATCAAATTAGGTATTCTAAAAAAATAAATAAAATTTTTGATTTAAAAAAATTATCAAATAAAAAACATAAACACAAAAATATTTTTTTTATTTATTATATTGCTGGTAAATATTTTGAAAAAAATAATAAAATTAAACAAGCAATTAAATTTTATGAATTATCAATTAATATTAAAAAAAATTATGTAAATTCATACATGGCTTTATTTAATCTTTTTGAAAAAAATAATAATATAAACAAATTTAATATTTTAATTAAATCGGCAAATAATCGTTTTAAGAATAATCCAAAAATAAAATTTTTTGAATCTTTATTGTTATTTAGAAAGCATAATTATAAAAAGTCTCTTAACCTAATTCAGCAAAATAATTTAAGTGAAAATTTAAAACATGATATAAATCTTTATCCAGTGCTATTAGATATAATTTCAAAAAATAATGATAAAATTGGAAATCATGATTTAGCTTTTAAAAAAATTAATCAAAGAAATATTTTTATATTAGGTTTGCCCAAAAATAAAAAAATAAACAAAAATTTACTAACAAATACAATAAATATTTATAAAAATTTTTATACAAAGCAAAATTTAAAAATTCAGAATGATCTAAATACAGATGAAAAATTAGTATTCCTATTGGGGTTTCCCAGATCTGGTACAACTCTTCTAGACTCTATTCTTAGAACTCATTCAAAAACTTTAGTTCTTGAAGAAAAACCATATTTAATAAATATAAGACATAAATTCTTTCAACAAAACAACAATAAAATTGAATCTCTAGCAAAAATTTCTTCAGAAAATATTTTTAAATTGCAAAAACAATATTTTGAGCAAATAAATATAAATAAAGATAACTATAATAAAATTATTATAGATAAATTTCCATTAAGTATTATTGAGCTAGGCTTTATCAAAAAAATCTTTCCTCAGTCTAAAATAATATTACTAGTAAGAAACCCTTGTGATGTTGTTATTAGTTGTTTTTTTAGTTACTTTAAAACTAATGAAGCAATGATAAATTTTCTTGATTTATCAAAAACTATCAATTTGTATAATATGACATTTGATTTGTTTACACATTTGGAACGTGAATTCTCAATAAAATTTCATTTAATTAAATATGAAGAAATTGTATATAATTTTGATACTACGTTAAAAAAATTGCTTAAATATTTGAATCTAAAAAATGAACCAAATTTAAGTCAGTTTTTTAAAACTGCTAAAAAAAGAGATATAATCAAAACACCCAGTTATAATCAAGTTATTGAACCCTTGTACATATCTTCTATTAATAGATGGCAAAGATACAAAGAGGCAAAATTTATTAAAAATGAATTAGATTATTGGATGAAAAAATTTAAATATTTTTAAATTTATTATTAAAATATTTTTTTGTGATTTTAATATTTATGTTAAGTTTTTTTATATATGTTTTAATATTTTTTCTACCACTTGTTAAACTTGGATAAAGTTTAGCCAATTCTATTAAATAATTCTCTTTTTTTCTATATTTATTCAATGTTTAAAATATCTATTTTTTGAAAAAAATAATGTTAACTTATTTTTTTTTGCATAGTCAACTATTTTATTATCATTTATTGACCCATGTGGTTGTACAATAGCTTCACAATTATTTTTTTTTAATAACTTTATACTATCTAAAAAAGGAAAAAAAGCATCAGATGCGCAAACAAATTTTTTATTTGAAAACTTTTTCTTATATTTGGATAAGGCTAATTTTAAGGCATCATACCTATTCATTTGTCCTGCGCCAATACCCAATGTTTGATAGTTATGTGCCAAAACTATTGCATTAGATTTTACATGCTTAGCGACTTTTAATGCAAATATAAGATCATTTATCAATTTACTAGAACATTTTTTTGATGTTACTTGTTTTATATTTTTGTGATTTATTATACTGTCATTAAATTTTTGAAAAAGAGTACCTGAAATTACAGATTTTTTATTATTAACAATTTTTTTAGGTAGGTTGGATGATTTAATTAAAATTAATTTTTTATTGTTTTTTAATATATCTAAAGATTTTTTATCAAAAGAAGGTGCAACTATAGCCTCAAAAAAATAATCAAATAATTTTTTAGAAATTTTTTTGTCAATTTTCCTATTAAACAATATTATACCGCCAAATGCACTGGTTGGATCACTATTGAAAGCTTTAATGAAACTTTTTTCAATATTTTGATCAGTTGCAACACCGCAAGGATTATTGTGCTTTATAATAACACATGTAGGGGTTTTAAATTCATTAATACAAGATAATCCATCACTAATATCTAAAATATTATTGTATCCAATTTTTTTACCATTAATCTGATTATCAATTATGTTTGATAAATTTGTTTTTAGAAAAAATGATTTTTGGTTATTATTTTCACCATATTTTAATTTAATTTTTTTATTATCTTTTTTATTGTTTGATTTATTAAACCATTTAAATATGTTAGTGTCATAATCTGCAGTAAGCTTAAAAGTTTTTAATGCCATAAATCGTCTAAATTCCAAACTTGTTTTGCCGTTGTACTTATTTAATTCTTGAATAAGTGTTTTATAATAATTTACGTCTGGTATAGGTGTTAAATATTTATAGTTTTTTGCTGCTGCTCTTAATAATGTTGTGCCACCAATATCAATCATTTCTATAATATTATCTATATCATATGTTGATTTAATTATTTTTTTAAATGGATAGAGATTAACAATTAAGTAAATAATATTTGGAAAATTTAATCTTTTAAATTCATTGGTATCTTGTGTACTACTTCTTTTATAAAGTAGAGAGGCATGAACTTTAGGATGCAGAGTTTTTACTCTACCGTTGAGTATTTCTTTAAATCCTGTAAATTTTGAAAGCTCAGCGCACTTATAGCCAATTTTATTGATTTCCTTTTTTGTGTTACCACTAGCAATAATTTTAATATTAAAAGATGTTAATGTTTTACATAAAAATTTTAAATTTTTTTTATTATATACAGATATAAGGGCATAATTATTTTGCATATTTTACTATTGACCACTTTCTTGTTTCTTTTTGTTTAGATACTATTCCTTTAATTACTATTTGTTGAGTTTGTTTTGTTAAATTATTATCAACATATATACTATTTTCTAGTGAAATTTCTGAGTTTGATTCGAATAAAAAAACATTACCTTTTTTTGTTTTTAATATAACACTTTTTTTATTATTAGTAATATTTGTTATGATTCCGGGCATTAAGTGAAACCTTATGTGAAAGACTGTATCTGATTTATTTGAATTTAATGAAATAATTGTATCTTCTCCTAAGATATTTATATTTTTCTTATTAATATTAATTTTTCTTTTAATAATTTTTTTCATCCTTTTTTGATATCCATTGTGAGCTCCTTCAAATAAAATATTTTGACTTTCATCAATTTTATTAAATGATACATTGCCCGGAAACTTTGCATGAGGAAGTTTTTGTTTAATTTCACTAACATTGGTATTATTTAGTATTATAGTTGAATGAGCTGCAGTAAACCTTAAATATTCTGGATTAGCACCAGTGCTTTCAGAAGCTCCACAATTCGTAATAATTTTTTCACCATCAGCACTAAACTCAACTGATAAAGTGCCAGCGCTCAAGCTATTGCTAAACTCTTTCGAACTCGGTTGAACGACTTCAAAAAAAAATTTTTTTTCTTTATCAAAATAAAATGCAATTCCATTAACATTATTTATGTAAGTTTTTGATTTTATGAATTCGGCCTGATTGATTAATTCAAAAATCTTTTTATTATAATTATTATTTGCTCCATTAAAAAGTGCAATTGATTTATCTTCATGAATATAATTATTTAATGTTGAGGTCATGTTTATTATAATATAATTAATTGATTCAGGTAATGAGAGTTTGTAATAAAGTAAAATTTTTTTAATTTCTTGTATGTTATTTATGCATTTTGCATGCTCTAAAATATTGTAACTTTTATGCATTCCATTTTCATCAATTTGTTTTAATAAAATTTTTTCAACTTCATAAATATATTTATGGAGTTTTTTACTTAAAATAAAACTTGAGAGTATTAAAGTTTTTAATTCCAAACAGGTAATTTGATTTATTTTTTTATTATTTATTTCAAATAAAAATCTTTTTAAATGAATATATACAATTTTATTAATTAAGAGTTTCTCTTCTTTAGATGAAGCGGAAGTTATAAATTCATAATTATATAAAATGTTTAATACTCTTTTTGTAATATATTCATTTTTCCACAAATAGTTTTTTTTAAATTTATTGACCTTATACCATTTAAATATATTTTTTTTAGAAAGGTCAATTCCATTTCCTCCCCCTGTTTTTTTGAGGTAATTTAGAAATTCAAAAGTACCTATGCTTATATTTTTTTTTTGATAAACAAAATTATCTTTAAAAACATATGATCTAACTCTTTTGTAATTTGTAAAATCAATATTAATAAAATTTATATCTTGTAAATTATTATTATTTATTTTTTTTGGAAATAATACCCAATAATATGAAAGTATAAAATTGCAAATATTATAAATTACAAAATTAATCATTTTTTAAAAACATTACGGCAAAAAAACCATCGATAGGTGAATTCACATATAAACTTGGTAAAGTGAAAAAAAAACCTTCTTTATCAAAAAATTTTTCATTGTTGATTTTTTTATTTATTAATGGAAATTTAAGAATAGAAAAATTTTTATTTTTTTTTATGAAAAAATTCATTTGATTAATTGTTTCTTCTGGAAAAAAAGAGCAGACCATATAAATCAAAATACCATTTTTATTTAGTAATTCTGATCCTTTTATTAATAATTTTTTTTGGAGATTGATTAATGATTTAAAATTTGGTGGATTTTGTTTGAAAAAAATTTCAGGATTTCTTCTAATGGTTCCAATTCCTGAGCATGGAGAGTCAATAATTACATAATCATATTTTTTTTGAGTAGGAAAATTTAATGCATTCATATTTGTAACTTTTTTATGATAACCTAATCTTTTTAAGTTACTATTTAATTTTACTAGTCTTTTATTATTTATATCATTTATATCTACATTTGCTTTAGCGGATAATAGTTGAAATGTTTTACCTCCAGGTGCGGCACATAAATCTAAAACCTTTTTATTTTTTAAATTTTTTAAAGCCGCTATTGGTAACATTGTAGAAAAATCTTGCACCCACCACTTTCCTAAAATATATCCATCAACGTCTTCAATTTTTTTATTTGATACAAGAAATCCAGATTTTTCAGATGTATTGATAATTTCATCTTTATTATTTGCTAAATCTTTTTTATCTTTAAAAACTATATGTATTGATGGTTTTTGAAAAAAATTATTTAAAAATTTTTTTTTTTGATCTGAGCTTAAAAGATAATTTTTTTCTTTAAACCAATAAGGTAAGTCCTCGTAGTCAACTTTAGTTTTAATTAATAATTTTTTTTGATTAGATATTTTGTTTAAAACTGCATTTATTAATCCAGGATAAATTTTTAATTTTTTTGCTAGTTCTACAGAGCTATGTATAACGGCATAGTCTTTAAATTCTAGAAATAATATCTGGGTAATTGCCGAAATTAATAAAATATACTGATTGGATTTGTACTTTTTTTTTAAAAATTGATTTAATATTTTTTTTGTATGAAATTGGTAGCGCATGGTTGTTAAACAAACTGTCTGTATAAATGCCCTATCTCTGCGTGAAAGCCTATTAGATTCATATTTATTGATAAATAAGTTTTCAAAGTTTAAATTGTTTTTATAAATTTTAATTAATATATTAAAAATGATAAGCCTTAATTTAATACCAGTTTCCATATGTTGTTCTTAAATGCCATATTTTAGTTTTTCAATAAAAAGAGTGATAAATATTTTTAAAAATAAAAATATTACGCTTAATAAAAAATATTATTCTAAAGATATAAAAATTTATAATAGTCTTAAATCAAAAAACATAAGTAATTCTGTAAATTTTGTTAAATTTGAAAAAAGAATTGAATGCAATAAATTGGGTTTTAAAATTTTGTTCTGCTTACCACCAAATATTGGCTTAGGTGATATTATTGAATATGGATCTGCAGTTAACAATATAAAACGTTCAAATAAATTCGAAAATGTTTCAGTGGCTTTTTCTGGAAAAAATTCGTTTATTTTAAAAAATTTTTTTCATATTGACAATATTTATCCAGATGTTGTTTCTGAAGATGATTTTTTAAATTTTGATAATGTTTTTCATTTAACATTACAGATACAAAAATTAAAACAACAAAAATATTTAAGGTCAGATATTGCTAATGAAATATGTAAATATTTTGGTGTATTAAATCACAAAACAATTTTAAAAAATAAACACAATTATATAAAAAAAATAAATAAAATTTCAATATTTCCCATATCAACATCACCTCTGAGATCAATGTCTGTTAATTTATTAAATAATTTAATTAAAAATTTAAGTAAAAAATATGAAATTGAAATTTTGTTATATGATAAATCAAATATATCACAATATATTAAATCTCGTATAATTAATGATAAATATAAAATAGTAGATCCACCTAACGTTAAATCTTTAATTTCTTATATTAAAAAAATTCAATATGGAATTTTCGTAGACTCTGGACCACTGCATGTAGCTAAAATTTTTAGTAAATTAGGATCTTTTATAGAAACAAGTGTATCGCATAAGGTTTTGTTAAAAAATTATAATTCAATAAATACTATTAATAATAAATATTATTCAAAATATTGTACTGCTCCCTGTGGACTTATTGATATTTTTTCTTACAATAATTCTAATGGATGTTATGATACTTTGAAATTAAAAAAGAAAAATATATTGGATTTAAAAAATTTTAACAGTCTCCAAAGAGGAAGCGTGAAGAACAACTTAATTAATTATTTATTTCAACCTGTTGGTTGTGTAAAATATCTTGAAAGTGAAAAAGCAATCTATCAAATTAATAATCATTTAAGTAAGATAATTTTATAACATGAGAGGTACTTTAGAGACAATTGTAGGAGCTATGTTTGCTGGTAAAACTAGTGAACTTTTAAAAAGAATATTATGGGCCAAACATCAAAATAGACAAATCATTGTAATAAAACCACAAATAGATGATCGATATTCTGAAACTAAAATTATTACTCATAATGATTTAAGTCATGAATGTTTTGCTATGAAAAATTGGCAACATATCAATAGCAACTTCAAATTTAATAATAAGAATGTTGATATAGTTTTTTTAGATGAAATTCAATTTATGGACACAGATGAAACTATTGAAAATATAGAAAAAATACTAAATCAAGGTATTGATGTTGTGTGTTCTGGTTTAGATCAGGATTCAAGAGGTAAGCCATGGGAAACATCATCAATGGTATTGGGTTTGTCAGATAAAATTATTAAAATATATGGATTTTGTAATGTTTGCGGTATGGAAGCAACAAAAACTTATAGAAAAACTACAGGAGGGGGCAGGACACAAGTAGGTGCAGCAAATATTTATGAACCAAGATGTCTAAAACATTGGGAAGCAAGATAAATTGATTAATATTATTTGTTAAGCCTATTTTTAATTAAATCTTCAACCACACTTGGATCAGCTAATGTTGAAGTATCTCCCAATTGATCATGTTCATTTGCTGCAATTTTTCTAAGTATTCTTCGCATTATTTTTCCAGACCTAGTCTTAGGCAGACCTGAAGTAAAATGAATAAAATCAGGAGTTGCTATGGGACCAATTTTATTTCTCAAAGTTTGAACAAGTTCTTTTTTTATTGTTTCTGATGCTTCAGTATCTGCATTTAATGAAACATAACAATATAAACCATTTCCTTTAATTTCATGTGGGTATCCAACTACTGCAGATTCTGAAACTTTTGGATGTGATACAAATGCACTCTCTATTTCTGCAGTACCTAGGTTGTGACCTGAAACAATTATAACATCATCAACACGACCAGTAATCCAGTAATAACCGTCTTCATCTCTTCTACACCCGTCTCCAGTAAAATATTTTCCATCAAATTGGGAGAAATATGTTTTAATAAATCTATTGTGATCACCGTATACACTTCTCATTTGACCAGGCCACGATTCTTTTATACATAGCATCCCTTCACATTCTCCTTTTAATTCATTACCATCTTTGTCAACAATACAAGGTTCAATTCCATAAAATGGTTTTGTTGCACTGCCTGGTTTTAATTTTATTGCACCAGTCTGTGGCGCAATCAATATGCCTCCAGTTTCTGTTTGCCACCAGGTATCCACGATAGGACATTTAGAATCTCCTGGTATTTCAAAATACCATTTCCATGCTTCAGGGTTTATTGGTTCTCCAACTGTACCTAATAATTTAAGAGAAGATCTTTTAGTTTTTTTTACATATTCGTCACCTTCTCGCATAAGAGCCCTAATAGCAGTTGGAGCAGTATAAAATATATTTACTTTGTGCTTATCTACTATTTGCCAAAATCTTGAAAAATCAGGGTAATTTGGAACTCCTTCGAACATTAGAGTTGTCGCACCATTTGATAGAGGTCCATAAATTATATAGCTATGACCTGTGACCCATCCAATATCTGCAGTACACCAATAAATATCTTCATTATTATAATTGAAAATATATTCATGTGTCATAGATGCATAAACTAAATAACCACCAGAAGTATGTAAAACGCCTTTAGGTTTTCCAGTGGATCCAGAAGTGTATAATATAAACAAAGGATCTTCAGCTAACATTTCTTCAGGCTCACAATAATCATCAACATCTTTTAATATATTTTCTAAATAAACATCTCTTTCGTCTACAAAATTTATTTTATTTCCTGTTCTCTTGATAACAATGCACTTTTTAATATTTTTACAATTTTCCAAAGCTTTATCTGTAATTTTTTTAAGAGGAATAATTTTACCACCTCTAATACCTTCATCGGCAGTTATAACGAATTCTGAATTACAATCCTGAATTCTACCAGCAATTGAATCAGATGAAAAACCTCCAAATATAATAGAATGAATGGCACCAATTCTTGCACATGCAAGCATTACATAAGCTAATTCGGGGATCATTGTTAAATAAATTGTGACCCTATCCCCTTTTTTGATCCCGATTTTTTTTAGTGCATTAGCTGTTTTGCAAACATTTAATTTTAAATCTTGGTAAGTAATTTTTTTACTTTCATTTGGATTGTCACCTTCCCATATAATTGCCACTTTGTTAGGGTTCTCATTTGCATGTCTGTCAATACAGTTATATGAAACATTTAATGAGCCATCATAAAACCAATTAATATCAACTTCTTTATTTGAATATTTTATTTTTTTTATTTTTGAATATTTTTTGATCCAATCTATTCTATTACCATGTTGATTCCAAAAACTATCATTGTTTTCAATAGATTCTTTGTACATCTCAGCGTATTTCTCTTTAGAGACTTTTGCTTGTTTAATCCAATCTTCTTTAATATCCATAAAAATTAAATCAATCTGTTAATTTATAATTAAAATCTTTCATTGTTTTACTAAATTGTTCTTCTATAATTTTTATTTGTACATTATTTAATTTATTTATCCATTGATTTTTTTTTCCAGTCCGAAAAAAAGGTCCATTTTTTGATTCTTCAAAACCAATTTTTTCTTCTTCTGATTTTAAATATTTAAAATCTGTAGTGTTAACTATATTTTTAATTTTTTCTTCAACATTTAGTACTTTAATATTATAATTTTTTTGGAAAAAATTAATTAAGTTATGAATTACTTTTTCTTTATCTTCTATTAGATCCTCAAATTTTATAACTAACTCGGGGACTGACCATTTATTTTTTGTCCATGATATAACATGCTTTTCCCAGCTAGATATTAAAACATCTGGTTTGATTTCTGGTGGCAATATTGCATTTTTATTTTCTTCCCAGTTAATTCGAGCGACATCATTTAAAATAAAATTTATGCTTTTATTAATATCAATATTTGCATGTTTTGCCCAAGAAATTGCGACATCTCTTGGATCTCTAACTAAATATATTATACCTTTAATATTATTTTCGACAGTGTAGGGGTGACCACCAACTGATAATGCCGCCATGTGAGTTTTAAAAAAACAGAAATCCTCTTTAAACCCTAAGTTTATTTTTTCTTGTATTTTTAAAAAATACTTAAAAAGAATTGGTGTCTTATTTAAGCTTAAAAAATCATCTTCATTTTTTTCTTTTATAAAATCTAATAATTTTCTATTTTCTAATTGATTAATATTTCTTAAAATTTTAAAATTAACAATTCCATCTTGAGAAAAAAACAAAGCAGACAATATCAGTCTCATCAAAGTATTCCCACTTTTTGGATATGAAGCTATAAAAAAAATATGTTTGGACATGTTAAGAAATTGATTCTTTTAATATTATATCCCATTGTTTTTTTGTAATTGGCATTACAGATAATCTGCTTTGTTTTACTAGAGGAATATTTTTTAATTTTGGATTTTGTTTTATTTTTTCTAATGTTACAGGTTTTTTTAATGATGATTTTGCTTTTACATCTATTGCAGCAAACTTCCCACTTTCATCTGTTGGATCAGGATAATATTCTTTTACAACTTCTACAATTCCCACAATAGATTTTTCATTTACTGAATGATAAAAAAAACAAAGATCATTTTTTTTCATTTGCATAATATTATTTCTTGCTTGGTAATTTCTTACACCATCCCACATTGATATTTTATCTTTAAGTTGGTCATTCCATGACCAAGTTGAAGGTTCTGATTTAATAAGCCAATAATTTTTACTCATATAGTATTTCCCCCACTTCCAACCTTGGTTTTGGTTTAAAATTCAAATTAGAATTTTTATAAATATTTTTTTTTTTCAATACAATTCCATGCTATCATGGCAGCATTATCACTAAGCATTTCTTTTATTGGATAGTACAAAAGAATATTATTTTTTTTTGTTATATTTTCTAATTTATTTTTTATATATACATTGTTTGCAACACCTCCAACTACAGACAACGAAGCAATTTTTAAATATTTATTAGACAAATGTTTTAAAATATAAATTAACTTTTCAGACAAAATATCACTTACTGTTTTTTGAAATCCAGCACATACATTGTTTACAAATTTTTTTTCTAATTTATTTTTTTTTATTAAAATATTTGCACTAGTTTTTAATCCTGAAAATGAAAAATTTAAATTATTTTTTTTAATTACAGGTTTTGGAAAATTAAAAAAATTTTCATTTCCATTTTTTGCTTTTTTTTCAATTTCCGCCCCACCAGGGTACTTTAAGCCCAACATCTTAGCAACTTTATCAAAGGCTTCACCAATAGCGTCATCTACACTTTCACTAATTAATTCCATTTTATTTTGATTTAACATTAAATATATTTGTGTATGTCCCCCTGTCAATAGTGCAATAAGATGAGGAAACCTGATTTCATTATTATATGAAGTAGAAGATATATGTGCTTCTAAATGATTAATAGGAATGAAAGGTTTACCCGCTCCAATTGACATAGATTTGGCATATGTTGATCCTACTAAAAGGCCGCCAATTAACCCGGGTCCACAGGTTGCAGCAAAAGCATCAATACTATCAAGATTAATATTTGATTCCCTAAATGCTTGTTTAGTAATTAATTGCAATACTTCTAAATGCGCCCTTGAGGCTAACTCAGGAACAACCCCCCCATGCAAATTATGAATATGTTGCGAATAAACTATATGGCTAAATATCTTTTTATCATTCCTCATTATACAAACTGAGGTTTCATCACATGAACTTTCTATAGCAAAAACAAGCATATTTTTTTCGTATATCAATTTCTTCTGGGAAACAACTAACTAATAATGATAAAATGTTTTTATGAAAAGATTATTAGAGAATTTTTACCTATTTTCAAAGTTGTCAACCAGTCTATTACTTTTTTCTTGCTTATTAGTTATGGGATACATATTCTATAAAAGTTATACAAATCAAAAAAATATTACAAACAATCAAAATGTTTTAGGAGATATTTTTAAAGAAAATATAAAAAGTAACATTGATCAAATTTCTGATATATCTAATAAATTAATAGCAAATGAAAAATCACTTAACGAGATTGAAAATTCAATTAATAAAATTATTTTACAAAAAAATAATGATCCAGTTAATCAAGAAATAAATAAAAAATTAAATATTTTGTCTCAAGATATTCAGGATTTGTCATTAGAAATTAACAAATTAAAAAATGATGACACTTCTAAAAATGTAATTCTAAAATCTGAATTAAATCAAAATAACACAAATAACAAAACTAAAAAAAATTTAATTAATCTGATTTTACTTAAATATGAAAATGGTAGTAATATACAACAAGAATTAGATATGCTTGCTCAAATACTAAATTCGCAAGATATTACCAAAATTGAAAAAATAAGAATAGACTTGCTAAATCCATATAAAGGACATGATACATTAAAAAAAATATTTGATGCGGAAATGAAAAGTTATATTAAGAAAACACAAGTTGCTCAAAGTAAAAATTTATTTACAAAAATAATTTTTTCTTATGTTGAAATTACACCAACTTCTGAAAACAAAATTCAAAATAATAATATTATTTTAATTAATAAAGTTGAGCAAAATATATTTAATAATAAAATATTAAAGGCATTTCAAGAATTGCAAAATGTAAAAAATTCTAATAAATATTTTGATAAAAGTATTGATGAAATAAAAATTTTTTTAAATTTCAAAAAAAATATTTTGGAGTTAGGTTAAATTGTTTAAAGTAACAATATTTATATTTCAGGCTTTATTATTATTAATAATACTATCTTTTTTATTTTCCAATGAATTTATTGTATCTTTTGATATTGGTGATTTTAAATATTCATTCAATTCAAATCTATTAATTGGCTCAATTATTGCCATCTTATTTTTTTTATATTTAATTCAATATATATTTTTTAAATCTCGATATAAAATTAGTAATTATCTTTTGAATACCAAATATAAAAAAATTGAAAAAGGTTATTCTTATTTTGTTGAGGCAATGATCGCTTTGGCAAACAAAGACAATAAAAATGCAGTAATTTATCATAAAAAAATGAACAACTATTTAAAAGATGGGGTCTCATTGTCATTATTACTAAAATCTGAAGTTTTAAAAATAGAAAAAAATAATGAGGCATTAAGCAAAGTTTATGAAGTAATGATTAAGTCAAAAAATACTGAAGCTCTTGGACTCAGAGGCTTAATGGAACAAAATCTTAATAATCAAGATTATCACCATGCATTTTTATATGGTGAAAGATTATTTTTTTTAAATCCTAAAATTGAAAAACTATATGATACCTTGATCAATATAATCGTTCGAACAAAAAACTGGAATCAAATGATCTCAATATCTGATCATGCGTATAATAAAAAAATTATTGATAAATTTACTTTAAATGAAAATAAATCTATTGCTTATTATGAAATGTCCAAAATTAAATTTGATAGTGATATTAACGATTCCTCAAAATTAATACAAAAAGCATTACACCTAAAGAAAAATTTTACCCCATATATAAAATTATATTTAGAAATTATTGCAAAACAAGAAAATTCCTCAAGGTTAACAAAGTTTGTAAAGAAGTATTGGTTTGAGTACCCTAATTCATCTTTAAGAAATATATTAATAGAAATTATCCAAAAAAATAATTTAGGTTCTATAGATTTTGTGCAAAATTTAGTAAAGCATAATTATAGCAAGGAAGAATCAAAAAAATTACTTATTTATTTTGCTATAAAAAATGAAAATTGGGATTTGGCTAGGAATACAATTAAGGGATTAATAGGTACTAATCCAAGTAAAGAGATTTGTAACTTTATGTCTGATATAGAAATTGGTGAATTCAATGATATGCAAAAAAGTGATGCATGGAAATTAAGGGCTCAAAACGCACCTTTAGAAAACCTATGGATATGCAGAATTACTAATAAAACTCAAACAGAGTGGGAGCCCTTATCAATTTCTGGATATTTTAATTCTCTTGAATGGAAACAGCCAAAAATGTTAAACCAATTAAGCTGAATATGGATTTACATTTTTTTATCGGATATGATCCAAAAGAAGATATTGCTTACAGAGTATGTAAGTACTCTTTATTAAAAAGATCATCAATAAATGTAAAAGTTTTTTCATTAAAGCTAGATGAATTAGTTGCTAAAAAATTATATTATAGAAATATTGATCCACTTGCTTCTACACAATTTACCTATTCCAGATTTTTAGTTCCAAAATTAATGTCATTTGATGGATGGGCTGTGTTTTGTGATTGTGATTTTATTTTTTTAGAAGATGTATCAAAGTTATTAAATTCTTTAGACAGTTCAAAAGCAATTTATTGTGTAAAACATGATTATACACCTAAAGAAAAGCACAAAATGGATGGACAACAACAAACTATTTATCCAAGAAAAAATTGGTCAAGTTTTATTGTTTATAATTGCTCTCATCCAAGTGTAAAAAAGTTAACTACTGAAATAGCTAATACTGAATCAGGTGCATTCCTTCATCAATTTAAGTGGTTAAGGGACGAAGAAATTGGTTCACTAGATGAAAGATGGAATTGGCTTGAAGGATGGTCTTCCAAAAATAGTAAACAATCTGATCCCTACGCCGTTCATTATACAAGAGGAGGGCCATGGTTTAATGAATGGCAAGATGTTGAGTTTGCTAAGGAGTGGATTCAAGAAAGAGATGAATATTTATCGAAAAAATTCAATTTAGATTGAAATAAAATTAGATAAAAAATTTTTTTTATTTGTTATTTCATTTTTTTCAATCATGGTAACTGAATTATACCAGGGAGTTTTGGAGCCCTCATGATTCCAATAGTGATATGTCGCATGATTAAATGGTTTTATCAAAATAGTTTTAACTCCCATAGCTCCAGCAATATGAGCTGTGCTATTACTTACAGAAATAAACAAATCCAAATTTTTTAATAATCCAGATACTCCAATTAAGTCATTGAACAAATCTAGATTTTTTAATGTTATAATTTTTACGTTGCGCTTTTTACAAAAAAATTCCAATTCATCATTTATATCACCGTACTGTAAATTGATAAAATTACAATTTGGTGTTGCAAAAATATCAGAAAAATCATCTAAGCTTAAAGATTTCTCACCCGAGTACCTGTTATTAAAACTTTTCCATGATATACCTATATTAATCTTATTTTTAAATTCTTTTAATTTTGTTTTGTATCTTTTTACAGATTGTATTTCAGTATTTAAATATGATTCAGTTGAAAAATTATTAATTTTATTTCTATAAAATCTTCCCAGACTTCCTGCATACATTACAATATCAAAATCTTTCAACTTACTATTTTGATTTGAATATGTTCCTAATTTAATAAATTTTTTATGATGTTTTTTATCAAAAGATTGTTTAAAAATTTCTATAAGTCTTGGATCACATTCAATTTGTACATCATCAAACTCATTTAATAAATCTTTATACATTGTTCCATATAAAATTTCATCACCCACCCCCTGTTCTCTTAATATTAAAATTTTAGAGTTTGTACTTATTATATTTCCACGAAAAATCTTATCTTTTATTCTATTGATTGATGCGTTTTTAATAATAAAATCTGATAAACCAAGTCGACCATCAAAAAATTTCCAAGCTTTATCAAGTTCATTTTTTTTAAAATAGATTTGAGATAAAGTTTTAAAAATATCACTATCATTGTCATTTAGTTGTTTAGCTAATAAGCAGGTTTTTTCAGCCTCTTCAATTTTGTTTATACTAAAATATGCTTTACCTAAATTATTTAAAATTGATGGATTATTAGGGTTTTTTGATAATGCTTTTTTATAATAATTGATTGCATCTAGATACTTACATTCCTCTAAATAAAACCCAGCTATATTATTAATTAAATGATATGAGTCAGGATCTAGGCTCAAAGCTTTTAAAAAATATCTTTCTGCATTTTGAGATTTTCTTTGCTCATGATAAAGCATACCAATAGAGTTTAGTATGGGTAAAAAGTTTGGATTTAATGAAAGTCCTTTTTTAAAAATTTCTTCTGCTTGAAAAAAATTTTCTCTAGCTGAATAACAAAGTCCAAGTAAATTAAAAGCACGTAGATCTTTGTTATCTGATTTTAGAATTTGTTTTGATATAGTTATCGATTTGTCAAAACTATTTAATTTATAATAAATAAAAGCTTTATCAATTAATACATTTTTGTTGTTAATATCTATTTTTAAAAACATTTCAATTATTTTTAATGCTTCTAAAAATTTCTCTTCTTTCATTTCGAGAAGATATAAATTGATCATTGCTTTAGTATTTTGTTCTGACTTAATAAGATATGTATAGTTTTCTCTAGCTTTATCATTTAAATTTAAGTCTTGTTCAATAACAGCAATATTGTATCTTAATTTGTTGTTTAATTTGTTTTTAAGAAAAATTTTATTTAATTTTTCATAAGATATTTCTTTTTTGCCTGATGAATAATCTTTTAATAATGAATTAATTTTTTTTTCTATTTGCATATTAAATTATTAATTAAAACATTAACTTCATAAAAAGTTTTTTGAATTGATTCATTAATCGGTATTACTTTAACATTATTATACCAAATCGAAGTCTTGTTTTCAGCATCCCAATAATAAAAAGTTGATGATTTTTTTGGACATAATATAATTGTACGAATACCCATTGCTCCAGCAATATGTGCTATAGAACTACTCACAGTTACTAAAATATCCAAGTTTTGCAATATAGCCATACATGCTTCAATATCATTATATAAATCAGTTTTATCAAATGAAACTATATTAAAATTTTTACTTCTTGCATTTTTTATTTCATTTTTTACATCACCATATTGAAGACTAAACACTATTCTATTTTTTTGAAATATTGGCTCAAAATCTTCAATTGTTAAAGACTTTAGTTTTCCATATACATTAACTATACTTTTCCATGATATGCCAATTTTAGATAGCGAGGTATTTTTTTGCATTACTGATTTGTATTCATCAACTTTTTTTTGATCTGCAGTTAAATAATTAGATGTCTTAAAGTCATTTTTTTTATTTCTAAAATACATAGGAAGCGTACCAGCATATATAATATAATCAAATTCATTTAATTTATTTTTATTTTGTGAAAAAAAACCTTCATCGTAAAAAACATCTTTCTTAAAAGATCTTTTAAATATTTTCTTTAGTCTTTTGTCAGCCTCTATTTTTATATTAGAATTAATTTTTAATAAGTCTTTATAAACAGAACTAAATAATATTTCATCACCAAGACCTTGCTCTCTTGTCACTAAAATTTTATTTTTATATAAAGATTTTTTTGATTTGATTAATTTGTTCTTTACGTTTTGCAAATTTTTAATTACTTTAAAGTTTTTAGTTACATATAATCTTGAGTTAAATAAATCCCAGCCTTTTTCAAAGTCTGATAATTTAATTAAGAAATAAGAGTATGCTAATTTTAAATCAGCATTATTTGGGTCAGTTTTTATTGCCATTTTATAATATTTTTTTGCATTTATCCTATCATTTACGCGACAATAGCAAATTGCTAAGTTAGATAGTATATCTGGGGAATTTGGTTGTATAGCTAATGCTCTTTTATAAAATTTAATAGCGAAAAAATTTTTATCTTTCAAACTCAGAATATTGCCAATATTAATAATTGGTAAGTGTGACTCAGGATTTATTCTATAACTTTTTTTAAAATAAAGAAAAGCATCTTTTAAATTGTCCAATTCAAAAAAACATTTACCTATGTTGTTATAACTATCAAAGTAATTTTTATTTATCAAAATGGCTTTTGTAAAAATTTCAATAGCTTTTTGATATTCATTTTTATGCATTTCAATCAATCCATGAATATTTATACCAAAAACATCATTTCTATTAATTTGCATAGCTTTTTGAATAAATTTTAATGCTAGATTATTATCTTTTTTTAGATATGCCAAATATGCTTTATCTCTGTTAGCTTCATAATGATTTTTATCTATACCAATAATGATGTCGATTAATTTATTAGCTTTATGATAAATTTTTTTTTGCATAAAAATTGAATATAAATTATGAAGTGCGATTAAATCTTTTGGATTTTTTTGTATAATATATTCAAAACTTTTTATTGCCTTATCTACATTTCCAATTTTTTTCGCCATCAATCCATAAGTTCGTATGAGATCAATATTATATTTATTTTTATTAATTAATTTTTCAATTTCAATAAATGACTCTTGAAACTTTCCAGAGTTAAATTTTTTTAAAATTTCTTTTATTTTATTTTCTTCAATTAACATAAAAAAACCCAGTCTAACTATAGACTGGGTAATATAAAAATTATTTAATAATTTGGAAGAAAATTATCTTCTTTGTCCAAATAATCTTAGCAACATAATAAATAAATTAATAAAGTCTAAATATAGTGTTAATGCTCCCATTATTGCTTTTTTTCCACTTATTGTTTCGGAATCTGCTGCATAATACATATTTTTGATCTTTTGAGTATCGTATGCTGTAAGGCCAACAAAAATAATTACTCCTATTATAGATATTGCAAAATACATAGCTGGACTTTGCATAAAAATATTAACTATACTTGCAATAATTATCCCAAATAATCCCATTATTAAAAAACCACCCATTGCAGTTAAATCTCTTTTGGTTGTATATCCATATAAGCTCATAGCTGCAAAAGTAGCAGAGCAAATAAAAAAAACTCTCGCAATTGATGCACCTGTATAAACAATGAAAATTGAAGCAAGAGATAAGCCCATCAATGTAGCAAAAATCCAAAATGTTGATTGCGCGGCAGCTAGGCTTATTTTGTTGATTCGAAAACTCAAATAAAACACCATTCCCAATGGGGCTAACATTACTAACCACTGGAGAGGTGAATTAAATAAAGTATTACCAATTGAAGTTAAGCCAATTATTTGACCAAATTCATTTGTTATTATCGAAGCCTTGCCAAAAAAATAAGAAACCAGACCCGTTATAAGTAAACCAATAGTCATATAATTGTAGACTTTTAGCATATAAGCTCTCAAGCCTTGATCAATGGCTGTTTGATCCGCTGTTTTAGTATAAGATCTTTGATTAAAGTCTAAAGCCATAAATTCTCCTTTTAATTAGAACTAATATCGCTATAAATCTTATAATTTCAAGTTATTTTAAATAAATATTTATGAAGTATAGAAAATTAGGCAATACGGATACTAAAGTTAGTGTAATTTGTTTAGGAACAATGACTTGGGGCCAACAAAATTCTCAAGAAGAAGCGTTTCATCAAATGAATTATGCATTCGAAAAAGGTGTCAATTTCTTTGATACTGCTGAATTATATTCAGTTCCTACAAGTTCGAACACATATGGAAGAACTGAAGAAATTATTGGAAACTGGCTAAAAATAAATAATAATAGATCAAAAATAATCCTTGCTACAAAAATTGCTTCAAAATCAGATGGTTTAGAATGGATAAGAGATGGTGGTAAAGAATTAAAAATTGATAAGAAAAATATTAATGCCGCCATTGATGCAAGTTTGAAAAGATTACAAACAGACTATATTGATTTGTATCAAATACATTGGCCAGAAAGAAATGTACCAAAGTTTGGAGTAGCTGATTTTAAATTTGATTCAAATGATGACGAATGGACTGGTTTTGAAGAAGTTTTATTAAATTTAAATGATTTAATAAAAAAAGGTAAGGTTAAATATATTGGAGTTTCAAATGAAACTCCTTGGGGTTTGATGAAATTTTTAGAAATCGCAAGACAAAAAAAATTACCCATTATTGTATCTATTCAAAATGTTTATAATCTGGTGAATAGAATTTTTGATATTGCTAATTCAGAAGTGGCAATTAGAGAAAACGTAGGGTTATTAGCTTATTCACCATTAGCAGGTGGTCGATTAACTGGCAAGTACCTATTAGGCAAACAACCTCCTAATGCTAGATATACACTTTGGGGTGATAGATTTTCAAGACACAATACTCCGAGAGGTGAAATTGCAATTAAAAAATATGTCAATATTGCTAAAAAATATAATATCTCGCCAAGTATCCTTGCTAACTCATTTGTAAATGATCGACCTTTTGTAACTAGTAATATTATTGGTGCAACCAGTATTGATCAATTAAAAGAAAATTTAAATAGTGAAAATTATTCTCTTTCTAAGGAAATTTTAACTGAGATTGAAGCAGTACATTTAGCAGATCCCAATCCATGCGTTTAAATTTATAATTTTGTAAGATTGTTAAGTTGATTTTCCTGATCATTATTTATTGTTATAGAATTGTAGTTATCTTTAAAACCTTCAATCATCAAATAATATTTACCCAATCTCCATATTTTATTAATATTTAAATTTTGATCAAAATCTTTTTTTATTTTTTTAACATCCCATGTGTTGTTTTCTTTAAAATTTTTTTCTTCAATAATTAATTTTAAATATTCCTTATATTTTAAAGAATTTATATCAAATCTATGTTGTGAAAGACCTTGTTTGAATTTTTGTTCAATAATTGATTTTGGTAAATGTTTTGAAAATGCATCTCTTAAAATAGATTTTGACATTGAATTTCTGATTTTATGTTCAGAATTTAATGCTAATCCAAATAATCTCACATTATTGTCTAGAAATGGCATTCTTACTTCAATAGAATTAGACATAGATGCCCTATCCCATTTATTTAAAAAAAACTGAAACCATCCGCAGTATGAAATTAAATAAGTAAAATTTAATGAATAAGAAAAATATTTAAGGTTTTCTAAATCATCATTGATTATCTGGTAGCTACTATCATATGGGTCTGCCTCAATGTAATTAGAAAAATAATTTAATGAATTCACATTTGTTTTAAAATCAATTATTTTGCTTAAATTTGTACCGATCCCAAACAACTTTTTAAATTTAGTATTAGTATTTTGACCCCCAAATGTTTCAACTGCATTGTTTAATTGAATTAAGTTGTTGTAGGTATCTACTGATAATTCTGGAAAAAAATTAGGATAACCAAGAAACTCATCGGATCCGTGACCATCTATACTAATTTTTAATCCTCTGTCTTTTTGATTTTTGTATAAGTTATATTGCATAAAAAACTCTTCTGCAGTTTCCAATTTGGCTAAAATTTTTTTTGTACTTTCTATTTTTTCATCTTGATCTTCTATAATTAAAAATTTTTTATTATATTTTTTTGCTAATTCTATTGCTTCATTTTTTGACCTCATCCCTTTGTAATTCATTATAATTGGATTAAGATCTAATTTGTCATTGGATTTACTTTTCGAATTTATCACATTTAATAAGGAAAATATTGCTGAAGAATCTAGTCCGCCACTTAATGATGTACCAATTTTTACATCACTATTTAGACGAATTTTAGTTGCTTCGTGAAGTAAGGAAAAATAATTTTCTACATTTTCTTTATAATTTACACTAATTTTTGGCAAATTATTTAAAGGAAAATCCCATCTAGTAATTGTTTTTTTATTTGAATTTATATTATATTTAATAAAGCGACCTTGAGTTAAGTGTTCAATATTTTTAAAAATTGTTTTTGAACTATAAAATAATGATTCAGAGGCAATTCCAAAATTTGCTTTATCAATTTCGAGTGAGGAATTTATTGAATAAAAAGATTTTAATTCTGAACTAAATGCAAAATATTTATCATCTTCGTATATATAGCATGGTTTATATCCAATTCCATCACGTGAAATTATTAAATCATTATTAACCGTATCTAGTATCGCTAAAGACCATTCCCCGTTAAATTTTTCAAAACATTTTGCCCCCCATTCAATAAATGCTGTAAGAATTACTTCTGTATCTGTTTCACTATAGAATTTGTAGTTTTTATTAATTAACTCTTTTTTTATTTCTTTATAATTATAAATTTCTCCATTATAAATTATCCAATGTCGCCCATTATTAGACATAGGTTGATAACCATTTTTAGTTAAGTCGATAATGGATAATCGTGTATGCCCAAGTAAAATATTTTTGTGTTTTAGGAATCCAGATTTATCGGGACCTCTATGATGTAACATAGAATTCATCATTTTTATTTTTGATATATCTACATCATTTTTTTTAAATATAATTCCATTTATACCGCACATATTACATTCAAACTTTTAATTGATTTAATAATTTATATGTATTTTTAACATATTTATAACTCCACAAATGTACATTTAATAATGCATAGTATAACTGATATACTGGTTCATATAAATAATACTCTGTATCAATTTTGATAAAATTGTTGTAATCATTGACAAATTTTTTATTGATAAAATTAAAAAATCTTAAATATGCTAGTTCCATTTCATTATGTCCAAAAAAAATACCAGGGTCGATTAATCCAATCACTTTATTGTTATTAAATAAAATATTTCCCTCCCACATGTCACCATGCAATAAAGATGGGGTTACATTCTTTGGAATATAATTATTAATGTTTTTTATTAAACTCTCAATTTTTGTATTTATTTCTTTTGGCATTGGATCATTTTTACAAATTGCATCATAAACATTTATTAATCTATTTTTACAAAAAAAATCAACCCAATTAGCGGTTTGATCATTTGGTTGTTTCATTCCCCCTATTTGGGTATCGAACACAAATCCAAATTTTTTAGATTTTTTTTTATGCAGTTTAATTAGTATATCAAGAAAATTAGATTTTTTTAAATTAGATATTTTTTTATTATGTTTAATATATTCTATAATTAAAATTTTATTATTAAAATACTTTACTTTTGGAAAAATTGTATATTTATTTTTTTCTAAATAAATTAATGCAAATGCTTCTGCTTTAATTGCATTAAAGTTGTAATAATTATTATAATTTTTATAATATTTTATAATAAATTCATCATTGTTAACTGTTTTAATTTTTTCACAAATTATACCAAAAGAAATTTGCAATACTTGCCTTTTTAAATTATTTTTTGATTTAAATACTTTTTTTAAAATATTATTAATTTCATTATTCATATTTTTGTTAACTTAATTTATATTTATGTTTTTATAGTGGTGGTAATTTTTCCAACTTTAATTTTGGCATGATTATATAATGAACCAGAATACCAATTCTGATATTTTATTAATTGTTTTTTATTTAGTATTTTTAATTTTTTAAAGATGTATTGAACAACAGAAGGTAAAGCTCTTTCATTGCCATCTTTTACTTTGATTACTCCTACAATTTTTTTTTCTAAATGTGCAAATAACAACACTCCTTCTGCCCCACCTTTACAAAATATTTTTTTGTCTGATATTTTTATTAAATTTGTATCTAAGTTATTAGTACCTCCAATATAATTTGGGTTTTCTAGAATAGAATTTATAAGTGTTTTTGTTGATTGAGTATTATAAAAATTAGAATCATAGCTTCTAACTAAATTTAATAATGCTTTACATATATTTAATATTTTTAAATTGTATTGTGGCGCACTGCACCCATCTGTTCCATAATTTTTTTTGTATATTTTTGACTCACTAAATTTTTCAATAATCTCTCTAATTTTAATTTGATGAGGATGATTAAAATTCAAATATTTTTCCATATTAGTATTTTGAATTTTTGTTGATGTCAGCATTGCTAAATGTTTCCCCGAACAATTATTGTGCAATTGATTAGGTTTGTTTCCTTGAATAAGTAATTTATTTGATGATTCTTTATCCAAAGGATTGTGTACACCACATTTTAAATGATTTATTTTTATATTAGTTTTTTTTATCCAATCTTTTAATTCTCTTATGTGAAAAATTTGCCCACAATGAGAAGAACATGCTAATGCAACTTGTCTTTGATTTAAATTATATTTTTCAATAGCTAAACTTTCTGCAAAAGGTATTGCTTGAAAAATTTTAATTGAAGATCTGGGGTATATATATTTTTGTTCATCATTAGTTGAAAATAGTTTTTTTTCTTTTGAATCAATTACAAGGCTAATTGAATTATGAAAACTTTCTAAACTTTTTCCCCTATAAACATTTGTTAAAATTTGTATCATTTCTTGATCTTTTAACATATAATAGAAATACATTTTTAACAAAACAAAACATATTTTATGAAATTTTTCTTAGCAATTTTTTTACTATTAACTATATTTCCTAGTGCGATTAAAGCACTTGAAAAAGGAAAATGGAGTATAATTAAAGAAGACGAATATTGCTTTATAGGCAGTCTTCCAGTAGAAACAGATCTTCCTGAGGAAAAGAAGAGGGGTGATAATTATATAATTGTTTATAAATATATAGGTAATCCAGAAACAATAATTCAGATTGAAGCAGGTTTTAACTACGATTTAAATCAAGATATTAATGTAAAAATTGATAATACCAATTTTATATTTTATACAACCGAAGATGTGTCGGATGCAGCTTGGACAAACGAAGATTCCAAAGTAATATTTGCTATGAAAAAAGGTCTTGAATTAACTATTTCAGCTAAATCTTCTAGGGGGACATTGATAAATGATAAATATTCCTTAAGAGGTTTTACTGCAGAATTAAATAAATTAAACAAAGACTGTTAAATGACAAGTAAAATTGTTTTAGCTTATTCAGGAGGCTTGGATACAAGTGTAATTTTAAAATGGTTACAAATTAAATACCAATGTCCCGTAGTTACATTTACTGCTAATGTTGGGCAGGGCGAAGAATTAAATTCAGTTAAAGAAAAAGCTAAATCTTTAGGTGTTGATGAAATTTTTATTGAAGATTTACAAGAAGAGTTTGTTAGAGATTATGTCTTTCCTATTTTTAGAGCTAATGCAATTTATGAGGGTGTTTATTTTTTAGGCACAGCTATAGCAAGGCCATTAATAGCAAAAAGACAAATCGAAATAGCAAAACAAGTAGGTGCAGATACTGTGGCCCATGGTGCAACCGGTAAAGGGAATGATCAAGTAAGGTTTGAGTTAGGTTATTATTCAAATAATTCTAAAATAAAAGTTATTTCACCTTGGAGAGAATGGGAATTAAATTCAAGAAATGATTTAATTAATTTTGCAGAAAAATATCAAATACCAATAGCTAAAGATAAAAGAGGAGAAGCCCCTTTTAGTACAGATTCTAATTTACTTCATACTTCTTCTGAAGGAAAAATCTTAGAAGATCCATGGGAAGAAGCACCTGAATATGTTTACTCTAGAACAAAATCTCTTGAAGACTCTAAATCTTCACCAGATGAATTAATAATTTCTTTTGAAAGAGGAAATGCAGTTGCGATCAATGAAAAAAAATTAAAACCACATGAGCTTTTAAACAAACTCAATGAATATGGTTTTATACATGGTATTGGAAGAGAAGATGTTGTTGAAAATCGTTTTGTAGGAATGAAATCTAGAGGTATATATGAAACTCCAGGCGGTACCATATTGTATAAAGCGCATAGAGCAATAGAAAGTATAACTTTAGACAAAGGAGAAGCGCATTTAAAAGATGAAATTATGCCAAAATATGCTGAAACAATTTACAATGGATTATGGTTTTCATCAGAGAGACAGGCTATGCAAAAAATGATTGATTCTACTCAATCTCAGGTAACTGGAGACATAAAGTTAAAGCTATTTAAAGGCAATGTTATTGTTTCTGGAAGAAGATCACCATTTAGTAAATATAAACTTTCATTAGTATCTTTTGATGAGCAAGGTGATTATGATCAAAAAGATGCCGAAGGATTTATAAAAATTACCTCATTAAGATTAAAAAATAACTAATTATTTTAATTCTTTATTTTTAAAGGCAATAGCAGTATTTCTTAATAAACAAGCTATAGTCATTGGTCCCACTCCTCCAGGAACAGGTGTAATTACGGATGCCTTTTTTTTTGCATGTTCAAAATCAACGTCACCAACAAGTATTTTTTTTGAAGAGCCCTCTATTTTTTTATCAATTCTGTTTATCCCCACATCAATAACTATTGCATCTTTTTTTATCCAATTACTCTTAACCATCTTTGGTTTTCCAGCAGCAGCTACAATTATATCAGCTTTACTGCAAATATCTTCGATGTTTTGTGTTTTTGAATGAACAATTGTTACTGTACAAGATTCTTTTAATAAAAGTTGAGCCATAGGTTTGCCTACAATGTTTGATCTACCAATGACAACTGCATTTTTCCCAGATAGTTTAACTCCAAGATTTTTTATCATAATTAAGCAACCATAAGGTGTGCAGGGAATAAGCAGATTCTCATCATTAAAATCTGCAATGGATAATTTACCAACATTTAATGGATGAAAACCATCAGCATCTTTTTCAGGATTAATAGAATCCAATATTATTTGTTCATTAATATGTTTGGGTAGTGGGAGTTGCACCAGTATACCACTTACATTATTTTCTATATTGAGAGATTTCACTAAACTTAACAACTTTTCTTGAGTTGTCTCTTCAGGTAGGTGATGGTCAATAATTTCTATCCCAACCTCTTTTGCGCTTTTACTTTTAGCTTTAACATAAACGCTGCTTGCGGCGTCATTACCTACTTGAACAACAGCTAATCCAGGTACTTTACCTATTTTGATTTTTATTTCATCTAATTGCTTTTTAATATTATTTTTTAAATTTTGAGCAATTTCTTTTCCATTTATTACAATTGTCATATTACCTCGGCCAATATTCAATTAATAAACTTTTTAAAAACCATAATCCCAAATAAACAATTATCGGTGACATATCTATATTTCCAAAGTTAGGAATATACCTTCTAACAAGATTTAAACTTGGTTCACATAAACGATACATAGCTTCCATTGCACTGTAAACAAAACGATTTGATGCATTTATTATATTAAAATTTAACAACCAAGTTGCAATTATGTAAATTAATAAAATAAATTGATAAAGGTTTATTATTTGTATTATTAGTCCTAGAAGAGAATTCATTTGTAAGAGTAATTAGATAATTTATCATTATATTGCAAAGGGAAATATTGATATTTTCCATTTTCCTTAACTGTACAAATACATATAACCTTGATATGTTTCAACTTATCTTGAAAATTTAAAATTTTCTCATGCCACCACTTAGGAGTTTTAATATTAACGTGGGCATTGTTTCCATTTGGAAGTAATGCGATGGCTGGGTGACAAGCAACATTTATAAATAAATATTTTTTTGCTTTCATGAGTAATTTTTCTAAAACCCAATTTATATCATCAGAGGGAATGTGCTCTAAAACATCTATACAAATAACTAAATCATAAATTTTATTTTCATCTAAGTTAGAATTTTCCTTAAAACATGGGTCATACAAATCTATTTTTATATCCCAATAGTTTTTTAGAGATTTCAATTTAAGACCATGTTGATTAGATGGATTTTTATAGAAAAATCCTTTTCCGCAACCATAGTCCAGCATAGTATTTATTTTATTTTTTATTATTATTTGTTTAATTAATTTTGCAAAAATGAGAGTGCTTTTTCCATTGTATGCTTCATCAGGTACTCTTATTTTTCCATTGGATAATTTATAACCTTCAACATGCATTTTTTTGTAGTGTTCAAGATTTTCCAAGTATTCTTTTGAAGGTTGAAAATTTGGCATAAAAAAAGCGGTCTTAATTTTAGACCGCTTTTAACAAATAGAAAAGTAGTTTTTACATAGAAATATCTCTACCAAACCATTTTTTTGTAATTTCGGCCGTCGTGCCATCTTCAGACATTTCAGCAATAACTTTATTCCACATCTCTAAAATATCAGTGTCTTCTTTTCTAATAGCACCACCTACACCATCTCCAAAAACACCACCTGAAAAAGTTGGACCCGTAAATGCAACATCTACACCTCCATCAGATCCCATAAAATCAATAATAGATCCAACATCAGCTAATATTGCATCACATCTACCTGCTGCTAGATCCAAATTATGATCATCTACACTTTGGTATAATTTCATTTCAACAGCTCCAGCCATATATTTTTCTATAAAATTTTGATGAATAGTTGAAGATTGTACACAAACAGTTTTTCCATCCATAGCAGCTATTAACTGACCAATAGCAGCTAATTCTTTTCCACCAGCATTATTGAGATTAACTTTATTAACTCCACCAGTAAAATTAGCTACGGATAAATCTGCTAAACCACTATTGCTAAGTACAGCAAAGCGAGCACCATCTGTCATATAACCATTTGTAAAATTAACTTTTTCTTTTCTTTCTTCAGTTATAGACATACCGGCAATAATAATATCATATTTACCCTGAAGTAAAGCTGGAATGATCCCATCCCAATCTTGTGTTACCCATTCACAGTCGACATTCATTCTTTTGCAGGCTTCATTACCAAAATCAATCTCTGCACCTTCTAATTCTCCAGCAGGATTTAAATTATTCCATGGTGGGTAAGCGCCCTCGGTACCAATTCTAATTGATTTAGAATTACCAATAGTTGTTAAGCTTATAAAACTTAAAGACAACAATACTAGTATAAATTTTTTCACATTTCCTCCTTATGCATTACTTAAAGAAAGTAAATTATTATTCATATAATTATAATTATTAATTATCTCATATATTCTTATTTAAGAAAAACAAAATAAATACTGTTACGAAGTTCTTTTTTTAATACGGATGGCAAAAAATATAATAGAAATTACCAATAAAATGAATGGGAAACCCCAAAGTAATAGATTTTTCATATTAAATAGTGGTTGAAAAAGGATATATTCTCCATATCTCTTGGTTAAAAAAAAGATTATTTCGTCCTCACTCTTTCCTTCTTGAAATTTATCTTTGATTATATTGGAAATTTTTACAGCAAAATCACTATCAGAATCATATATGCTTTGATTTTGACAGGTCATACATCTTAGTTTTTGAGTTAAAAGTTTAACTTTTTTTTCTATATTTTTTTCATCTGCAGCAATATTTGATGGTATTATAAAAAATAAAGTTAAGGATAAAATAATTTTATAAAAGAGGTTTGATTTTTTCATTGATAATCTCTGTTGTTAAAGGTCCTATATGCTTAAAAATTACCTTACCTTGATCATTAACTAAAAAAGTTTCAGGTAAACCAAACACACCAAATTCAAAACCAATCATTCCATCAGAATCTTTTCCAACAAATGAGTAAGGATCTCCATATTGATAAAGGTAATTTATTGCATCATTCTCTTTATCTTTATAATTAAATCCCAACATAAATAAGTTTGGGAACATTTCTTTTATTTCAAAAAAAAGATGATGCTCTGCTTTGCACGGTGTGCACCAGGAAGCAAAAAAATTAATTAAAACAAATTTATTATTTAAATCAGATTTTGAAAACAATTCATTTGCATTTTGTAAATTTTTAGTTTCAAAATACGGCATATCTTTATTCAAAAAAGCACTTGGTGTTTGAGAGGGTTTTTTGTCGGAAATAAGATAAATAAAAACAAATGAGGTAATAGCAATTAATAAAACTAAAGGAGCAAGAAGTATTATTTTTTTCATTTTTTAGTTATTCCAATTAATCCGGAAAATATCATAATAATAATACCTAACCAAATTAAACTTACCAAGGGATTATTGTGTATTTTAACCAGCCATTTATTGTCATCTTTGTTTCCTACAACAATATAAATATCGCGAAACCAATCATGATAAATTCCCACTTCAGTTGTAACAGTTTTTGATATTGGATAATAATTTTTCCCTGCTTCTATTTTTGAAACTATTTTATTGTTTTTTATAATTAAGAAATTAAGTCTTAGTGATTCATAATTTTTTATATTATTTATAGTAGTGTTTTCAAATTTAATAATAGTATTGCCGTAATTGATTTCATCACCTTTGGATAAGAAATAATTATTTTCAGATTTAAATATACTAGAACTAGTAATTCCAATAATTGCTATTCCTACACCTATGTGGGCAATTAATGAATTGATATTTTTAACGTAGTTATAGTTTAAGTGAAAAGGAAATGATAAAAAAACAGATAATAATGAAGCTAAAATTATCCATGTTCCTAACAGTATTCCTAAAAATCCCCAAGTATTAAAAGATGTAAAAAGGGACTGAACCAATATTAGAAAACTTAAGACAATAAATACAATTATATAATATTTAATTTTTTTAACTTTATTGCTTTGCCAAGAAAGAGCAGGAGCAATACTCATAAGCAAAAACCCAGGCAACATAATAGGTATAACTGTTGAATTAAAATATGGACCACCTACAGAAATTCTTGTGTTAGAGATTACCTCTACAATAATCGGATATATTGTTCCAAGAAGTATTGTGGCAACAGCAATTATCATTAAAATATTATTAATTACTAGAGCAGAGGTTTTATTTATGAAGAGAAGTTGTATTGGTTTTTCGTTTTTAGGTTGATTTATTAAAAATATTAAAAAACCAAAACCTGTTACTAAAAAAAATATCAATAATATAAATAAACCCCTAGAGGAGTCAGATGAAAAAGAATGTACACTTATCAAGATTCCTGATCTTACTAAAAATGTTCCAAATATACTGAGTGAAAAACATAAAATTGATAGAAATATTATCCATTTTTGTAAAATATATTCTCCTTTTGCTAAAAAAAGTGAATGAACTAATGCTAGTCCAGCAATCCAAGGCATCAAAGATACATTTTCAACAGGATCCCAAAACCACCATCCTCCCCATCCTAATTCATAATATGCCCAATAAGAACCTAAGGCGATTCCAGCTGTTAGAAATGTCCAACAAATTAAAGACCACTTTCTAACTAAAATGATCCATTCTACATTTATTTTTTTTTCTAATAAACCTGCTATTGCAAAACTAAAAATCAAAGAATAACCTACATATCCAGCATATAAAATTGGTGGATGGAAAGCCAGAGAAGGATCTTGCAGTATTGGGTTTAAACCCAGTCCCTGTTCAACATTTATTGTGGTTTTTAAAAAAGGATTTGAGGTAAAAATTATAAATAAACAAAAGAATAAAAATAAGGTATTTTGGATAGTTAATGATTTTCTTTTAAATCTTTCATTTATATTTTTATTAATTAAGAAAAAAAAGCTATATAATGACATAATAGATATCCATAAAAGCATTGACCCTTCATGATTTCCCCATGTTCCAGATATTTTATAAATTAGTGGTTTGTCAGTATGTGAATTTTGAAATACATTAAAATTAGAAAAATCTGAAATTATGTAAGAATACATTAATATAAAAAAAGATAACAGTGTTAAACTAGTTGAAATTTTATTTAATAAAATAAAATATTTAATTGTTAATTTTTTAATAATTTCTGATGTAATTAATATAAAACTTACAAAACTAGATAAAATTAAACATAAGAAGCCAACTAAAGTAATCATTTATAATTTTTTTTCCAATATTGATTTTTTTCTAAACTTTTTTTAACAGTTGATGGCATATAATTTTCGTCATGTTTTGCATAAACTGTTTTAGCTTTTATTAAATTTTCATTTATAATAATTCCCTCTATTACTACACCCTGTTCTTCTCTAAATAGATCTGGCAATATACCAGTATATAAAATTTTAATTGAATTTTTATTGTCTGTAATATTAAATTCATAATTATTTTTGGATATTTTTTTATAAGTTCCTTTTTCTATTAAACCGCCTAATCTTAATTCCGAATTTAATGCTAAATTCTCTAATGGTATTTCTGAAGGAGTATAAAAAAAAATTATGTTTTGTTTTGAGTTAAATAAAATTAACAAAACTGCAGACATTAATAAAATCATTGAAACCAAAATTACTAATAAGCGTTGGAATCTTAGACTCATTTATTTTTAACAATATTTTTGTATTTTAAATAACTTATTGTTAGTAATATGAATATGGAGATTAAAGCAAAGGCGTAAGATATTGTAATAAACCAAAAATACATTTAATCCTAATAACAAAAAAAAATTTTTTTTACACTCATGAAGAGAGACTAAAAGTCACAAATATCTATAAGTTTATTTTTCTTTGTATAACCTCAGTTTTTATCCTAATTAACGCAATTAATATACCTATAAGTGTGAATGCTATTGTCATAATTATAAGAGGTATTAGCATACTATTATCAATAGATGGTGAAGACAGCTTGCTAATACTAGCCGGTTGATGAAGTGTATTCCACCAATCTACAGAAAATTTTATAATTGGTAGGTTGATAGATCCAACTAAAACAAAAACGGCGACTACTTTTTCTTTAACATTCCTGTTTTCTAAAGCATGATTTAAGTAGATAATTATTAAATAAACTATTAATAAAATAGCCACTGAAGTTAATCGTGCATCCCACACCCACCATGTGCCCCACATTGGTTTTCCCCACATAGATCCACTTACAATGCAAATTAATGTAAAGACGGCGCCAATAGGAGCTAAAGCAGTATTGATTATATAGCCAAATGGAATTTTAAAGATTAATGCAATTAAACTATAAATTGTCATTACTGAGTAAGTTAATAGAGCAAGCCAGGCAGACGGAACATGTATATACATGATTCTGACAGTTGCACCTTGTTGATAATCATTTGGAGACAGAAAAAGAGAATAAATTAAACCAATAGCCAAAACTACTAATGAGATTATAAAAATAGGCTTAATTAAAATATCTGCTAATCTATTAAATTGATTGGGGTTAATTAAAAATTTCATTTTAGTTATTTTGTAAAGCCAATTTTATACATATTGAACTCACCCATGGTGAAATTGCTATAAAAATAAATAATATTCCTAATAAAATATTTATCAAGTAAAGAAAGTTTTCTTGAGCGTTAATTATGCCAACAGAAAAAATTATTACAGGTATACTAAAAACCATCACAATTATACTTCCTAAAGAATAACTTTTGTTATTAAGTAAGTTCATTGATGATGAAATGGAACCAAGACATGATAATATTAATGAACCTATTAAGAAACTAGTTATTAACATATAAATTTTTTCTAAACTGATATTAACAAACAAAGAAGCTATTGGAATAGAAATTAGGAAAGGTATTTGTACAAAAAGAAAATGACATAATATTTTTAATATAGCAATAACCTCAAAACTGAATCCACTCATATGCATTAAAATAAGGTTATTATTATTAAAATCATCATAATAATATTTTTTTAAAGATAAAGTTGAGCTTAAGAGCAGCAAAGACCAAATTATTCCTATTCCAATAGTTTCTAAAACTTCTTTGTCAGGACCGATTGCAAAAATAAATATAAAGATAGATAAAAAAAAGAAAGTTATATTTATAAATAATTCATTTAGATTTATAATTGAATATTTATATTCTCTATAAAAAAAGAAAAATATTTTTTTAATGAAAATAAACATCAGCTAAGATTTAAAGTTTCAATATTTTTTATATCTGGGTCTAAATGTGAAGAAAAAATTATTGATCCATTGTTATTTGTATGGTCAATAAATGTTTGTACTATTAGATCTAATGATATTTTATCTAAATGGCTAAATGGTTCATCTAAAAACCATAATTTTTTTTGTTCTATTATAAGTCTTGATAGTTCTAACTTTTTTATTTCTCCTAATGATAAATTGTTAACTTGCTTATTTAAATATTTTTCAAGATTTAAAATTTTAATTAAATTATTTATTTCTTCATCATTTATTTTAGAGTTGGAAAATTTTTTCCAAATATTAATATTTTCAATTAATGTCATCTCTTTTATTGCTGTGGGTTTGTCCATTATGAAAGTTACATTGTTATAAAATTTAAAAATATTTTTTTTTATATTTTTACTCATCCAGTAAATTTCTCCATCAGTTGGGTTCAATATATTTAATATTGTTTTTAATAATGTTGTTTTTCCTGAACCGTTTGTACCTTTTATAAAAAGTATCTTTCCTGGATTTAAAGAAATATTAATATCGCTAAAAATAACTGTGTTTAATCTTTTAAATTCAAGTTTGTTGATCAGTAACATTTTATTTATTTATTTTTTAAATAATAAAAAAACGGGGCGAACCCCGTTTTTATGCTTAGAAAAGCTAAGGAAAAGAAAACTTAATTTAAGTTTTCGAGAAAAAATAAAATAATTATTATCTTCTTCTCTTTTTAGCAGCTTTTTTCTTTTTCTTTGCTGCTTTTTTCTTTTTCTTAGGAGCAGCTTTTTTCTTTTTCTTTGCTGCTTTTTTCTTTTTCTTAGGAGCAGCTTTTCTTTTTGCCGCTTTTCTTCTTCTAGGTGCTGCTTTTTTCTTTTTAGCAGCTTTCTTTTTCTTCTTTGCCATTTAATGCTCCTTGTAATGGGTTAAAGTGGAGGAACCCCCCTCCATCATCACTTTAAAAAGTGATAAACATAAAAGGCTGTCTTTTTTTCCCAAAACTTACGCTTAAAGTCAACAATAGATGCGGTTATGTTTTTTATTTTAAATTTTATAAAATTTTTTTATTTAAGTTAAATTAATAAAAATATATAATAATAGTTTATTTTGGCAGAAATCTAATAATAAATTAGCATTTCTACTATACAAAAATATCACTACATATTATTTGTAATATCAAATTTTTTTAAAATTAATTATATGAATTCAATAAATTCTTTCAAAACAAAGCAAAATTTGTCTATTTTAGGAGAAAATTATAAATATTTCGATCTAAATTTAATTGCCAATCATTTTAATTTTGATCTTTCTAGAGTTCCTATTTCAAAAAAAATTATATTAGAAAATCTTCTACGCAATGAAGATGGTGAAACTATTAATAAAGAAATGATATCAAATATATGTGAAAATATTAATAATAATACCAGCAAAGAAATTTTATTTTATCCTACAAGAGTTTTAATGCAAGATTTTACAGGTGTTCCTGCCGTTGCAGATTTAGCAGCTATGAGGAATGCATTACAAGAAAAGGGTATTAATCCTAAAATAGTTAATCCTATATCAAGAGTTGATCTGATTATTGACCATTCAGTTATGGTTGATAATTATGGTAGTGCTCAAGCTTACCAAAAAAATGTATTTAGGGAATTCGAGAGAAATAAAGAAAGATACGAGTTTTTAAAATGGGGACAAGACTCTTTTAATAATTTTTTTTTAGTTCCTCCAGGTGCGGGTATATGTCATCAAATAAATCTAGAAAATATTTCAAAAACAGTATGGATTAAAAAAATTAATCAACAAGAATATCTTTTTCCAGATTCAGTTGTTGGTACAGATAGTCATACTACTATGGTTAATGCTTTATCAGTATTAGGATGGGGTGTTGGAGGTATTGAGGCCGAGGCGGCTATGTTAGGCCAACCTATATCAATGAATTTTCCAAAGGTCGTGGGTTTTAATTTAATAGGTAAATTAAGTGAAGGTATTACTGCTACTGATTTAGTATTAACAATAACAAATATATTAAGAGCTCACAATGTTGTTGGAAAGTTTGTTGAATTCTATGGAGATGGCTTAGCAAATTTATCTTTACCAGATAGGGCAACAATATCAAATATGGCGCCTGAGTACGGTGCTACTTGTGGTTTTTTTCCAACTGATGCAGAAACTATAAATTATTTAAAATTGTCAGGAAAAAATAATCATCATTTAAAAATTGTTGAAAAATATTCAAAAATTCAAAATTTATGGTTATCTGAAAATTATAATCCTAAATTTGATGAAAATTTGAAATTAAATTTAAGTGATATTGAGGCTACAGTGGCGGGACCAAAAAGACCACAAGACAAAATATTATTAAAAGAAGTTCCTTACATTTTTAAAAAAATAGAATCATATAAATTAGATAAAAATAAAACGACTAATGAAATTCAAACTGGAGATATTGTTATAGCTGCAATCACTAGCTGTACAAATACCTCAAATCCCAATGTTATGATTGCTGCGGGGTTAGTTGCAAAAAAAGCTGTAGAAAAAGGTCTAACTGTTAAACCTTGGGTCAAAACAAGTTTAGCTCCAGGGAGTCAAGTAGTAAATGACTATTTAGTTAAGGCCGGTCTTAATTTTTATTTGGATGAAATTGGATTTAATTTGGTTGGATATGGTTGTACAACTTGTATAGGTAATTCTGGACCCTTAGAAGACTGGGTTACAAATGAAATCAAAAGTAAAAATTTAAATGTTTGTTCAATTTTATCTGGTAACAGAAATTTTGAAGGCAGAATTCATCAGGAAATTAAATCAAACTTTTTAGCCTCACCTCCTTTAGTTGTAGCTTATGCATTAGCTGGAAATATAAGTATTAATATTTTGAAAGATCCTATTGGCAAAAATAAAAAAGGTGATTTAATCTATTTAAATGATATATGGCCGTCTTCTGAGGAAGTAAACGATTTGATAAATAAAACATTAACTTCAGATATATTTATAAATAGATATAGTAAGATTTATGAAGGTGATAAAAATTGGGCAACAATAAAAAGCTCATCCAATACGACTTATGATTGGCAACCTTCAAGCACTTATATAAAACACCCCCCTTTCTTTAAAGATTCAACAAAAGAACACATAGAAAATATTAAAAATGCCAATATTTTGGCTATTTTTGGTGACAGTATAACAACAGACCATATTTCACCTGCAGGTGCTATAAAACCAGAAAGTCCAGCAGGAAATTATTTAGCTGAAAGACAAATTAGCAAAAATGATTTTAATTCATACGGATCCAGAAGAGGTAATCACGAAATTATGATGAGAGGAACTTTTTCCAACATAAGAATAAAAAATAAAATGTTACCAGGTACTGAAGGTGGTTTTACAACGTCATTCATATCCAATAGAAAGATGTCAATTTATGATGCTGCAATGGAATACAAAAAAAATAATGTTAAATTAATAGTTATTGCAGGTAAAGAATATGGAACAGGTTCATCAAGGGATTGGGCTGCAAAAGGAACAAAATTACTAGGTGTAAATGCTGTCATAGCTGAGAGCTTTGAGAGAATACATCGATCTAATTTAGTAGGAATGGGAGTATTACCACTTCAATTTTTAAATAATGAAAATAAAAATACTTTTAACTTAAATGGAAATGAAAAAATTTCAATTTTAGGAATTGATAAATTAGAGCCTAATAAAATATTGGATTGTCATATTATTTCTGATGTAACTTATAAAATTAAGTTACAATGTAGAATTGATACTAATAAAGAACTAGATTATTATAAATCAGGTGGCATATTACAATATGTTTTAAAATCTTTAATTAATAAACCTATTAAAAATGAATGAATTATGATTATGCTAATTTATCCGCTATTCTTGGACCAACCAATACTGGTAAAACATTTTTAGCTTTTGAAAAACTCATTTCTTATAAATCTGGAATTTTTGGTTTCCCCTTAAGACTTTTAGCAAGGGAAAATTATGATAAAGCTGTTAAAAAATTAGGTCTTAATTTAGTTGCTTTAATTACTGGTGAAGAAAAAATAATACCCAAAGAGGCAAAATATTTTTTTTGTACAGTAGAATCAATGCCAACAAATTTAGAAGTAGAATGTATTGTTGTTGATGAAATTCAATTGGCTGCTGATTATGAAAGAGGCCATATTTTTACCGATCGAATATTAAATGCCAGAGGTAGTTTTGAAACTATTTTTCTTGGATCTTTAACAATAAAAAACATATTGTTGCAATTATTTCCTAATATAAAAATTCAACAATTAAATAGATTTTCAAAATTAGATTATTTACCAAAAAAAAATTTGTCTAAATTAAAACCCAGATCTGCTGTTATAGCTTTTAACATTAACAAAGTATATGAAATTGCAGAAAGTTTAAGAATTCATAAAGGTGGCGCAGCTATTGTTCTTGGATCACTTAGCCCCAGAACAAGAAATTCTCAAGTGGAGGTATATGAAGATAAAAAGGTGGATTATTTAGTTGCTACTGATGCAATAGGTATGGGTTTAAATTTAAATATAAATCATGTAGCATTTTCATCTTTTGAAAAATTTGATGGAAGATATAAAAGAAACTTAACACCTGCTGAAATCGGTCAAATAGCAGGTAGAGCAGGGCGCTATAAAAATGATGGGACCTTCGGATATACCAATGACGCCGGAATGTTAGATCCATTTATAATTCAATCAATAGAGAATCACAATTTTATGCAAATACAAAAAATTTATTGGAGAAATTCAAAAATTGATTTTTTTTCAATAAATAGTGTATTAAATTGTTTAAAACAATTCCCTGTTAAAAGTATTTTTATTAGAAAAAAAAACGCTGAGGATGAAATTAATTTTAAAATATTAATTGAAGATATTGAAATAAAAAAAATTTTAAATACAGAAAATAGAATTAAATTGCTTTGGGAAGTTTGTAGAATTCCTGATTTTCAAAAAATATTTAATGATAATTATGTTAATTTTTTAAAAACAATTTTTTTACTTCTTGTGCAGAAGAATAAAATACCTGAAGAGTGGATATCAAATAAAATAAATAAATTACAAACTTTTAATGGGGATGTAGAGCAATTAATGATGAAGATTTCTCAAATTAGAACTTGGACATACATAGCTAACCATAATAATTGGGTTTCAAATCAAGAGTATTGGCAAGATAAAACACAGAAAATTGAAAATATTTTGTCCGACAACTTACATATTGGTCTTACTAATAAATTTGTTGATAGCTCAAGTGTATATTTTAATAACGTTTCAAAAGAAAATATTAAATCAGTTATTGAAATAAATAATGATAGAAGTATTCTAATAAATGGGATAAAATATGCAAATGTTAACGGATTTGATTTAAAATTTGAACAAAAAAAACTTTCTAATTCTCTTTTTGCACTTTCTCATGTTAAAAAATCGATAAGAAATATGATTGCTGAAAAAATATCTACTTTTTTAAATGCCCCTAATGACTCATTGAGCTTAGGAGAAGTTACTAATATTAATTTTAAAGATGATATTAATATATTATGGGGCACTGAAAAAGTTGGCATAATTAAAAAAGGCAATAATATTTTTTCACCAATTGCAGAATCTTTTAATTCAGAATTTATTGATTCAAAAAATAAATTGCTTATTTCATCTAAATTACAAAATTGGATTGATAATAAAATAGAAACTGAGCTAAAACCAATAAAGTATAATATTGAAAATGAAATGTCTTCACAAGTTAGAGCTATAGCATTTAATATTTTTGAAAATTTAGGCACATTATCAAATGCAAAATTTCTTTCTTTTTTAAAAAACATAAATGAAAAAGATAAAGCTGCATTGTCAAAAATGGGGATTAGGTCAGGAGCCAAATTTTTTTTTATGCCTAATTTTATAAAAAAATCATCTATGGAACTATGTTCAATATTGTGGAAAGTTTACTACAATTTTACTAAATTTGAAATATTACCTCTTCCAAAAAATGGGAGAGTATCTTTTACAAGTGATTTGAAAATGCCAGAATCATATTGGGCGTCAATAGGACATCTAAACTTAAACAATTTTTTACTAAGAATTGATGTTTTTGAAAGGGTTTTTTTTATCGCAAGGAAAAAAATTAAATATGGACCTTTTTTAGAATCGTCGGATTTAATGAATCCAGTTGGTTGTAATAGCGATGAACTTAAAAATATACTATTATTTTGTGGTTTTGATTCTATTCTATTAAATGAAGGAAAAAGATTATTTTATTTAAATTCTAAGAAAAAAACCAAAGATTCAAGTATTAAAATTAAAAAAAATACAATTAAAAGAAAAAAAACAAAACAAAAAAATAAGAAATCAGAAGCAGATCCTAATTCTCCTTTTGCAGTTTTAGAAAAACTACTTTAATAATATTTATAATTTAAGGAAGATAATTGTTTAAATCTCTAAAAAATTTTTTTGAAAAATCTCAATCCTCAGCTGTCAATGATAGTAAGAGTATTGAAGTAATTTTATGTGGATTAATGATTGAGGCTGCCAATACAGATGGCAACATCAGTGATGAAGAAATGAAAAAAATACATTCATCTTTATTAGATGTATTTAAAATAGATCCAAAAGAAGCATCTCAATATATAGAAATAGCTAAAGAAAATTTTGATCAATCAAAATCATTATATTTTTATACTTCCCAAATAAATAAAAATTATTCAGACGAGCAAAAACTTATTTTGCTTGAAATATTATGGGAAATTATTTTGATTGATGGTAAGATTCATGATTTTGAATCAAATATGATTAGACGTTTAGCAGGACTATTATATATTTCAGATGTAAAATCTGGTATTGCTAAATCAAGAGCTTTAAATAAAATCAATAAATCTAGTAATAATATATGACTTATGTAGTTGATGAGAAATGTATTAAATGTAAACATATGGATTGTGTAGAAGTGTGTCCCGTTGATTGCTTTTATGAGGGAGAGAATATGCTTGTAATTCATCCAGATGAATGTATTGATTGTGGAGTTTGTGAACCAGAGTGTCCCGTTGATGCAATTCATGCTGATACTGAGGACGGTATGGAAAAATGGGCTGAGATTAATAGAAAATATTCAAATATTTGGCCTGTTATTACTGAAAAGAAAGAACCACCCGAAGATGCTGAAGACTGGAAAGATGTTAAAAATAAATTTAATGATCATTTTATTGATAAACCTGGAGGCTAAGTGAATCAAAAAAAAAATAATGAATTTAAAATAGGCGAAATAGTAGTTTATCCAAAGCATGGAGTGGGAGAAATTATTAAAATTGAAAATATGGAAATATCTGGAATAAAAAATAAATTTTATGTTGTTAAAATGGAACAATCAAAACTAACAATACGTGTTCCATTGGATAAAGAAAAAGATGTAGGTTTAAGAAAAATATCTTCTAAAAAAATTGTTGAAGAAGTTTTTGGAGTTCTTAAACTTAAGCCCAAAATTAGAAGAATTATGTGGAGTAGAAGAGCTCAAGAATATGATACAAAGATTTTTTCAGGAGACCCTATAAAAATAGCTGAAGTAGTTCGAGATTTATTTAGAAAGAATACTCAATCTGAACAATCATATAGTGAGAGACAAATGTTTCAAAGTGCTATTGAGAGGTTAGCAAGAGAAGTGGCGGCTGTAGAAAAAACAGATTATTTTCAATCAACTGAAAAAATTGAAAAAATATTACAAAATAAATAAATTTTGACTATAAAATCTAACTTTATATCATTTAAAAACGTTCAACGTATTTGGGCAATAGGATCAATACATTCAAATTTAGAATCATTTGTTATTTTAAAAAAACATATTTTAAAAAATTTTAAACAAGGAGACAAAATTGTATTTCTAGGAAATATAGTTGGTTTAGGAGATCATGCTAAAGAAACAATTACTAGCGTACTTGATTTACGATTTAAGTTAATGGCAAAATATCTGTTAAATGCAGATGATGTAGTTTTTTTAAGAGGTGCGCAAGAAGAAATGTTTCATAAATTATTACAACTTCAAATTGCACCTAATCCACAAGAAATTCTTAAATGGATGTTTGCACATGGAGTTGATAAGACTCTTAAATCTTATGGTTTTGATTTAAGTGAAGCTGAAAATATTTCGCTTCAAGGAACAATTGCAATTTCAAAATGGACATCAAAATTAAACATGGCAGTTGCAAATATCCTTGGACATAAAGAATATTTAGCTAATTTAAAGCATGCAGCATATTCGGAGTCAAAGAAAATACTTTTTGTTAATAGAGGTGTTGATGTTTCACGCCCTTTGTCAGCACAAAACGATTGTTTTTGGTGGGGATATCAGAACTTTTCCCTAATAAATAAGCCTTATAACACATTCTTAAGAATTGTTAGAGGGTATCAATCTACTCATAAAAATAATATTGAAAACGCTAAAAGCCATATAATTTGCACATTGTTTAATCAACCGCTGACAAATAAAAAAATCTACGCCGGGCTATTTTTAGACAATGGTGAAATTTTAGACTTATTTGAATCAAAATAAGCATTATTAATATCTATTTTTAAATCATACTAATTATAAACTATTAAAATTTTTTCTTAATAATAATAATTTTTTATTTGATAATTTCTTATTTTTTAATATTGTATGTTTTGTGAGATATATAATTTTATTTTTAACACTTTTTTTTTCATTTTCTTCATATGCAAAAGGCTATAATGTTTTTGGAATTGGATTTTATGATATTAAATTTGATGGATCTGAAGAGAACACTGCAACTGATTTTAGATTTGAAACTAGGTTGGACAAAACTTTATTTGATATTGGACCAGAAGAAGATAATTTTTTTTATTTAAAGCCATTTTTTGGAGTTGAATTTACCTCAGACTCTGCAAGTTATTTTATCACTGGTATATATTTAGAAGATAACATAGGTGAACTATTTAGAGGCAAAAAGAATCAATTTATTTTTACACCAAGTTTTGGAGCTGGGTACTATGATGATGGGGATGGAAAAAAATTAGGCAATGAAATAGAATTTAGAACTAGTTTTGAAGTCAGTTATAATTTAAAAAATAGTAATAGAATTGGTTTGGGATTCAGTCATATATCTAATGCTAATATTGGAGAAAAAAATCCAGGAGTAGAAATTTTAAGTTTATCTTACCAAGTGCCTTTTTAGTTAATAATTGCATTTTTTTTTCTAATAAAGTCGATAAAAATTTTTTCTAAAAAATCAAGTTTTTGTGACTTCATATTCTGATGAATTTTTATTTTATATTCTTTGCTTTTTGGCACTCCAAAAAAAATGTTTAATAACGGACTTAGAAGTCTAAAAATAGATTCTTTGCCAATTTTTGGTTGTATATATTGAAAATATTGATGGATTGTATCTTCATCAACTTTGTAACTTGTTCGAGTTCCAAAAAAACGACGATCAACATCTTTTAAACAAAATGGATTATTTTGTATTAATCTACCCAGCATTACCCCATCATATTCTTTTGAAAGTGTAAATGCTTCATCGATACTATTAATGCCACCATTTAATATAAAAGTAATATTTGGATATTTAACTTTAATTTCTTTTACAAAATCATAATTTAAAGGAGGTATAGTTCTATTTCCCTTTGGATTAATTCCAGTTAAAATCGCATTTCTTGCATGTATATATATAATTTTTACACCACTTTTTATAATTTCATCAATGAACTCCTCAAAATAATCGTAGTTAAATTTTTCCCCTATCCCAATTCTACATTTTATAGACACTTCAATATTTTTGTTTATTTGCATAGACTCTAAGCATTCTCTTACTAATGTTTTGTTTTCCATTAACCTAACTCCAAAACAACCTTTTTGAACTGCTTTACTAGGACAACCTACATTTAAATTTATTTCATTATAATCTAATTCATAAGCTATCTTTGAACATTTTTTTAGATCTTGTATTTTAGATCCCCCTACTTGTAATGCTATTGGATTGTGATTAATATTTGCTATAATTGAATCAGTATTTTTTGAATAAATCATAGTGTTTGCTGCAATCATTTCAGTAAATATAAATGCTTTTTTAGATAATATTCTATACAAATTTCTTGCATAAGGAGTGGTGTAGCCCATCATTGGAGCTATACAAAATTTTCTATCATTAAAAGTATAAGACATTTTTTTTAAATAAATAACAAAAAATAAATAATGTACAATTAAATTTCTAAATTACTAATTCAAAATTGAGTAGCTAAAATATTTTTTTTTGATTTTTTATACAGATCTTGTAATTCCTCCATCTACTCTTATATTTTGGCCAGTGATGTAAGCCCCTCCATCAGATGCAAGTAATTCTACAACAGAAGAAATTTCATGAACTTTCCCATATCTTTTTAGAGGTATTTTTTTTGTGAAACTTTCTTTTTCTGGTAAGCTGTCAATAAAACCAGGTAATATATTATTTATTCGGATATTATTTTTTGCATATTCATCAGAATATAATTTAACAAAAGAAGCAAGTCCTGATCTAAAGACACTTGATGTAGGAAAGTGAGAGTCAGGTTCAAATGCAGCAAAAGTAGATATATTTATAATAGATCCATTATTCTGTTTTGTCATTGTTGGTGTAACATATCTTACAGCTCTTACGACATTAAGAAAATAAACTTCCATTCCTTCAACCCATTGTTCATCTGATATTTCTAATATAGCACCTTTTGGCCCATGACCTGCGCTGTTAACAAGTACATCAATTCTACCAAACTGGTTTATAACTTTATCAATAAAATTACTTATGTCTTCTGCTGAGAGATTTGAACCAGTATAACCAATTCCATTCATAGATTTAGCTAATTCTTCACCTTTTCCAGAAGAAGACATTATAGCAATTTTAAATCCTTTAGATGATAAACATTTTGCTGCATCTGCACCAATGCCAGTTCCTGAAGCAATAAATAGCGCAACTTTATCCATTGTTGCTAAATATCACAGCTTTAAAAATATATAAAACATTTAATCTTTTTGAAATTTATCGCTGATTTTCAAGAAAAAAATTATAGTTTTTTTATAAAGGTATTTCATCATAATAATTACATTAAATATAGAAAATAAATCTAAAAAATAATAAAATAAAAGAAAATTTAAGATCTTTAGCGTATGGAAAATAAAATTTGGAATATAGATACTAAACTTAAAATTGCACAAATTGATAATCATCTTTTAGACATTTCAAAACAATCGATAACTGATGAAGTTATTAACTGGTTTCAGCAGTCTTCTATACATTGGATGTCAGGCCTCTTTATAATGAGATACTATTTTACAAATGAAGAGTTATCAAAGCAATTATTAGTTGAAGAAATTAATAAACATATTCCTTTAGAAGGTAAAAAAACTGTTACTACTGAAATAAAATATATTGATGATGCAGAAACAAAAAAATTTGTTATAATTTTACCTTCATTAGTTGATAACAGAAAAAGAGTTATAAAACCCACTGATATTACCATTAATTCATTTTCTAATTGGTTTGAAAACTATTATGATAACTTAAAAAATTTTTTTAATTTACAAAAACAAGTTTAAGAAATAAGATAACAATTCTTTTATAATTTCAATTAAGGATCATCAGGGGTAAAGTTCCGCATTCTCCACACCCATGGTTCCACAAATTTTCCTCTCCAGATACCATTATTGTTTTCTTTTGCATATTTTTCATCTTCTAAATATAAATCTGTCTGTTTTATTCTAGCTAATGCAAGACCAGATCTTACAAGTTCTTTATTTAATTCTATATTTTCTGTTTTGCAAATAGCAAAAACTCTATTCATCTTAGCTTTACCTTTAATAAAACATATTGTTTCACCTAAATCGACAATTTCTTCTAATTTACGAACCCCAGCTTCCCAGCAAGGCCACAACTCATTATTAATATAGCATTTTTGAGGTCTCTCCATAGCTTCAACACCAAATAGGATGATTGTTTGTTTATCAATTTTAATATAATCACTATTTACAGCTCTTGCTTTTCCTTTAATAATTTCATCTTGAGCATTTAAATTATTAAATAAAAAAAAAGATATTAAAATAACAATAAAATTTATAAATTTATTATTCATGAATTTGACCATTAGGCTTAATAGCATTGGTCAAGATAGTATTTTCCANTAAAANATCTCTCATATTNGCTCNTAAAAANCTAGCATAAGAAAAATCTGAATTANNAANATTTGCCCCTAATAATTTAGATTTATAAAAATCAGTATTTACAAATTTTGAGTTAGTTAAATCTGCATACCTCATATTAGCTAAATAAAAAGATGATTTCGATGCATCAACCTCAGTAATAATAGCATTTTGTAAATTAGCAACATCAAACAGTGTTAAAAAAAAACTACTTCCTGTTAAATTAACTTTAGGCATATTTGCTTCTATAAAAAAAGCTTGATTAGAAACTACATTCGTCAAATTAGCACTATTTAATATTGCTTTTCCCATCCTGACACCATTCATCTGTGCGCCTTCCAAATCTGCTTTTTTCATATCTGCTTCAAAAAACATAGCATTAGTAAGATTCGCATTTTTAAAACTAGCTTTAATTAATATAGTTTTATTCAAATTAGCGTCCTCTAAATTAGCATTATCAAAATTTGCACCAAACAAATCAGATCGATGAAAACTTGTTGTTCTTAAATCAGCATTTTTTAAATTTGCACCTCTAAGATTCATATGTTTTAATTTTAATCCAACTAATTTACAATTTTCACAATCTAAAGATTTACCTTTTATAAAATTATCTTCTCTCTCTCCTGCTAAAAGATTAAAAGAGAAAAAAAATAATAAACAAACAATTTGTAAAATAGTATTAATGTTCATATTTTTCTAATTTTATATCATTTGAAAAAACTTCTACTTTTGTCCAACTTTCAAAATATGATAAAGTTGGATTGCCAGAAGGAGTGAAACCTGTTTGTCCTTTTTTTCTAAAATATCTACTTTGTAAAATTACATATTTATCTTTTTGAAATTTCATACAAATATCCTTAATAAACTTTTGTTTTTCACTAACACTAGTTTCACCTTCTAACCTTGGAATGTCTTTACAGTCCCATGGATCTTTTCCCCACATTCCCTCTAAATGTTTTTTTAATAAAACGGCTTTTTTTCTTTCAAATAGTGATGCTCGAGGATCAGTCATAATTCTAATACCTTTTACTATCCCATTATCATCAAAAAGAAGAGATAGTATTGAAGAGTAGGCCATTACTTTTGTACCCTGAAATCTAACTAGTCTTTTTTCATAATTAGCCATAGCCCAATATAGAGCTTCATCATCATATTCAAAATACACTTCTTTTAATTGAGAATTATCCTCTTTCTCACATTTTGCAAAATCAGCAAATCCATTTGGTAATTTTCTCCCCGGAGGACCACCATTAGTTCCACAAGCAAATAGCATAAAATGCATACTTGGAAGATCTTCATAATGCATTCCTGTTTTAACGTCAAAAATAGTAACAGTTTTCTCCAAACTTAAAACTGCAGGAGAAATAAAAAAAATAAATATTAAATTAAAAAGAATTAATCGTATTTTTTGCATAGTTTAGTACCTGCTCCAAATTTTTCTTCACATTCAGCTTTTGTAACCTTTCCTCGATCTTTAAAATTAACAAGAATATAATGAACGACGGCTTTAAGTTTTTGATCACTTAAAGTCTTATCTCCCTTTTTAGGCATATCTTCTTTTTCATAATCATCAAAAACAGTATCCCAACAAATTGCAGGATCTTTATATGCTTTTCTATTAAAGAAAGGCATAGCTTTTCCAGGAATACCACAATTTAAAACTTCAGTGAGTAATTCTTCATCTAAAACTGTTTCTCTAAGATTTGCAGCAATTCCAGGTGAACGTGGATGACCTTTACCATCACCAAACACACCATGACACCAAGCACAATTTGCTTTACTCTCAAAAGCTCTTTCACCCATAATAAAAAGATCATCGGCAGCAAATAAATTAGAGTTAATAAAAACAATAACTAAAAAAATAATATATTTCATTTTAATATCACAAATTTAATAATTTAAAAAAAGAGGGCTAATATTTAGCCCTCTTTANNAGTTAATTATTAATTAATTTAATCCAAAAACAAANAGAGTTGANCCTGGTTGCATTCCTTCAAGTTCAGGTACATTCATACCNGAAGCACTTAAAATAACACTACCACCACCTTGAACAGCTATATATTGTTTTCCATCAACAGCATATGTCATTGGAGGTGATGACAAAGTCATACCAATATTAAAGCTCCACAATTTATCTAGAGTTTTTGCATCATGACAAGCAACTTCTCCATCAGCCCATGATGTACATGTTAGNTCTGGAGTAGACATAACGCCAGCATAATTCAAAACTTCGTTTTGATATTTTGCTACCATTTTACCTGTTTTAACATCTATAGCAGATAATGAACCTTTTACTTTGTCAGTAGTTTCTGTACCACCNCCTATGTAAACAGTTCCTGGNTTTGCATTAGCAGCTTGTTCNGCAGCATCTTCNGCAGTTGTAACTACAGTACATGCTTCCATACCAGCTCCATAAGCTAATCCTAAGATTGGATTATAAGAAGTAGGGAAAAAGTTAACACCACCTTGAATATGTGGGCAACCTAANACACCTTCTTTACCTCTTCTAGGAGCACCTCCTGCTACATATTCTTGTAACGGAGCAGATGCGTCATATCCTAATGGTTTTCCAGTTTTAGGATCTAGTCCAGCAGTCCAGTTTAATTCATTAACATACTGATCACCTGTAATGAAAGATCCATTGTTTCTGTCTAATTGGTAATAAAAACCATTTCTACCAAAATGACCAACAACTTTTCTCATTTCTCCATCAATCTCAGTATCATAAAGAAGATGAANACCTGTTTCATCATAATCTAAATAATCNCCTGGTGTGTATTGAAAATACCATTTCATTTCACCAGTATCTANATCTGCAGCAATAACTGAATTTGTAAACAGATTGTCACCTGGTCTAGCTTCAGGATCNTACATTGGTACAGGATTTCCNGTTCCAAATATATATACATTCTGTTCTAGATCAGCTGATCCACTAACCCATTTTGATCCACCACCAGTTTTCCATGCATCATGATCATCTAACCATGTTTCNGAACCTGGTTCNCCTGGAGCAGGTATAGTGTACATTCTCCAATTTTTNCTTCCATCAGATACTTTAAGNGATTCAATCCATCCTCTTGTACCCCAGTCACCNGCAGAATTTGCGGTAATAATATTATCACCTATTACAACTGGNGCCATAGTCATAGATTCACCTTCACCATCAGCAACTTGACGAGACCAAACTTCATCGCCTGATTCATCATCTAANGCAATAACTCTTCCATCAAGAGTATTAATGATAACTAAATCTGGAGCTAATGCTACACCCCTTGTAACTGGTAAATCACCAGTTTCAGGTGGAACTTCTGGATCAAAAACCCATAATATTTTAGCTTTATTACCTGCTGTAACATCTAATTTCATTACAACGTTCCAAGCATTTTGNACGTACATCATGCCATCATTAACTAATGGTGTTCCTTCATTACCTCCAATACCAAAGAGTCCTTTTTTATCTAACCCTCCAGTTGCTACAGTAAACTTAGGAACTAGTCTNTGAACATTACTTCTATTGATCATCCCAAGATTAGAAAATCTTGTTGAACCAAAATCTTTATGAACGGTTAGCCAATTGTGTGGCTCACTAGGAGCATTAGCTAATCGTTCGGCCGTAACTGGCGCAGCGTTTGCAGAACCTACTATAGAGAATGCAAACACAGCAACCGAACATATAATAAAGTTTTTTAAATAACCCATAATATGACCTCCCTATATTNNTTAAACACTATTGNNGTGAGNTNAAGCAGTCAATNATGAAAGTAGNAAAAAAATAATAAATTAATATCTATAATTNTTTNGTATATTTTTTANATATATTTTAAATGGCNGNTATGNTGAAAAAANTATTNTTTNTTAAAATTANAAAAAAATCNANTGTTAAAAAAATTATAAATNATTNAATTTTTCTNAGTTTTTTCAATCTATTGAGATAAAATTTAAAGAGTAAATTTTGAAATTTATTATGGTAAAAAATTATTATTTATTATTAAGTAATAGTAAGATTTCTTTTATATTATTATATCTATAATTGTTTAAAAATACGAGGGAGAAAAAAAATGCAAATTTATATCAAAGAATATAATCAACTCCTGAAATGGTTATTAATAAATAGTTTATTTATATTTTGCTTAATTGGTTTTTATTATTTTGGATTAATTCAGAGTATGCTTAGTAGTGATAAAAGTTATATTTCTTTTGTTATATTAATTGTCTATTTTATAACATCTCTTCATGCTCTAATTAAAATTTTTAATATTTCTTCAGAAATAAGAAATATTTTTATAGTAAAAGATAAAATTGAAACAAATGAAAAAAATATAATTACAATTGAAGATCTTAAAGGTTTGTTTCTAATTAATGATAATAAAAAAAATTATAAATATTTTTATCAAGAATATATATCTAATATAATTACTAAAACACAAAAAACTGATAATCAAAATTTTGATCAACAAATCCTATTACAACTTTTTGCTGATAAACTTAATAAACAATTAAAAATAGGTTTATTAGTTTCAGATATGATGCTTAAATTAGGTTTATTAGGAACTATTGTAGGCTTTATTTTAATGTTGGCTCCAATAAGTAATATAGACGCTTATGATGTTTCTACTTTAAAAACAGCTTTATCATCAATGAGCGGAGGAATGGCAATAGCACTTTTTACAACTCTAGCAGGTCTTGTTGGTGGCATTCTTCTAAGAACTCAATATTATTTATTAGATGAAGCAAATGAAGAATTGTTTTCTAACATTGCACAAATTTCTGAAACGAAAATAATTCCTATTATAATTAATAGTAAATAATTATTATGAAATCTTTTGGTTTTTTTAAGAATCAAGAAAATTATGATCCTTTTACTGATCTACTATTTAATGCTTTGCTGGGTTTTGTTTTTATGTTTGCAATTTCTTTTATTTTAATAAACCCTATTAGTACTGTTCAGTTGAATGCTGATTTTATTATTACTATTACTTGGCCAGATGAACATCCTGATGATGTAGATACTTATGTAGAGGATCCAGCTGGAAATGTTCTTTGGTATCATGCAAAAGAAGTAGGATTAATGCATTTAGATAGAGATGATAGAGGCAATTATAAAGATACAATAATTGTTGAAGGTAAAAAAATTAGAAATGTATTAAATCAGGAAACTGTTACTATTAGAGGTGTGGTAGCAGGAGAATACGTTGTTAATATTTATCATTATTTAGCTACTGGAGTAGAAGATTTACCAGTTAAGGTTAAAATTGAAAAAATTCACCCTCAAGTAACTGTAATGTTTTATCAGGAATATATTTTAACTGGTAAAGGTGATCAAATTACTGCTGCAAGATTTATATTAGATAATGAAGGTAATGTTTTAGAAATAAATCGTAGAGAAAAAGATCTTCTTAAGAAGACTAGACAATCAAAAGGATGATTAATTCTTTAATAACACCATATACTTTAGATCCAATAGTTTTAGCACTAGTATCAAGTTTTGTTCTAATCATAGTTTTACTTCTTAGTCTTAATTTTAAATCAAATTGGAGATGGGAAATCAAAGCTTTTGTAATAGTACTATCTGTGTGTTTTTATATTTTTAATTATTTAGCAATTATAGAAATTTATGGCTGGCCAAGTACATCAAAATTACCTGAAAAATTTAAAATCCATTCTACTTATGTTAAAGAAGATGACAAATTTTTGAATGAACCAGGTTTTATTCTTATGTGGTTGTTTACTTTGGATGAATTTAATATTCCTGCAGATAAGCCTCGTGTATATAAACTTCCTTACAATCAGGAACTTGATCAAAAACTAAGAGCTGTACAAAATAAAATTAACGACGGTGTAGAGCAAGCTGGAACAGCGGAACAAGTTTCAGAATTTTCAANNAAAAAAGATGAAAAATCAAAAAAAGAAGAGAGTCAAAAAGAAGAGGGNGCAATNCTTTCTGANGAANCTTCTGATTTCGATGTAGATTCATATGAAGAAGGATATGAAATTTTGTTTCAAGATATGCCAGCNGTAATACTTCCTGACAAAAGTCCTTTTTAATTTTTTATTAATTTNCCTTTTTTTAGCTCAAGCACTTTATGAACATCCTTTGTTTCATCTTTTAAATGTGTAATAGATATAATAGTTAATTTTTGATCTTTATTAAGGTNCTTAATATAAGTTAAAATATTTTTTCTACTTTCTGGATCTAAACCTGATGTTGCNTCGTCTAAAATTAGTATTTTAGGATTGTGTAATATAGATCGAGCTATTTCTAATCTTCTTTTTAATCCTCCACTTAAGTTTTTTGCTTGTTTATTAACATGTTCTTTTAGTTCAAATTTTTCAATTAATTCTGCAATTCTTAAATTTGCTTTAGCTTTATTCATTCCATGCAATTGAGAATGAAACTTTAAATTAGAATGAATTGATAATTCTCCATCCAAAGTAGGTTGTTGAAAGACAACACCTATATTGGCTAAAATAGAAGTAAGATTTTTTTTTAATTTTAAATTAAAAATGTTTACTTCCCCTGAATCAGGCAAAAACAATCCAGTTAAAATTTGAAGTAAAGTTGTTTTGCCAGATCCATTTGGACCAATAATAGCAACGTATTCACCTTCATCAATTGAAAACGAAACATCATCTAAAGCTTTTACATTTGTATATGATTTGCTAATATTTTTAACTTCTAAGATCATAAATCTATATCTTTCCTTCCAAAATATTAGGAAAATTTGANAANATAGAATTATATTCTTTNATTACTNNATCACCATCTAATTNTCTTGGTCTTTCAATANCTATTTGATGTTGATGNATAATTTTTGCTGGNCTTGGAGATAAAAAAACAATTTTATCTGCAAACATAATCGCTTCNTTTAAATCGTGNGTCACTAAAATTAAAGTCACGTTAGATTCTTTNGCTTTAAGAATAAAATCTTCTCTCAATGCATTAGCTACAGGCAGATNTATAGAAGTAAAGGGTTCATCCAATAATATTAAATCAGGATCATTAATAAATGTTCTTGCTATAGAAACCTTTCTTCTCATACCACCAGATAGTCTGTTTGGANAAGTATTTGAAAAATCTGATAATTGAAANTTATCTAAATATTTTTNAGGTGAATTATTTTTAATTGATTCCTCGCTTGCGCATATTTTTAAATTTTCCAANACNGTTAACCATGGCATTAATCTTGGAGTTTGAAACATGTATCCCAAATTTTTATTATTTAAATTTGTTGCACATTTTATCTCACCTTTATAATTTTTTTCNAATCCTGCTATCATTTGTAATAATGTNGATTTACCNCAACCTGAAGGACCAACAATACTTACAAACTCATNTTTNTTTATAGTTAAATTAAAATCNTTATAGACTTCAAAAATTTTATTTTGATCNTTTTCTGTATATTGGAAATTTTTANTTAAATTAGTTATTTCTATTTCAGTCATACTCTCCATCCTGAAACTTTTCTTTCTATNGGTGCAACNATTAAATATTCAATAAGCAAAACTAAAGTTATAAAAGCTAACGAGTAGGCTAAAATAGCTGCAATATCAAACATTTGAAAATTTAGAGATAGCATAAAACCAACACCACTACTTCTACCCAATAATTCAAAAACTAATACTATTTTCCAAATTAAAGATAAGCCAGATCTAGTTGATGCTAAAAAATACGGGTACAATTGAGGTAAAATAATTTTTTGAATAACTTGAAATTTGGATAATTGATAAACTTTTCCAACTTGGATATAACTATTATCTATAGCTTTTGTTCCTTCTCTTAAATTTATTATTACTAAAGGTAATTTATTTATAACGACACCTGTTATAAGAGCTAAATCATTCATTCCTAACCAAATGTAACACATAATTGCTACAACTAATGCAGGAATATTAAGNCCTAATATAACCCAGGAATCAAAAAAACTATCCCATCTTTTAAATCTTCCTAAGCTAATTCCAATTATTGAACCTAAAACCATTGCAATAAAAAATGCAGATAACGCTCTAGACAATGTAATATAACAGTCTGAAATTAATGAACCTTCTAATGTATTATAAATTAAACTTTCAATTACATTAAGTGGTTGAGGAAATAATCTGCTATTAATAAAATATGAAGATATAGACCATGCTAAAATTAAAAATACTAGAGAAGCAACTCTAACATGCCAATCTCTAGTATTTTTTTTCATTTTTATCCTTTAAATTATTATAAAGGATTGAGTATTTAATTAAATCTATTTGTTAATAGGCACTCCAAAAAGTACCTGCATCCAATGTAGCTGAGGAACCAACAAGTTTTTGCCCACCAATCTCAGCCATTACAGCAAAAGTTTTTTTCGCAGCTTCAGCTGCACTAGGGCTTGATTCAGTCATTATTCCTGCTCTATAATCAGTGCTTAGATTTTTAAATAAACTCTCATCTTTATCTGCTTTCATTTTTGCTTTTAGGTTTTCCCAAGCATTCATATCATTTAGAAGCATACCTTTAGTTTCAAATGATGAATCTAAAAATGATCTAATTAATTCATCATTTTCATTTGCCCATGATTCTCTAAAAGCCCANCCTAATAATGGAGCATTAGAATTTAAACCCATTTCATCTAACATATTTGCAACACTATGAAGTTCAGTCATTCCTTTTGCTTTTAATCTAGCATTCCAATGCCAAAAATTTAATACTGCATCTATTTCACCTGACATTAATTTTTCGTTGATTAGAGGTGGTGCACCAAACACTAATTCAACATCTTTTTTAACATCTAAATTATGAACAGATTTAGCATAAGCTTGAAGTATAACCCAACTTTTATCCACTGGACCTCCTGCTATGCCTATTTTTTTACCTGCCAAATCATTCAAACTACTTATATTTGATGAAGGACTGACTATTATACCTCCAACAGATTTAGAATGAGGTATAAATACAAAATCAGCACCCTCAGTTCTTTGTCTAGAAACCCAAATGTAATCAGTAAGTATTACATCAACTTCTCCACCTAAAAAAGCAGCTATATTTGCTTTTTTATCTGCTAGACCAACAACATTTAATTTAAAGTTATGTTTAGTATCTATTCCATTATCCATGGTTGTTTTAAGTTCCCAATTAGCTGTCCCAAATTTTAAGACTCCAACTTTAATTTCTTTTGATGGGCTTGTAACTGCCCATAAATTAAAAGAAACAAAAGCCAATATTACAACTGTAAAAAATTTCTTCATCATTTTTCCTCCACAAAAAAATATTACAAATACAAAATATTATTAATAACTAAGGGACAAGCATTTTCGATATAAATATTTAATAGTAATTTTTATACATAATTTTTTATATAAAAATGTAATTCTTATTTAATTATAATATTGAAAAAAAGCATTAAAAATAATAGGCTAAACAATGGAAAATTATAAATTTGTTTTTATTGGAGGTGTAATTATGAGTTTTTTTTCTTTTATTTTAAAGTTGTTGATTACTACTTTATTTATTACTCTATTTAGCTTCAGTGCCTATTCTAAAGGTAATTTAGCTTCTCAACCAACTAGATTAGATGTTTTAGTTTTAAGTGGTAAAGATTTAAGTATGTCAAATACAGAATACTCATTAGAAACAGGTAAATACTATAAACTATCAATTGAAAATGATGGTTACGAAGAATTTATGTTTCAATCTCATGATTTATTTAGAAACTCATGGATTAGTCAAATTATTGTAAATGAAATTGAAATGCATAGTGCATATCCATATGGTATAGAATTTGATGACGAAGGAGTAGCTGATATTTGGTTTGTACCTATAAGACCTGGAAGATATGAATTTGGTGTTAAAGGATTTGAAGATAAAGGCATGAAAGGATTTTTTAACGTAGAATAATGATTAATTTGATTTTAAATAAAGTAACAGCTGTAGTTTTTATATTTTTTATTATTTTAACTTCAGCTGTTTCTTCAAAAGATACAGGTTTAATTTTTGTAAGTAATGAGAAATCTCATGAAGTAATGGTTATTGACCCAGATACTTACGAGATAATTAAAAGCATCAAAACATCAAAGAGACCAAGAGACTTGGAATGGAATTCTGATAAATCAAAATTATATGTAGCTTGCGGAGATGACGATATAATTGATGTTATTGATATAGAGACACTAGAAATAGTAGACCAAATTGATACCGGTCCAAGTCCTGAAGTTTTTGTTTTCAGTCCTGATGAAAAATTAATTTATGTATCTAATGAAGAAGATTCTAGTTTAGGAATTCTTGATTTGGAAGAAGGAATTATAATGAATAGTGTTCCAACTGGAGCTGAACCAGAAGGTGTTATTACATCTAAAGATGGAAAAACAATATATGTAACTTCTGAAGTAGCTGATATGGTTCATGTTATAAATGCAGATGAATTGTTTGTTGAAAAAAATATTATTGTTGGCACCAGGCCAAGAAGATTTGCATTTACTCCTGATGAGAAAGAATTGTGGGTAACTGCTGAATTATCTGGAGAAGTTTGGATTATAGATACAAGTAACCATGAAATTATCGATGTCATGAAATTTTTACCACCAGGATTTAGAGAAGAAGATGTTACACCAGTTGGTTTAACAATGAATAAGGAAGGAACCTTAACTTATCTTTCACTTGGTCGTGCTAATCATATAGCTGTAGTAGATACTATAAAAAGAGAAGTATTAGATTATATTCTAGTTGGAAGTAGAGCTTGGGAAGTTGCTCTTACCAGAGATGAAGAAAAATTGTTTGTTGCTAACGGATTAAGTGATGATGTAACAATTATTAACTTGAAAAATAACACAGTTATTAAATCTATTCCTGTGGGAAGAGTTCCACATACTGTAGTTATTGATGACTAAGATTGAAAACTTAAAAGTTTTAATTATTTCTTTTATTCTAATTTCATTAACTTTTATTGTACAAGCAAAAGATTTAAAAATAGCATATCTAGATTTAACAGATGATCCTAGATATGATGAAAATCTAATATATGCAAGAATTCAGCTCAAACCAACTGGTAGACCATTGATTGCAGTTAAAATTGCTGAAGAGGAATCAAAAATGATGGGTGATGCTTTAGGAATTAATTTTATTTTAGAAAATTTTTCATTTGATAACATTGACAATTTAAATAATTTTATAAATAAAAATGATGAAAATTTTATATATATTGTTGATTTAAGTACTGCTGATTTAAAAAATCTTAACCAAAATATTTCAAAAGAAGAAGTGATTATTTTTAATGTAAGCTCTAATGATAACTTATTAAGAAATGAGAACTGTAATAAAAAAATATTCCATACAATTCCAAGCTATAATATGCTTACTGATTCTTTGGGACAATTTTTAATTAAAAAAAATTGGAAAAAAGTTATTTTATTAAAAGGTCCTCATGAAGAAGATATTCAGTTTGCACAATCTTTTAAAAATTCTTCAAATAAAATGGGGATTCAAATAGTTGAAGAAAAAGATTTTATTTTATCTAATGATCCAAGAGAAAGAGAACAAAATAATATTGCATTATTAAGTGGTGATAAAAANCATGATGTTATTTTTTTATCAGATACTGAGGGTGAGTTTGGAAGATATGTACCCTATAACACTAAATTACCAAGACCAATTATNGGNACAACNGGATTAACTCCTGAAACATGGCACTGGTCTTTTGAAAGACATGGGGCTCCTCAACTCAATAGTAGATTTGAAAAAAAAGANACNAATAGAAGAATGTCAGGGTATGATTATGCTGCATGGATATCATTTAAAAGTATTGTGAAAGCAGTTAAAAATACTAGATCAATTNTATATGAAGATATAGTAAAAGCATTAACTGATAAAAATTTAAGACTAGATGGATTTAAAGGAGGTTCATTATCTTTTAGAGAATGGAATAATCAATTAAGACAACCNATTCTTTTATCTACACACAATGCATTAATTGAAAAAACTCCAATTAAAGGTTTTTTGCATGAAATTAATGATATGGATACATTGGGTAAAGATTTAAAAGAAACAAAATGCAAATTTTAACAATATCTTATAGTCATTTTTTAAGAGCATTTTTTGCTATTTCAATCAGAGAAGTAATAAAATTAATACATCAAAAAGGAAGATTGTTATCTTCATTAATTCGACCATCTCTTTGGTTATTTATTTTTGCAGCAGGCTTTGGAAATATTTTTGGAGTTTCAATTATTCCACCATATGAAACCTATATCACATATCAAACTTATGTTGTTCCGGGATTAATTGGTATAATTTTGCTTTATAACGGTATGCAATCATCTTTATCAATGATTTATGAGAGAGAGATGGGGGTTATGAGGTTATTGTTAACTTCTCCACTTCCAAGATGGTTTTTATTGTTATCTAAGATTGTTGCAGGAACTTTATTATCAATAATTCAAGTTTATTTCTTTTTATTAATTTGCTGGATATTTGGTATTAGAATTCCAAATTACGGTTTAGTTTATATTTTCCCTTTTTTATTTATATCAGGTTTAATGCTAGGATCTTTAGGTTTACTAATTACAGTATATGTTAGACAATTAGAAAATTTTGCTGGAATTATGAACTTTGTAATTTTTCCTATGTTTTTTTTATCAACATCATTATATCCAGCATGGAAAATTAGAGAAAGTGGTAATATTGTTCTCTATTGGTTATTAAGTGTTAATCCATTTACTCATGTTGTTGAAATTATAAGACATGCTGCGTATGGAAGTTTTAATTATATTTCTTTATTAATTGTGATTTTGGCAACAATCTTTTTTTATGCATTAAGTGTTATTGGTTATAGTCCGCAAATTGGATATATTAAAAAGAAAAAATAATTTATTTTAATTTTAGGTTTATAAAACTAATTATATCATTTGTATAGTCAACAAAACATCTTGAAAAATTCAAATTATGAGAATCTAATATAAACCACTTTTGTACTCCTTCATTGTTGTGCCAAGTACAAATTGTATCGTTTACATAAAAAATTCCTTCGTTGTTTTTATTAGGTAATTGAACAAATTTTACTGTATTAATATTAATTATTCTTTTTAAAGAGTCTGTATTTTCTCGTAAATCTTCTTTGCCAAGAAAAATTAAAGGATCAAAATTTTTAATTTGTTTTATAAAATTGATTTCTACTTCTCTTCTTTTCATTAAATTTCGTCGATGCTTCCAAAGACTTCTAGGTCCAAAGCAAGCAGGACTTATTGCGATAGTTGAATTAAAAAAATTTTCAGATTTATCCAATAAATGTAATCCGTGCCATGCGCCACAAGAATGACCAATTAAAAAAATATTTTTTGGATTTAATCCAATTTCAATAAATTCTTTTAATTTTTTTATTATATTTTCTCTATACCTTTCATGTTTTGATATTCCAGGATAGATAGATGGTTGATCTATGCCATCAGGAAAACCTTTATCGCCAAATAATAAATGAGAGCATAAAAGATATAAGTTAATATTATTCTTATTAGGTTTATATTTAATTAATTCTATTAATGAAAAAAATTCACTTTTTATTGTACAGTGTTCATCACTTAAATCATCTCTTGTTGAACCTGGCAAATATATTAAAACAATTTCATTTGATAAATCTGTAAATTCCTTAGTTTCGATAATTGATATATCATAAAAATTTTCGCTCTGTTTTTGTATGAACNCACTTTTATTAAATTCTTCAGAAGACATATTACTATATGAAATTGCTAAAGCTTCGGAAAATAAAAAAAAGTTGAAAAAAATTAAAAATAAAAACTTTAACATTTTATGTTTTTTAAATTAATAATTCTCAAAAATATAGTTTTTTTGTAGTGACCTCTTGAAGCACTTAATAAATAAAATTTATTACTTTATTATATTTTACAAACTAAATATGTTACTAAAATATATTTATTTTATTTTTAATAATGTGGTAATATCAAATAATGATTGATAAATCCTTTTTTAATGATGTAAAAATTTTTGATGGCGGTATGGGACAGGAACTTCTTGCAAGAGGTCTTGAGACGAAAGGCTCTTTATGGTCAGCAACAGCTTTAATAGATGACCGCTATCACAAGATGATTATTGATACTCATCTTGATTTTATTAAGGCAGGCGCAAACATAATTGTAACAAATAATTTCTCTGCAAGACGCACGAGAATGGTTGAAAATAATACCAATTATTTATTTGATTATGCAAATCGTAAAGCAGGTGAATTAGCATTTAAAGCAAGAGAATTATCTAATAAAGATGTATTGATTGCAGGCAGTTTGCCGGGACAAAATAATACTTATCAAAAAGATGAAAGAAACATTAAAGAAATTGAAAAAAATTTTTATGATCAAGCAATTTGTTTGAAACCCTATATTGATTTTTATTATTTAGATGTACTGTCAAGTTTGAGAGAATGTGAAATTGCCTTAAAAGTAACTGAGAAAATAGAAATTCCTACTCTGGTTGGTTTACATCTTAAGTCTGACAATTTTCTCCCGTCCGGAGAAAAGATTAGTACAGTTGTCTCTAAATGTAAAAAATATAATATTCTCGGTGTTATGCTTTCTTGTGTGTCACCTGAAATAATAACAATAGCTATTGAGGAACTAAAAGAGTTAGGTATTCCATTTGGTTTTAAAGCTAACTTATGGGAGAGACAAGATCCTTTGCCTCACACTGCCTGGTTAAAAGGTCCTAATGAAACAGGAATTAACCCAAGAGAAATTCTTGGCTCTAGAGATGATTATACAGATTATATGTTTTTAAATTTTTCAAAAAAAATGATTCAAAAAGGTGCTACTATTATAGGTGGTTGTTGTGAAATTAATCCTCAACACATCAATAAAGTTTCTCAATTAGTAAATTAAATATTTTTAATTAAATGAAGAAGAAACTTTCAGTTTAAGTAATTTAATAAAAAGTGTAAAAAAAAGAAAGTGCCCGTAGCTCAGTAGGATAGAGCACCAGATTCCTAATCTGGGGGTCGTGAGTTCGAATCTCGCCGGGCACGCCATTTTTTTTAAAATTCTTTAAGCAATTTTAGTTTTTTGTCTTTCTAAATAAGGTATTTCATTAACAGGTAAATGAATTATTGCAGAAAAAGCTCCTACACCAATTCCAACCCACCAAACTAAATTATAACTACCATAGACATCATAAAACAAACCACCCAACCAGACTCCAACAAATGATCCAATTTGATGAGATAAGAAAATAATTCCATAGAGAGTGCCCATATATCTCATACCATAAATGTATCCAACAAGGCCTGAGGTTAGCGGTACTGTTGCAAGCCATAATGCTCCCATTGCAATTGAAAATATTACCACAGAAGTTGGTGTGATTGGAAAAATTATAAATAATATTGCTGCAATTGTTCTTCCAAGATAAATCAGAGATAATAAATATTTTTTTGTAAAATATTTTCCTAACGCCCCTGCTGTAATTGTGCCAATTATATTAAATAATCCAATTAACGCTATTGATAATGCCCCTAAAGATGCAACAGAATTACATACAAAACTAATTAAACTCCCTTGATTAATTGGGCTGCTAGCTTCAGCAATAAAAGCAGGAAAATGCGCAGTAATAAAAGCTAATTGAAATCCACAAGAAAAAAAACCAAAAAAAAGCATTAAATAGCTCGGGTCTTTTATTGCGTAAATTAATACATCTTTTAAATTTTCTTTGTTAACGTCTTTTGAAGAACTACTATTTGATTTTAAAAATGGTAAAAATAAAAGGGAGCTAATTATTAAAAATGCAAAGGTTAAAAATACTGCTGGCCAAGACATAAAAGTTAATAAAAATCCAGCCATAGGTGGACCAACAACTTGTCCTGCCGAACCAGCAGCAGTTGTAATTCCAAGCGCTAATGATCTCTTTTCAGGAGAAGTTGATCTTCCAACTACTGCAAGTATTGGACCAAAACCCGTACCAGCAATACCAGCGCCAATTAAAATATTAAGCAATTGATGAGCTTCTGGTGAAGAAGATATACTACTAAATACCAAGCCAATTGCATAAATTATACCACCAATTAAAATAGTTTTTCTATCACCAAATTTTTCTGCAAATGCTCCAAATAAAGGGGTTGCAATTCCCCATGCTAAATTTTGTATTGCAATTGCTAATGAAAATTCTGATCTTGTCCATAAAAATTGATCAGCAATAGGAATTTGAAATAATCCAAAAGTTGATCTTATTGCAAAACTTATTAATAATATTAAACTTCCTGCGAGGAGTATTGGTGTAAAAATAGAATTATTTAAATGCTTATTCACAAATTATTTTATAGATAATATAATTTATAAATTTTTTAAATTTATATCAAACAATAGCTTTTGATTGTTGCTGTTCTAATTCTTCTTTTTCAGGCAATACGTAGGCTACTGCACAATGCTCTAAACAATAAGGTTTATCTTCAAATCTTTCTTTTCCACAAAAATGAAAATCTATTTCATCAGGATGACCTTTTGGCCACTCGCAACATCTTTTGGGAGATAGTGTAAAAATATTTTTTACAAATGGTTTAGGGGTCTTAGACTCATTAATTGAACTTATTTTTTCTTCCGTAAGATTTTCAAAATTAAGTTTGGGCATTACCGGAGAACGAGCTTTTTTTCTATCAGGCTTAACCGCTGTTCTTCTTATTGGTGAAGGTCTACGTTCCAAGCCAATTCTATGAGCCTTTCCAACCACTGCATTTTTAGTAAAACCTAATAATTTACCGATTTGAGCCGTCGGCAATCCTTGTTCCCACAATTCCCTTAATCTTGCAACATTATCATCATTCCACGGCATATTTTTTCCTTTAAGCAGAAACTACATATAGTATCTTGGGTAAATATTAATATACTAAATATATTATAGGTAAAACAGAAAACTAGTTAATTTTTGAAAAAATCGGTAAAAACTTGGTTTTTTTTGTATAAATGTGAATAATTAATGAAAAATTTAAATAACTTTCAAATTAAAAATAAACAGGTTTTATTTAGAGCGGATTTAAATATTCCTTTAGTTGAAGGTAAGATAACAGATACCGCAAGAATATTAGCTATTAAAAAATCTATAAATAAACTACTCGATCAAAAAAATAAGATTTTTATCTTATCCCATTTTGGAAGGCCTAAAGGCAAAATAAATAAAAAATATTCACTTAAGTTTATTTGTTCTACATTAGAAAAAATCCTTGAAGTAAAAAAAATTCATTTTTTAGAGACTTTTGATAGTGATTCAATTCGTCAAAAGATAATTCAAGTTAAGTTTGGAGAAATATGTCTTTTTGAAAATATTCGCTTTAATCAAGGTGAAGAAAATCTTGACCTAAGTTTTGCCAAAGAAATTTCTTCTTTTTTTGATGTTTTTGTCAATGATGCTTTTTCTGCTTCACATCGTAATCATACTTCAATAACTGGATTTCCAAAATATTTACCTGCGGTTGCTGGTTATAATCTTATTAGTGAAATTAAAAAAGTTAATTTAATTCTTAACAATAATAGAAAACCAAATATTGCAATTATAGGAGGCTCTAAGATTTCCACAAAAATTAAATTATTGAAAAATTTAATTAAAATTTTTAATACTATTGCTATTGGAGGAGCTATGGCTAATACTTTTTTATTGGCTAAAAATTATAAAATTGGTAAATCTTTAGTTGAAAAAGAATTAATAATTGTTGCTAAAGAAATTGAAAAAAAAGCAAAAATTTGTGAATGCAATATAATATTACCAGTTGATGCTGTTTGTGCTAATAATATTCGAGATAAAAAAAATATTAACAACGCTAGTATTGGTGATATTCAACCCGATCAAATGATTTTAGATGTTGGAGAAGATACAACTAAACTTATTACAAAAGCAATTTTAAAATCAAAAATGTTACTCTGGAACGGTCCTATTGGTGCTTTTGAAACTGAACCGTTTGATAGAAGCACAAGGACTATTGCAAAAACTATATCTATAAATGCAAAAAAATTAAATTTAGAGGCTTATGCAGGTGGTGGAGATACTTTATCAGCAATAAAATTAGCTAATGCAAATGATGGCTTTAGCTATCTTTCTAATGCAGGGGGAGCATTTTTAGAATGGCTTGAAGGTAATCAATCCCCTGGAGTGATTGCTTTAAAAGAAAATAATTTTTAGTTATTCATTTATTTGATATTTTTTTATTAGTGGAAACTGGGTCATAGTGAAAATAAATGTAATTGGCAAAATACCAAAAACTTTAAAATTAACCCAAATATCTGTAGATTGAGTTCGCCAAACTATTTCATTCAAAATAGCAAGAGCAACAAAAAAAGCAATCCATCTTTGTGTCAGAATTTTCCAACCCTCATCCTCTAACTTAATTGCAGCTCCTAATAAAATCTTTAACAGTGGTTTATTAATAACTGCTCCTACCCACAAAATTGCAGCAAATAAAATATTAATAATTGTTGGTTTCATTTTAAAAAAAACTTCATTATCAAAATAAATTGTTAATCCCCCAAAAATTAATACAATGCCAGCCCCAACTGTAGGCATAATAGGTATTTTTTTTTCTAAAATATATGAGAATAGTACAGCTATTACTGTTGCAATCATAAATGGCATAATAGACGCCTGTAATCCACTTCTTGTATAAAAAAGAAAAAAAACTGCAAGCGGTCCAATATCAATCAAAAGTTTATAAATAGATTTCATTATTACTCCACAAGATTTAAAATTGATCTTGAAAATATTCTTGAATTAAATTCAACTAAATCCTCAACTCTCTCCCCAAGACCAACGTAGTTTATAGGTATTTCATATTTATTTGCAATTGAAATTAATGCCCCACCTTTAGCTGTACCATCAAGTTTTGTTATTATAATTCCTGAAATATCGAAATTTTTACCAAATATTTCTGCTTGTTTAATCATGTTTGAACCATTAGTTCCGTCTAAAACAAGAATAGTTTTAATTTGATTAGGAATAATTTTTTTTGTAATAACCTTTTTAATTTTTATTAGTTGATTTATAAGATTGGTGTTGTTTGATAGTCGACCTGCTGTATCTACTATTAAGTAATCGTATTTTTCATTAATAAATTTTTCAGAAGCTTTGTAAGCAACACTTGCAGGGTCCTGATTAATTTCTCCCTTAAAAAAATCGTTATTATTTTTTTCTGCCCAAGTTTTTAACTGATCAACTGCTGCGGCTCTGAAAGTATCACAAGCTGCTATAAGAATATTCTTACCATTGCCTATTTTACTAGAAATTTTTCCTATAGAAGTTGTTTTACCACTTCCATTGACCCCAACAAACAATAGAGTTTTAGCAGTATTATCATTAGGGTCAATTAACAATTTTTCTCTTGGTTTAAGAATTGACTCAATTTCATTTGCTAAAACTTCAAGTACCATTGCAGAAACATTTTTTTCAGATTTTTTTACCCTTCTTACTGAATCAATTAGATTTGATACAACATCCATACTGATATCAGCTGAAATTAAAACTGCTTCTAGTTCCTCTAAAGTTTCAGCATCAATCTTTTTATTATGAAATGAATTCAAAATATTAAAAGACAAAAAATTGGAAGTTTTTTGTAAATTTGTTTTAAAATGAGAAAATATACTCATATTTTTTTTGCTAACAGTATTTCATTTTGGACACCAGTATAGAGGCATGGAATAATTTTACCTTCACTAATTTTTTCAGCCAACTTAACTTTTATAAAATTTTGATTTTTACCACTAGAATCTTTTTCTCCTGTTTGTTCTATTAAAATCTTATCTTTGAGCCCAATTTTTTTAATTAAATGTTTATTCATCTGTTCATATCCTTTTTTTCTTAATTCTGCCGCTCTTATTTTTATGATATTTTTATCTACTTGTGGCATACGTGCAGCAGGAGTGCCTTCTCTTGGAGAATAAGGAAAAACATGTAAGTGTGTTAAGTTGCATTCATGAATTAAGTTTAGTGAGTCTGTAAACATATTATTTGTTTCTGTAGGAAAACCAGCAATTAAATCAGCTCCAAATGTAACATTTTTTCTTATCGACAAAACTTTTTTACAAAACTCAATTGCTTGTTCACGCGTATGTCTTCTTTTCATTCTTTTTAAAATTAGATTATTTCCTGCTTGAAGACTTAAGTGAAAATGTGGCATTAATCTTTTATTAGATAAAAGTTCCCAAAAATCATTTGTGATTTCAGCACAATCAATTGAGGTAAGACGCAATTGTTTTAATTCTGGTACAAATTTTAATACTCGTTTTATTAAGTTTGCTAAACTTGGTTTTCCAGGTAAGTCTTTGCCATAATCTGTTATATCTACACCTGTTAAAACCACTTCTTGGTAGTTGTTTTTTACAATTTTTTTTATTCTACGAACTATGTCACCTGCAGGAACACTTCTGTTATTTCCTCTCCCATAAGGAATAATGCAAAAAGTACACCGATGATCACATCCTTGTTGTATTTCCACAAATGCTCGTGACCTGCCTTCAAATTTTTCAATACTAATAGGTATTGGAGTATTCTCTTTCAAAATATCTGATACGTGTGTAGTTTTTTCAAAATTAAGATTATTCCAAGTTTGTTTAAGTAATTTATCTTTATTACCTATAACCATGTCAACTTCTTTTAAAAATTCATATTTTTTTGGGTTTATTTGAGCAGCACATCCTGTGACAATAATTTTATTTTTTGGTTTTATTTTTTTTGCCTTTCTAATTTCATAGGCCGTTTTTTTTTCTGCTTCTGCTGTTACGGCACATGAGTTTATTACAGTTATATTTTTTAATTTATTTTTTTTAAGATGATTTTTTATTATTTCACCTTCATAGATATTTAATCTACATCCTAAGTTGATAATTTTTTTATTTATCGACATATTATATATCAATAGTTCCAATATAGCTGATTTCAGCAGGTCCTGTCATTATACCTTCTTCATTCTCAATTGTAATTTCTAATGAACCTCTTTCAACCATAACTTTTACTTTGTTTTTAGTTAAGTTTTTTTTCATTGCAGCATAAACTGCTGCACATGCACCACTACCACATGCAAGAGTAATACCAGTATTTCTTTCCCAAACTTTCATTTTTATAGTATTCAAATTAACTACCTGAACAAATTCAACATTAGTTTTTTGTGGAAAAAATTCATGATTTTCTATTTTGGGGCCAATAGAACTTAAATCTACATTTTCAATATTTTCTCCAAAAAAAACTACGTGTGGATTACCTATATTTACAGCAACTCCTTTAGTAAAATTATTTATGTGAATTGGTATATTAAAAGTATCCATTTTTTTTTGAAGAGGGATTTTATCCCATTCATTTGAAAATTTACCCATATTAACAGTAATATTTTTTTTATCTTTACGTGTTGCTTTTAATATTCCTGCATCAGATAAAATGTTAAGCGATTTTTTTTTGGTCTCCATAAACAACAATTTAGCAACACAACGTGTGCCGTTACCACAAGCCTCTGCTCTATCTCCACTAGGATTAAAAATTTTAATAACAGAATCTTCATTTCCTCGAGGTTTATTTATGGTTATTAATTGGTCACATCCAGCACCACTTCTTCTATCACTTAATTTTATTATTAAATTTTCATTGATAGGTATTTTATTTTTTCTTTGATCAATTATTACAAAATCATTGCCCAAACCATGCATTTTTATAAATTCTATTTTTTGCATATGGCTTCTATACCCTTAATTTACTTAGTTTTCTTGAAAAAATTGTATTTTTTTCAAAACTTGACTTTATAGCTCTTAATAAATAGAGGGAGTAACTCAAATCCTAGATTGTAGAGTTATTAAGCTTGTTACAATTGTGATAGGTCCATCAGCCCACGAGTTTCGTGCCCTGGTGTTAAATATTATATGGAGAAATATGTTTGATTCTTTGAATATTAAGTTTGAAAAAATAGTTAGAAGCATAAGAGGAAAAGCTGTTATTTCAGAATCTGATTTAGAACAAACTATGCGTGAAATACGTATCGCTCTTTTAGAAGCTGATGTTGCACTTTCTGTAGTTAAGCAATTTATAGATTCAGTTAAGGAAAAAGTCCTAGGAAAAGAAGTCTTAAAGTCAGTAAAAGCAGATCAGATGATTATCAAACTTGTTCAAGATGAATTAATTAAAATTCTAGGTTCTGAAAATCAACCATTAAAAATATTATCTTCATCTTTAACTAAAATTTTATTTTGTGGCCTCCAAGGTTCTGGAAAAACAACATCAGTAGCAAAACTTGCAAAACATTTATCAAAGATATCTAAGAAAAAAATTATTTTGGGCTCTGTTGATATTTATCGTCCAGCAGCTCAAGAACAATTAAAAGTTTTAGCCGAACAGGTTGGTGTTGAATTTTTTAATCATAATTTAAATAATCCTGTTAACATCGTTCATGAACTAATTAAATATTCAGAAAGCAATTTAGCTGATGTTGTCTTATTGGATACTGCAGGAAGACAGGTCATTGATTCAAAATTAATGTCTGAATTAGTAGAAATTGAAAAAAAATTTCAACCTCATGAAACATTACTTGTCGCTGATGCACTAACAGGTCAAGATGCTGCCAACGTGGCAAAAAGTTTTAGTGAAGCAATAAAAATTTCTGGATCAATTTTAACTCGTATTGATGGCGATAGTCGTGGAGGTGCAGCTTTATCTATTAAAACAATAACTAATGCTCCAATCAAATTTATTGGAGTTGGGGAAAAGATAGAAAATTTTGAATTGTTTTATCCTGAACGTATAGCACAAAGAATTCTTGGAATGGGAGATATTGTTTCATTGGTAGAAAAAGCATCAGAAAATATAGATCAAGAAGAAATGGAAACATTGGCTAAAAAATTAGAAAAAGGAAATTTCGATTTAAGTGATTTTAGCAAACAACTAAAACAAATGAGCAAAATGGGTGGTGTATCAGGAATAATGTCTATGTTACCAGGTGTTTCAAAAGCACAAAAAATGATGGCTGAAAATAAAATTTCTGAAAAATTAATTAATCACCAGGTGGCTATAATAGAATCAATGACAAAAGAAGAAAGATCAGATCCTAATTTAATTAAAGCTTCCAGAAAAATACGCATTTCTAAAGGTTCTGGAACGCGAGTTCAAGACGTTAACAAACTTTTAAAACAGTTTCTTCAATCACAAAAGATGATGAAAAGAATGAAATCTATGGGTAAAGGAGGAATGCCCAAAGATATTATGCAAACAATGCAAGGAAATTTTCCTCGAAATTTTAATTAGAAAGGAATGAGATGCCGGTAAGAATTAGATTATCTAGAGGCGGTGCAAAAAAAAGACCATTTTACAGAATTGTTGTAGCAGACTCTCGAAGATCAAGAGATGGAAAGTTTATTGACCAAGTTGGTACCTATAATCCCATGTTACCTAAAGATAGTGCGGATAGAGTTAAAATGGATCTTGATAAAACAAAAAAATGGATGTCACAAGGAGCTAAACCATCAGATAGAGTATTAATTTTTTTAAGTAAAATGGGCGTTGTAGAAAAGCCTGTAATTACAGAAAAAACAAAAAAACATTTACCAAAGAAAAAAACTCAGGAAAAATTAAAAGTGGCGAAAGAAGAGGGAGATTCAAAAAAACCTGCTCCAGATGTTAAAGCAGAAGAAAAACCTGCTCCAGATGTTAAAGCAGAAGAAAAACCTGCTCCAGATGTTAAAGCAGAA